>CAYNPL010000026.1:0-39114 GCA_964399135.1 uncultured Gaiellales bacterium
GATCTGCCGGTGGCCCTGGCCACCCTAGCCGCCTGCGGATACCTGCCGGCGGAGGCGGTCAGGGAGGTGGGGGCGGTGGGAGAGGTCTCTCTCGACGGGGTGGTGCGGCCCGCCCGAGGGATGGTCTCGGTGGCGGAGGCGGCAGGCAAGGTCGGCGTGGGTCTTCTCATCGTGGCGGTGGAGGGGCTGGCTCCCGCGACGGCGGTCAGCACCATGCCGGTGGCGGGGGTGCGCTCCCTGGCGGAGGCGGTGGCGGTGGTCCGGGACCGGGGCGCCAGGGAACGCGTGATCGAGCGCGGCCACCGCTGGCTACGGGCGCGACGGCCGCTGCCGGTGACCGCAGAGCAGGACCTGGACCTCGACCAGGTGGCCGGACATCATCACGCCAAACGCGCCCTGGAGATAGTCGCGGCCGGCGGTCACCACCTGCTCATGGTCGGCTCCCCCGGCGCCGGCAAGACCATGCTGGCGCGGCGGCTGCCCGGCATTCTGCCTCCGCTGGCCAGGGAGGAGGCCGTCGACGTCACCCGCGTCTGGAGCGCCGCGGGCTACCACTCCTTGCAAGAGGGCTTGATCGGGCGGCGGCCGTTCCGCGCTCCTCACCACACCGCGTCCCGGGCCGCGCTCGTGGGAGGGGGTGTGTCGCTGCGCCCGGGGGAAGTCAGCCTCGCCCACAAAGGGGTACTGTTTCTGGACGAGTTCCCCGAGTTCGCCCGGGACGCGCTCGAGGCCCTGCGGGAACCGCTGGAGGAGGGGAGGGTGGTCATCTCGCGACGAAACGGGGCGCTGGCTTTCCCGGCCGCCTGCACCCTGGTGGCGGCCATGAATCCCTGCCCCTGTGGATACCTGGGACATCCGGACAAAGCCTGCCGCTGCCCCGGTCATGCCGTGGAACGCTACCGGTCACGGGTGAGCGGTCCGCTTCTCGACCGCATCGACGCGCTGATCGAGGTCCCGCCGCTGACACTCACGGCTTTGGATGAGGCCGGCCGGTCCGAGACCTCCGCCCAGGTACGGGAACGGGTGACGGCGGCTGTGGCCTTTCGGGAGGAGAGGAAGCGGCGCTCGCGCGCGCACGGTGCCGGCAGCGGAGGGCCGGAGAGTCATGCGGAGCTGCGACCGGAGGCTTTGTCCTTGCTGCGGAGCGCTCTGGTGCGGGACGGGATGAGCGGGCGGGCCTACGTGCGCACCATGCAGCTGGCGCGGACGATCGCTGACCTGGACGGACTTCTCGAGGTGGGCCCTGAGCACGTCGCCGAGGCCTTGTCGTTGCGGCTGGACCAGCGCCGGGCGGTTCTGGGTTGATGAGCGGCGAGAGCGAAGACCTGGGGCCCGGGAGCTCCGGCTATCTGGCCGCTCTGGGACTAGCATGGACCGTGCAGTCTGGCTCCCACTCGGTCCTGCGCCTGCTGGGGAGGGTCGGGCTCGAAGAGTTGTGGACCGCCGGGGTGGCAAGTCTAAAGGACTGGCAGATGGACCGCCGGGCCGCGTCGCGCTTCGTCGAGGTGCGCCGGGCTTTCTCGCCCGGACAGGCCCTGGAGACTCTGGCGGCGGCGGGTCTTCGCTTCATCCCCTATGGCAGCCTCTTCTATCCTTCCGCCCTCGCCCACCTCACCTACCCACCGGCGGGACTGTTCGCCCGGGCCGGTGAAGCCAGCCTGAGCGTGCTGCGGAGCTCGCCCAGGATCACGATCGTGGGGACGCGTAAGGCCACCCCCTACGGTCTGCGGGCTGCCGACGCGTTCACCGAGGCCTTCGCGCGCGCCGGGGTCGTCGTCATCAGCGGATTGGCCCTTGGCATCGACGGCAGGTCCCATCAGGCCGCCCTCTCCGCCGGCGGGCCCACGGTAGCCGTGCTCGGCTGCGGCGCCGACGTCGTCTACCCACGCCGGCACCGGGCGCTCTATGAGGCCATCGCCGGCACCGGAGCCATACTCAGCGAGTTGCCGCCGGGTTGCCCCCCTTCCCGCTGGACCTTCCCCCAACGCAACCGGCTGCTGGCGGCGCTGGCGGACGCCGTGCTGGTGGTGGAGGGCTCTGTCACCAGCGGGGCGATGCAGACGGCGGGGGAGGCCGCGGCGCTGGGCCGCCCTGTGTTCGTAGTGCCCGGCCCGATCGGTGTCGACAATCACCGGGGGTGCAACCTGCTGTTGTACGAAGGCGCCTTTCCCGCCATCGACCCTCGGTGGACGGTGGAGGACTTCTTTCACCTGACAAGAATGGAAAGGGGAGAGAGAACAAAGCCCCTCACGGCCGCCGCGCCCGGACCGGGCGCAGCCGGGCCGGGCGCCCTCGCGGAGCCGGCCGGCGGCGAAAAAGAGGCGATCCTGCGCTGCGTCGCGGCGGGTGCCACCTCGGTGGATGGTCTGGTGGACCGCACCGGGATGACGGCCAGGTGCGTGGCGGCCGCCCTGGCCGAGCTGGAACTGGCCGGTCTGGTGACGCGAGCGGGGCCCGGGCTCTTCATACGAGCACCTTGAACTGTATCGGTTGGTGGGCAGCACGACGCGAGAAGCGGACGAGACCACAGCATCCTTGGGGGCGATGGAGATCGAGCAGGCCATCGCGGGGTTCCTGCGCGGGCTGGTGGCGGCCGACTACAGCATCCGCACCATCGAGGCTTCGGCCCGGGACCTGCGGCAGTTCGCCGGCTTTCTGGCCGCCCGGCACGTGGCCGGCGTGGCGGCGATCTCCCGGCGGGACATCATGGATTTCGCGGCGGCGCTGTCCGACCCTGACGGATGTCTCGATATCTCAGGACGGGCTCGGGCAGAGGCGTCGAGGGGTGTCCCCGGGGGGAGGGCGCCGGCACGGGCGCTCGCCCGTAGCACGGTCGCGCGCAAACTCTCGGTGGTCCGGAGCTTCCTACGGTCCTGTGAAGAAGGCGGCCTACTCCAGGCCAGTCCTGCCGCCGGTGTGCCTTCACCCAAGATCCCCCGCCGTCTGCCGCAGGTGTTGACGCCGGACCAGACCGCCTCGCTGCTGGACTCCATGGGTGGCAGCCGGCCTCTCGAGCTGCGGGATAGGGCCCTGTTCGAGTTGATATACTCGTCGGGGCTGCGCTGCCGGGAAGTGCTTGATCTGCGGCTTCGGGACTTGGCCCCGGGATCACGGGAAGTGCGCGTCAAGGGCAAAGGGCGGAAGGTGCGGGTGATACCTGTGGGCGAGGCCGCGCTGGCCGCGCTGGAACGCTATGTACGGGAGGGGCGACCTCGGTTGTCCAAAGAAGCCCGGCCCGACGACCACCTATTTCTAAGCCGCAGCGGCCGCCCATTGTCGCCGTCGGATGTGCAGCGACGGCTGTCCCGGCATCTGGCCCGAGCGGGTGTGCCGGGAGGGACCTCTCCCCACACCCTGCGCCACTCATTCGCCACTCACCTGCTCGAAGGGGGGGCCGACCTGCGCGTCATCCAGGAGATGCTGGGCCATTCCTCGCTCAGCACCACCCAGGTTTACACTCATGTTTCGGCGGCTCATCTGCGCAAGACCTATCGCAAGGCTCATCCGAGGGCCTGACGGCAGGTGCCATGATCATCGATCCGGCCAAACAGCAGGACATCGCCGAGGCCTGGCGCCGCTACAAGGAGGAGAACGACCCCCGGGCCCGCGATCAGCTCATCCTGGCCTATTCGCCGTTGGTCAAGTACGTGGCCGGTCGCATGAGCAGCGGCCTGCCCGCCCACATCGAGGAGGCCGACCTGGTGTCGTATGGGCTTCTCGGCCTGATCGGAGCGCTTGAGCGCTTCGATCCGTCGCGCTCCATCAAGTTCGAGACCTACGCCATCTCCCGCATCAAGGGATCCATCATCGACGAGTTGCGGGCCCTGGACTGGGTACCCCGCTCCGTCCGCAGTTGGGCCCGCAAGGTCGAGGCTGCCGTCACCCGGCTGGAGAACCAACTCACCCGTGCCCCCACCGACGAAGAGATCGCCGCCGAACTCGAGATCGGGGTTGAGGAGTTCCACGACATCCTCAACCAGATCAGTTGCGCCTCCATTGTGGCCCTGGACGAGTTCTGGGAGACCGCCGGCCCCAGCCAGGACAAGGTCAACCTGATCGACACGCTCGAGGATGCGGACGCTCCCGATCCCTCCCGGGCTTACCGGGTGCAGGCCATCAAGGAGACCCTCGCCGCCGCCATCCAAAGGTTGCCCGAGAGGGAGAAGATCGTCATCGGCCTGTACTACTACGAGAGCCTCACGCTGAAGGAGATCGGGGAGGTGCTGGGGGTGACCGAGTCCCGGGTCTCCCAGCTGCACACCAAGGCCATCCTCCGGTTGCGCGGCCGCATCAAAGAAGACCTCGATCTCGAGGCCCTGGCCAAGTGAAACGGCTCCGTGGCCCCGCGCCGCTCTCGGGGCGGGACCGGCCGCGGCGACGGGGATGCGGCGGGCGTCTTGCCCGGACTTCCGTGTGGTAAACTGCTGCGGCTGTACCAGCGATCCTGGGGAAACACCGCCTCGGTGGTGCCGAGCGACCGGTTCCGGAGCGGCCCTCAGGCAGGGCGAAAGACCAAAAACCAGAGTGAGGTAGCACCATGCCCGCAGCTTCCATGAAGCAGCTCCTGGAATCGGGAGTGCACTTCGGCCACCAGACCCGCCGGTGGAACCCCAAGATGAAACCCTACATCTTCACCGAGCGGGGCGGCATCCACATCATCGACCTGCAGCAGACCACCGTGCTTCTCGACCGTGCCTACGACTTCGTCCGCAACATCGCCAGCCGGGGGGGCACGGTCCTGTTCGTCGGCACCAAGAAGCAGTGCCAAGATGTCATCCGGGAGGAGGCCTCCCGCGTGGGCATGCCCTATGTGTCGCACCGGTGGCTGGGCGGTTTGCTGACGAACTTCACCACCATCGAGCAGCGCATCCAACGCATGCATGAGTTGCGCAAGCTCAAGGAGGAGGGGCAGCTCAGCCTGCTTCCCACCAAGGAGCGCATGGGTATGGAGCGCGAGCTGGAGAAGCTGGAGATCAACCTGGGCGGAGTCAGCACCATGACCCGTCTGCCCGATGCCGTGTTCGTGGCCGATCCCAAGCGGGAGGCCATCGCCACCAAAGAAGTCAACAAGCTTGGTCTTCCGCTCATCGGCCTGGTCGACACCAACTGCGACCCGGACGAGGTCGACTACCTCATCCCCGGCAACGATGACGCCATCCGATCGTGCAGCCTGATAGTCAAGACCCTGGCCCGCGCGGTCGAAGAGGGACGGCAGAAGTTCCAGGTGTCCGACTTCTTCCAGGCCGAAGCGGCTCGTGAGGCGGCCGAAGCCAGGGCGCGGAGCGCCGTCGGGGCCGAAGAGGGCGATGGTGCGGGTGACTACCGCTCCCGCGGACCCCGGGGGCCGCGGGCAGGGGGGGAGGCCCGTGGCGGCGCGACCGGCCGGGGACCGGCCGGAGGGCGCCAGACCGGGACGGCCAGGGCGGGGGCGCGCGACGATGCCCAGGGCCGGCCGGCGCCGGCGCGGCGCCCGCCGGCGGCGAAGCCCGCGCCCGCTCCTGGGCCTCTGGCGGATTCGGCTGAGGTCGAAGCAGGAGTCGCCGCGACTGTGGCTGCGGCCGAGCCCGTGGCTACGACCGAGGCTGCGACTGTGGCCGAGGCCGCGGCCGGAGCGACACCGGCCGAAGTGCCGGCCACGGAGGGGCGACCTGAGGGGCAGGAAGCCTGAAGCGGGGCGCCCGTGCGCGGGCGCGGGGCCGCGCAGCGGCCATGACGGTACAGTGAACGATTTTCCTCTCGATGGAGGCACGTGATGAGTGTTGATGCTACGTTGGTCAAGAAGCTCCGGGACGCCTGCGGCGCCGGGATCATGGATTGCAAGATGGCTCTGACCGAGGCGCAGGGTGACATGGACGAGGCCCTCAAGATCCTCCGGAAGAAGGGGATGGCCACCGCCGACAAGAACTCATCACGGGCGACCAACGAAGGTATCGTCGATTACTACATCCATCCCGGCGCCAAAGTGGGTGTGCTGGTGGAGGTCGACTGCGAGACCGATTTCGTGGCCCGCAACGACGATTTCAAGGCCTTCGTCCACGACGTGGCCATGCACATAGCGGCCGCCAGCCCCATCTGGGTGACGCGGGACGACATCCCCGAGGAGGCCAAAGCTGCCGAGATGGAGATCTACGCGGCGCAGGCCAAGGCTTCGGGTAAGCCCGACCCCGTCGTCGCGAAGATCGCCGAGGGCAAGCTCAACAAGTGGTTCACCGACGTCGTCCTCATGGAGCAGGCCTTCGTCAAAGACCCGGAAAAGAGTATCGATGAACTCCGGCGTGAGCTCGTGGCCAAGGTCGGAGAGAACATCGAGATCAGACGGTTCGCGCGTTTTCGCGTGGGCGACGAGGTGGCCTGAAGAAGCATCCTTTCCATCCACCGAAGCCTCGGGGCGTCGGCGGCGCCGCGAGGGAGAGCCGAAGCGAGGAGATATGGCTCCACAACCGGCGTGCAAGAGGGTCCTGCTGAAGCTGAGCGGCGAAGCCCTCATGGGGGACCGGGAGTACGGCATCGATCCCGAGCGGCTGCGGGCGATAGCCCTCGAGATCAGCAAGGTGGTGGACGGCGGCACCGAAGTCGCCGTGGTGGTGGGGGCGGGCAACATCTTCCGCGGGGTTTCCGGAGCCTCTCAGGGCATCGACCGAGCCACGGCCGACTACATGGGCATGCTGGCCACGGTGATGAACTGCATGGCCCTCCAGGACGCGTTGCGTAAACTCTCCACCGACTGCCGGGTGTTGTCGGCCATCCATATGCAGGAGATCTGCGAGCCGTACATCAGGGGCCGGGCCATCCGGCATCTGGAGAAGGGCAGGGTGGTCATCTTCGCGGCTGGGACTGGGAACCCGTTCTTCAGCACCGACACGGCGGCCGCGCTGCGGGCCCTCGAGATCGGGGCCGAGTGCCTGCTGATGGCCAAGAAGAAGTACGACGGGATCTATGATGCCGATCCCGCCCTCGACCCGAACGCCAAGCTCATCGAGCGCATCACCCATCGGGAGGCGCTGGAGCGGGGTCTCAAGGTCATGGATTCGACGGCGTTCTCGTTGTGCATGGACAACGACCTGCCGATACTGGTGTTCAATATGAGCGTCCCCGAGAATATCCGCCGCGTCATCAGAGGGGAACGGGTGGGGACGATCGTCACCAACGGTGCAGACGAAAGGGGGAGGGCATGATCCGCGAGTCGGTCGCCGACGGCAGGCGCCGCATGGAAAGCGCGGTGGAAGCGCTGCGCAGCGAGTTCAACACGGTACGGACCGGGCGTGCCTCCACCGGGCTGCTGGACCGCATCCACGTGGACTACTACGGGGCCAAGACGCCGCTCAAACAGCTTGCCAATCTGGCCACACCCGACCCGCGGACCATCTCCATCACCGTCTATGACAAAGGTGCGGTCAACGCGGTGGTCCGCGCCATCCAGGAGTCCGACCTGGCTCTGACACCCAACACCGACGGCACCGTCATCCGCCTCAACATCCCCACGTTGACCGCTGAGCGCAGAAAAGACCTGGTCAGACTGGTCAGAAACATGGCCGAAGACGCCCGCATCGCGGTGCGGAACGTTCGCCGCGACGTGATTCAAGACCTCAAGGAGTTCAAGAAGGAGGGCGAGGTCTCGGAAGACGACGAGAAGCGGGCGGAAGAAGAGGTCCAGAAGCTCACCGACGGATTCATCGAGAAGATCAACGACCTCCTCCATCACAAGGAAGAGGAGATCCTCGAGATCTGATGTGAGCGCGAGCGACTGGCTCAGGCCGTTTCGGCGCCGGCGCGGGCGCGGTACTCCCGCGGGAGACGGCGACGGTACCCCGAGGACAGTCCCCTACCACGTCGCCATCATCATGGACGGCAACGGCCGTTGGGCCCGCCGCCGCCGGCTGCCGGTGAGCGCCGGCCACCGAGCCGGGGTGCAGGCGGTGCGCCGCATAATCCAAGCCTCCCGCGACTTCGGCGTCGGCCAGCTGACCTTCTATTCCTTCTCGACCGAGAACTGGAATCGTCCGGCCGACGAGGTGGAAGAGCTCATGCGACTGCACGCCGAGATGATCGAGTCGGAAGTCCCGACCCTTCACCGGAACGACTGCCGCGTGGTCTTCGTGGGCCGCCGGGAAGGGCTGAGCCCTGACCTGCTGGCCAAGATGGAGTGGGCGGAGGCGCTGACGGCCGGCAACGGCAGGATGATCCTCTTCATCGCCTTCAACTATGGGGGGCGGCGGGAGATAGTCGATGCCTTCCGCAAGGCCGTCGCCGCCGGGACCGACCCGGGGGCGGTGACCGAGGCCGACATCGCCGCCAATCTCCACTCACCCCTCATGCGCGATCCCGACCTTGTCATCCGTACCTCTGGGGAGAAGCGGCTGTCGAACTTCCTCCTTTGGCAGTCCGCGTACTCAGAACTGTACTTCTCCGAGAGACTGTGGCCGGATTTCGACGAGGCCGAGTTCAAGCGCGCCCTCGATGATTACTCGGCACGGGAGCGCCGGTTCGGCCGGCGCCGTGAGGAGTCCGATGCTTAAGCAGCGGGTCTTGGTCGCCATCGTGGGCATCCCCATCGGGCTGGCGGCGATCATCCTGGGTGGCTACTATCTGCTGGGTCTGGCGGTCGTCCTGACCGTCCTCGGCCTGCACGAGTACTACCGGTTGCTGAGGCCGTACAAGCCCAACCTGCTGGTAGGTTATGTCGCCGGGTTGGCCGTGCTGGTGGGGTCGTACTTCCTCGGCCAGCAGGGCATCCTGATCGGTTTCTCGGTGCTGGTGGTCCTCAGCTTCTTCTGGTCGCTTGGCGGCGAGCTCGGCGCCCACCTGGTGGGCAGGATGGCCGTCACCGCCTTCGGGGTGATCTGGGTGGGGGCGGGATTCGCTTATGTCCTGCTGGTGCGGGAACTGGAGCACGGGATGGAGCTGACCATCCTCCTGCTCGCCTGCACCATGGTGAACGACACATTCGCCTATTTCGTGGGCCGGGCGGTGGGCAGGCACCGGATGGCACCCCGCATCTCGCCCAAGAAGACGGTGGAGGGAGCCATCGGGGGCATCGTGGGGTCGGTGGTGGCGGCTCTGCTGGTGAAGATCTACTCTCCCTGGCTGGACTGGAGCGACGCCGTCATCTTGGGCCTGGTCATCGGGATCGTGGGCCAGTGGGGCGACCTGTTCGAATCGGCGGTCAAACGCGATTTCCGGGTGAAGGACTCCGGCACCATCCTGCCCGGGCACGGGGGCATTCTGGATCGCTTCGACGCCGTGCTCTTCGCGGGCTTCGTCACCTACTGGTCGGCCCTTGCTCTTCTGGGTGACACCGTCGGATGAAGCGCGTCATCGTTCTGGGAGCCACGGGCTCCATCGGGGTCCAGGCCCTCCAGGTGGTGGCCGCCAGCCGGGAGTTGCGCGTGGTGGGTCTGTCCTGTGACAAGAACGTCAGCCTGCTCATCGAACAGGCGGTGTCGCTGCGGGTGGACGACGTGGCTATCGCCGACGAACGGGCCGCCACCGGGCTTCCGGCCGCGCTGTACCCGGAACTCCGGGTGAGGAGCGGCCCGGCGGCGGCGGCCCGCCTGGTGAGCGAGGTCGAGGCCGACGTCGTCCTCAACGCCATCGTCGGGTTCGCCGGCCTGGAATCGTCCCTGGCGGCCCTGGAGCAGGGAAGGGTTTTGGCCTTGGCCAACAAGGAGAGCCTCGTCTGCGCGGGGTCTCTAGTCACCGGCACCGCCGCCCGCCGGGGGGCGGCCATCCTGCCGGTGGATTCCGAACATTCCGCTCTGTTCCAATTGGTGGCGGCTGCCGGCACGCGGGCGGTCGACTCCTTGGTCATCACAGCTTCGGGCGGCCCTTTCCGAGGGGAGAGCCGTGACCGTCTGCGCTCGGCCACCCGGGAGCAGGCCCTGGCCCATCCCACCTGGTCGATGGGGGAGAAGATCACCGTCGATTCGGCCACCTTGATGAACAAAGGCCTGGAGGTGATCGAGGCGCACCACCTGTTCGGGTTCCCGTATGACCGGATCAAGGTGGTGGTCCACCGGCAATCGCTCGTCCATGCCTTGGTGGGGCTGGTGGATGGGGCGTTCCTAGCTCATCTGGGCCTGCCCGACATGCGGGTGCCTATCGCATACGCCCTCCACTATCCGGAACGGCCGCCCCTGGCCGCTCCGGCCCTGGACCTCACCCAGGGGGTGAGACTGGATTTCGAGGCGGTCGACGATGCCACCTTCCCCGCCGTGCGCCTGTCCCGGGAAGCGGGGGCTGGGGGCGACCGGGCCACGTGTGCGCTGAACGCGGCCAACGAAGTGGCGGTGAAGGCATTCTTGCGTGGTGAGGTGCCCTTCCTGGGTATAGGCGAAGTGGTGGAGAGGGTGCTCGCATCGGCCGATACGGGATCCATAGGAACCTATGCCGAGGCGGTCGCCGTCGATGCCTGGGCAAGACGCACCGCGGAGCGGGCCTGTCTGAAGGTGGGCCTGAAGTGAGGCAGCATGCTTAGTGTGATCGGAGTGATAGTAGCCATCGTGGGTCTGGGCTTTCTCATCCTCGCCCATGAGTTCGGGCACTTCATCGTGGCCAAGGCCACGGGGATGCGAGTGGAGGAGTTTAGCCTCGGATTCGGCCGCTATATCTGGAGCCGCCGGGTCGGAGAGACTATCTACGGAATCTCCATCCTCCCCCTGGGTGGGTATGTCCGGGTGACGGGCATGCACAGGGAGGAGTTCGAAGCCCGGGTGGCCGAAGCCAGGGAGCAAGAGGCCGGCGCCGACCTCTACGAGGCCGGGACGGCCGGCAGTGCCCGGCGGCCGCGGGACCCCGAAGAACGCCTGGCCGGACCCCGGGCCATCTCCGCCGCTGAGATCGCCGCCACGCCGCTCGAGCGCCGTTACTACGCGCACCCCTTCTGGCACAAGCTCTTCTTCATCGTCGCGGGGGTCACCATGAACCTGGTGGTGGCCGTGATCCTGGTGTTCATCGTGGGGCTGAGCCAGGGAGAGACTGTCGTCAGCACGACCATAGAACAGGTGGAGGCCGGCACCCCGGCTGCCGCGGCCGGGGTGCAGCCGGGGGATACCATCGTGGCCATCAACGGCAAGGAGACCGGAGATTGGGAGGCGGTGCGCACGGAGATCCTCACCCACCCGAATGACCAGGTAGTAGTGACGGTGGAGCGCGACGGGGCCCGGCTCGAGCTGACGGCGACGCTGGAAGAGCAGGAGGACGGCACCGGCTTCCTGGGAGTACAGCCCTCGGCTGAGCAGAAAGACCTGGGAGTGGCAGGGGCCTGGCGCTATGCCATGCGCACCGTGGGCGACATGGCCACCCTCATCTTCCGGGGCATTAAGATGATGTTCACCGGACAGGTGCCGGTCACAGGGGAACAAGGGCTGGCCGGCCCGGTAGGGATCATCCAACTGTCCAGCGAGGCCTTCCAGGGCGGGTACTACCTGATGCTCCTGGCCCTGATCAGCGTCAACCTGGCCATCCTCAACATGCTGCCGCTGCTGCCTCTGGACGGTGGGCACGCGCTTTTCAGCATCATCGAACGGGTGCGGGGCAGAAGCATCTCCCTGAGAGTGTTCGAGCGGGTGTCGATGGTGGGGTTGTTCATCTTCGCGCTCCTCTTCATCGTCGCCACCGGGAACGACATCGGGCGCATCTTCGGCGGGTAGCGCTCACCAAGTATGGCCAGCCGGCTACAGGTGAATCTGGGCGGCGTCCCCGTCGGCGGGGGGGCTCCGGTGGTCGTCCAGTCGATGACCAACACGCGCTCCGACGACGTCGAGGCCACCCTGGGGCAGATCCGGGCTCTGGCCACGGCCGGTGCGGGAGTTGTGCGGGTCGCCGTGCCCGACGAGGCGGCGGCGCGGACGGTGCGGGACCTGGTGGCCGAGTCGCCTGTGCCATTGGTGGCGGACGTCCACTTCGATCACCGCCTGGCTGTGAGGGCTTTGCAGGCCGGGGTGGCGGGCGTGCGTATCAACCCGGGTAACATTGGCGGCCCCGACCAAGTGCGGGCCGTGGTGGAGGCGGCCCAAGAGGTGGGTGCCGTCATCAGGGTGGGAGTCAACAGCGGGTCGCTGCAGAGGGACCTCAGAGAGTTGGAGGAAGAAGACCCCGCCGCGGCTCTGGTGGAGTCGGCGGTGCGCAACTGCGCGCTGCTGGAGGGGTTCGGTTTCGACCGGATCAAGGTGTCGGCCAAGTCTTCGTCCCCTCTGGTGACGATTGCGGCCAACCGGCTCCTGGCCCGGCGCGTCCCCTACCCCCTGCACCTGGGAGTGACGGAGGCCGGGACTCGCTGGGCGGGCACGATCCGCAGCGCCGTAGCCCTGGGGATCCTCTTGGCCGAGGGCATCGGTGACACCATCCGCGTCTCTCTGACCGGGGACCCCGTGGAGGAGGTGCGGGTGGGGTTCGAGATCCTGCGCACGCTGGGACTGGCCGCCGCCGGGCCTCGGGTCATCTCCTGTCCCACCTGTGGGAGGACCCGCATCGACCTGGAGCCGCTCGCCTTGGAGGTGGAGCGGCGCCTGCGGGAGGAGGGGCTGGACCTGGAGGTGGCGGTCATGGGCTGCGTGGTGAACGGACCGGGGGAGGCGCGGAGAGCCGACTTCGGCATCGCCGGTGGTGAGGGCGAGGGCGTGGTCTTCGCCCAAGGACGGCCGGTGCGCAAGGTGCCGCAAGCGGCCTTGGTCGAAGCCTTGTTCGAGGAGATCGCCGCCCGCCGGGCCGGGTGGGCCGGCGAAGCTGGTTCCAGCGGTCGCAGCGGTTCTGGCCCCGCAGGGCTGCTAGACTACTAGGCTGTCTGGGGGCGGGCGGGCTTCGCCCCGCGCCGCCGTCGCGCTGTAGAGTCCGAGGAGGAATCGATGAGGGCGACTGCCCTGTTCATGCCCACCGTCAAAGAGGATCCGGCCGACGCCGAGGCTGTCAGCCACAAGCTGATGATCCGGGGAGGGTTCGTCCGCCAGTTCGCCTCCGGCATCTACGTGATGCTCCCCCTGGGTTGGCGGGTCATGCAGCGCATCTGCCGCATCATCCGGGAGGAGATGGACGCCATCGGCGCGGTGGAGCTCTCCATGCCTACCCTGCATCCGGCCGATGTGTGGCAGGCCAGTGGGCGTTACAACACCATCGGACAGGAGATGTTCCGCCTCAAAGACCGGGGCGGACGGGACATGGTGCTGGCCATGACCCACGAGGAGGTTTTCGCCTGGCTCGCCTCGCGCGAGCTCCGCTCCTACCGCGATCTTCCCCAGATCTGGTACCAGTTGCAGCTGAAGTTCCGCGATGAACCCAGACCCAAGGGCGGCGTGCTCAGGGTGCGGGAGTTCCTCATGAAGGACTCCTACTCTTTCGACCTCGACGAAGCCGGCCTCGACGTCAGCTACCAGAAGCACATCGGGGCCTACGACCGTATCTTCGCCCGCTGTGGCTTGGAGTTCCTGCGGGTGGAAAGCGACAGCGGCTTCATGGGTGGAGCGCAGGCTCACGAGTACATGGCCCCCTCTGCGGCGGGAGAGGACCGGGTGGCCGTGTGTGCGTCGTGCGGATATGGGGCCAACGTCGAGTTGGCCCGGTCGCTGGCGCGGTTCCCGGCCGGGCAGGATGGGCCGGAAGCCGGGGGCGGCCGGGGTCCGCAGGAGGTGTCCACCCCTGAACGCCGCACCATAGCCGAGGTGTCGGAGTTCCTGGGCCTCCAGCCGTATGAGCTCATCAAGGCCCTGGTGTACATGGCCGAAGACAGAGCGGTGGTCGCGCTCCTGCGCGGCGACCACGACCTGCACGAGAGTAAGTTGGCCCGCTATCTGGGGGCCGACGTCCGCCCGGCCCATCCGGAGGAGGTCCTAGTCGCCACCGGGGTGGAGGTGGGGTTCGTCGGCCCTGTGGGTTTGAAGGAAAGGGGTATTCGTCTGATCGCCGACGCGGCCCTGGACTGTCGTGGTCCCGGCGGCCCGCGCGAGTACGCGGCGGGCGCCAACAAACCCCACACCCACCTCCGGGGGGTGGTGGTGGGCCGCGATTTCGAGCCCGAATACGCCGACCTGCGTGAGGCCCAGGAGGAGGACGGCTGCCCTGAGTGCGGCGCCCCCCTGGCCATACATCAGATGATCGAGGTGGGTAACATCTTCAAGTTAGGGACCAAGTACTCCAGGCCCCTGGGGGCCACCGTGCTCGACGAGGACGGGCGGGAACGCCCCCTGGTCATGGGCTCGTACGGCATCGGTCCGGCCCGCATCGCCGCGGCCGCAGTCGAGCAGGGTCACGACGATCGCGGCATCGTGTGGCCCAAGGCCATCGCTCCCTTCGACGTCCATCTGGTGCAGGTGCAGGCCAAGGACGAAGCGCAGGCGGAGGTGGCCCGGGGCATCCACGACGGTCTCGAGAGCGAGGGGTGGGCCGTGCTGTGGGACGATCGGGATGAGCGCGCCGGGTCGAAGTTCGCCGACGCGGAGCTGATCGGCTGCCCGGTGCGGGTGACGGTGGGCAAGAAGGCGGCGGCCGGCATGGTGGAGGTCGAGCCTCGCATCGGCGGCGACCGGGAGGAGGTCTCGGTGGTGGGATGCCCAGCGCACGTCCGCCGGGTGTGGGAAGCGGCCCGATAGGCGCCTTGCTTCCTTAAGCGATAGCGGCTTTCGTTGTGAACCGAGCCGGCCCCGTGCTATAATCACGCGGCAAATCAAAGCCAGGCTGTTTCAGCAAAGTGGGTGCGGATGGGCCCACTTTTGTTTTACTTGAGGTAGCACGCGTTGGGGCTGACAGAGGGCTGGTTCCAAGAGGTCATCGGCCGCCAGGTCGAGGATGTCGAGCTGGTGGTCTTCGAGGAGGTGGGCAACCGCAGACACAGGGTGCTTCGCCTCTTCATCGACCACCCGGACGGGGTCACTCACGACCTGTGCGCCCGGGTTTCAGGGGTGGTGGGCGCGGCTTTGGACGAGGCGGACATCATCGACGGCGCCTACACCTTGGAGGTCAGCTCGCCGGGCATCGAGCGGCCGCTGCGCAAGCGCAGCCACTTTGAGGCCCAGGTGGGCAAGCTGGTCCATGTGAGGACACGGACGCCGGTGGAAGGCAGCAAGGTCTGGCAGGGCATCCTGCTGGAAGTCGCCGAGGAGGCGATAGTGATACAAGAATCGGGGCGCCAAGCGCGGATCCCGCTGGAAGAGATCGCCAGCGCCCACCTGGTATACGAGTTCAGATAGGGGGAAGGGGATGAACAGGGAGACGATCGAAGCGCTTCGCCAGATCGAGAAAGAGAAGAACATTCCCTTCGACGTGCTCATCGAGGCGTTGGAGGACGCCCTCCATTCCGCCTACCAGAAGACGGCCCACGCGGTCCCCTTCTCTGAGGTGCGGATCGACCGGGAGACCGGGGAGATCCACGTGTACGAGCTTGTCTTTCCGCCCGGGCAGGAGCCGGCTGTGGCCGACGAAGAGACCGAGATCGACACCTCTCTGGCCGAGAGGCGGGAGATCACCCCGGAGGACTTCGGCCGCATCGCCGCCCAGACGGCCAAGCAGGTCATCTATCAGCGCATCCGTGAGGCGGAGCAGGGCATCGTGTTCGAGGAGTATTCCCGGCGCATCGGGGAGATCGTCACCGGCATCGTGCAGCAGTCAGACAGCCGCTACACGCTGGTCGACCTGGGGCGGGTGGAGGCGCGCCTGCCCAAGAGCGAGCAGGTGCCCACCGAGCGCTATGAGCACGGCATGCGCCTGAAGGCGGTCATCAAGGAGGTCTCCCAGAACCCCAAAGAGCCGCCCATTATCCTGTCCCGGCGGAGCGAAGACCTGGTCCGGCGCCTGTTCGAACTTGAAGTGCCCGAGATCGCCGACGGGCTGGTGGAGATCGTGGGGGTGGCGCGCGAGCCGGGCTATCGCTCCAAGATCTCGGTGGTCTCGCACAGCGACGGGGTCGACCCGGTGGGGGCCTGCGTGGGACCGCGTGGCTCGCGGGTGCGCATGGTGGTGTCTGAACTGCGGGGCGAGAAGATCGACATCATCCCCTTCGATGACGAGCCCGCCCGTTTCGTGGCCAAGTCGCTTTCCCCGGCGCGGGTGCGCGAGGTCATCCTCGACGACGAGCAGAAGGAAGCCACCGTCGTGGTCCCCGACGACCAGCGGTCCCTGGCCATCGGCAAGGAAGGGCAGAACGCCCGCCTGGCCAACAGGCTCACCGGCTGGAAGATCGACATCAAGTCCGAGACCGAGATGAACGAGGAGGAGTCGGTCTATATCCCGGCCGAGCCTGAGCCGCAGGTGGTGGATGGGCGCTGTCACGCTTCCACGGGCGGCGGCAAGAGGTGCCCTAACGCTGCGCTGCCCGGCAGTCTATACTGCGGTTTGCACCAGGGGACGGGTGGTGGCAAGACCTGAGCGCCGTTGTGTTGGCTGCGGTAGACGCGCGCCCCAGGGCGAGTTGGTGAGGCTGACACTGGAACTGGGCGAGGGACCGGCCAAGGTGGCGGTCGCTGTGGGGAAGGAACGGCGGGGTCGGAGCGCGTATCTGTGCCCCAGGCAGGCCTGCCTGGACCGGGCCTTGCAGCGAAGGGCGTTGGCCAGAGCCTTTCGCGTCCCGGCAGTGGTCGACGAAGAGACGATACGGGCGGCGATACGCGTGGCAGAGGCTGAGCGATAGGGCGAGCGAGAGAACGGCGGGTGTCCGGTGACGAAGAGACGGGTCTATGACATCGCGAAGGAGAAAGGCCTGACGAACCAGGAGGTCCTGGATCGTCTGCATGCGGCCGGACTGGATGTCAAGAGCAGCGTCTCCACGGTCGAAGAGGCCGACGTGGAACGGGCGTTCGCGGCGAAGGCGGTCTCTGCGGCGAAAGCGAAAGCGGCCGGCGCCAAAGCGGCCCCGGTTGCGCCTTCGGTGCCGGCCCCGACGGAAGTCCCGGCTGCTCAAGCCGCTAAGAAGGCTGCGGCGGCCACGGTGAAGGAGCCGGCGGCTGCCAAGCCGGTTGCGGAGAAGTCCGTGGCGAAAGTGGCGGCCAAGGGTGGCGAAGCCGGCAAGGACGCGGGCGCCACAGTCCCGGCAGCATCGGCTCCGCCTGCGGCCGCGCCTGTCCGTGCCGACAGGCCTGCCGGGTCCGAGGCGCCCAGTGAGCGGCGTGAGCCTCCGCTGGTAGGCGGTGCCGCCGCCCCGCCGGGAGAAAAGCCCATGCCGGTTTCGGCCGAAACCGACCGCCCCGGAGGACCGCGGCCCCCGGCCGGCCGTCCCGAAGGCCCCCGGCCGGAGGGGCCACGACCGGGACCGCGCAAACCGCCCAGGCCGCGCGGCCGGGGACCCAGGCTCGAAGACCTGCCGACCGTGGTCGGACCCGGGGTCCCGCTGCGCAAGGGCGTCAAGCCTTCGGGCAACGTCGTGAGCAAAGAGGAACTCGCCCGCATCCAGGCCGAGAAGGCGGCCAAGGCCGAGGCCGCGCGCAAGGCGGCCGCCGCCGCGCCGCCTCGGCCGCCGGCGCCGGGCTCGCCGCCGCCCACACACGGAGTAGGTCCGCGACCGCTTCCGCCGGTCGGAGGGCGGCCTCCCCGGGCCCCTGGTCCGGTGCGGGAGCCCTTGGAGAGGCGTGACCGCTCCGGGCGCGGGTTGGAAGCGCCGGCGCCCGACGTCTGGGCCGAGGCGGTGGACCCCGCCCTGCCCGTGGTGCCGGGGCGGACGGGCGCACCCTCCCGGGTCCGCAGGGGCGATGACAAGCCGGCCAAACGCCGGGTGATCATCGACTCCCAGGCCAGCCGCAAGGGCGTCCGGGGCGGCCCGCGTGACCGCCGAGGCGGGCCGGTGGTGGAGGCCGAGAAACTGGTGGCCAAGAAGAAGGCGCCTCCAGGGACGGAATCGCCGGTGAAGGTCAAGAGCGGGGCGAGCGTCAAGGACCTGAGTGAGGCCCTTGAGCTGAGCGCCGGCGAGCTGATCAAGACCTTGCTCAAACTGGGAGAGATGGTCACCATCACCCAGTCGCTGTCCGATGACGCCATCGTCATCTTGGCCGAAGAGTTCGAGCGCAAGGTGGAGATCGAGCACGCTGAGGAAGAGAAAGAGGGGCTCGACCAGTTCGTCGACGACCCGGCCGACCTAACGCCCCGCGCTCCGGTGGTCACGATCATGGGGCACGTCGATCACGGCAAGACCTCACTGCTCGACGCCATCCGGGAGACCGAGGTGGTCAAGTCGGAGGCCGGTGGCATCACCCAGCATATCGGGGCCTATCAGGTTACCCACAACGACAAGAAGGTCACCTTCCTCGACACCCCGGGGCATGAGGCCTTCACCGCCATGCGGGCACGGGGCGCCAAGTCCACCGACATCGCGGTCATCGTGGTCGCCGCCAACGATGGGGTCATGCCGCAGACGCTGGAGGCCATCAGTCACGCCCGGGCGGCTGAGGTGCCTATCATCGTGGCCATCAACAAGATGGACCTGCCCGACGCCAATCCCGATCTGGTGAAGAAGCAGCTTTCCGACCAGGGCCTCGTCCCGGAGGCCTGGGGGGGCGACACTGTGACTGTGGAGGTCTCGGCCAAGCAGCGGCTGAACCTTGACGAACTCATGGACATGATCCTACTGGTGGCCGAAGTGCAGGAGCTGAAGGCCAACGCCAAGGCCTCGGCTTCGGGCGTGGTCATCGAGGCTCAGCTCGATGTGGGCCGGGGTCCGGTGGCGACGATCCTGGTCCAGCGGGGCACCTTGCGGGTGGGCGACGCTGTGGTGAGCGGCGAAGCCTACGGCAAGGTCAAAGCCATGTTCGACTTCACAGGAGCCGCGCTGACCAAGGCCGGGCCCTCGGTGCCGGCGCAGATCCTTGGCTTCAACACCCTCCCGGCCGCCGGTGATTTCGTCATGGTGGTGGGCGATGAGCGCGAGGCCAGGCAGAAGGCGGAGCAGCGCACCGCCCGCCTGCGCCAGGAGCAATTGGCCAGGAGCCGTGGCGGCGCCAGCAGCCTGGACGAGTTCTATCGCCGCCTCAAGGAAGGCCGGGTGAAGGAGCTGCCTCTGGTGGTCAAGGGAGACGTGGGGGGCTCGGTGGAGGCGTTGGAAGAGGCGCTTCGCAACATCAGCCACCCGGAAGTCAAGGTGGAGATCGTCTTCGCGGGCGTGGGCGGCATCAACGAATCCGACATCATGCTTGCTTCAGCCTCGAAGGCCGTCGTCATCGGCTTCAACGTACGGCCCTCGGTGGCGGCCAAGGCCTTGGCCGAACAGGAGCAGGTGGATGTGCGCACCTACCGGGTGATCTACAAGGCCATCGAGGATGTCGAGGCGGCCTTGGTAGGGTTGCTCGAACCTGAACAGGTGGAGGAGGAGCTGGGCACGGCCGAGGTGCGACAAGTGTTCCGGGCTTCTCGCATCGGCACCATCGCCGGCTGCTACGTGCTCACCGGCAAGATCGTCCGCTCGGCCAAGGTCCGGCTGGTCCGTGACGGCAGCATCATTCACGAGGGCACCATCGGTTCGCTCAAGCGGTTCGCCGACGATGTACGGGAGGTCCTCGCCGGATATGAGTGCGGTCTGCATCTGGACGGCTATGACGACGTCCGCGAAGGCGATGTGATAGAGGCCTACGAGATCAAGGAAGTCGCTCGTACCCACTAGGAACGACAGGGGCTACGTCGGAATCCTCTCGGCCGAACTTCATTTTCCGGAGGGCGATTCCTTGAAGGACAAGCGCATGTACCTCCGGCGGATCCGAGACCATGTCGCGCGGCGCCAGGGTGCTTCCTTCGCCGAAGTGGGCCATCAGGACCTCTGGCAACGCTCTCGGATCGTGCTGGCGGTGGCGTCGTCGGATGCTCAGGTCCTCGAGGCGGCTTTGGAGAGACTGCGGATGTATCTCGATTCTCAAGAGTGGGTGCTGACCTCCTGCAGCACCGAGGTGGTGGAAGTGGATGCGTGAGGCCGACTCCTATCGCATGCGCCGGGTGAACGAGGCGATCAAAGAGATCATCGGGACGGCTCTCAGCCAAGAGCTGAAAGACCCCAGGATCGGTTTCGTCACGCTCACCGGGGTCGACACCGTCGCCGACCTGTCGCACGCCAAGGTCTTCTACTCGGTGTACGGAAAGCAGGCCGAGAAGGACGCCACGCTTCAGGGCCTGCAGGCGGCGCGCGCCTATCTGCAAAGGCTCATAAGCGACGAACTGCACCTCAAGCGCACGCCCACCCTGGAATTCGTGTACGACGGCAGCATCGACCAGGGGATGCGCATCCAGGCCATCCTGAGGTCGAGCGGGGCGTCCGGCCTGACCGCGGCCGGCGGGCCGAAGGCAGAGAGCGGCACGGCTGCGGACGAGGCGGGCAGCCCGGCCAAGCCGAAACCGGAGCGACAGGCATGACCGCCCCTGCCGCACCCAGGGCCGTGACGGTGGCCGAGGTGGCCGACAGGCTGCGGAACGAACGACGCGTGCTGGCAGTTTCGCATGAAGCTCCCGACGGAGACGCCCTCGGCTGCGTGGTCGCCTTGGTGCTGATGTGCGAGCGGCTGGGAATCCCCTGCATGGCCTACATCCCCGGGGAGGCCCCGTTCCCCCAGGAATACGGCTTCCTGCCCCGGCTGCGAGAGGTGGTGCGAGGGCCGGCGCCGTTGGTCGGACCGGGAACGACCGTCTACCTGCTCGACTGCGCGTCACTCAGCCGGTCGAACTCGGTCTCGTTCGGCGAAGGGGTGATCCGGGTGAACATCGACCACCACCATGACAATCCCGGCTACGGCGAGCTCAACCTCATCGATGCGGCCGCACCTTCGACCACGACCCTGCTGTACGAGGTCTTCAGGACCGGGCGGTTCCCGGTGGACGTGGAGGTGGCCGCTGCCCTCTACGTAGGGCTGGTGACCGATACCGGGCGCTTCCAATACGCCAACACCACCGCGGCCGCCCACCACATGGCTGCCGAACTGCAGAGACTGGGCGTCGATGTGGCGGGGATATACCGAGAGCTCTACGAGAGCGTGCCGGTGCCTAAGCTGCGGCTGCTGGCGCGGGCCTTGGAGCACCTGGAGGTCCACCGGGAGGGGGCGGTGGTGGTCTCGTGGCTGAGCGAAGAGGATTTCACCGCATCCGGGGCCTCGGAGGGACACGCCGAAGGCATGATCGACTTCGTGCGTCAGGCCAAGGGTGCCCGGGTGGCGGTGTTGGCCCGGCAGCGGTCGCGCGACGGACGCCCGGAGACGAAGGTCAGCCTGCGGTCCATGGACGGCGGCGTGGACGTGTCGGCCATAGCGCGCGAACGAGGAGGAGGAGGCCATCCACAGGCCGCGGGCTTCACGGGCGATGGAGACCTTGCGGAGGTCCTGGAGTGGACAAAGAGCCGGATCGACGCGTTCCTGTGACCTTGCCCGACCGAGTAGTGTTGGTCGACAAGCCGGTCGGTCCCACCAGCTTCGACATCGTCCGGTGGGCTCGGCGCGGCGCGCGCGGCCGCGTCGGCCACGCCGGCAGTCTCGACCCCTTCGCTTCGGGGCTGCTGCTCCTGATGACTGGACAAGCCACCCGCCTATCGTCCCTGCTGATGGGCCTGCCCAAGGAATATGAGATGACGGTCCAGTTCGGAGCCGCCTCGACGACCGGGGACCCCACCGGTGCCATCACGCCCGCGGGTGGCACTGTCGATGTGGCCGGCGTGGTGGCGGCGCTCGACCGCTTTCGCGGTCGCATCGTCCAGAAGGTGCCCCTGACCTCCGCGGTCAAGGTGGATGGAGAAGCCTTGTACAAGAAGGCGCATCGGGGGGAGACGGCGGACACGCCCTCACGGGAGGTATGGGTATACGACATCGCTCTGGTCGGTTTCGACCCGGAGAGCCAGCGCGCCGTCGTCGTCTCCCTGGTGGGAAGCGGCACGTACATGCGTAGCCTGGCTGCCGACCTCGGCACCGCTCTGGGTAGCGCAGCCTACGCGGCCTCCCTCAGGCGAACCCGGATCGGGCCGTTCACGGTCGCGGACGCGATCGCCGCCGAGGCGTCTGCTCCGGGGCGGTTCGAGGAGACGGGCCGCGGCGTGCTGTCGCTCGACGAGGCCCTTTCGTTCATCCCAGGGCGGGTCCTGGACGAGCGCCAGGCCCGACTCGCGGCGAACGGGAACCCGCTGGCTCCCGCGGCCGACGGCCGCTTTCGAGCGTACGGGGCCGGCCGCCTGCTGGGGGTGTTCGAAGGCAAGGATGGAGTGGCCCGCCCGCTCGCGGTGTTCCCGGGGGTGGGGTGACCGTGCAGGTCTACCGTTCACTGGAGGAGGTGCCCGAAGCGTCCTCTCGGGGAAGGACGGTGGGCATCGGCGTGTTCGACGGCGTCCACCGGGGGCATCAGGAGATACTGGGCCGGGCGGTGGCCGCCGCCCGTGCCGGCGGGGCCTCCTGCGCCGCGGTCACTTTCCATCCCCACCCGGAAACGGTCGTTCGGCCCCGTTCCGCCCCTCGCCTGCTGACTTCTCTTGAGCGTAAGGCCGAGCTGATTGCGGGGCTGGGGGTGGATGAATTGATCGTGGTGAGGTTCGACCGCAAGTTCGCCGGGCTTTCTCCGGCGGCGTTCTGCGGCGAGGTGCTCTCCGAACGTTTGGGGGTGCGCGAGGTCTTCGTGGGAGAGAACTTCCGCTTCGGCCACCGGGGGGCGGGTTCAGCGGCCGATCTGCGTGACTACGGCCTGGTCCACGGTTTCCGGGTGGTCACCGTCGGGCTGGCCGAGGAGAACGGCGAGGTGATCTCGAGCACGCGGGTGAGGACACTGCTGACCCGGGGGCGGGTGGCTGAGGCCGCTCGTCTGCTGGGCCGGCCCCACCGGATAGAGGGAGTCGTGGTGAGCGGGGCCGGGCGCGGCCGCAGCCTGCAGGCACCTACGGCCAACCTGGAGCCGGAGCGGGAGGTGATGCTCCCCAGACGCGGCGTGTACCTGACCCTGTCTTGGGTGGACGACTCGGTGGCGCGGCCGTCTCTCACGAGCGTGGGGACCAACCCCACGTTCGAGAGCGGCGACCAGGTCAGAGTGGAGACCCTGGTTCTTGATTTCAGCGGCGACCTCTATGGTACGCACCTGAGGGTCGACTTCCTCGAGCGCGTCCGCAACCAGCGGACCTTTCCCGACGCGGCCTCCCTTGCCGCGCGGATCGGGGAGGACGTGCGGGTGGCGCGGGCCTTCTTCGCAGGCAGGGCTGGAGCGCCCGCTGCTCTTTGCCGATAACTAGGGCAGGACACGGGATTCGCGGCCTGCTTGAGCTTCCTCTCCCATCTGTCTACACTGGGAGCCATGCCCAAGAGATCGTCGATAGCATATGTCGCGGTTCTGGTGATGGTCCTGCTCGCGCTGGCCGGCGGGTCGGTTTTCGCTTGTGTCGGGTCGCCTTTCGGTGGGGGCCTGAGTTGCTCGACAGCGGCCGACACCCATGAGCCCAACGACGAGCTACAGCAGGCCACGCCGCTTGTGCCGGGAGAAACCCTGGAGGCGTCCATCGAGAAGGGGGGGCCGGGCGGGGACGTGGACATCTTCGCCAGCGAGGCGGCCCAGGCGGGAGGAGGGCCCTCGTTCCGGATCGAGATCGAGAGCGACCGGGCCAAGGATCTCGAGGTGCAGGTGGGGGCGAGCATCCCGGGCGCGTGGGAGGGCATCAGTTGGCCGGGTTGGAAGCCAAAACGGAGCGGCGACCTGATCGTGGTAGAGGGGGTGCTGAAAGAGGGGACGGTGTTGATCTTCGTCACGGCAGGTAGGCGAGCAGACTATACGGTGCGAATAGAATGGCGTTAGGCGGATAGGGTCCAAGAGCGCGACGGGCTCGGAGCAGGCGCCCGAGCCGGCGGACGGGGGTGGTGGCCATGAAGGGTCGCGCGCATGACGTTGCTTCGTCAGGCAAGCTCGTGAGATCGTTCGTGGTAGCAGTGGCTGTGGCCGTCGTGGTCGCAGTTGTCGGACTCATGGGCGCGTGGGCCGTCATCGCACCTGCGGGGGCGCAGGCCGGCACCATCCCCACTATCACTGGCCTGGAGCCTTCGTCGGGGCCGGCGAGCGGGGGCACTTCGGTGGTGATATCGGGAACGGGCCTGGCGGAGGTGGCCGGGGTCATGTTCGGGTCCGAGCCTGCCGCCGGCTTCACCTACGACCCGGAGACCGACACCATCACCGCCGTGGCGCCGGCGCAGGGGCCGGGGACCGTACAGGTGCGCTTGACCACCGTCGACGGTGACAGCGAAGACACCGAGGCCGATGACTTCACGTACGTGGCCGCTCCCGTGATCAGCGGGCTCTCGCCGGCCTCCGGCACGACCGCGGGCGGGACCTCGGTGGTGATCTCGGGCACCGGCCTTGTCGGTGCCAGTGCGGTCACCTTCGGCGGCGTGCCTGCCACCAGCTTCACGTACGACAGCGGCACGGAGACCATCACCGCTGTGACTCCCGCCCACGACGCAGGCAAGGTCCGGGTGCAGGTGACCACCGTCGGCGGCGGCAGCGAAGACACCGACAAGGATGACTTCACCTACGTGGCCCCCCTCCCCGTCAAGTGGTACGAGCAGACCGACTCGCGCTTCGCCTACACAGGCACGTGGTACACGTACTACACCGCCTCGGCTTCGAACGGCAGCTACAAGCGGGCCGACTCCAACAGCGCGTACGTCACCCTTCTGTTCGTGGGGGAGAGGCTCGACTGGATCGCCACCAAAGGACACACCACCGGGATCGCCGACGTGTGGCTTGACGGCGTCAAGGTGGAGACCATCGACCTCTACAACCCGATCCATCTGTATCAGCAGAGGGTCTGGTCCACAGGGAAGCTGCCCAACGGGCTTCATCGGGTCAAGATCTCCCGGAACGCGGCCAGTCCCCTGGGCAAGTACATCACCGTCGACGCCGTGGAAGTCGAGGGCACTCTGGTCTCGTCCGGGCGTGTCGAGCAGAGTGATGGGCGTCTGTACTACACCGGCACCTGGACGGTGGGGAGCAGCGACTACTATTCGGGCGGCAGCCACAGGTATGCCGGCGCCTCCGGCGCTTCGGTGACGGCCGACTTCGACGGGCCGTATTTCGCTTGGATCGCGAAGAAGGGCACCAACTACGGCATCGCCAAGGTCACCCTGGACGGCACCAAGACCTACATGGTCGACCTCTACGCTTCCTCCACCGCTTACAAGCAGAAGGTCTGGGAGACCCCGGCCGGTCTCTCGTCGGGGCCACACCGGGTGAAGATCGAGTGGACGGGAACCAAGAGAGCCGCCTCCACCGGGACCTACGTCAGCGTGGACGCGTTCGAGTACGTCGGGACGGTCATGCAGGTGCCCATCCCGACTCGCTTCGAAGAGAAAGACGCCCGCATCGCCTACCTGGGGACGTGGTCCACGGTCACCACCGCCAGCGCTTCCGGCGGGACCTACAAGCGGGCGAACACGAACTCCGCGGGGGTGTCGGTGGTCTTCAGCGGGATCCGGTTGCAGTGGTTGGCCACGGTGGGTCCGCTGATGGGCAAAGCCGACGTGTCGGTCGACGGAGGCCCGGCGGTCACGGTCGATCTGCACAGTCCATCCACCCAGTACAAGCAGAAGGTCTTCTCCACCGGGGAGCTTCCGAACGCGGTGCACCGAGTGGAGATCAGCTGGCACGAGTCCAACGCCTCGGGGGCCTACATCACCGTCGACGCCTTCGATGTGGTGGGGACGTTGCCTTACACCCGTGCCCTCACGACCGCTGAGATCAAGTGGGTCGAGCAGCGGTTGACGGACCTCTCGTACCGTCCCGGCCCCGTCGACGGCGTGTACGACAACCGCACGCGGGGAGCGGTCATCGCCTTCCAGAAGTGGGAAGGTCTGAGCCGCGACGGAGTGGTGGGCGCGGTGGTGTGGGCACGGCTGCAGGTGGCGGCGACGCCTAGACCCAAGAGCACGGGATCGACGGCCTGGATCGAGGTCAACAAGACCAAGCAGGTGCTGCTGTTCTGCAAGAACAACGCTGTGGTGAGGACGCTGCCGGTCTCCACCGGTACGACGGGGGACGGTGGGATCATCACTCCGTCGGGGACGTTCAAGGTGACCCGCAAGACCCTGGAGACTTCTCCGCGCTATCTGCCGATGTACATCTCCAACTACCCCTACAGCCTGCTGGCCATCCACGGGTATCCGAACGTACCCACGTACCCGGCGAGCCACGGGTGCATCCGGACCCACCTGTGGGACGAGGACGAACTGTATCCGCTCGTCCCGGTGGGCACCCGGGTGTACATCTACAACTGACGCCGGTGTCCGAGCGCGTGGCAGGCAGGGGCGCAGCGGCAGCTGCGCCCCTGCCTCGGCCTTGAGACCGCGCTCGGCCCGTGCCGACCCCCTCCCTGTGGTAACCTACATCACCGCTTCGGCCGCGGCGCGCCCGAAGCCGCATTGAAACCTGCAGCTCGGCCCGGACCGTAGTGTCCCGGCTGGGGGCAAGGAGCCCAGGGAGGCCATGCATGCTCAGCAAAGACCGCAAGACCGAGATCATCGACCGCTTCAAGAAACACGAGGTCGACACAGGATCCCCCGAGGTGCAGATAGGCATTCTCACCGAGCGGATCAACGTGCTCACCGAGCACCTCAAGACCCACACCAAGGACCACCACTCCCGCCGGGGCCTGCTCAAGATGGTGGGGCAGCGGCGTCGTCTCCTGGGCTACCTGCAGAAGCAGGACGTGGAGCGGTATCGCGCGGTGGTCAGGGACTTGGGTCTGCGCAGGTAGACGGGCGGGGACAGCGCGCCCGACCTAACGGCAAGAAGTGGCAGCGAAGGGACGCGACGGAACAGAGGGCCTAGGAGAGGCTCTCAGACGGGAGAGAAGACAGTGGCTGGTGGAGTGAGTACGACTGAAGTTACGCTCGGCGACAGGAAGATAACCTTCGAGACCGGGCGGCTGGCGAAGCAGGCGAGTGGCGCCGTACTGGTTCGGTCCGGGGACACGATGGTCCTGGTGACCGCCGTGGTGGCTGCCACCGAACGCAATGTGGATTTCTTCCCGCTCACGGTTGACGTGGAAGCGGGGATGTATGCCGCGGGCAAGATCCCGGGCGGTTTTATCAAGAAGGAGGGACGGCCTAGTGACCAGTCCATCCTGAACGCGCGGCTCATCGACCGTCCCATCCGTCCGCTCTGGCCCAAGGGTTTCAACCGCGAGACCCACATCGTGGCCACCATCCTGTCGGTGGACAAGAAGAACCCCTATGACGTCCTGGCCCTGGTCGGCGCCTCTGCGGCGCTCTCGTTGTCTGAAGCCCCCTTCCTGGGACCGGTGGGCGCCGTGCGGGTGGCCAAGGTCGATGGTGACTGGATAGTCAACCCTACCTACGAGGAGATCGAGCAGAGCCCGGTCAACCTGGTGGTGGCCGGGACTAAGGATGCCATCGGGATGGTCGAGGCCGGGTGCGACGAGGTGGACGAGGCCGACATCATAGCCGGGCTCGAAGTCGCCCACGAGGCCATCAAGGAGCAGGTGAAGACCATCGCCGCCTGGGCCGCCGAGGTGGGGGTGCCCAAGATGGAGTTCGCCCCCAAGCTGCCCGACCGGGAACTGATGGACAAGATCAAGGCCCGCTTCGGGGCCGAGATCGTCCGGGCCAGCAACGTGCTCGACAAGCATGAGCGGGCCGAAGCCGTCGCCGCCGTCAAGCAGGCCGTCCTCGCGGAGTGGCCCCCTGTTGAGGGATCGGGCGACCCGGCCGCCGAGGCGGCCGCGCTGGCCAAGGCTTTCGACGCGGTGGAGAAGGAGACCGTCCGCCGGTCCATCGCCGTCGACAAGAAGCGTCCCGACGGTCGCGGGGTGGAGGAGATCAGGCCCATCACGTGCGAAGTGGGCGTCGCCCCGCGCACCCACGGGTCCGGTCTGTTCACCCGCGGCCAGACCCAGGTGCTCACTCTGCTGACGCTGGGCGCCGCCCGGGACGAGCAGCGCATCGACGGGCTCGATATCGAAGAGTCCAAGCGGTTCATGCACCACTACAAGTTCCCTCCGTTCAGTGTGGGCGAGACCGGCTTCATGCGCGGTCCCGGCCGACGCGAGATCGGCCACGGAGCCTTGGCCGAGCGGGCGCTCATCCCCGTGGTCCCCGGCGAGGAGGTCTTCCCCTACACGATCCGCCTGGTCTCGGAGACCTTGGAGTCCAACGGTTCCAGCTCGATGGCCAGCGTGTGCGCGTCGACCCTGGCGCTCATGGATGCCGGGGTGCCCATCACCCGGCCGGTGGCCGGCATCGCCATGGGGCTCATCAAAGAAGGTGACGACTACGTGGTGCTGACCGACATCGCCGGGGTGGAGGACCACCTGGGCGATATGGACTTCAAGGTGGCCGGCACCGAACGGGGCATCACCGCTCTGCAGATGGACATCAAGATCACCGGAGTCACGTTTGCCATCATGCGCGACGCTCTCGCGAGCGCCCGCAAGGCCCGGCTGTTCATCCTGGACCGGATCACTGAAGTCATCGCGGCCCCCCGGCCTCATCTTTCCGACTTCGCTCCCCGCATCGCTACCGTCCGCATCGACCCGGAGAAGATCGGCATGATCATCGGCAAGGGTGGCGAGACTATCCGGGGTATGGAAGCGGAGTTCGAGTGCACCATCGATGTGGCCGAAGACGGTCTCATCAAGGTCTTCGCCACCGACGGCAAGCTCGGCGACGCCTGCATAGAACGCATCAACCTGCTCACCCGGGAGACCCAGGCCGGAGACATCGTGGAAGGCCGGGTGGCCTCCACCACTTCGTTCGGCGCGTTCGTCACCCTCAAACCGGGCACGGATGGGCTCATCCACATCTCCCGCCTGGCCGACCGCCGGGTCGCGACCGTGGAGGACGTGGTCAACCGCGGCGACCTGGTTCGGGTCGAGGTTCTCGACGTCCAGATGCAGGGCGGCAAGGAGAAGATAAGCCTGCGGCTGCTGGAGAACCTGTCGAAGAAGGAAGGCAGTGTCGACTGACGCGTACCGTCTGGAGGAGCTCCCCAGCGGCCAGCGGCTGATCACCGAGAGACTCGACCACCTGAGGTCGGTGTGTCTGGGTTTCTGGATACCGGCCGGCTCCCGGGATGAGCCCGCGGCCCTCGCCGGCGCCACCCATTTCATAGAGCATCTCTTGTTCAAGGGCTCCGCGAAGTACACGGCGGAGGAGATCGCCCAGGTGTTCGACACGCTGGGGGGCGAGCTCAACGCCAGCACCTCCCGGGAGTACGTGGTCGTCTACGGGCGCTTTCTGGACGACCAGTTGCCGGTGGCCATGGACGTCATGGCCGACATGCTGCTCACGCCTACGTTCGCCGACCTCGACCGGGAACGTGAAGTGGTGCTCGAAGAGATCGCCATGGTCGAAGATTCCCCCCAGGATCTCATCCACGACGTGTTGGCCGAGGTGGTCCTGGACGGTCATCCCCTGGCTCATCCCATCCTAGGCACCCGGCAAAGCATAGCGGAAGCTTCGGAGGACGACATCCGGGGGTTTCATCGGGCGCGCTTCCGGTTCAGCGACATGGTGGTGGCGGCGGCCGGTAACGTCGGCCACGACGACGTCCGGCGTTTGCTGCTGGAGCGGCAGTCCGCGCCCGACAGTGCCGGGCCCCGGCGTAGCCCAGCACTGCCCCAGATGGCTCCCCGCCGGTACTTCCTGGAGAAGGAGACCGAGCAGATGCACGTATGTGTGGGCGGGGTAGGGCTGGCTCGCGACGACGAGCGGCGCTTCCAACTGTCCGTGCTCGACAGCCTCTTCGGGGGGTCGCTCAGCTCCCGGCTGTTCCAGGAGGTGCGGGAGAAGCGGGGGCTTGTCTACAGCGTCTATTCGTTCTCCAGCCTTTTCCAGGAGACGGGTCTCACCGGCCTCTATTTCGGTTGCCGCCCCGAGCGCCTGGAGGCGGTCATGGAGACGGTGGGGCGGGAGCTCGTCCGGCTCACCAGGGAGCCGGTGCCCGAAGACGAACTGCAGCGGGCCAAAGAGCATCTCAAAGGCCGCATGATCCTGGGGTTGGAGAGCACCTCCAGCCGCATGACCCGTCTCGGCAAGGGTGTCCTGACCAAGACCGAGATCCTCTCCCTTGACGAGTTGGCCGCGCGCATCGAAGCGGTCACCAGTGAGGAGGTCCTCCGGCTGGCGGCCGAGGTGTACCGGCCGGACGCTCTCTCCGTCGTCGGCATCGGGTCCGACCGGGAGCAGTTCGCCAAGGCCGTTCCGGCCGATTGTCTGGCAGGGCTGGTCTAGGCGCCGGGGGCATGGGCATGGAAGCGGAGGGGACGATGGAACAAGCACCTCGCAAGATCAGGGTCGCCGTGAGTGGCGCCCTGGGCCGGATGGGGCGTGCCACCTGCGTCGCGGTGGCAGGTGACGCCGAACTGGTGTTGACGGCTGCGGTCGACCCGGCGCTCGCCGGCAGACCCGGCGGTCCTAACCCGCAGCCGGCGAGCGGGGCGTCGGCGGCCAGGACTCTCGGCGCCGAGCACCAGTTCGTGAGTCTGGAGGCGGCGCTGGAGGACGTTGAGCTCGACGTGGTGGTGGATTTCACCGTGCCGGCAGCGGTCAGGGGCAACGTCCTCGCCTGTTTGGCCCATAGGACCCCGGTGGTGGTGGGGACGACGGGCCTGAGCGCGGCCGAACTGGACGAAATCGGCGCCGCTTCTTTAGCGGCCGAAACGCCTGTGCTCGTGGCCCCCAATTTCGCCCTGGGCGCGGTCATCATGATGCTGGCCGCCCGGCTGGCGGCCGGGCATATGCGGGCCTGTGAGATCGTAGAACTGCACCATGACCGCAAGCTGGACGCCCCCTCGGGGACCGCCAAGCTAACCCGCTCGCTGATCCAGGAGACGTGGCGGGAAGCGGGCCTAGAGAGAGAGGTCCCCATCCACAGCGTTCGGCTCCCCGGTCTGGTGGCCCACCAGGAGGTCATCTTCGGTGGGGTGGCCGAGACCTTGACCATAAGGCACGATTCCTTGTCGCGGGAGGCCTTCATGCCCGGGGTGCTCTTGGCGATCAAACGCGTGCGCTCCCTGCAAGGACTCGTCGTCGGTCTGGAGAACTTACTCTAGAGACCGTCTGCTCTTCGCCGCCGCCTACGGTGGAGGGGCGGGACGCAGACCAAGCCCCTGCTTCTACGGAGGTACAGACCAGGAATCGTGACCGGGCAAGCGCTCAAAGTCATCCCGCTGGGCGGCCTGGGAGCCATCGGCAAGAACATGACGCTCCTCGAGTATGGGGACGCCCTGCTGGTGGTAGATGCCGGCCTGATGTTCCCCGACGATGAGATGCTGGGCATCGACTTGGTGTTGCCTGACTTCTCGTACGTGGTGGAGAACCGGCACCGCCTGGTGGGGGTCGTCCTCACGCATGGCCATGAGGACCACATCGGGGCTCTGCCCTACCTGCTCAAGGAAGTCGAGGTGCCGGTCTACGGCACGAGGCTGACCCTGGCGCTTCTGAACGCCAAGCTGGGGGAGCACGGCCTCCAAGGCAAGGTGAAGACGACAGAGGTGACGCCGGCCAAGCACCTCGTCCTCGGCCCCTTCACCATCGAGTTCTTGGAGGTGTGCCACAGCATCCCTGATGGGGTGGCACTGGGCATTCACACCCCGGTGGGGACCGTGGTTCACACGGGGGACTTCAAGCTCGACCAGACACCCATCGATTCGCGAGCGACGGCCCTCCAGCGCTTCGCCGAACTGGGCAGTAGAGGTGTGCTCCTCATGCTGTCGGACAGCACGAACGCCGACGTGCCCGGCTTCACCCGCCCGGAGAAGAGCGTGGGGGGAAGCCTGGAGAGCATCTTCGCGCTCGCCCCCGGCAGAGTGATCGTGGCCTCGTTCGCCAGCCACATCCACCGCATCCAGCAGGTCATGGACACCGCCTCTAAGCACGGGCGGTCTTTGGCGGTCATCGGCCGGAGCATGGTCAAGAACGTCAACATCGCTTCGAACCTCGGCTTCCTCAAGGTGCCCGACGGACTGCTCATAAGGCCCAACGACATCGGGCTTCTGCCGGCCGACCGGGTGGCCATCCTGTCCACGGGCAGCCAAGGTGAGCCGCTGTCGGCCCTAGCTCGGATGGCATCGCGGGACCATCCGCTGGTGGAGATCGTCAAGGGCGACACGGTGGTGATCTCCGCTCGGCCGGTCCCCGGCAACGAGACGAGCGTCAACCGGGCCATCGACCGGCTGTTCGCCGCCGGCGCCCGGGTCATCTACGAGGCTTCGGCCGGCGTGCACGTGTCGGGTCACGCGGCCGCCGAGGAGCTCAAGGTGATGCTGAGCCTGGTCAGGCCCCGGTACTTCATGCCGGTGCACGGAGAGCACCGGCACATGCACTTCCATTCGGAATTGGCCCAGTCCACCGGTATGCCGGCGGAGAACATCTTTCTCCTTGAGAACGGTGATGTGCTCGAACTGGACGGGGAAGGAGCCAGGATCGCCGGGCGGGTGCAGGCTGGCATGACCCTGGTGGACGGGTTCGCCATGGGTGACTTCAGGGATCTGGTGGTGCGCGACCGCCGGCACCTGGCCACGGATGGCCTGGTGATCATCGTGGTGGCGCGGAGCACTCAGGACGGCAAGGTGGTGGGTGCCCCCGAAGTCGTCTTTCGTGGCTTCGTGCATGCGGGAGACCTCGACGCCCTCACCGAGGAGGCGAAGCGGCGGGTGGTCGAGACTTTGGAGTCCGAAGAGATGGCCCAAGTGGTCGACATCGTCTTGGTCAAGAGCCGCGTGCACGACGTCGTGCAGAAGTTCCTGCACAGGGAGGCGGGCCGCCGGCCCATGGTATTGCCCGTGGTGGTCGAGGTCTAGGACGAGGACGGCGGCAGGTGGCAGCGCGAAAGAATGATAAAGGGGCGGGTGCTCGGGTAGGAACCAAGACCGCCCCGCGGCCGGCCGGACCGACCGGCGCGGTCACTCCCACCGTCGTCTCTTCTCGGTCCCGGGTCAGGGCGGGCGCTGGCCCGGTGAAGGGCATGGAGGAAGGGAAGTCGCCCGGGCGCAGGCAGGAAGTGACGGCCCTGGTCCTGCTGGGCCTCGCCGTCTTCCTCCTCGTGGTCATAGTGGCCGACGAGGTGGGGGGCGTCTTGGGCCGGGGGGCCGGTGCGGGTCTCCGCTTCGTCTTCGGCCGGCTGGCCTTGCTGGTGCCCCTCGCTCTGCTCGCCGTGGCCGCCTGTCTGGTGCTGGACCGGAAGATCCGGCGGCAGGCGTGGTTCGCCGGGGTGCTCGTCTTCCTTTTCGGGCTGTTCCTCCTGGTCGCGGCCGGAGCGCCCCCGTTCGGAAGCCATGGACCCGACTACTTCGTGCGGGCCGAGTTCGAATCCCGGGCCGGCGGGCTGGGGGAGGCCTTCTACGCGCTCTTCCATAGCTTCTCGGGCACGTTGGGGGTGGGGGTGATCGGCTGGGTGGCGGTGGTCGCCGGCATCATCCTCGCCACCGGGATGACAGCGCGCAGGTTGGCGAGAGGCGGCCGGCGGGCCGTGGGCAGCGTACGGCAGACCGCCGGTGGATATCTGGGCCGCTCTGAAGGCGACAGGACTGGGGATGGGGGGGGAGCGTTGGATGCGGACTCCGCGCCGACGGTCGTGCTGAGTTCTACCGCAAGCCGGGCTGGGTTCGCCGCCTTTGGGGCGGAGTCCGGGCCGGCGCTGGGTCCGGTGGACCTGGTGGGCGACGGGGAGTCCTTCCCGGTGGTGGTGAGCGGCTCAGATCCAGGCCGCAGTCCCTTCGGCGACGAGTTCGACGACTGGTCCGACGGCCGGCCGGCGGCGAAGAGCCCGTTGGCGGTGGGGGAGGGGCTCGCCTCCGCCCGGACCACGGGCGTAGTGGACGGGGCCCGTGCCTTCAGCGACATCTACGGACCGGCGGGCGGCTCGGCCGCCTCCGCGGCCCCCTCCGCGGTCCCCGCCCCGGCGGCGTCGTCCCCGGCGACCTCTGGGACCTCAGCTCCGGCGGGCGCGGCGGCGGCCGCGAGTGAGGCGGCCTCCGCCTCCTCCCCGGCGGAGCAAGCCGCCGGCGAGGAGGGTCTGGAACCTCGCCAAGAGACGATCCCCGGTCTGGCTCGACCGCCTCGGCAGATCGAACTGGCCGTGGAAGTGCCCGCCTACATCCTGCCCGAGGCGGAACTGCTCAAGAAGAGCTCCCCGCCGACGCTGGGACGGGGGACGGCAGAAAGGGACACTGCCGCCGTCATACTGCAGGCCCTGGCCCAGTTCGGGGTGGAGGCCCGCGTGATCGGCATGGTGGTGGGCCCTCGGGTCACCCGCTATGAACTGCAGTTGGCCCCCGGCACGAAGGTGTCCAAGGAGGCGTCGTTGCGGGACGACTTGGCCTACCACTTGGCTACCACCGAGATCCGCATCCTCACCCCCATACCGGGTAAGTCGGCGGTGGGAGTCGAAGTGCCTAACCAGCGGCCCGACTTCGTCACCTTAGGCGACATCTACCGGGAGTTTCCCAAATCGGCGGGGCCGCTGATGGTGTGGCTGGGCAAGGACATCTCAGGCAAGGCCGTGTACACCGACCTCACCCGCCTGCCCCATCTGCTGATCGCGGGCACCACCGGTTCGGGCAAGAGCGGCTGCGTCAACTGCATCGTCTCGTCCATCTTGCTGCGGGCCACCCCCGAGCAGGTGCGCTTCATCATGGTCGACCCCAAGAAGGTGGAGCTCTCGCACTACGACCGCATCCCACACCTGCTGGTGCCGGTGGTGACCAACATGAAGGACGCGGCCGGGGTCCTCCACAACGTGGCCGAGGAGATGGAGGACCGCTATGAACTCATGGAGCTGGAACATTCCCGCAGCTTGGCCGATATGAACAAAGCCCGGGCTCGGCGGGGAGAGCGCCCGCTGCCATACATCGTCATCGTGATCGATGAACTGGCCGACCTGATGATGGTCTCCCCTCAGGAGGTGGAGGACTACGTCATCCGGCTGGCTCAAAAGTCCCGCGCGGTGGGCATCCATCTGGTGGTCGCCACCCAGCGCCCGTCGGCGGACGTCATCACCGGCATGATCAAGGCGAACATCCCCTCACGCATCGCCTTCGCCGTCTCCAGCCAGACCGACTCCCGGGTGATCCTCGACGTCAACGGAGCCGAGACTCTGCTCGGCCGGGGCGACATGCTCTTCAAGCCTCTGGGCTCCAGCCATCTGCAACGGGTGCAAGGTGCCTACATCACCGAAGAAGAGATCGCCCTCCTGGTCAGCCACTGGCGCCATCAGGCCGAACCCGAGTTCCGGGAGGAGCTGTTGCGGCGCCCGCCCGACCCCAAGGACGCCAAGAAGGGCGAGGACGACCTCTTCGACCCCGATTCCGACGATCTCTTGGCCGATGCGGCTCAGCTGGTCATCGAGACAGGGAGCGCGTCGGTGTCGATGCTGCAGCGCCGCCTGCGCGTGGGCTACACCCGCGCCGGTCGCCTCATCGACATGCTTGAGCGGCGTGGCATCGTGGGACCTTGGGAGGGGAGCAAGCCCCGGCAGATCCTGGTCGAAGCCGATGAGGTGGAGCACGTGTTGGCGGTCCTGCGGGCCGAAGAACACGGGGGCAGAGTGGAGGACAGGACATACGGTGACTAACCTGCAGGTGCCCTCCATCAGCGCCGCCGCGGCTATGGAGGAGGGGTTCCTGGTGGTGGACGTCCGCTCTCCCTCCGAGTTCGCAGAAGGTCACATGCCCGGAGCCGTCAATCGTCCTCTGCTCGACGACCGGCAGAGAGCGGCGGTGGGCGCGGCCTACAAAGAGGCGGGCTCGGCCAAGGCCCGGCTGGTGGCCATGGAGGCCGTCAGCGCGGGACTGCCCGCCTATCTCGGAGGCCTAGCCGAACTGGCCCGTTCACAACCACGGGGAAGGCGTCTTGCCCTCATGTGCTGGCGCGGGGGAGAGAGAAGCCGCAACGTGGCCCTTCTGCTGGCCCTCATCGGAGTACACGCCGTCACCGTCTCCGGAGGATACAGGGCCTACCGGCGCGAGGTGCTCCAGGGACTGGGGGCGTGGCGGCCTCCCGTCCCCGTGGTGACGCTGTACGGCCACACGGGGGCGGGCAAGAGCGCGCTTCTGAGGGCCTTGCAGGATGTCGGGCCACGCCTGCGCCGTCCGCGGCCGTGGGTGGTCGACCTGGAGGGGCTCGCCTTGCACCGCGGTTCGCTGTTGGGCGGGCTTAACCAACCGGGTGAGCGGCGGCAGAAGGACTTTGATGCCCTCCTGTGGGACGAGGTGCGCAGGCCGGGTGGTGACTATCTGGTGCTGGAGGGGGAAGGTGGCAAGATCGGGAGGGTCTTCCTGCCGGCTTCAGTAGCGGCAGCGATCAGGGAGGGGATGCCCGTGCTGGTCTCCGCCCCCCTCGAGGAGCGTGCGGCCCGGATCATGCGCGAGTACGCACCAGAAAGCTGGGATGAGGACGACCGCGGGCGCTTCCGGCGCAACCTCGCCCTCATCGCCGCGCGGTTGCCCCGAGAGATCGTGCTTTCCTTGGAAACCGCTTTCGATGATGGTAGATTTACCGACGTTGTGCAGGGGTTGTTGGCGCACTACTACGATCCGCTCTATCAGCGGTCCTGCGTCGAGGGGAGGCGGTTCGTGTTGGCGGTGCCGACCACTCATGACCCTGTCTGTGACGCGCGCCGGTTCGCCGCCAGGGTGGCGCGCTTGATGCGAGAGGTGTCATCGGCTCCTCGTGCCTGATATAGGTAACAGCCTGCGCGAAGCCCGCATCCGGCGCGGGCTCAGCATCAACGACGTCGAAGCCGTCACCAGGATCCGCTCCAAGTATCTACAGGCTTTGGAGGAGAACGACTTCGAGGTCATCCCCGGGCCCACTTTCGTCAAGGGCTTCCTGCGCACCTACGCGCTCTTTCTCAAGTTGGACGCCGATCTCATCCTGTCCGAATACCGGTCAACGTACGAGCCGCGCGGAGACGAGGTCGCCACCTTGCGGACCGACCTGACCCAGCAGCCCCGTTCGCGCACCGCGACTGAGCGCAAGAGGAAGCGTACCCGCCGCACTCAGCGTGGATACGTGCTTGCCGGCGTGGCCGCTGTGGTCCTGGTCGCGCTGTTGGCTTGGTTCGGAGCGGGCCGTGGTGATGAGGCCGCCTCTCTGGAGTCGGATAATCTCAACCCGCCGACCTCTACCTCCTTGGTGGATTCCGCGAGCGTCAGTACCACCACCACCGCGCCCGGTGAGGTCTCGTCCACCACCACCAGCGCCCCGGTGGCCACCACTACCGGGGAGAACGTGGTATTTGTGGTCAACGTCACCGAAGGTAGTTGCTGGCTGGTGATACGCGAAGACAGCGAGCAGGGGGCCGAGTTGTACGCCGGGACCCTGTCGGCGGGGGGCCAGCAGACCTTCGACGGGGCCAAGCGCTACTGGATGATGGCGGGCAGACCGGAGGTACTCGCGATCACGGTCAACGCGGTCGCCTTCACGGTGGCGCCGCCGGCGGGCTCATTCACCATCACCGAGGCCGGCATCGAGCGAAACCCGTAGCATGGACGCCCGGCCGGTCCGGCGGGCGCGGGTCTTTGTGCAGACCCTGGGCTGTCCCAAGAACGAAGCGGACAGCAGGTCTCTCTGCCGCGCTCTGTGGGCGGCCGGCGTCCAGACGACGGAGGACCCCGCTCGCGCCACCCACTTCCTTCTTAACACCTGTGGATTCATCCAGGACGCCAAAGAGGAGTCGATCGCCGCTATCCTGGAGGCCTGCGCCGCCTATCCGTTAAAACCGGTGCTGGTCATGGGCTGTCTGGTGGAGCGCTACCGGGAGGAGCTGGCGGCGGGCATCCCCGAGGTGGCCGCTTGGTTCGGCCTGGCGGTCGGGCCCGAGCGGGAGGGCCTCCTGCGGGCGCTGGGAGCGGCTGAGGGGGGGCGGGAAGACCGCGGTCCCAAGGGAGGCGGCCGTGCGCGGGACGGGCGCGATCCGGCGGTCGCATCGGTCGCGCGTCTCCAGACTCCCCATGCTTATGTCAAGATCTCAGACGGCTGCGATGAGCTCTGCACGTTCTGTGCCATCCCCGCCATCAAGGGACCGTACCAGTCGCTGAGAACAGAGGAGGTCCTCGAGCAGGCCGACGCCTGCCTGGCCGAGGGGGCGCGAGAGCTGGTCCTAGTGGGGCAGGATACCGCCCGCTGGAGGAGCGGCGGGACCGATCTGGCCGGGCTCATCGATCTACTGGCGAAGGACGAGAGAGTGCGCTGGATCCGGGTCATGTATCTGCAGCCCGAGCACGTCACCAACGGGTTTCTGCGTTACATGGCCGCACAGCCGAAGCTGTGCCGTTACCTGGACGTGCCCTTCCAGCACTCTCATCCGGCCGTACTCCGCCGCATGGGCCGGGCCGGTGACGGCAGGTCGTACTTGGATCTGTTGGCGGCGGCCCGCAGATCGATGCCCGATGTCGCGGTCCGCTCGGCCTTCATCGTCGGTTTTCCGGGAGAGACGGCCGCCCAGTTCCGGCACCTGCTGGACTTCGTCCGCGCCGGAGGGTTTGATTACGCCGGTGGCTTCATATACAGTCCTGAGGAGGGGACACCGGCCGAGAGACTGCGGCCTCGGGTGGGCCGGACGGTGGCCCTGGAGCGGCTCAACCGCCTGAACGCGGTCTTGGCCGAGACCGCGGAAGCCGCTCACCAGCATCTGGTGGGCACCCGGGCAGAGGTCATTATCGAGGTGGTGCAGCCGGAAGAAGGCGGGGAAGGGGTGGCCGCCATCGGCCGCACTCGCGGCCAGGCGCCCGAGGTCGACGGGGTAACCTACCTGGAGGGAAGACTCCCGGATGGGGCGGGCGTCGGTGACGTGGTCGAGATGACGGTGGAGGCGGCGGTGGGATACGACCTGGTGGGGACCTGTGACGTACCTTAACGTGCCCAATCTCATCAGTCTGTTCCGGGTCCTCATGGTCCCGGTGCTCATGGTCTTCCTCTTGGCCGACGTACCCGGGGGCGATGTGGTCTCCCTCGTGGTCTTCGTGGTTGCCGCCGGCAGCGACCTGCTCGACGGCTATCTGGCCCGCCGGTTCCATCAGACCACCGTGCTGGGAGCCTTTCTCGATCCCCTGGCCGACAAGCTGCTGGTGACGGCGGCGTTGGTCTCGCTCGTCCAACTCGGCGACCTGTCCGCCTGGGTCGCTATGGTGGTGATAGCGCGGGAGTTGGCGGTCACCGGTCTTCGGCTGGTGGCCGCGGTGCAGAACGTGGTTATCGC
>CAYNPL010000027.1:0-22109 GCA_964399135.1 uncultured Gaiellales bacterium
GCGCCGGCCGCCGAGAGCGGTCCCCAGCGGTCGGGCGAGGTGCAGGACTCCAGGCCGGCGACGTGGGCGCCGAGTTGGCCGATGAGACGAAGGAGAGAGTCGTCACTGAGGGGGCCGGCCACCAGGAACACCCCTCCGGCCCGGGGTGGGGAGGGGTAAGCGACACTGGGGGTGCGGTCGGCCGGGGGCGCGGCGGCGGTTCCGGCCGCCGGCGCGGCCCCGGCCGCGGCTGCAGAGGCCGCCGGGTCGGGGTCGCCGCCTTGGGCCCGGCGGCGCAGCCAGTCTTCCATGCGGGCCAGACCGGCAGCGAGTGCCTGCTGGTCGCCCTCACCGGAAGAGCGAGGCATGGACAAGACGAACACCCGCTCCGGGTACTCGGCGGCCAGCAGGTCGCCCATCCTGCGCATGGCGTCGCAGCCTCCAGGCACCAGCAGCACATCGCCGGGGGGTGCCTGGTCGAGCAGGACGTCGGCCGCCGCCACCAGGCGGGTGACGTAGGGGCAGGTCATGGGGTGGATGCTGAGAGCGTCTCGCCGGACGGGAGCCGTCGGGTCTTGCAGGTGCTCTCCCAACCAGCGGGGGGTGTAGCCGGTGGCGGCCACGAACTCGAGGGGAAGCAGGTTGCAGGTGTAGTAGGCGCTGGGCATCCCCGGTAGCTTACGGCCATGGACACCGGAAGGCAAGAGCGCCGCGGCTGCGATAGAATCCCTTCAGTGAAGCACGCGAGCGACACCACCCGTGTCGGCGGGGGCGGGAGCGGCTCGAAAACCGGTCGCGCCCTACGCTCCCTGGGGCGGCACGCCCTGGTGCTCCTGCTCATGAGCTTGTGGATCGGAGCGGTGGTGTATCCGGACCCCCGCCCGTTCGCCGAATCGATCGCCCGCCTGCGTCATTTCCCCGTGGATCCGAGTGCCGTCACCGGTCTGGCGGCCGCTCTGCCCGCCGACTACAAGACCATCGAGGACTTCGCGATGGGCTACGTCCCCTACGCTCCTGCCTGGACGGTCTACGGGCTGCCCTGGTACTTCCCCACCACTTCAGAGGTGGTCCAAGACAAGGCCGGCGATTGTCAGGCCCGGGCGGTGCTGGTGGCGAGCATCCTGGAGGCCAAGGGCCTGCCCTACACGCTGCGCTATTCCTTCGACCACGTATGGGTGGACTACCCCGGCAAGGACTTCGGGGAGATGGAAGACCCGGCCACATCCTTCGTGGCGGACTCGGGAGAAGGGTGGCTGGCCAGCCTGCCCGAGCGCATCCCCCTGTGGTCGATCATCAAGCTGCGGGTGGGCTACCACTGGAGCCCCATGCCGGCCGCCCAGAAGCTGATGATCCTGGTGGGCGCGGGGCTGATACTCGGGTACGGGGAGCGGAGGTTGCTGGGCAGGGTGAGGCGCAGACTGTGGGCGGGCGGGCCGGTCTACCTCAGCCGTTCGCCGAGCCGGTGAACGCAGGGCGCGCCCGCGGCTCCCCTCGGACCTCGATCACCCGTCCGCTTGGGCCAGACGCCGTTCCAGCTCGGCGATCCTCTCCCGCAGTTCGGCTATGTCGGCGGCAGTGGCTTCGGCGGCGCGCTGCGCGGGCGTCGGTGGCGCCTCCGGCCCGGGCCCACCGGCGACCGCGAAGGGATTCTCCATGGCCTCCATCGGCACTATGGGCTCGTAGTCTTCCTGCCGCACCCGCAGGCTGAGGATGTCCCAGCGGCTGTAAAGGCCGGTGATGTTGATGATGGCCCGTGCCATCTCGTTGACCTTGAGGTCGATGTCGGCGTAGACGATGCCCTCCTGGTCGCGCAGCGGTCCGGCCACGATCTCTCCGAAGGGGCTGATTATGGCGCTGCCCCCGAAGCTCTGGTAGAAGCTGGTGTTGGGGTAGAAGTCGGCCGGCCGCTTCTCGGGCGGGATGTACTCGGCGGCCAGCACGCACCAGCATGCCCCGCTGGAGGCGACGGCCGTGGTCACCGCCGGCGTCACCCAGGGCAGTTCCTCCGCGCCCCCCAGGTATCCCGGCCACAGGGAGCAGTTGACCTTGGTGCCCTGGATGATGTAGTTGTTCCAGAGCATGGGCTGGTTGTGCTCGCCGCAGATGAGGGCGCTCACCTTGCCGAAGTCGAACTCGGGGATCGCCAGGTTCTTGCCGCCATTGCCCCGGGTGTGGATGAGCAGTTCTTGGACGGTGATGTTTATCTTGCGGTGGAGCCCGACGATCTCGCCCTGGTCGTTGATGAACAGGGCCGAGTTGTGCTGGCGGCCGCCGTACCTGGCCACCCGCTCGTTGATGCCCATGACCAGGTTGACCTTGGCTTGGCGGGCCGTCCGGCAGAGGAGGTCGGTCTCCTCGCTGGGCACCTCGATGCCGTGGCGCAGGTACTCGGCCCAGATGCCGGTGTACTCCGGGCCCCGGGTCAGCTCCAAGGCGAAGTGACAGTAGCCGGGGATGTGAAGTTCGGGGAAGACCACCAGTTGGGCGCCGTTGGCCGCCGCCTCCTTGATGGACGCGACCGCGTTGGCGAGGGTGGCAGGCATATCGAAATAGACAGGCTTATCGTGGTAGACGGGCGCAGTCTGGACCGCCGCCGCGGTGAACTTGGGGTATTCCTTGAGCATCGCGCTTCTCCTGAGGTGAGGGGTGCCTTGCCAGTGTACCGCCCTCCGGCGCTGGGGGGGGACCCTCTCCAGGCCGTGGGCCCGGCCAAGCCCGGTCTTGCAGTCAAGCCCGCCGTGGGCTAGACTCACGGCCTCATGGAGACCAGAAGGACACTCGCTCTCCTCCTCCTGCTCCCCCGCTAGGGGGAGATACTCGCGCGCCGGCGCCGACCGGCGCCACCAGCAGTTATCATTGGCAGCATCACCGGGAGGTAGGACCATGTCCATGGATCGTCGCAATGTCGGAAGACCGGTCGTCTTCTTCGACACCACTCTACGCGACGGCGAGCAGTCGCCGGGCAGCAGCCTGAACGCGTCGGAGAAGCTGGAGATCGCCCATCAGTTGGCGCGGCTGGGCGTGGACGTCATCGAAGCCGGCTTCCCCGCCACCAGCCCCGGCGACTTCGAAGCGGTGCGTTCCATCGCCCGGGAAGTCAAGGGGCCTGTGATCTGCGGCCTGGCCCGCTGTGTGGAAGACGACATCCGCACCTGCTGGGAGGCGATCAAAGAGGCGGAGCGTCCGCGTATCCACACCTTCGTCTCCACCTCCGACATCCACCTGCGACACCAGATGCGGGCGACCCGGGCCGAGGTGGTCGACCTCACCCGGCGGATGGTGGGGCTGGCGGTCTCCCTGTGCCCCGGGGACGTGGAGTTCTCGGCCATGGACGCCACCCGCTCCGAGGTGGACTTCTTGGCCGAGGTGTTGCAGACGGCCATCGAGGCCGGCGCCACCACCATCAACGTACCCGACACGGTGGGATACGCCCTGCCCAGCGAGTACGCTGCTCTCATGGACAGCCTATACGACAAGGTGCCCGGGCTGGAAGACGTGGTGCTCAGCGTCCACTGCCACAACGACCTGGGGCTGGCGGTGGCCAACTCCCTTGCCGCTGTGGAGCGAGGGGCCACCCAGGTCGAGGTGGCCGTCAACGGTCTGGGCGAGCGGGCAGGCAACGCCGCCCTGGAAGAGATCGCCATGGCGCTCGTCACCCGGCGCGACATTTTGCAACGTCCCTGCAACATCGTCACCACCGAGATCGCCCGCACCAGCCGGATGGTCTCCAGCTTCACCGGCCACCAGGTGCAGGCCAACAAGGCCATCGTGGGCAAGAACGCTTTCGCCCACGAGTCGGGCATCCACCAGGACGGGGTGCTCAAGGAACGCACGACCTTCGAGATCATGCACGCCAAAGACATCGGTCTGACCGAGTCCGACATCGTGCTGGGCAAGCACTCCGGGCGGCACGCCCTGCGCTCGCACTTGGCCGAATTGGGCATCCATCTGGACGGGCCCGACCTGGACGAGGCCTTTCGCCGCTTCAAAGAGATCGCCGACAAGAAGAAGGAAGTCACCACTGCCGACCTGGAAGCTCTGGTGGGCGAGGAGATCCGGGAACGCGAGGACGTCTACTCTCTGGACCGTTTTTACGTTTCGGCCGGCTCGGAGATCGTGCCTTCCAGCCAAGTGGCCGTGCGCAGGGAGGGAGAGCCCCATGCGGGCAAGGCCTTCTCCGGCGGAGCGGTGGAGTCGATCTTCATGGCCATCGACGACGCGGTGGGCGTGAGCGGCAAGCTCATGGACTACCAGGTCCGCTCCATCACCTCGGGCAAGGACTCCCTTGGCGAGGTGCGGGTGGTCGTGGAGGTGGACGGCAAGCGCTATGCCGGCCAGGCTGTGTCCATCGACGTGCTGGAGGCTTCGGCCAAGGCCTACGTGCGGGCGCTCAACAACGTGGCCCGCAGCCGCGAGGCGGGCGGAGGCCGGAGCGACCGGCTCTACTTCTGACTAGGAGGATCGACGCCATGGCTGCTTCTGACCGCGGCCCCAGCGCCGCCGGGACCGGGGATTCGTCGCCGAAGGAGCCGCCCTTCGGGGCCTGGAAGACTGTCGAGCTGCCCGGCGGCACCTTCCGCGTGGCCCATCTGGCCGCTCTGGCCGCCGCCACCGGCCGGGAGCCGGCCCGGCTGCCCTACTCCATCCGCATCCTGCTGGAGAACGCCCTCCGCCACTGCGGGGGCGGGGTGGTCGAGGAGGCCGACGTGCTCGCCCTGCTCGACTGGGACCCCTGCTCCGTCGAGCGGCCCGAGTTCGCCTTCATGCCGGCCCGGGTGCTGCTGCAGGACTTCACCGGAGTGCCCTGCGTGGTGGATCTGGCCGCCCTCCGCTCGGCCGTCGCTCGCGGGGGGGCGGACCCGGCCGTCATCGACCCCAACGTGCCGGTGGACCTGGTCGTCGACCACTCGGTCCAGGTGGACTTCGCCGGCACGCCGGACGCCTGCGAGCGCAACATGGCCCTGGAGATGGCGCGCAACGGTGAGCGCTACGGTCTGCTGCGCTGGGCCCAGGGCCAGTTCGGCAACCTGCGGGTGATCCCGCCGGGGGCGGGCATCTGCCACCAGGTGAACCTGGAGTATCTGGCCGAAGTGGTGACCGGAACGGCGGGGGGCGCCGCGGCGCGCAGCGCCGCCGGCGTCCCCTGGGCCTACCCGGATACCGTCATAGGAACCGACTCTCACACCACCATGATCAACGGATTGGGCGTGTTGGGCTGGGGGGTGGGTGGCATCGAGGCCGAGGCCGTCATGTTGGGTCAGCCCTACTTCATGCTGGTGCCCCAGGTGGTGGGTGTCCGCCTCGCCGGCAGGCTGACTTCCCCGGCGACGGCCACCGACTTGGCGCTGACCGTGACTGAACTGCTGCGAGGGGTGGGTGTGGTCGGCCGCTTCGTGGAGTTCTTCGGGCCGGGGGTGGAGACGCTGGTGCTGGCCGATCGAGCCACGGTGGCCAACATGGCCCCGGAGTATGGGGCCACCTGCGGTCTGTTCCCGGTGGACGAGGAGGCGGTGCGCTACCTCCGGCAGACCGGCCGCTCCGAGATCCTCTGCTCCCGGGTGGAGGCCTACTGCCGGGCCCAGTCGCTGTATCGGGAGGCGGGCGAAGCCGAGCCGGAGTACTCCTGGGTGGTGGAGCTCGACCTGGCCGACGTCCGGCCCAGTCTGGCCGGTCCCGGGCGGCCGCAGGACCGGGTGCTGCTGGAGGACATGCCTCAGCGGTTCCACCAGAGCTTGCCCGCCTTGGCCCAGGGCCGCCCGGAAGGGGCCGAGGCCAGGGCCAAGGTGGAGCTGGAGGGCAAGCGGGAGTTCGTGCGCGACGGAGACGTGGTCATCGCCTCCATCACCAGTTGCACCAACACCTCCAACCCGGCCTTGATGCTGGCGGCCGGGCTGGTCGCCCGCAACGCCGTCGCCCTCGGCCTTCGGTCCAAGCGCTGGGTGCGCACCAGCCTGGCGCCCGGCTCGCGGGCCGTCACCGGCTACTTGGCGGCAGCCGGGCTGCTGGAGCCGTTGGAGCGGCTCGGCTTCGCGACCGTGGGCTACGGCTGCGCCACCTGCATCGGTAACAGCGGGCCTCTGCCCGACCAGCTGGCTCGGGCCATCCAGGAGGAGCGGCTGGTGGTGGCGGCCGTGCTGAGCGGCAACCGCAACTTCGAAGCGCGCATCCATCCGCTGGTGCGGGCGAACTACCTGGCCTCCCCGCCGCTGGTGGTAGCCTTCGCCTTGGCCGGCACCGTCGACATCGATCTGCAGAACGACCCTCTGGGCACCCGCAGCGACGGACGGCCGGTCTACCTGCGCGACCTCTGGCCGGGCGCGGGCGAGCTGGCCGCGTTGGTGGAGCGGGCGTTCGACCCCGAGGTCTACCGAGCCGAGTACGCGGCGGCCCTGCAGGGGAGCGAGGCCTGGCGGCTCTTGGCCGTGCCGGAGGGTGCCCTCTACCAGTGGGACGAAGCCTCCACCTACGTGCAGGAACCCCCCTTCTTCGCCGGGGTCGCGCCGGAGCCGCCGGCGCCGGCCGACCTATGTGGGGCCCGCATCCTCGCCATCCTCGGTGACTCGGTTACCACCGATCACATCTCCCCGGCAGGGTCGATCTCGCCGGACAGCCCGGCCGGCAGGTACCTGCTTGAGCGAGGGGTGCCGCAGGCCGACTTCAACACCTACGGCGCCCGCCGCGGTAACCACGAGGTGCTCATGCGCGGGACCTTCGCCAACGTGCGTCTGCGCAACCTCATGGCCGGCGGCCGGGAGGGAGGCTGGACCGTCCACCATCCTTCCGGTGAGCTGCTGCCCATCTATGATGCGGCCATGCGCTACCGGCAGGAAGGGGTCCCCCTGGTGGTGTTCGCCGGCAAGGAGTACGGCACCGGCAGTTCCAGGGACTGGGCGGCCAAGGGGCCGGCCCTGCTCGGGGTGAAGGCGGTCATCGCGGAGAGCTTCGAGCGCATCCACCGCAGCAACCTGGTGGGCATGGGCATCCTGCCGCTCGAGTTGGAACCGGGGGTCACGGTCGCGAGCCTGGGTCTGGATGGCTCGGAAGTGGTCGACGCCGCCGGTGTGACTGCCCGCGTCGCCCCCGGGGCGGGCGTCCTAGTGGCGGTGCACCGTCCGGAGGGGCAGGACATCCGGCTGCGTTGCCGGTCGCGTCTCGACTCTCGGGTGGAGGTGGAGTACTTCATCCACGGGGGCGTCCTGCCCCGGGTGCTCAGGCTCAAGCTGAGCGAACAGGGATAGGAGGCTCGCAGGGCCGCCGCGCCGCCCGGCGCGGCGGGCCAGGCCAACCGCCGCCACCCTTGCCGCGGGGGCCTACGGGGCCGATGACACCAGCCCGTCCAGTTCATTGAGCCAGACGGCCCCGACCGGCATCGCACCGCGGACCGAGTTGCCCACCACGATCTCATCGGCGCCAAGGAGCGTCTCTAGCGTCAGTGACCGCTCTTCGGCCACGGTCCGGGCTAGGAACGCGGTCCGCCAGATGCCGGGGAGCAGCCCGTCCGAAACCGGCGGCGTGACCCAATGACGGCCGAAGCGGGCGAAGAGGTTGGTGACCGCTCCTTCCGTCACCAGGCCCAACTGGTTGAGGAAAAGGGCCTCGTGGCAGCCAATAGCCTGGGCCCGTTCCCGCTCCCGGTCGTAAAGCCGGCGGGCGGTGGACTTGTGGGCGAGCAGCGGGTCGTAGGGGTCGGTGCGGAAGGGGGAGACGAGCAGGGTGATGGGGCCGGGATGAGGCTCGGGCACGGGCCGGGTGCTGAGGCGCAGCTGCCCACCCCGGCCGAGGTCGAGCCGCACCACCGCAGCGTCGGTGGTCGACCAGGCCAGGTCTTCCAGGACGGTCTCGGCCAGCGTGCGGTCGAAGGTGAGGTCGAGAGCGAAGGCCGACGCCGCCAGGCGGTCAAGGTGTGCGGCCAGGTGGGGGAGGCGGGCGAGAGGGCCGGGCAGGCGGTCGCCCGTGGGACCCGGCGAGCCCGGGCGGCCGTCGCCGCCCCGGGGATGCGGGGGACCTGGGTGGCTCGCGTCGCCCGGGTCAGGCGACCCGCCCTCCTCCTGAGCCAGCAGCAGCATGGTCTCGAACAGCCCTATCGCCGCGGCGCGCGCGCGCTCGACCAGGGTGGGTGGCTCCCAGCGGCCGTCGGCGGGCAGCAGGGCGAAGGCAGCCTTGTCCAGGGCCTCCTGATACTCGTCGCCCGACCGGGAGTCCCAAACGATCCCGCCGCCCACTCCCAGTCGGAAGTGTCCCTGTTGGTGGACGAGGGTCCTGATGGCCACACTGCAGGTGAAGTCGCCCCCGGCGGCTGCGACCGGGGCGGCGGCCTCGCCGGTGCCGCCTGGGGTCCCGCCCCCATCGACGGCCGGGTCGGCTTCTCCGCCGCTGCTGCGGGAAAGACCACCCACGAAGCCGCGGTCCTGGTCGTCAGCGACGGCCGGCGCGCGGCCGCTCGACGCCTGGTCGGGGGGCCGCGCGGGCAGGAACAGGCCGACCGCGCCCGTGTAGATGCCGCGCGGCTCGGTCTCCAGCTCGGCGATGATCTCCATGGTGTGGTGCTTTGGCGCCCCCGTAATGGACGCCCCCGGAAAGGCGGCCGCCAGCAGGTCGGCGGGGGTGGCCTCCCGGCGGATGCGCCCGGTGACGGTGCTGGCCATCTGCCAGACGGTGCGGTAGGGCTCGACCGCGTAGAGGGCGGGGACCCGCACGCTCCCCGCTCGACTGACTCGGCCCAGGTCGTTGCGGATCATGTCGACGATCATGAGGTTCTCAGCCCGGTCTTTCTGCGAGGAGATGAGTTCCCGAGCCACGTCGGCGTCCCGATCGGGGTCACTGCCGCGGGGCCGGGTGCCCTTCATGGGCATACTCTCGATGGAAGTCCCCCGTCTGCGCAGGAACTGCTCGGGGGAGAGGCTGAGCATCTGGCTGGGGCCCAGGTCGAGATAGGCGCCGTAGGGAACACGCTGGCGGCGGACCAGGGCCAGGAAGTAGTCGAAGGGGTCGATCGCCAGGTCGAAGCGGGCTCGCACGGTGTAGTTCACCTGATAGGTGTCACCGGCGGCGATCAGCTCTCGCACGCGGCCGATGGCGCGGGCATACTCGTCCGGTGTCACGCTGAGCCGGGGGGTCACGTCGGCGAGCAGACCTGCCACTGCGGCTACGTCCACCGTCCCCGTGAGCTCCGCCCATTCGGCCTCCGACAGCCGCCGCACGCCGGCCGGGGGATAGACCGCCATCCAGGCCAGGGGAAGCCCGTCGGAGGGCCGCACCGTCAATCCGAAGGCGGCACCGGCCTCGTAGGCCAGATATCCGGCCACCCAGCGGCCCCGGGCCTGCTCGGCCGCGATCTCGTTCAACAGACCGGGGACCTCCTCGGCGCTCTGGGCGCTGAGTACACGGTAGGGGCCGGTCAAGACCAGGGCTTCCCGGGGGCCCAGGGTGCCTGGACTCGGCGCCGGCGCCGGGGTCCCGGGAGCGTCCGGCGGGCAGAGCCATCCGCCTCCGCAGAACAGGGCGAAGCCCGGCCCTCGCCTGCTATCGGCTGCCGGATCGTCCACGTCTTTGTCCACCGGCACGAGTCTCGGCGACGTCGCCCACGGTCTCGCTAGGAGGTGTAGCCGGCGAAGCTCTCGACGATGATCTGGTCGGGCGGGATCTCCAGTTGACCCAGGACATTGTCCATCGCCGTGATCATGGGGGGTGGCCCCACCACGTAATACGTCCATGCGCCCGGATCCACCAGTTCGGTCGTGACGATGGCCGCCGTGATGAAGCCGCCGTGGCCCTTCCAGGTCTCGCTGGGGTTGGTGATGACGTGGACGACGCGTAATCCGGGGATGGTCCGCTCGAACTCGTCGAACTCCTCTTTGTAAACGATGCCGTCCTCGGTCATGCTCCCGTAGACCACCACGATCCGCTGCCCCGGCATGCGGCCTTCGCCGCCGGTGTCGGCCAGATAGCGGAGCATGCTGCGTACCGGAGTGACTCCGATACCCCCGGTGAGAAAGGCGATGCGCGGTCGGTCGTAGCCGAACAGGAAGCGGCCGTAGGGCCCCTCAATGTCGACCTCGGCTCCCAGCGGCAGGGCATCGAGGGTGTTCTTGAACACCGAGCCGGTCAGTCTGGTGGTGAGCTCCACGAAGGACTCGGTAGGGGAGTCGGCGTGGCTGAAATGGTGGTCGAGAGGACCGTCGGGCGAGGGGATGGTGATGGTGTACCACTGCCCGGCCTGGAAGGAGTACTCGGGCGGCCGCGAGAAGCGATAGCTGGTGGTGTCGCTGCTGCGCGGGATCTTCTCAAGGAGTGTGCTCTTGAAGGCCATGGCTGCCATGGGTGGTGGACCTCCCTGTCGGAGCGAGCGGGGCGGGGTGCTCGCGGGATAGAATAGCAGCCGGCTCGGACTGGAGGTGACCTGGTGATGCCGAACCCAGTGGTGGCGGCGACCCGTTGCGCGGCCTACGAGATCGACGGCGTGCGGGCGGCGCTGGCGGAGGTTCTTGCCCCCCTGGGGGGCATGGGCGCCTTCGTCCGCCCCGGCGAACGGATAGGGCTCAAGCCCAACCTGCTGCTGGGTTCGGCGCCCGAGCAGGCCATCGTTACCCATCCGGTGGTGGTGGCAGCGGTGGCTCTGGCGGTCAAGGAGGCCGGAGCTCACCCCGTGGTCATCGAGAGCCCCGGATCGGGGATCGTCCACGTCAAATCGGTGATCGAGCGTATCTACCGCAAGACCGGTTACCGGGAGCTGGCCGACCGCTACGACTTCGAGTTGAGCGGCGACATGGAATGGCAGGGGGTCTCGGTGCCCGAGGGGCGGGTGATCCGGCGCATGGAGGTCATCAGTCCCCTCCTCCGGGTGGACGGCGTCATCAACCTGGCCAAGTTCAAGACTCACACCTTCATGATCTTCACGGGGGCCACCAAGAACCTGTTTGGGGTGATCCCCGGGCTGAACAAGGTCGGCTACCACGGCAAGTTCACGGAGAGGGAGCGATTCGCCGGCATGCTCCTGGACGTGGCCGGTTTCGTGCGGCCCCGGCTGAACATCGTGGACGGCATCGTGGCGATGGAGGGGAAGGGGCCCGGCACCGGCGGCACGCCGCGGCCGCTGGGACTGCTGCTGGCCGGCGCCGACCCGGTGGCCGTCGACGTGGCCTGCTGCCGGATCGCCGGCATCGACACAGCTGCGGTGCCGGTGCTGGCGGTGGCGGCCGAACGGGGGCTGTGGAGTGGACGGGCGGCCGAGATCGACACCTTGGGGGTGCGCGTGGCCGAACTGCAGGTGACGGACTTCAAGTTCCCCGTCAAGAACGTGGGTTCACTGGGGGTGAGCGGTCCCCTGGAGCGTATGGGTAGGACCTTCCTGCGGAGCGGCTTCACCCCCCGGCCCCGGCCTCAGGTCGGCCCCTGCACGCTCTGCGGCTCCTGCGAGCAGGCCTGTCCGGGCCAGGCCATCAGCATGGATAAGAAGGCCAGGGTGGCCAAAGTCGACGACGCCAAGTGCATCCGCTGCTTCTGCTGCCACGAGGTCTGTCCGTCAGCCGCCATCGAACTGGAGTTCACCGGCCTGGGCCGGGCCGTGCACGCCTTCAAGCTGGTGTGACCGTGACCGCACTCATCCGTCTGGTCGCTGTCGATCTCGACGGGGTCGTCTGGCGGGGCAGAGAGGTGCTGCCCGGAGCCGTCGAGGCCCTGACCGCGGTGGTCCGCCGGGGGCTCGACCTGCGCTACGTCAGCAACAACTCCACCGCCCACCGGGAGACCGTGTCGGAGCGGCTGGCCGGTCTGGGCCTTCCGGCCGGTGGCGACCGGGTACTGACCTCCGGTTTCGTGACGGGCCGGTGGCTGCGCGGACGGCTGCCGAAGGGAGCGCCGGTGTTGGTGGTGGGCGAGGCAGGGCTGATGCGGGAGCTGGCCGAGGCCGGGCTGGCGCCAACCCACACTGGGGCCGGCGGGGGGACGCCCGCCGCCGTGGTGGTGGGCATGGACCGGGGGTTCTCCTACCGGGCGCTGGCGGAAGCGCAGGCCGCCGTGCTCGCCGGCGCTCTGTTCGTGGCCACCAACCAGGACGCCACCTTCCCCACGGCGACGGGACTGTTGCCGGGCGCAGGATCGATCGTGGCCGCGGTGGCGACGGCGGCCGGGCGGGAACCACTGGTGATGGGCAAACCGGGCTTGGCTCTGGCCGAGACGCTGGCCGGCGTGACCGGGGTGCCGCCGGCGCAGACCCTCTTCGTGGGCGACCGCCTGAGCACCGACATCGCCATGGGCCGGCAGGCCGGGATGGCGACCGTCCTCGTCCTAACCGGAGTGACCAGCGCCGCCGACCTGGAGCGGGCGCGGGCCGGGGGGGAGGGGGTGGTCCTGCCCGACCACGTGCTCGGCAGCCTGGCCGAGCTTCCTGGCCTCCTGGACGCGCTCTCGGCCTGAGCGACGGCGGCGGGGCGCCCGCCCTCACGGCGGTGCTCACGGCGGCGCTCACGGCCGGCCGGGCCCCGGCCGCGCCGCGGGTATACTTGGCCCATGTCGGCAGCCGCCCCCATCGTCATCATCGTGGCCGCGCTTCTGGCCTTCGCGGCCGGGGCCGTCATCGCGCGCAAACGCGGGTACAAGGACACCGGTGACGTGATAGCCCGCTGCGGCCGGGGACACCTCTTCGAGACCGTCTGGGTCCCCCGCCCGTCGATCCGCATGTTCCACCTGGGGTGGGCCCGCATCCAGCGCTGCCCGGTGAAAGGCCATCTGAGCCTGGTCAGGCGGGCGGACGGGGACAGGCTCACTCCCGAGCAGAAGAAGGCCGCCCGCAAAGTACACGACCAGTTCACGCGCTGATTCGGTCGCAGCCGGCCCTCGATGCTTGACAACGCCCGTGGTTAAGTCTATTATTCCGATAGAACTGGTGTAGATAGGGGCGGAGATGGTCCTTTCACAGAAGTCGCAGTATGCGGTGCGGGCGGTGTTCGAGCTGGCGAAGCGTGCCGGTTCCGGACCGGTCGCGGCCGCCCGGCTGGCGGAGGCCCAGCATCTTCCCATCCGCTTCCTGGAGAACATCCTCACCCAGCTGCGGCAGGGCGGCATCGTCGAGTCCGTCCGGGGTAAGGAGGGAGGTTACCGTCTGAGCCGGCCGGCCCGGGAGATCTCGGTGGGCGACGTCATCCGTCTGGTGCAGGGGCCCATGGAGGCCATCGACTGCGAGGACGTCCTGGCCGGGGGGGGCCGCGACTGTCCCCTGCGCACGGGCTGTGTGCTGCTACCCATGTGGCAGGCCGCCCACCGGGCCATGATGGACGTGTACGACGGGACCAGTCTCGAGGACCTGGTCGAGCGGGAGCGCGAAGCCGACGTCTGCGGGGTGCTCGACTATGTCATCTGAGCGCTCTTGGAGAGGTCACATTTCGAGGCTGTGTGCGCCTCGGGCGCCATCGGCGACGGCCCAGCGGCCGGTCCCGGTCGCGCGAATGCGCGGGCTCCGCTCTGCCGGAGCTGTTCGCGATCCACGGGTCCACGGATGAAAGGCCACTCAGATGACTGAACCGACCGACTACAAGCTCGATACGTTGGCCCTCCACGCCGGGCACACGCCCGACCAGGAGACCCTGTCCCGCGCCGTGCCCCTCTACCAGACCACCAGCTATGTGTTCCGCGACAGCGAGCACGCGGCCGACCTCTTCGCCCTCCGGGCGTTCGGCAACATCTACACCCGGCTCATGAACCCCACCACCGACGTGCTGGAGAAGCGCCTGGCCGCCCTGCACGGCGGCACCGGGGGGTTGGCGCTGGCGTCCGGTCAGGCCGCCATCTTCTACTCGATCGCCGCCATCACCTCGGCCGGGCAGAATTTCGTGACCGGCGACAAGCTCTACGGAGGCACCTACACCCAGTTCACCGTGCCGCTCAAGCGCTTCGGCATCGAGGCCCGCTTTGTGGACTCCCGCAACCCGGCCAACTTCGAGCGGGCCATCGACGAGAACACCCGCCTGCTCTACACGGAGTCCATCGGTAATCCCAAAGGGAACGTGGACGACTTCGAGGGCATCGCCGAAGTGGCCCGCAGGCACAAGCTGCCCTTGATCGTCGACAACACCGTCACGCCGCCGCCCCTCTTCAACCCCTTCGACCATGGGGCCGACATCGCGGTGTACTCGCTCACCAAGATGATCGGCGGCCACGGCACCTCCATCGGGGGCGCCATCATCGAGAAGGGGGACTTCGACTGGAAGGGGGCCGGCAGATATCCGGAGATAACCGAGCCGGATTTCGCCTATCACGGGGTGAACTTCTGGGAGGCGTTCGGGAACCACGAGAAGGCGGTGGCTCCCGGGCTGGCATACGTGCTCAAGATCCGCACCGGCCTGCTGAGGGACCTGGGGGCGGCCCTGTCGCCGTTCAACTCCTGGCTGTTCATCCAAGGGTTGGAGACCCTGCCGCTGCGGGCCCGCAGGCACGCGGAGAACGCGCAGGCGGTGGCCGAGCATCTGGCCCGGCATCCGGCCGTGGCCTGGGTCGACTACGCCGGCCTGCCCGGACACCCCGATCACGAGCGGGCCAAGAAGTACCTGCCCCTGGGGCCGGGGGCCATCTTCACCTTCGGGGTCAAGGGCGGCCTGGAGGCGGGCAAGCGCTTCATCGGGGCGGTGAAACTGGCCTCGCACCTGGCCAATGTGCTTGACGCCAAGACCCTCGTGATCCAGCCGGCCACCACCACCCATCAGCAGCTCACCCCCGAGGAGCAGCTCAAGGCCGGGGTGACTCCTGAACAGGTGCGCATCTCGGTGGGACTGGAAGACCTGGACGACATCATCGCCGACCTCGACCAGGCGTTGGCCGCCTCGCAGGAAGGCCCGGGGAAGGGAGACAGCAGTGACTACCATATTTGACGACAACAGCCTGTCCATCGGCCGCACCCCGCTGGTGCGACTCAATCGGGTGGGCGGTCCCGAGGCCGCGGCCAACGGGGTCAGGCTCATCGGCAAGGTCGAAGGACGGAACCCCGCCTGTTCGGTCAAGTGCCGCATCGGGGCCTCTATGATCTGGGATGCCGAGGAGCGGGGCATCATCAAGCCGCACACCCACATCGTCGAGCCCACCAGCGGCAACACCGGCATCGCTCTGGCCTTCGTGTGCGCGGCGCGGGGCTACCCGCTGACCTTGACCATGCCCGAGACCATGAGTCTCGAGCGGCGCAAGGTGCTGGCCTTCCTGGGGGCCAACCTTGTGTTGACCCCGGGGCCCGAGGGCATGAAGGGGGCCATCCGCGCCGCCGAAGAACTGGCCGCGAGCGACCCCGAGCGCTATTTCATCCCCCAGCAGTTCGACAATCCGGCCAACCCGGCCATCCACGAGAAGACCACCGGTCCCGAGATCTGGGACGACACCGGCGGCCGAGTGGACGTGCTGGTGGCCGGCGTGGGCACGGGAGGGACCATCACCGGGGTGTCGCGGTACTTCGAGAAGGTCAAGGGGCAATCGCTCTACTCGGTGGCGGTCGAGCCGGCGGCCAGCCCGGTGATCAGTCAGACCCTGGCCGGCGAAGAGGTCAAACCGTCGCCCCACAAGATCCAAGGTATCGGCGCGGGGTTCGTGCCCAAGAACCTCGAGCTGTCGTTGGTAGACCGGGTGGAGACGGTGGAGAACGAGGAGGCCATCGACATGGCCCGCCGCCTGGCCCGGGAAGAGGGCATCCTGTGCGGCATCTCCTGCGGGGCGGCGGCGGCGGTGGCGGTGCGGTTGGCCGCACTGCCCGAGTTCGCGGGCAAGACCATGGTGGTCATCCTGCCCGACGCCGGGGAACGGTACCTGTCGACGGCCCTGTTCGCCGACGAGTACCTGGCGGTGCGGTAGGGCGGCCTGGCCGTGCTACCATACCTACCAGGGTATCGAGGGGCGACAGGCGAGGAGCGGCGTGATGGGATCGACAACAGAGATAATCATCATCGCGGCGGTGGTGATCTTCATCATCGTAACGATGGTGCGCAGGGGCAAGAGCGGAGGCGGAGGGGGCTGAGGCCTGTAGGTCGCGGCTCGGGTAAGCCGCTAGACTAGGAGTGAGCGAGTAGGGGCGCGGGGCCGGCCGCCGGCTGCCGCGCCGCCCCGACCGGGGGGTAAGGTGGAAGAGCTCGACCGCTATTCCCGGCAGACCATCTTCCCGGGCATCGGGCCCCAGGGGCAGCGCCGTCTGGGCGAGGGTTTCGCCGTGGTGGTGGGCTGCGGCGCTTTGGGCACCGTCGTCGCGAGTGCCCTGGTGCGGGCGGGCGTGGGCCGGGTGCGCGTCGTCGACCGGGACTTCATCGAGTATCACAACCTGCAGCGGCAGGTGCTCTTCACCGAGCGGGACATCGAGGACAACCTGCCCAAGGCCGAGGCGGCCGAGCGCCACCTGCGCGAGGCCAACTCGGCCGTCACGGTCGAAGGGGTGGTGGCCGACTTCAGCCCCGCCAACGCCCTAAAGCTGGTGGAGGGGGCGGACGTCATCGTCGACGGACTCGACAACTTCGAGACCCGCTTCCTCATCAACGACGTGGCCCTCAAGCAGGGGATACCCTGGGTCTATGGCGGCGCCATCGGCTCCACCGGTATGACCGCCACCTTCCTGCCCGGCGAGCGCCCCTGCTTCCGCTGCTTGGTCAGCTCGCCCCCCACCGGGGGCACCCTCACCTGCGACACCGCCGGGGTGGTGAACGCGGCTCCCTGGGTGATCGGTTCCCTGGAGGCGGCCGAAGCCATCAAGATCCTCATCGCCGACCCCCAGACCGCCCCGGTCAGCCGGGAGCTGGTGGTGATGGACCTGTGGCGGCGTTCCTTCGACTCCATGCCCCTCAGCAGCTTCGCCTGGCCCGACTGCCCCGCCTGCGCCGGCCGCTACGACTTCCTGGGGGGGACGCCGGGCACCCGGGTCACCAGCCTGTGCGGCCAGAACGCCGTGCAGATCTGGAACCTGGGTGCTGGAGCCATGCCTCTGGCCCAGATCAAGGAGCGGTTGAGCGCCCTGGGCCCGGTGGAGGGGAGCGCGCACATGATCCGCTTCCCGGTGGGCGAGCAGGAGTTGGTGGTGTTCTACGACGGCCGCACCATTGTCCGCGGCACCCGGGACCAGAAGCTGGCCCGCGCCCTCTACGCCAAGTACGTGGGGACGTGAGCGAGGGGCGGCGGCCCCACTCAACCCGCGCGTCCGGCCTGCCGATAGCTTTCCTGAGGTACCCCAAAGGGGAGGTGGACGCGTGGCGGCGAACGCATACATGGGAGTGGCTACTCGTACCGCTCAGGTGATCGTCGAGGCGGAAGGGCTCAGTCTTGAGGGTTCGATCCACGTCAAGACCGGGGGCTATCGCACCCGGGTGTCGGACCTGCTGAACGAGGAGCCCCCGTTCCTTGCCATCACCGACGTGAGAATTGGGAGGCTTTGCCCGGAGACCGGTCAGCTCGAGACCGAGCAGTACGACACCATCATCTTGCGTAAGGACCTGATCAAGTACGTCATCCCACTGGACTGAGCGCCGCCCGACGGGGGCGCCGACGAGTAAGGGGCGGAGATGAACGGTAGCACCCGGCGGCGCCGCGCGGGCGTCAAGGTGATCATGGTGTCGGCGGCGCTGCTGGCGCTGTCGGCCTGGGCGGTGGGGGCGAACGCGGCCGCCGGCTCCGGCCCGGCCTGGGGCGGTCCCGAGGGCGGCCATCCGGCCCTCTCTCTGCCCGCTCCGGCCTCGGGCTCGGCCGCCGTCGACGCGCTGGGCGTGCATCTGCCGGCCGTGGCCAAGGCGTACGGCCTCACCGGCGCACAACTGGCCTACCGCCTGCGGGCCGACGGACACCTGGCGGTAGATCGCCACGGCTACCTGTTCTATAACGACGCGCCGCTCGAAGGTTTCGGCACCGCCGGCGCCACGGGCGCGACCGCCCTGTCCGCGCCTGCCGGCGCTGCGGCTCTGGCGCCTCTCGCGGACACCTTCAAGCTTCACAGCCTGCCCGGGGCGCAGCGGGTGGTGTACCTCGACTTCGACGGCCACCCGCTCAGCAAGTGCGCCTGGACGCAGAACTACAACGGCGGGGCCGATATCGTGGCTCCTCCTTGGGACATCGACGGTGACCCCGCCTCGTTCGGAGACAGCGAACGCACCCGCATCCAGCAGGTCTGGCAGCGGGTGGCTGAGGACTACGCCCCCTTCGCGGTCGACGTGACCACCGAGTATCCGGGGGAGGACGCCATCACCCGCAGCAGCTCCACCGACCAGCAGTACGGCATGCGGGTGTTGATCAGCCCCATCTCCAGCTACGTAGGTAGCTACGGCGGCGTGGCCTACGTGGGCGTGTTCGACGCCGTGGGTGACTACTATAAGCCGGCCCTGGTCTTCCCCGAGAAGCTGGCCAACGGCGAGAAGTACATCGGGGAGGCGGCCTCTCACGAGAACGGGCACACCCTGGGGCTCTACCACGACGGCACCACCACCGGGGTGGAGTACTACCAAGGCATCGGCTCGGGCGAGACCGGCTGGGCTCCCATAATGGGCAACAGCTACTACAAGAACCTTACCCAGTGGAGCAGGGGTGAGTACCCCAACGCCAACAACAGTCAGGACGACTTCGCCGTGATCGCGGGAAGAGGGGCCCCACTGCGGGCCGATGACGTCGGCGGCGGTCTCGTCACCGCCCGCGTGCTGGCCGGCAGCGGCCTGCTCACCGTGGGGGGCCTGGTGGGGCCCTCCGGCGACGCCGACTACTTCGCCGTCACCAGCGGCGACGGCATCCTGACCGCGAACGTGACCCCGGCCGAGCGCGGGCCCGACCTCGACATCCTGGTGGAGTTGCGCGACCACCTTGGGGCACTGGTGACCTCCGGCAACCCGCTGGACCTGCTGGCGGCCGACCTGTCGGCCCCGGTGACCCAGGGCACCTACTACATCGCGGTGCGCGGCACTGGCAGGCTGGATCCGCTGCAGAGCGGCGGCTACAGCGCTTACGCCTGCGTGGGCGCCTACACTCTCACCGCCAGCGTCCCCCGCACCAGCGGCAACGTGGCCCCGACGGCGGTGATCGGCGCGAACCCGACCACGGGCGACGCTCCGTTGGCGGTGACCTTCAGCGGTTCCGCCTCCTACGATCCCGACGGTGTGATCACGAGCTACACCTGGGACTTCGGTGACGGCGCCACCGCCACCGACGCCGTTTCCAGCGTGACCCACTCCTACACGGTGCCCGGTACCTACAATGCCACCCTCACCGTGACCGACAACATGGGGCTGAGCAGCCCCGCCGCCACGACGACCGTTACCGTACGGGCGCCGAACCAGCTTCCCACGGCCCGCATCACCGCCGACAAGACCTCCGGTGACGCGCCCCTCACGGTGAACTTCAGCGGCACCGGTTCGAGCGACCCCGACGGCAGCATCGTCTCGTATGGCTGGACCTTCGGTGACGGCACCAGCGGCAGCGGAGCCGCCGTGGCCCACAACTACACGGCGGTGGGGACGTACACGGCGCGCCTGACGGTGACCGACGACCGCGGCGGCACCAGTACGGCGACGCAGGTCATCAGCGTGCAGCAGGATCCGGCGAAAGTGCTCAAGGTGGCTTCGGTCACGGTGGCCTGGGTCAAGGTGGGCGGCGGCTATCAGGCCAAGGCCACGGTCAAGATCGTCGACGGCTATGGGAACCTGGTGGGTGGAGCCAAAGTGACCGGTACCTTCTCCGGCATTGTGGCCGGGACCGCGTCCGGCACCACCGGCACCAGCGGCACCACCCTGGGGATCGCCTCCATCCTGTCCAAGAAGGTAAAGAGCAGCGGCAGCACCACTTTCACGGTCACATCGGTCACCAAGACCGGCTACGTGTTCCAGGCGGGGCCGGGGATGTAGGCCCGGCGCTCGTCACCAGCGGCATCAGCAGCGAGGAGAGCCCCGGCCCGGCGGCCGGGGCTTTTCCTGTGTGTAGCGCATTTTGCGCTCGGCGTACGCGCTTGATTGACAGAGACTAGCCCAAAGTCTAGTGTAAGCTCGTCTTTGCCGGGGTAGAATGGGCGAAGATCGGGCCGGACGAGCAGACGCCGGACCGCGCTCCACGATAAGAGCAAACCCGTCGCGAGGCGGGGACGCAAAGCCATCGGACCCTGCTTCCGAGGAAGAACAGGGCGGCTGGGCTGCCGGGGACACTGGCGGCCGGTCGCCCTGTCTGCGTCTGTGGGCCCCGGCGTGTGCGTAATGGGATTCCACGGTGTGGGTGACGGGTCAGATACTTCGGAGGAGGCATCAGATGAGGATGAAGTTCACGGCAGGTTCTAGATTCTTCCCCCTAGTCTTCTTGGGGGTGTTGCTCCTGATGCTGTTGCTCACGGCGTCCGCCAGCGCCGCGCTGTTCGACGACGAGAGCACCACCACCACCGCTCCTGACGAGGTCACGACGACTACGGGGCCTGACGAGATCAGCACGACCACTCTGCCCCCGGGTACGGAGCCCACTATCGTCTCCGACCTGCCCGACTATCCCCCGGGTGCCAAGGTGACGCTCACCGGGGAGAACTGGCAGGGCGACACCACGGTGCATGTGGCGGTAAACGACACCCTCGGCATGACCTGGTTCTACGAGACCGACGTTGAGGTGCAGGAAGATGGGACGATCACCCTTGAGGTGTGGATCGCCTACTACTTCATCTCCGACTACGACGTGGTCGCGACCGGCAACGACACCGGCCGGGTGGCGACGACGACGTTCACGGATGCTGGGCCTGTCGAGGGCGTGGTCTTCTGGGACGAGGATGGCGACGGATTCAAGGACCCAACCGAGACCGGTATCTCCGGGGTGACGGTCAGCGTCTACGAGGATTTGAACAACGACAAGACTCTGCAGTCTACTGAAGCCGTCGCCGGTAACCGCCTGTATCTTGGCACCACAGGGGCAACAGGGAGTTATCAGAGCGGGAACATCAACAAGAAGAACGTGATCGTGGTGGTGACGCCGCCCACGGGCAGCAACTTCTCGCAGACCTATCCGACCAGCGGGATCACCAAGCCGCCGAGAGCCGACCTGGGGGCCGGAGTATCGGGGTTCTATCAGTATGGTCTGTGGGCCTACACCGGCACCGGCGGGGTGTCGGGCATGAGTTTTGGACTCTACGCGGCCAACTCAGGAGACCGGATCCAAATCACCGTGACCGCTGACGCTAAGTCAAAGGTCTACGGTAACGCCGACCCCGCGTTTACCTACACTTACACAGGAACCCTGCAGGCCGGGGATGCCTTCTCTGGTGCCCTCACCCGGGTGGCGGGCAACAACGTAGGGTCGTATCAGATTACCCAAGGCACTCTGGCACTTCGGCCCTATTACGCCATCACGTACAACCCAGCCGACCTGACCATCACTCCGAGACCGATCACGGTGACGGCTACCGCAGGCCAAACGAAGGTCTACGGCTCCTCTGATCCGGCTTCGTTCGCGTACTCGGTCACGAGCGGTTCGCTGGCGGCTGGAGACAGCTTCACGGGAGCCCTCGCTCGAGTCGCGGGGGAGAGCGTGGGCACGTACCAGATACAGCAGGGCACGCTGGCCGTGAGCGACGGCAACAGTGGTAACAACTACACCCTCACCTATGCTCCGGCCAACTTCACCATCACGCCCAAACCCATCACCGGCACCTTCACCGCCGGCAACAAGGTCTACGACGGGACGACTTCTGCGACCGTGCTCACGCGGGGCTTGGTCGGCGTCGTGGACGATGACGATGTCCAGCTTATCAGCGGCACGGCTGCGTTTGCCAACAAGAGTGCGGGCACCGGCAAGACCGTGACCTTGACCGGAGCCACCCTCGACGGCGCCGACGCCGGCAACTACACCTTGACCTCGGTGGCCACCACCACGGCCGACATCACGCCCAAACCCATCACCGGCTGGTTCACCGCCGGCAATAAGGTTTACGACGGCACCACCACGGCGACCATCGTCGACCGCGGATTGTACGGGGTGCTCGCGGGCGACGTCGTGAACCTCGGAGGAGGCAATGCGACCTTTGATACCCCGGATGTAGGCACCGGCAAGACCGTGACCCTGAACGGCGCAGCTCTGGGTGGAGTGGACGCCCCCAACTATTCGCTCACGCTGCCGGTAACCACCAGCGCCGACATCACCCCGGCCCAGCTCACCGTCGACTTCGTGGCCGATGA
>CAYNPL010000027.1:22209-31350 GCA_964399135.1 uncultured Gaiellales bacterium
GTGGGCGCGGACGCCGTCACCGTGAGCGTGGCCAGCGGGGCCAAGGGCACCTTCGCCGACAAGAACGTGGGCACCTGGACGGTGACCGCCGAGGCCGGTGACTTCGAGCTGAGTGGCGCCGACGCCGGCAACTACGAGATCGGCACGGTGACCCCCACCAGCGCCGACATCACCCCGGCCCAGCTCACCGTCGACTTCGTGGCCGATGACAAGGTCTACGACGGCAGCACCGACGCCGTCATCCACGATCCCAGCATCACCGTCGGCATCGTGGGCGCGGACGCCGTCACCGTGAGCGTGGCCAGCGGGGCCAAGGGCACCTTCGAGAACGCGATGCCGGGAGCCGGCAAGAAGGTCAGCGCCAGTCCGAGCGCGTTTGTGCTGTCCGGCGACGATGCCGGCAACTACGAGATCGGCACGGTCAACGACGCCAAGGCCTCCATCCTCTACGGACTGTCGTCAGGCAGTTTCTTCCTGCCCCCGATCAACACCCCCGGGCATGGCATTCCCGTCAGCGTGTTCAAAGCGGGCAGCACCATCCCGGTCAAGTTCCAGCTGTTCGATGCCTTCGGCAACCCTGTTGGTTTCGCGGTGGCCAACATCAGCTTCTGGAAGTGCTCGAACTCGGTGCCGATCGGTGAGGACGAACTGACGGTAGCTTCGCAGGCGAATACAGGGACTCTTTTCAGGTATGACTCGATTTCCAAGCAGTACATCTTCAACCTGTCTACAAAGGGCTTCCCGAAAGGTGATTACGGAATCAGGGTCATTTTGGACTCTGGGCAGATGCAACAAATCAACATCGGTCTGAAGTAGGCTCCAAACCGCGACTGACGTCCAACGAGGGCCGCCCTTCGGGGCGGCCCTTCCTTTTTCTCGGCCGCCTGCGCCTATCGACGCATCCCGGGCGGTCCCCAGGCTCCAGATGTCCGGATCCCTCCCACACCGGCGTCAGCGGTGACCACCGCGCCACCACCGGCCCAAAGTCCCACTCTCGCCCTCCGGCATCCGTGTCATGCTCTCGCCGCGGGGCCCCTTGACCTGTGTGCGCTGGAAGGCATACTAGTACATATATTTCTATGCGGGGGCGCGCCACATGAGAACGACCTTGAACATCGACGACGATCTGCTCGAACAGGCGGCGAGGATGACCGGCACCAAGGAGAAGACGGCTCTGGTGAGGATGGGATTGGAGGCGCTGATCGCCAGAGAGAGCGCCAAGAGACTGGCCCTTCTGGGTGGCGCCGAGAAGCAACTGCGACCGGTACGGAGGAAAAGGGGCGGCTGAGTGGTACTCGTCGATACATCGGTCTGGGTCGCCCACCTTCGCCTGGGTCACGATGGATTGGTGGACGTTCTCAGCGCGGGCGAGGCCGTCTGCCACCCGTTCGTGGTCGGCGAGCTGGCCTGTGGCAACCTCGAGAACAGAGATACCGTGCTCGGGCTGCTGGAAGCTCTCCCATCGGCTCCCGTGGTCATGCACGAGGAAGTGCTCGCCTTCGTCGAGGCCCGCGAACTGATGGGAAAGGGTCTGGGCTACGTCGATGTCCACCTGCTCGCGGCGGCCATTCTGAGCGGGTTCCCTCTCTGGACGCTGGACAGGCCATTGGACAGAGTCGCGGCCGAGCTGCACTGCCGTTACCGGCCGGCCTGAACCCCGGCCGGACCGGTTCTCCTCTACCGCCTCGCCCGCAGATACCCGAGCCCCTCCCGCAGCGGCGTCGCCGTGAACTCCGGGAAGCGCTCCGCCAGCAGGATACGGTCGGCCTCGCTGACGGCGCCTTCCTGAGCTACGAAGTCCACCGCGTCAGGTGAGAGTGGACGGCCGGGCAACCGGTACATCACCGCTCCTTGGACCTTTCCCACCGCTTTGGGGATGCGCAGGATCGGACGCCGCCGACCCATGATCTCCAGCGCCGCCTCGATGAACTCGTTCAGCGTGACCAGGTCGGGGCCGCCCAAGCCGAAGGTGGTGTCGGCGGCCCGGTGGGGATGGGCCACGAGCAAGGCGAAGAAGCGCCCGATGTCCTCCACGTAGAGGGGGGTGAGCGGCTCCTTGCCGCCGCCGAAGATGGGTACAAAGGGCAGGTAGTCGGAGTAGTGCAGGATGCGGTTGAGGGCGGCGTCGTTCGCCCCGTAGGCCCAGCAGCCGCGGACGATGGTCCAGTCCAGACCACTGCCGCGGATGGCCTCCTCCGCCTGGCGCTTGGCCCGGTTCCAGGTATGGTCGTCGTCGGAGGCCACCCCGATGCCGCTCATGTAGAGAAAGCGGGGGGCCCCGTCGGGGAAGCGGGCCAGGGCCGGTCCGGCGGTGGGGCGGCCGTAGACCCGGGCCACGGCCCCCACCAGGTTGAGGGTGCCGTCCCGGTCCACCGCCATGTAGGTGAGACCCTTGGCCGGGTCCTCCACCGGAGCTCCGTTGAACTGAGCGGCCTGGATGACCACCTCCACGCCCCGGACTGTCTCCAGCAGAGAGTCGGGCTTGGTCACGTCGCCCACGGCAAAGGTCAGCCGGTTCTCGGCCAGGGCCCGGCGGCCGCTGTCATGGGAGGCGTAGAGTTTGAGGGCCTTTCCGGTGGAGCGGGTGAGGCCCCGCACCTGATGCCCGGCGTCGAGCAGGTGGCGGGTGACGGTGCCGCCCACGAAACCGGTGACTCCCGATACGAGGATGATCATGATGCCTCCTTGACCAGATCTGCCCACAGGTCGCCGGTGATCTCCAGGCGGGCCAGGGTCGTCTTCACGGTGAAGCCGCGGCCGTCGGCCAGGGTCTCCAGTTCTTCCCAGGTGACCGGCATGGAGACGGTCGCCTCGTCAGTGGGCCGGGCCACGTAAGGGGGCACGATGGTCGCTCCCGGCGACATGCGCAGGGCGTCCAGGTAGACCCGGCCTTCCCGCTTGTTCTTACGGATGTGGGTGGTCAGCAGAGTGGGGTGGCGCGCCACCAGGTTCTCGAACAGAGCCTCGAGCTGGGCCCGGGCCTCGGTGTAGTCGAGCTCCCCGGAGAGGGGGAAGGCCAGGTGCACCCCCCGCTTGCCCGAGGTCTTGACCACCGGGTTGTAACCAGCCTCTCGCAGCAGGTCGCGTAGCAGTAAGGCCACCGCGGCCGCCCGTCGGAAGGGGGTGGAGAGTGGAGCGGGGGCGCCCGCGGCGCCGCCCGTCGCGGTGTCTGCGCCGCCGGTGGCCCCGCGCGGGGCGCCGCCCCCGCCGCCCGGCCCCGCCTCGCTCTCCGGCGGGTCCACATCCAGAACCATGATGTCAGGATGCTCGGGGTCGTCCACCCGCGCCATCTGAGCGTGGAAGGTGAGGGTCCCCTGGTTGACGAGATACAAGAGGTCGGCCTCATCCTCCACCAAGGGGAAGTGCACGATCTTCTGGTGGTCCTTGCGCTCCACCGCGTGCGTGCGCAGCCACGAGGGGAAATAGGAGGAGGCGTTCTTCTGGAAAAAGGATCCGTCTTCTATCCCCTCCGGCCACCTCTCCAAAGTGAGCGGACGCCCGCGCAGATGGGGGAGCAGATAGGGAGCCACCCGCAGGTAATAGTCGAGTACCTCGGCCTTGGTGATGCCGGCCTGCGGGTAGTAGAGGCGTTCGAGGTGAGTGAGGCGCACCTCCTTGCCGCCCATGCGGAAGGTGGGACCCTCCGTCTCGGCCTGGATGCGGTGCGGGCTCACGCTAGCGGCCCGCCTCACCGGCCGGCGCTGCCCCGCCGCCGCCCCCCGCCTCATCCGCCGCGATCTGCTCCAGGCTCCGGCCGCTGGCCACCGAGTCAGGAGCCTCGCTATCGATATCCGAGCCCGGTCGGGCCGCCTCGTCCCGGTGCTTGATGAGCAGCCAGTTCTTGTCGCCTCGGCCCTTCATCTGCACCAGAGCCCAACTGCCGGAGAGCTTCTGGCCGTGGAGGACGAACTTGAGGTCGCCTTTGGCCAGCGCCTCAGCCGGGGACAGGACCGCGTGCCCCTTGGCCTCGCGCATCCAGGCCTCGTCCGGTTCCCACCAGCCGGCGTCCCACAACATCACGGTGCCGCCCCCGTACTCGCCCTCCGGGATGGTGCCTTCGAACATGGCGTACCCCAAGGGATGGTCCTCCACGTGGACGGCCAGCCGCCGTTCGGCGGGGTCGAGCGAGGGTCCCTTGGGAACAGCCCAGGATTTGAGGACTCCATCCAGTTCCAACCGCAGATCGAAGTGCAGCCGGGAGGCGTCGTGCTTGTGGATCACGAAGACGCGGCGGGTCGCCGCCGGCTCAGCCTGCGGGGCGCCCGGGGCGGCGCCCGCGGACTCGGCGCCCGCGGACTCAGCGCCTGACGGCTCGCTGGTGCGCTCGAAGTCGCGCTTGCGCCGGTATTCGGCCAGGGCGTCCGGGTCGGTCATGCGGTCCCTCCTGCGCGGTAGCGACCGTCGGGGCTGGGTCCTCGGGCTGGGTACTCGGGCTGGGTCCTAGTCTATCTTCCCCGGGGGCGCGGCCGCTATGCGCCGGGCCTCGAACATCGCACCTCCTTCAGAAGACACTCTTGGATGTACGTACTTTGTACGCATATCCGCTGGTCTCTCGAAGAAGTGTCACCAAGGCGCCGACGGCTCTGGTCGGGGGGATGAGCGAGCGGAGAAGCGAGGTCGCCGATGCGCAAGTCGGCTATGGGTCCTGCGCCGCGCTATAGTTGAGGGCGACCATGAGCTTCTGGGAGCAGAACAAGGAGTACTTCATCGAGGCGATCATCGCGATCGTCGTGCTGCTGGTGGCCTGGCTGATCTCCAAGGGCATCAAGCGCGCCATCAACCGCTTCTCGCGCAGCCGCAACCTGGCCGAGCAGGACCCAGGGGCCGAAACCCGTTTCCGTATGATCCAGCGGCTCTCGTCGGTGATCCTGTTCTTCGTGGCCGTCGGCATCATCTTCTGGATCGTCGATTCCGAGACGCTGAACCAGCTGGCCACAGCCATGTTCGCTACGGGCGGCATCGTCGCCGTGGCTCTGGCTTTTGCCGCCCAGAGCACCGTGGCCAACCTGGTGTCGGGAGTGATCATCGCCTTCGTCCAGCCCATCCGGCTGGGTGACAGGGTCGACATCGATCAAGACTACGGCGTGGTCGAATCCATCGGCCTCCTCTACACCCAGATCAGGACCTGGGACAACCGCCGGCTTCTGATCCCCAACAAGATCCTCTCCGACCAGACCATCCGCAACTACACGCTCGTCGACGCGCGCATGCCGGCGATCGTGACGATCCGGCTGGAATACGGGGCGGACATCGAGTTCGTACGGCAGACGTTGCTTGCCGAAGCCCAGGCCCACCCCCTGTTCCTCCCCGACCCGCCACCGAAGGTGGAGGTCGTGGACGCCGACGACCTCGGCGTCACCGTCCGTCTGTCGGCCTACGCTGAGAATCAGGGCGACGCTTGGACCATGGCGGTCGAAGTGCGCGAATCGGTGATCAAGAAGCTGGCCGCGGCCGACGCCCCGGTGGGGGTGCGCTGGAGTCAGATCATGTCGCTGCAGACGCCGACCGGGTAGGTCGTCCGGCTTCTCGCTAGAGCCAGTCCTCCGACAGGACCTCTCCCTGAAGGCTGACCACCACGGCCTTGACCGGCACCTTTCGGGAGGCGCCGGAGACGGCTTCTGAGGCCAAAGCCGCCAGACCCCGACAGCACGGCACCTGCATGATGACCACGGTCAACGTGTTGATCTTGGCGTCTTCCACCAGAGCCTGGATCTTCTCCAGGTACTCCTCCTGCCCCTGGTCGAGCTTGGGACAGGCGATGGCGAGCGACTTGCCTTTGAGGAAGTCGTTGTGGAAGCTGCCCACGGCAAAGGCGGTGCAGTCGGCGGCCAGAACCACGTCCGCTCCCCGGAAGTAAGGGGCCATAGGCGACACCAGGTGGAGCTGGATGGGCCACTGCCGCAGCTGGGACGGCACGGTCCCCGCGGGACCGCCGTTGTCGAGAGTGTCGGTGGCCCGCAGGTCCATGGTCCTGGAGCCGGGGCAACCTTGGTATTCGTTCATGTCCAACCTCCTCTTCTCTTGGTTCGGCTCCCGAGCCGTCGTTTACGTCCTGCTTCGCTGGGCGCTGCGCTCTGCGACCACGTCCTCGGCGATCGCCTCCTTGATGGGGGTGTCGAGATAGGCCTCGACAGAGTGATTCTGGTGCGGCTCGGTGATATGGTCCACTTGGGCGTCCTCCGGGATGCGGATGTCAAGCGCCTGGCTTCGCTGTTCCTTTAGTGTACATAGAATATCACTTTGCTAAACATTAGGGCGGCCGAAAAATACGCAGGTGAAGCGACCCGTGAAGCGACTTGACCGCAACGTCTTCTGGGCGGGGGTGGCGTCTTTCTTCATGGACGTGAGCTCAGAGATGGTCTACTCGCTCGTTCCCATCTTCTTGTCCTCGGTGCTGGGCGCCAACAAGTCGGTGATCGGGTTGATCGAAGGCATAGCCGAGACCACCGCCAGCCTGGTCAAGATGGGCTCGGGACGGTTGAGCGATAAGCTGGGCAGGCGCAAACCTTTGCTGGTGTTCGGCTACAGCCTTTCCACGATCAGCAGGCCCCTCCTCGCCGTCGCGAGCGGCTGGGGGATGGTGATGGGGTCGCGGTTCATCGACCGCTTCGGCAAGGGCGTGCGGACGGCTCCGCGGGACGCCATCATCGCCGACTCCTGCGACAAGCGTGATCTGGGTCGCTCGTTCGGATTCCATCGGGCCATGGACCAGCTGGGAGCGGTCGTGGGGCCGTTGATCGCCTTCCTGATCCTCAGCGTGCGGGCTGAAGGGTACCGCATCGTCTTCTGGGTCTCCATCATCCCCGGGGTGCTGTGCGTGGCGGTGATAGCGCTCTTCATCAGGGAGAGACGGCGCAGCGCTCATTCGGGTGGCTGCGCCGGGGACACAGGGCGACCCGAGGGGCCGTCAGGCGCTTCCCCAACACCAGCGGCCGGAACGGATCGTCGCCCCCGGCGGGCGTCGGAGCGGTTGCGGGATCCCCTGGTGGCGTACCTCCTGGTGACCGCGGTGTTCTGCCTAGGCAACTCGTCCGACGCCTTCCTGATCCTACGGGCCAGCGACCTACAGGTGGCGGCCGTGATGATCCCCGTGCTCTACCTGGTGTTCAACCTGGTGTACTCGATCCTGTCGATCCCGGCCGGACTCTTGGCCGACAAGGTGGGGCGACGGAAGGTGGCTCTCCTCGGCTTCGCCATATTCGCCCTCGCCTATGCCTGGATGGCGGTGGCCGACACGCAGGCGGCGGCCTGGGGGGTGTTCGTCGTTTACGGCATCTACATGGGCATCGCCGACGGGAACGGCCGGGCGCTGCTGGCCGAGTTCTCCTCCCAGGACCGGCGAGGGACGGCCTTCGGCGCCTATCACATGGTGGTGGGGCTGGCGGCGCTACCGGCCAGCATGATCGCCGGGGTGCTGTACGACCAGGTGTCGCCGGCCGCTCCGTTCTGGGTGGGCGCGGCCGCCGCCGTGTCGGCTGGAGTGCTCATGCTTCTGCTGGTGCCGGAGCCGCGGCACGGGCGGACGGCTTAGGAGGTGAGACCGGGCCCCGCCGATCGGGGCCCGCCGCCTTGCGGCCGAGAATGGCCGGGATCTCCCGATGGTCCCTTATCACGAAGTCGGCTTCGGGAGGCTCCGGGTGGTCGTTGACCGCCGCGCAGCGGATGGTGACCATCCCTAGGGCCTTGGCGCCGGCGATGTCGGTGCGGGGAATGTCGCCCACGTGGGCGGCCTGCGCGGGCACAGCGGGACGGCCGGGCAGCGGGCCCAGGTGGGCCAGGGTGCCTTCGAACATGCGGCGGTCGGGTTTGGGGAAGCCGGTTTCGTCGGAGAAGGTGAGGGCGCTGAAGCAGTCGAGCAGGCCGTCCGCGGCCAGGAAGTCGCGCAGCACCCGGCCTGGGGTGAGGCTGGTGTCGGAGATCAGGCCCAGCCGGTAGCCTCCGGCGGCGAGGACGGGGATGGTCTCTCGCACGCCGGGCAGAAGGGCGGGCGGCGCCAGGCGGGAGGCGTCTTCGATGGCGATGGCGGTGCGGGCGACCGCTTCCAGATCGACGGCGCCGGGGTCGCCTGTGCCGGAGGGGTCGACCACGCTGCCGGGCCGGGCTCCCACGCCGAAATACCCGAGTATGTGCAACACCTGTTCCCGGGCCCCGAAGTGCCGGCCGCTCGTCCAGGCCGCCATGTAGGCGTCGAAGCCGGTGCGGTAGGCCTGGCGCAAGTCGTCGTCGGAGGGGCGGACGCCGTGCAGGGCCAGGACGCGAGCCAGGAGCTCCAGCCGGCGGGGCCGGACGATCTCGGCCGACGCGCCGTCCGCCGAATAGATGGTGTTCCACAGGTCGAAGGTCAAGGCCGTGATGGGTCCGGACACGGGAAGCTCCTGTCGGTGGGTTGCCGCCAGGGATTATAGGGCGGGGTGCGGACAGATGGAGCCGCGTCCGCGGCGGGGGCGGCGAGCGCGGTCCTCAGCCCCGTGTGGCCCGGCCGTCGCCGTCGATCGGGATCTCCGGCCCCAGGTAGGTGGGCTCGGGCCTGGTGAGGTGGAGTTGGAAGAAGGCCTTCACCCGCGCCGGCCACTCGCGCAGGGCGAAGCGGCGTTCGTCGAAGTAGGGGCGGAGGTCGGCCTCGACCCCGATGGCCTCCAGCCCCAGGGCGCGGGCGGTGTAGACGGCCCGGGCTAGATGGAACCGCTGGGTGACCACCAGGGCGTCGGTGACTTTGAAAACGTCACGGGCCCGGTACATGGTCTCGTAGGTGCTGAATCCGGCATGGTCGGTGAAGACGTCCTCGTCGGGCACGCCCGCCGCCAGCACATAGTCGAGCATGGCGTTGACCTCGTCATAGGTTGCCCGCCCGTGGTCGCCGGAGAGCAGCAGCTTGTCGACCTTGCCTTGCTTGTAGAGGGCGATGCCCGTCTCCAGCCGGTCGGTGAGCATGGGGGAGGGAAGTCCACCTCGATAGACCTTGGCGCCCAGGACGATGGCCACCTTGGCCCGAGGGGCGTCGGCGGGGCCGGTGACGACGTGGTCGCCCGCCGAGCCCGTGACGACCAGGTTGGGCACCACCACCGTCAGGGCGGCTGCAACCATGACGGCCGCCAGGGCGATGAGGGTCCACAGGAGGGGGCGTCGGCTGCGGATGCGTCG
>CAYNPL010000027.1:31450-34361 GCA_964399135.1 uncultured Gaiellales bacterium
GCGTCGGCTGCGGATGCGTCGAGCCATGGGCGGAAGGGTAACACGGGCGGGGGGGACTGAAGTAGGGCGGTTCCTACGGCAGTTCCTTTGGAACACTCTGATTATGTCGGATCTGACATACTCAGATAGTCGAGAAGGACCGTGCGGTGGACTTCGGACGCCGCCGGGATGGCGGCACGGGCCGGGCGGAGCGCCAGACCCCTCGCGACCCCGTGTCGCCGACCCGCGGCCGGTTGCACGGCCGCGCGTCCGTGGACTACAATGACTGGCCCGCCGGGCCACGGGCGCGTCTCCGCGCCGCGGCCCGTGGGCCCGCGCGGCCCGCCGCGACTTCACCGCGGAACGTCTCGACTATCGGAGGTACAGGCATGGGTATGACCATGACCGAGAAGATCTTGGCCCGGGCGGCCGGCAGAGAGTCGGTGGCGCCGGGTGACCTTGTCATGGCCAAGCTCGACCTGTGCCTCGGCAACGACGTCACTGCCCCGGTGGCCATCGACGAGTTCGAGAAGGCCGGCTTCGACCGGGTGTTCGACCCGGAGAAGATCGCGCTCATCCCCGACCATTTCACGCCCAATAAGGACATCAAGTCGGCCGGTTTGGTCAAGCAGATGCGCGAGTTCGCGGCCAAGCATGGCATCGTCCACTACTACGACGTGGGCCGGGTGGGGGTGGAGCACGCCTTCCTCCCCGAGCAGGGCCTGGTCGGTCCTGGTGACGTGGTCCTGGGCGCCGACTCCCACACCTGCACCTACGGGGCCCTGGGAGCGTTCGCGACCGGGGTGGGCTCCACCGACTTGGCGGGGGCCATGGCCACGGGAGAGGCCTGGTTCCGGGTGCCCGAGACCCACCGGTTCGATTTCGAAGGTACCCTGGGTGAGTACGTGACGGGCAAAGACATCGTCCTCTTCACCATCGGCCAGATCGGGGTGGACGGCGCCCTTTACAAGGCCATGGAGTTCACCGGCTCCGCCATCCGCGGGCTCTCCATGGACTCCCGCTTCACCATCTGCAACATGGCCATCGAGGCCGGGGGCAAGAGCGGCATCATCGCCCCCGACGAGGTCACCGAGGCCTACGTCGAGGGACGTTTCCGCAGGGAGCCGCGCTACTACACTTCCGACCCCGACTGCTGGTACGAGAAGACCTACTCCTGGAAGGCGGAAGAGATCCCCCTCATGGTGGCCAAGCCGCACCTGCCATCCAATACTGAGCCGGCCGCCGAGTTGTCGTCGGTCAAGATCGACCAGGTGGTCATCGGCAGTTGCACCAACGGGCGCATCGAGGACCTGCGCCAGGCGGCCGTCATCCTGCGGGGCCGCAAGGTGCACAAGGACGTGCGCCTGATCGTCATCCCCGCCACCCAGGCCGTGTGGAAGCAGGCCAACGACGAGGGCCTGTTCGACGTGTTCATCGAGGCGGAGGCGGCCGTGTCGGCGCCCACCTGCGGGCCTTGCCTGGGGGGGCACATGGGCATCCTGGCCGAGGGCGAGAGGGCGGTGGCCACCACCAACCGCAACTTCGTGGGCCGGATGGGGCATCCCGGCTCCGAGGTCTACTTGGCCGGCCCGTATGTGGCGGCAGCCAGCGCGGTGGCGGGGCACATCGCCACGCCGGATCAGATCGGCGGAAGGGGGCGGTCATGACGGCACTGCGGGGCAAAGCCTGGACCTTCGGGCGGGACATCGACACCGATCTCATCATCCCGGCTCGCTACCTGAACATGAAGACGGCGGAGGAGCTGGCCCAGCACGTCATGGAGGACGCCGACCCCGCCTTCGCCGGCAAGGTCAAGCCGGGCGACATCGTGGTGGCCAAGGAGAACTTCGGCTGCGGCTCCAGCCGGGAGCACGCTCCCATCGCCCTCAAGGGTGCCGGCGTGTCGGTGGTCATCGCCAAGAGTTTCGCCCGCATCTTCTACCGCAACGCCTTTAACACCGGGCTCCCCATCCTGGTGGCGCCCGAGGCGGTCGACGGCATCAGTGAGGGCGACGAGCTGACGGTCGACCTGGCCACCGGTGAGATCGTCGACCTCACCACCGCCACCACCTACCAGGCCCAGCCGCTGCCGCCCTTCATGCGCGAACTGGTGGAGGCGGGCGGCCTGCTGCCCTACCTCAAGCAACGGGCGGCGGGCTGACGCCGCGCCGCCCCACCCCGCGGACCTCGCACAGGAAAGGAAGACGGAACCATCATGGAGTACAACATCGCGGTCATGGCGGGCGACGGCACCGGCCCCGAGGTCGTCACCGAGGGGCTCAAGGTGCTGCAGGCCGCCGCGGCCCGGGCCGGCTTCACGTACAAGCTCAGCCACTACGACTTCGGCGGCGACCGCTACCTGCGCACGGGGGAGACCCTGCCCGACTCGGCGGTGGAAGAACTGGCCAATCACGACGCCATCTTCTTGGGGGCCATCGGGCATCCCGACGTCAAGCCGGGCATCCTGGAGCAGGGCATCCTGCTGAAGGCCCGCTTCGCCCTCGACCTTTACATCAATCTGCGGCCGGTCAAGCTCTTCCCCGGGGTGGAGACACCCATCAAAGACAAGGGTCCTAAGGACATCGACTTCGTGGTGGTGAGGGAGAACACCGAGGGCCTGTACGCCAATACCGGCGGGTTCCTGAAGAAGGGTACGCCCGACGAGATCTCCACCCAAGTGAGCGTCAACACCCGCCTGGGGGTGGAGCGCTGTCTTCGCTACGCCTTCGACTACGCGGGCCGGGCCGACCGCCGCGGCCAGCTCACCTTGGTGGGCAAGACCAACGTGCTGACCTACGCCTGGGACCTGTGGTGGCGGGCCTTCAACGAGATCGGTGACGCCGACTACCCCAATATCAAACGGGAGTATGCACATGTCGACGCCACCTGCATGTGGTTCGTCAAGAACCCGGAGTGGTTCGACGTCATCGTC
>CAYNPL010000028.1:0-32446 GCA_964399135.1 uncultured Gaiellales bacterium
GACATCACCTATTCGGGCACTGTGGCGGCGGCTCTGGAGGGCATCATGCTCGACATCCCCGCGGTCGCCATCTCCGCCCACGGCTACCATCCGGGGTACGACCTGTCGGTCCCGGCCCGTTTCGCGCACCGGCTGGTGACGGTCGCTCTGGCCCGGGGATTCCCGGCCAAGACGCTGCTGAACGTCAACTGCCCCGACCGGTCCTGGGAGGCTCTGGCCGGGGTCCGGCTGACGGTGCTCGGCAAGCGCATCTACGGTGACAGGGTCGAGTACCGGGAGAGCGAAGGCACGCGCCGGCGCTACCATATCTACAACGATGATCTCAGCTATCAGCACGAGCCCGGCACCGACTTCGAGGCCGTCGCCGAGGGCCGGGTATCCATCACCCCGCTCCACTTCGACCTCATGTCCCACGAGGCTCTCGACCGCCTGCGCTGCTGGGAGGAAGAGCTGGGCCCTTGGAAGGACGACCGGTGAGCTCGGAGAGCGGTCCCCCTTACGAAGCCGTGGTCTTCGATCTCGACGGCACCGTCGTCGATTCGGTGGAACTGATCGTCGTGTCGTTCCAGCATGCCATCCGGGAAGTGCTGGGGCGCGAGGTGTCGCGCGAAGAAGCGGTGGCCTATGTCGGCCGGCCCCTGCGGGAGCAGATGCTGCTTTTCAGCCCCGAGCACGCCGACCGCCTGGTGGAGGTCTACCGGGAGTTCAACCACCGCGAGCACGATCGCATGCTCACGCTGTACGACGGCATGCTCCACTTGCTGCAGGGCTTGAGAGCGGCGGGGGTCAAAGTGGGGCTGGTCACGTCCAAGTCCCGCCACACCACGCAGATGGCCTTCGACCTCACCGGCATCGAGGGCTATTTCGACGCCAGCGTCTGCGCGGACGAGAGCACCGGCAACAAGCCTTCGCCCGATCCCATCCTCACCTGTCTGGCCCAGCTCGGGGTCGACCCCGCCCGCTCTGCCTACGTAGGTGATAGCCCGGCCGACATCCAAGCTGCCCACGCGGCCGGCACCTTCCCCATCGCGGTGAGTTGGGGCGTCTTCGCTGTCCCCGACTTGGTTGCTGAAAAGCCGGGCCTCCTGGTCCATACTATCCCTGAGTTGGCGGAGGCTCTCGGGAGCTAGGAGGCGCTTCGGTGGCGGGGGCGGTGAGCTCGGTGGAGCAGAGGCTGCAGGAGCTGAGGGCGCTCATCCGCCATCACGATTATCGCTACTACGTTCTCGACAGCCCCGAGATCTCCGACGCCGAGTACGACGCTCTCTACCGGGAGCTGTCAGAGCTCGAGGCCGCCCATCCTGAGCTCATCACCCCCGACTCTCCCACTCAGCGGGTGGGGGGGGAACCGCTGGCCGGATTCACCCAGGTGCGCCACGGCGAGGCCATGCTCTCGCTGGCCAACGCCAAGAACGAGGAAGAACTGCGGGCCTGGCACGCCCGCGTGGTCAAGTTGACCGCCGACGCCGGTTTCGATCCGGCGGCGCTCCGCTTCGTGCTCGAGCCCAAGATCGACGGACTGGCCGTCTCCCTGCGCTATGAGGACGGACGCCTGGCGGTGGGGGCCACGCGCGGCAACGGGGAGGTGGGCGAGGACGTCACGTCCAATCTGCGCACCATCCCCGCGGTGCCGCTCGCTCTGCTCGCGGCCGCCGAGCCCTTCCCGGCGGTGGTGGAGGTGAGGGGGGAGGTCTACCTGCCGCTGCGGGCCTTCTCCCAACTCAACGAGCAACGGTTGGCCGCCGTAGAGGCCACCTTCGCGAACCCGCGCAACGCGGCGGCGGGGTCGCTCCGCCAGCTCGACCCTCGGGTGACCGCCTCCCGACCGCTGTCCGTGTGGTTCTACGGAGTGGGCCTGGTGGAGGGCCGGGAGTTCGCGACCCATCTGGAAGTGCTCGAGTGGCTGCGGAGCGCCGGCTTCCGGGTGAACCCCGACGTGCGTCCGGCCGCTACGCTGGCGGAGATCCTGGCTGGATGCCGGGCTTGGCAGGAGCGGCGGGAACAACTCGACTACGACATCGACGGAGTGGTGGTCAAGGTCAACGACCGCGCCCTGCAGGCCGCCCTGGGGGCGGTCGGCCGTGATCCGCGCTGGGCGGTGGCCTACAAGTTCGCCCCCACCACGGCGCAGACCCGCCTGCTCAAGATCCACGTCAACGTCGGCCGCACCGGGGTGCTCAACCCGTGGGCGGAGCTGGAGCCGGTGGAGGTGGGCGGGGTGACGGTGGAGAAGGCCACGCTCCACAACGAGGACGACATCCGACGCAAGGACCTGCGCGAGGGTGACATGGTGATCCTGCAGCGGGCCGGAGACGTCATCCCTCAGGTGGTGGCGCCCTTGACCGACCTCCGCACAGGGTCTGAGGTCCCCTTCCGGATGCCTGACCACTGCCCCTCGTGCGGGACGGCGGTGGTGAGGGTGCCCGGTGAGGTGGCGGTGCGCTGCCCCAACCCCGACTGTCCGGCCAAGCGGGCCGAAGCGGTGAAGCACTTCGTCAGCAAGGGAGCCATGGACATCGACGGGGTGGGCGAAAAGCTGGTCGAGCGGCTCCTGGCCCTGCGACTCATCAACGACGCGGCCGACCTCTACCGCCTGGAAGCCGGGCAACTGGCGGGACTGGAGCGGCTCGGCGAGAAATCGGCCGCCAACATCGTAGGGGCGATCGCCGCGTCCAAGGAGCGGCCGCTCGCCCGGGTCCTCTTCGCTCTGGGCATCCCTCACGTGGGGAGCGAGAACGCGGAACTGCTGGTGCGTCGCTTCGGCTCGCTCGCCGCCCTGCAGGAAGCCTCGGTGGAAGAGATCAGCGACACCCCCGGCGTGGGACCGGTAATCGCCCAGGCGGTCTGGGAGTACTTCCGCGATCCCCGCAACCTTGACCTGATCGCGCGGCTGCGGGAGGCGGGGGTGACCATGGAGGCGCAGAAGGGGACGACGGACAGTGTTTCCGAGCAAGGAGCGGACGCATCATCCGCCACCGGTCCGCTGGCCGGCCAGACCTTGGTGTTGACCGGCACCCTGCCGACCCTGACCCGGCAGGAGGCCACCGATCTCATCGTGGCCGCGGGCGGGCGCGTCACCGGTTCGGTCAGTGCCAAGACCGACTACGTGGTAGTGGGTGAAGAAGCGGGTTCGAAACTGGCCCGGGCCCGGGAACTCGGCATCCCCCTGCTCGACGAGGACGGTCTGCGGGAGTTGCTGGCCGGGCGATAGGAGGCCGCCGGGGCCGCCTCTGGGCGGCCCCGGCGGCCGGGCCGGCGCCCGGCCCGCCGGGGTCGCGCGGCCTAGCCGGTCCGGTAGGGCTTGAGGACGGGCTTGTCGCCCTCGCTGAGCAGCTCGAGCACCTTGATGATGCGGGGACGGCCGCCCTGGTCCCGGTCCATGTGCACGAAGAGCGGCCGGATCCCGGTGAGGTGCTCGTCAAGCCCCCGGGCTGTCGAGAGCCAATCGGCCAGGGTGAGGCCGGGGTCGGGGCTCTGCACGGTGGCCAGGCCGGAGGTCTCGGCGGTCAGCGTCTGCAGGAAGGCGGGGCCGTCCCGTCTGCCCAGTTCGCCCGCCACCACCCAGGTGGGTTTCATGTCGCCCGCTCGGTGGAAGGCGGCGGCTCGGGCGGATGTCCCCGGCTTGGCCTTGATCTGGACGACGAAAGAGCGATCACGCAGCGCCGGGAGCTCCTCTTCTTCCTCCTCCGCTACCACCACCAGCCGCTGGTCCCGCGGCAGCATACCGAGTAGGGCGTTGAGCAGGGTGGACTTGCCCACGTTGGGACCGCCGCTGATGATCAGACTGCGCTTGAGGTTGAGGAACCCGCTGAGGAGGCGGGCCTCCAGGCCGGTGAGCGTGTTGTTGTCCACCAGCGTCCGCAGGGGGACGTTGAGGACCCGCCGTCCCGGCTGGGTGGCCGAGGCGTACATCACGGACGTGGCGGCGTCGAGGCCGGTGGTCCGGTCGAGTTGGAAAGCGTCGTAGGCGCGCACGACGGCCTGGGCGAGTTGAGCCGCCAGTAGGAGCTGGGCCCGCTCCTGATCGGGGGGGTCCAGGTCGGCAATGAGCTCGTCGGCGAGCTTCTGCAGCCGGTGTTCGTACGTGGCGAGTATGCGCTCGAAGGCGGGCACCCTGTCCTCCCCTGGGCTCGTCGGGCCCCCGGTCGGTCCTCCCCATGCTACATCCTCTCCTCGGCAGGAGAAGAGGTCTTCGTTAGTAGGTCGGCGCAGCCACGCTCGGTTTGTATGTAATGTACTATTACAACTGTACATTGGGCCACGACCGGGGTGCTTGCGATCAGAAGCTGGAAGCGGTCAAGCCGGCGGGGATCCGGCAACAACAGGGCGCCGTTCGCAGTCGGGCCGGCGGCCTTGATGCCGGCTGTCGTTTTGGCCGCGGCCGCTACCCTGCTGAGCGGGGGCTGCGGGGGGGGCGGGTCGGCGCCCATCGACGCCGCCGGGTCGGACCTCGTCCTGGCGTCGACCACCTCCATCCAGGACTCCGCTCTCTTCGATCTGCTCGTTCCTGCCTTCGTGGAGGCCTTCCCCCAGTACGCCGTCAAAGTGGTGGCGGTGGGGAGCGGGGAGGCCCTTAGACTGGGAGAGACGGGTGACGCCGATGTGCTCCTGGTCCATGCCCCCGCTGCGGAGCAGAGGTTCATGGAAAGGGGGCTCGGCCGGGAGCGCAAGCTGGTGATGTACAACGAATTCGTCGTGGTCGGCCCCTCTGCCGATCCGGCCCGGGTGAGGGGGATGGCCGATGCTTCGGCGGCGTTCGCGAAGATCGCGGGCGCGGAGGCCGCCTTCTTCAGCCGGGGGGACGACTCGGGCACGTATGCCCAGGAGAAAGCCATCTGGCAGGAGGCCGGCATCGAGCCGGGCGGGCGCTGGTATGTCACCACCGGCCAGGGGATGGGCGAGACTCTCACCATCGCCGACCAGAAAGGAGGCTATACCCTCTCCGACCGGGCCACCTATCTGGTAAAGAGGCCTACCTTGGCTCTGGTGACGCTGGTGGAAGGCGACACCGCGCTGCTCAACCGCTATCACGTGATCACCACCGCAAAGGGCCGGAACCGAGAGGGCGCCCTCGACTTCATGAAGTGGATCCTGTCGAAGAAGGCGCAGGAGCTCATCGCCGGGTTCGGGGTGGAGGAGTTCGGCCGGCCCCTGTTCGTTCCCGCTGCCGACGGCGGGGAGTAGGGAGGAAGACCTTGGGCGTCATCTGGGAAGCGGTCAAGGAGGCGGTCGCTCTTTTGGTGGAGGGCGACAGCTACGTCTACCAAGTCATGTGGATGTCGGTCCGGGTGGCCGGCACGGCCACGATCTTGGGCATGCTGGTGGGGATACCGCTGGGCACCTGGCTCGCCTTCCGGCGCTTCTGGGGCTGGGGAGCAGCGGCCACGATCCTCAACGTGGGGCTGATGCTGCCGCCGGTGGTGGTGGGACTCTTCATCTTCCTGCTTCTCTCCCGCCAGGGACCCTTGGGCGGTCTGGATCTTCTCTACACTCCCACCGCCATGATCGTGGCCCAGTTCTTCATCGCCACCCCGGTCATAGCCGCCATCACTATGGGGGGAGTGGCGTCCGTACCCAAAGAGGTGCGTCTGCAGGCGATGGGACTGGGGGCGTCGCGGGCGCAGACCGTCTGGCTGGTCATCAGGGAGGCTCGGGTCACCATATTCTCCGCCATTGTGGCCGGGTTCGGGGCGGCCATCAGCGAGGTGGGGGCGGTCATGATGGTGGGTGGCAATCTCTCGGTGGCGGGACGCAACCTCACCGGAACCATGACCACGGCGACCATGGCTCTCGTGCGGCAGGGCGACTACGCCACCGCCGTCGCCTTCGGGCTCATCCTGATGGTGCTGGCCTTCGTCATCACCTTCGCCCTCACCCGCTCACAGCAAGGCATCAAGCGGAGATGGCTGCAGTCGTGAGTGCCGGCGTCATGATGACCGGCCTCGACCAGGGGCCGGGGCCGGGGCAAGCCGCCCGCCCGGTCGCCATCGAGGCCCGCCGACTGCGCAAGCGGTACGGCGGCCGGACGGTGGTCGCGGTCGATCTCCTTCGCATCTTCGAGGGCGAGGTGTTGGCCATCCTCGGACCCAACGGGGCCGGGAAGACCACGCTGTTCAGGATCCTGGCCCTCCTTGAGCGGCCGGACGAGGGCTGGATCTCGTACCACGGCCGGCGAGTGGACATCCACGACCTGGCCGCCCGGCGCCGGACCGCGGCCGTGTTCCAGCGGCCTCTCCTTTTCCAGGGCAGCGTGGAGGAGAACGTCGGCTTCGGACTGCGCTTCCGGCGGCTCTCTCGTAAAGAGGTGAGCAACCGGGTCCACCGCACCCTGGACTTCATGGGTCTTCTCCATCTCTCGGGAGCCGACATGCGCACGCTGTCGGGCGGCGAGTTGCAGCGAGTGGCCTTGGCGCGGGCGCTCGTGGTGGAGCCGGACATCCTGTTTCTGGACGAGCCTACCAGCAATCTGGACGTCCACGTGCGCCGCCGCTTCCGCGAGGACTTGAGGCGGGTGGTCGAGAGCCTGGCGGCGACCGTGGTCATCATCACTCACGAGCACAGCGAGGCGCTCGCGTTGGCCCAACGGGTGGCGGTGGTTCAGGACGGATCGGTAGTACAGATCGGCAGCCCCGAGGAGGTCTTCACGCATCCCCAGACGGCGTTCGTGGCCGACTTCACCGGGGCCGAGACCATCTGGCACGGCCGCGTTACGCTTTGCCGGGAAGGGCTTTGCACCGTGCGCACGGAAGCCGGGATCATGGCCGAGGTGATCTCTGAGGCGGCTCCCGGCACGGAGGTCATGGTGGCGGTGCGCCCGGAGGACGTGGCGCTGGCCCCGGCGGCGGCCGGGGCCAGCGCCACCCCCGGCTCTCCCCCCACGAGCGTACGGAACCGTTGGAGCGGGACCGTGCACAGCGTCACCGCAGCCGGGCCCCTGGTGCGGGTGGTGGTGAGGTTGGACTGCGAGCAGGAAGGGACGGCCGTCTTCGGAGGGGAAGGTGAGGTAATCTCTCTCATCACCCGGGCTTCCGCGGACGAGCTGGGCATCGTCCCGGGTGCGCGGGTCACCGCGAGTGTCAAAGCGACGGCCCTGCACGTGTTAGCGGGCTGAGGAGAGCGAGCATGGTCGGGCAAATGGGTGAGGCGAGGGGAGGGGGCACGCTGTTCTGGCGTCCCTACCGCTCGGATGTGAGTCTGGCGTTGCTGGCCGGGGGTCTGTCCACCCGCATGGGGGAGGACAAGGCCTTCGCCCCCTTCGTGGGGGGGACGTTGCTCGAATGGATGCGGGACCGCCTGGCTCCACTGTTCCCCCACGTCTTCGTGGTCGCTCGGGATCCTTCCCGTTTCCACCATCTTGGTCTGCCCGTGATCAACGACGCTCTGCCTGAGATCGGCTCGGCGGTGGGTGTGTACACAGCCGTTTTGGCCGCGCCCACCGAGCGGGTGCTGTGCGTCGCGTGCGACATGCCCTTCGTCACCCCCCGGCTGTTGTGGGCGCTGGCCGACCGCTCCCCGGGATACGATGTGTTCGTCCCCCGGCACGGCGAGTACCTGCAGCCCCTCTGCGCCGTGTACGGCAAGGGCACGCTGGACGCCTACCGTGAGTTCATCCGGTCGGGCGGACGGCGGATCTTCGACATCTATCCCGACCTGAGCACCGGCTACCTCGACATGAACGACGGGAGCTACGGCGACCCGGAGGGGTTATTCATGAACGTCAACACCCCGGCCGAGCTGGCGGCGGCCAGGGAGCGCCTGGCCGCGGAGGGTGGGGGCTGGCGCGCGGCGCTCCAGCCCCGCATCCAGGCCTTCATGGCGGCGACCCCGCTGCCCACGGTGTCGTTCGTCGGTAAGAAGAAGTCGGGTAAGACCACGGTGGTCTTGGGGGTGGTGGAAGAACTGCGCAGGCGGGGCTACCGGGTAGCGGTCCTAAAACACGACACCCACGGCTTCGACATCGACGTGCCCGGCACCGATTCCTACCGCTTCCGCGAGCTGGGAGCCGAAGTGGTGGGTATATCCTCACCCGATCAGTATGTGTGGCAGGTGACAGTGGGGGAGGAACAGCCGCTGGGCGAACTGATCCGCCAGATCCGGGAACCGGTGGACCTGGTGATCACCGAGGGGTTCAAGAAGCAGGACGCTCCCAAGATAGAAGTGTCGAGGCGGGCCCGCAGTACGGAACTCGTCAGCACCGTGGACGAGCTGATCGGTATTACGAGCGACCAGCCCTTCCCCGACTACCCCGTCCCTCAGTTCGCCCTCGGCGATGCGAAGGGCTTGGCCGACCTCATCGAACAGCGTATACTTGCACGAGTATAACGCCTAGAGGCTTCGACTCAGAGGTCAGGCACGTGAATCCGCCGCTCGGGCAGATCGTCGACTATCTGCGGCTGTCGGTGACCGATCGCTGCAACTTCCGCTGCGTCTACTGCATGCCCCCAGAGGGGGTGCCCTTCAAACCGCACGAGGACCTGCTCTCCTACGAGGACATGGTCTTCTTCGTGCAGGTGGCGGCCGAACTGGGCATCTCCAAGGTCAGGGTCACCGGGGGCGAACCCTTGGTGAGGCGGGGCCTGCCCGACTTGGTGGGCATGATCAGGGCGGTTCCGGGCGTGCGTGACGTCTCGCTCACCACCAACGGCGTGCTGCTCCCCCGCTTTGCCGGCGAGCTCAAGGCTCGGGGCCTGGACCGGGTGAACATCAGCGTGGACTCCCTCGAGCCGGCCAGATACCGGCGCCTCACCCGGGGCGGGTCGTTGGAGGCCGCCCTGGCCGGGGTGGAGGCCGCGCTCAGCCACGGGCTCGACCCGGTCAAGATCAACGTGGTGATGATGCCCGAGTTGCTGCCCGAGCTGCCTGAGTTCATGGCCCTCACCCGAGCCCGGCCGCTGCATGTGCGCTTCATCGAGTGGATGCCGGTGGGTGGATGCGGCCCCCGCTCCGCCGGGGAGGCCCTCACCAAGGGCCAGGTGATGGCCGCCCTGGAAGAACTGGGGGCCGACGGCCCCGGTCCGCTGGCTCCGGTGGCCTCGCCCGGAGGCTGGGGGCCTGCCCGCTACTACCGGTTCCCCGGGTATCAAGGCACTCTCGGTTTCATCGGTTCGGTCTCGGATCACTTCTGCGCGGAGTGTAATCGTCTGCGCCTGACCGCCGACGGGCGGCTGAAGAACTGCCTGTTCTCCGATGAGGAGATCGACGTGCGGGGGGCGGTGCGGGCTCGCGACCGGCAGGGCGTGCTGGCCGCGATGACCGAGTCCCTGTCATGCAAGACCTTCGACAAGAACCTGCTGCCCGGCCGGACCTCGCGGGGCATGTCGCAGGTGGGAGGCTGAAGTGGAGAAGGAGCCGCGGCTCACCCATGTCGACGGGGAGGGCGAGGCCCGCATGGTCGACGTGAGTGGCAAGGCGCCCACCCGGCGGGCGGCCCGGGCGGGGGCGCGGGTCTGGATGGCGCCGGCCACCCTGCGCCTCCTGCAGGAGCAGGCTCTGCCCAAGGGTGACGTGCTGGCTGTGGCCAAGGTGGCGGGCATCATGGCCGCCAAACGGACGGCGGAACTGGTGCCTTTGTGCCACCCCCTCTTCCTCACCCAGGTGGACCTCACTTTTGCCGTGGCTGAGGCTGAGGCCAGGGTGGACATCGAGTGCACCACCCGCACGGAGGAGCGCACCGGGGTGGAGATGGAAGCGTTGGTCGGGGCCGCCGTCGCCGCTATCACCATCTACGACATGTGCAAGGCGGTGGACAGGGGGATGGTCATCGGAGACATTCGTCTGCTCGAGAAGACGGGCGGCAAAGAAGACTACTTGCGCCCGGCGGAGGCGGCGGGCGCGACGATGTCCGCGCATCACCCCGACTTGCCCCCGCCGGCCCCCGCCCTCTCCGGCACCGTCATCGCTGTCAACGTGAGTTCCGCCAAGGGCGAGCGCAAGAAGCCTGGACCGGAAGTGATGCTGCGGGCCGATCACGGCATCGAGGGCGACGCTCACGCCGGCCCCTGGCACCGACAGGTGAGCCTGCTGGCCCAGGAGTCGGTCGACAAGATGGTGGCGATGGGGCTCACGGTCGGTCCGGGTGACTTCGCCGAGAACATCACCACCACCGGACTGGCGGTCTCCACCCTGCCCATCGGCACGACGCTGGAGTTGGGCGAAGCTCTGGTGGAGGTCACTCAGATCGGCAAGGAGTGTCACACCCGCTGCGCCATCTACTACCAGGCCGGCGACTGCGTCATGCCGAAGGAAGGCGTCTTTGTGCGGGTGTTGCGGGGAGGGCGGGTGGCTCCGGGCGACACGGTCCGGGTGCGGGCCTGGGGAGTGGGAACGTGAGTCACCCCCGCCTCAGCCGCCCTATCAGAGCGGCCGTGGTCACCCTCAGCGACAAGGCCAGCGCGGGGCTGCGGACCGACGCCTCCGGCCCCCTGCTGGTGGGACTGCTGCGAGAGATGGGAGCCCAGGCGGACGACGCCATTGTGATCCCCGACGACCGGCCTCAGATCGAGCGGACGCTCATGGTGCTCGCCGATACCGGCGAGTACGACCTGGTGCTGACCACCGGCGGCACCGGCTTGGCTCCTCGTGACTGCACCCCCGAGGCCACTCTGGCCGTGTGCGACCGCTTGGCGCCCGGCTTCGCCGAAGCCATGCGCTCGGCCTCGCTGGCCGTCACCGCACAGGCGATGTTGAGCAGGGCGGTCTCGGCCGTCCGCAAGCAGACCCTCATCATCAACATGCCCGGCAGCCCCAAGGCCTGCCGCGAGCACTTCGCCGTGATCCGTCCCGTGCTCGAGCACGCGGTGGAGACCCTGCGGGGAGAGGCGTACGAGTGCGCGGCGCCTCCGGCGGCCGGCGCAGGCGAGAACTAGGCTAAGCCGGTCCCGCCGGGGCCGCACCGACGGGGCGCCCGCCCTTGCGCTGCTTGGCGGCGTACAACTCGGCGTCCGCCTGCTGCAGGAGTAGTTCCGACTCGGTGCCGTCGGCAGGGCAGGCCGCCGTGCCGAAACTGACTTGCAGGGGGACCAAAGCGCTGCCGAGCTTGAGTTGGGTCCTGCCCAGTGATTCCGAGATCCTGCGCCCCACGGCCCGGATGGCGTTCTTGTCCGCCTCAGGCATGAGGATGACGAATTCGTCGCCCCCGAAACGGCAGGGGATATCGACGTCGCGCACATTGGCGCGCATGAGCGCGGCCAAATGCTTGAGCGCGGCATCGCCGGCGGCGTGCCCGTGGGTGTCGTTGAGCCACTTGAGGCTATCGAAGTCGAGCATGAGGACGGCGAAGGGGCGCCGATAGCGCTTGTACAGCTCGACGTGCCGTTCCAGCTCCTGCTCCAGGAAGCGCCGGTTGTTAAGACCGGTCAGCGTGTCGGTGTGGGCGAGGCGGTCGAGTTCGGCGCTGGACTGCTCGTGGAAGGTCTCAGTGGCGGCGGTCATGACTCGGCGCAGTCCCATGCGCAGCACCCGAACCAGATGGAGGACCTCCCGGTCCTGCCGGCGTAATCCTTCGGCCAGCCGGTCCCAGATGGCCTCTTCGAGCGCGTCCAGACTCTCGGCCAGGCTGCCGATGCCCCCCGTGTCCTCTCTCTGCAGCATGCCCAGGGCAGCCGCCTGCTTGTAGTAGAGACCGCCCACCTCGAACTGGGACAGGGTCTCCTCGTCGGCAAGGCAGTCGGCCAGTCCCTGGATGAGCTCCACCGAGGTGCGTACGCTCTCCTGGGTGGGGAAGCGCTCGAGCGCCTGCACGTCCTCGATCTGGCTGATGATGCGGTTGAGCCAGCTCCGGGTGATATCGAGTTTGTGTTCGTCGAGGATACGCGCGGCCTTGTCGAGGACCGCACTCTTCTCGGCCTCCTCTCGCGGTCCCCCGGGCACCATATCCTTCGGCACAGGCTAACCTCTTCGCGCAGGATATAAATATGCACTGATTCTATAATCTTGAGGGCGGGAACGCAAGGAGGCAGAGGCACCCTCTGCTACTATTCTTGGTGGAAGCACAGGGGGTCTCGCGGCCGGGCGGACCCCTGGATCGGCGGGCAGGAGGGCGCGTGAGGATCGGCTTCGACGCACGGGTGATCAGATACCGGGGCATCAGCACGTATTCCCGCAACCTTCTGCGCCATTTCGCCGCGGCCGGTATCGAAGCGGTGATCTTCTGCCAGGACCAGGAGAAGGAGAACATGCCTGCGGCTGAGAGCTTCGCCTTCGTCTCGGCCAACATGGATCCCCTGGCTCCCCACGCCGGCGCCGCCTTTCGGGCCCTGGTGAAGAAGGCGGGGGTCGATCTGCTCCACGTGCCCAGCCCCTGGGTGCCCACTCCTCTCGACGTACCCTTCGTGGCCACCGTGCACGACGTCACCCCCTTGCTCTATTCCCGCAGCCTTCCTCCGGTCCTTCGCATGCGCTACAAGCGGCAGCTCACCCGGACCCTGGCCGAGGCTCGGCACATCATCACGGTGTCGAACATCTCTCTGTCCACCCTGATCGCCTACGCGGGGGTCGATCCGGCCAAGGTGAGCGTGATCCACAACGGCGTGTCCGAGCGCTTCCGCCCGGATGTGCCCAGCGAGGCGAAGTCGGCCGCCCGCCGCCACTACTCGCTCCCCGAACGCTTCGCCTTCTGGGCCGGAGATTTCCGGCCCGAGAAGAACCTGCCCTTCCTGATCGAAGGATGGGCCCGGCTGCTTCGCCGACTGGGGGACACTCCCGCCCTGGTGCTGGCCGGCGCCCAACGTGGCCAGTACGGGAAGCTCAAGAGGGAGGTGCAGAAGAGGGGCCTGGATGACAAGGTGCTGTTCCCGGGTCTGATCCGCGACGACGATCTGCCGGCGGTCTACTCGGCGGCGACGTTGTTCGTGTTCCCATCGTTACACGAAGGCTTCGGTCTGCCCCCTCTCGAGGCTATGGCCTGCGGTACTCCCTGCGTGGTGTCGGACTCCTCTTCGCTTCCCGAGGTGACCGGCTCGGCCGCCCTGCACTTCAACCCCACTTCTCTCGAGCGCTTCGAAGACTGTGTGATCCGAGTGCTCACCGAACCTGAACTGCGCGAGAGTCTGCGCCGGGAGGGTCTGCGCCGGGCCGCGACCTTCTCGTGGAGCAAGGCGGCCGGGGAGACCCTTCGCGTCTATCGGGACGCACTCGCCGACGCATGAACGACCTGCGCGACTTCATATCCGCCCTGCAAGCCCGGGGCTGGCTCAAGGTCATCGACACGCCGGTCGACCCGGTGCTCGAGATCAGCGAGATAGCCGACCGGGTGGTAAAAGCGGGCGGGCCGGCGCTGCTCTTCACCCGCCCTGTCGGCCATACCATCCCCGTCCTCATCAATCAGTTCGGCACCGCCGAGAGGATGTGCTTGGCCCTACGGGCGGAGTCCTACGCGGAGCTGGCCGGTCGGGTGGAGAAGCTGGTGACCATGGAGCTGCCGGAGCGGACTGTGGACAAGGTCAAGGCTCTGCTCAGGCTTAAGGACCTGGCGGCCTTGCAGCCACGCGCTGTGCGCAGAGGCCCCTGCCAGGAGGTGGTCCACACCGGGGCCGAGGTCGATCTGGGGGCGTTGCCCCTCCTCCAGTGTTGGCCGCTTGACGCCGGCCGCTACATCACCTTGCCCCTGGTCTTCACCCGCCATCCCCAGACCGGCCGCCGGAACGTGGGCATGTACCGTCTGCAGGTGTTCGACCGCAACACCACCGGCATGCATTGGCATGTCCACAAAGACGCCGCCGAGCACTACCGGGAGTCGCGCGGCCGCATGGAGGCGGCAGTCGCCATCGGGACCGATCCCGCTCTCACCTACGCCGCCACCGCCCCTCTCCCCGCCATGATCGACGAGATGACCTTCGCCGGGTTCCTGCGGGGTAGGGCGGTGGAGATGGTCAAGGCCAAGACGGTCGACCTCGAGGTTCCGGCTCATGCCGAGATCGTCCTCGAGGGCTACGTTGACCTGGAAGAGCGGCGACGGGAAGGACCGTTCGGTGACCACACCGGCTACTACTCGCTGGCAGACGACTATCCGGTGTTCCACGTGACCACCATCACCCACCGGCGGGACCCCATCTATGCCACCACCATCGTAGGGCAAGCTCCCATGGAGGACACGCATCTGGGCAAGGCCACAGAACGCCTGTTCCTGCCCCTCCTCCGCCTCACTCTGCCCGAGGTGGTGGACATGGACCTGCCCAAGGAGGGCGGCTTCCACAACTGTGTGCTGGTATCGGTCAAGAAGCGCTATCCGATGCAGGCCCGCAAAGTCATGCACTCCCTGTGGGGGACGGGCCAGATGCAGTTCTGCAAGTGCATCGTGGTGGTCGATGGCGAGGTGGACGTGCATGACTATGCTCAGGTGGCGTGGCGGGTGTTCAACAACGTCGACTGGAAACGGGACGTCACCGTCGTCGACGGTCCCCTCGACGTCCTGGACCATTCCTCGCCCCGGCCTCTCTGGGGCGGCAAGATAGGCATCGACGCCACCGTCAAATGGCCGGAGGAAGGGCATCAGCGGGAATGGCCCGCCGACGTGGAAATGTCGGCAGAGGTCAAGGCCCGTATCGACGAGCTGTGGCCTTCGTTGGGGCTGGGAGACCTGGAGACGGAAACCTCGGCGGCCGGCGGCTCTGCGAGCCCCGGCCCCGGCGGGCCGGCCTCAGCCGTTCCCACCCCACCCCCGTCGACTCCGGCGGCTCCCGCGGACTGATCCTTCCCGCTACCGGAAGGCGACATGCTCCTCACCTACGCCCGCCGCTTCATCAGTCTGGTCAAGTTCGAGCACTCGGTGTTCGCGCTGCCGTTCGCCTATGCCGCCGCCTTCCTGGCCGAGATGCAGGTGCCCGACTTTTGGCGCATGTTTTGGATCACCGTGGCCATGGTGGCCGCGCGCAGCTTCGGGATGGCCGTCAACCGGCTGATCGACGCTCAGATCGATGCCCGCAACCCGCGCACGGCCGGGCGGGAGCTGCCGGCGGGGCGGCTCAGCCGGCGACAGGTATGGATCTTCGCCTTGGTATCGCTGGCGGTGCTGGTGGGGGCCACCTTCAATCTGCCGGTGATCACCCGGTATCTGTGGCCGCTGGCGGTGATCCCCATGGTGGTCTACCCCTACACCAAGCGGTGGACTTGGGGGTGCCATCTGGTCTTGGGGCTGGCCGACGGTCTGGGGCCGGTCGGCGCCTGGGTGGCCGTGACCGGCGCGGTGACCTGGGAGCCGTTCTTGTTGGGCGCCGGGGTGGGTCTGTGGATCGCCGGTTTCGACGTGATCTACGCCTTCATGGACATCGGGGTGGACCGGGCGCAGGGCCTCCACTCCATCCCGGCCGACCTGGGGGTGCGGGCGGGTCTGTGGGCCACGCGCCTCTTCCACCTGGCCGCCGCGGTGCTGCTGGGGCTCACCGGCTACGTCCAGGGAGTCAACTGGGTCTACTATCTGGGCGTGGTTGTTTGCGCCGCGCTGCTGCTGTACGAGAACTGGTTGATGCGCAGGGCCGACCTGGAGAAGGTGGGCGTGGCCTTCATGACCATGAACGGCATCATCAGCGTGGTCTTCCTGTTCTTCACCACCCTCAGCCTCTTCGTGCCGTGAACAGGCGCACCGTCGACGCTTCCCCCGATCCGGGCAAGGTCTTGCGGATGTTCGACGAGATCGCCGGCAGCTACGACCGGCTGAACGACCTCATGACGGCCGGACTGCATCACCGCTGGCGCGAGCTGGGCGTGATGGTGGCCCAGGTGAGGCCGGGTGGCTCCGCCCTCGACGTTTGCTGCGGCACGGGGGACTTCGCGTTCGCGCTCAAGCGGGTGGTGGGCCGAGAAGGTCTGGTCGTCGGGGTGGACCTATCCACCGAGATGCTCGACATCGCCCGGGAGAAGTGCGGCCGCAACCAACTCTACGTGGACTTCCGCGTCGGGGATGTGCTCGCCCTTCCCTTCCCGGACGGGGCGGCGGACATGGCCGCGGAGCCCGCCCCTGCCGGGGCCGGCGCGCTGGGGGCCGGGACTGAGGCCGTCCGGCCCGCCGCCGCGGCCACGCCCTCCGAAGTGCACGGCTTTGATGCCTGCACGGTAGGCTTCGGCATCCGCAACGTGCCCGACATCGTCCGGGCCTTCAGCGAGATGCGGCGGGTGTGCCGCCCCGGAGGCAAGGTGGTGTGTTTGGAGATCACGCGGCCCGGCATCCCCGTGTTCAAGCAGTTCTATGCTCTCTGGTTCCAGCGGGTCGTACCCCGGCTGGGGGCCGTGTTGGCGCCCGACCGGGCCGCCTACAGCTACCTGCCTGCGTCTGTCCTCCGATTTCCCGGGCCGGAAGAACTCAAGAGCCTGATGGAACAGGCGGGTCTGCGCAACGTCCGTTATGAGATCCTGGCGGGGGGCATCATCGCGCTGCATCACGCCGTGGTCTGAGGCGAGCCGGGGGTCGCTGCCGGTGCCGCGCCGGCCCGCCGGGGCGGCGGGCGGAGGCCCCACCCCGTTGTGCTAGACTCCGGGCCATGCCCCGCAGAACGCGTCTCGATCCGCTCACCGTCGTCGAAGAGAAAGCAGCTCGAGGGGAGCGCCTTTCCGCCGCCGACGGCCTGGCCCTGTTCGAGTCCGCCGACCTGCTGCGGATCGGCCGCCTGGCCGACCGGGTGCGCCGCTCCCGGGTGGGTGACGACGTGTATTTCGTGGTCAACCGCCACATCAACTACACGAACGTCTGCCGCAATCATTGCCGGTTTTGCGCTTTTTCGCGGGAGGAGGGTGAGCCCGGTGCCTACACCCTGACGGTGGAGGAGGTGCTGGCCAAAGCGCGGGAAGGCATCGAACAGGGGGCGACCGAGATCCACATCGTGGGCGGGGAGCACCCCTCGCTCCCCTACCGGCAGGTGCGGGCGATGGTCTCGGGCATCAGGGCGATGGCGCCCCAGGCCCACATCAAGGCCTTCACCGCTTCGGAGGTGGTCCACTTCGCCGAGACCGAGGACACCTCGGTCGAACACATCCTGCGCGATCTGCAGGAAGCGGGGCTGGACAGCATGCCGGGCGGAGGCGCGGAGATCCTGGACGCCCGGGTGCGCGCGGCGGTGTGCCCGGCCAAGATCTCGGGGGACCGGTGGCTGGAGGTCCATGAGCTCGCCCATACCTTGGGGTTACGGACCAACGCCACCATGCTATACGGGCACGTCGAGACCCGGGAGGACCGGGTCGATCACCTGCTGCGGTTGCGCGCGGCCCAAGATCGCACCGGCGGCTTCCAGGCCTTCGTCCCCCTGGCTTTCCAGCCGGCCAACAGCCCGCTGGCGCATCTGCCGCCCACCACCGGAGTGGACGATCTTAGGACGCTGGCCGTGTCTCGGCTGCTGCTCGACAACTTCGCGCACATCAAGACGTACTGGGTGATGACTGGGCTCAAGTTGGCCCAGACCGCCCTCTTCTTCGGCGCGAACGACATGGACGGCACTGTGGTGGAGGAGGTCATCTCGCTGATGTCGGGGGCCGGTCACGGGCAGGCGATCCCCAAGGCCGAGCTGGTGAGAGTGATCCGGGATGCGGGCCGTCCCGCGGTGGAGCGGGACGCCCTCTACCGGGTGGTGCGCCGCTACGACAGTCGCCCGGAGGCGGGGAGGCCCGAGGGAGGGGCTCTCCTCGGAGGGGCTCCCGCCCGCCCGGTTCCGGCCGATGTCGCCGGGGCGGATTCCCCCGGGCCCGCCGGGCCGGCCGCCGCAGGCGCCGGCCCCGGGAGGGGCGGATGACCGTTCGGGTGGGACACATCGGCTTCCTCAACTGCTATCCGCTCTACCATGGGCTGGAGCAACGGGGCATGCTGGCCGAAGGCCGCCATCTGGACCTTCCCGGCAGGCCGGGCGTGGAGCTCCTGCCCGGGGTGCCCACCGACCTCAACCGTATGCTGGTGGAAGGTGATATCGATCTGGGCCCCGTGAGCTCCATCGCCTATGCCCGCAACCACCGGGCGCTGCTGCTCTCCCGCCGTCTCAGCATCTCGTCGCAGGGGGCCGTCGACAGCATCCAGTTGGTCACCCGCAGGCGGCTGTCAGAGGTGGCGAGCGTCGCCCTCACCCGGCAGAGCGCCACTTCGGTGGCCCTGCTCAAGACCATCTTCAAGCTGCGCTTCCAGCAGGAAGTCGCCTACGGCGACCTGGAGGGATCACCGGAGGAGGGGCTGCGGGATCACGATGCCGTGCTCCTCATCGGCGATCAAGGTCTCGAAGCCCTCCACTTCCCCCTTCCGGGGACCCAGTGCCACGACCTGGGGGCGATCTGGCAGGAGTGGACCGGCCTGCCCATGGTCTACGCGGTGTGGGCGGCCCGGGAGGAGTTCGCCCGCAGGAACGGAGCGGAGCTGCTGGCGGTGGAGGCGGAGCTGGTGGGCTGCCTGGACTACGGCAGAGAACACCTATCCCAAGTGGTCGATTCCGCCCTCGACCGCTTCCGCTTCGACCGGGCCGGACTCACCCGCTACTTCGGGGTCCTCCGTTACGACTTCACCGAGGAGTATCGCGCCGGGCTGCGCTGTTTCTACCTCTTGGCGCACGAGGCGGGGGAGCTTGAAGAGGTCCCGGAGTTGCGCTTCATCGATGAGGTCGTGCGCGCCGGGCAGGGGGCGGAGGCCCTGGTGGCCGACGGAGCCGGCGGGACAGGTGCGGCATGACCCGCATCACCGACAGCGAAGCCCTGGAGCTCCTGCGCTCGCGCGACCTGCTGGGAGTGGGGGCGCGAGCCCACGAAGTGCGCGAGCGCCTCGTCCCCGGTCCCCTGGCCACCTTCATCGTCGACCGCAACATCAACTACACCAACGTCTGCGTTTCGGGGTGCCGCTTCTGCGCCTTCCACCGCCCCCCCGGCTCTCCCGAGGCCTACCTGCTGCCGCGCGAGGTCATCCACCAGAAGATCCAAGAGACCTTGGACCTGGGCGGCACCGCGGTCATGATGCAGGGCGGCCTCCATCCCGACCTCGACGTCACCTACTTCGAGGATCTCTTCCGCTCGATCAAGGAGCGCTTCGACGTCACCATCCATTCTCTCTCCGCTCCTGAGATCGTCCACATCGCCAAGGTCAGCGGGCTGTCTGTGGGCCGGGTCCTCGGCCGGCTCAAGGCGGCCGGGCTCGACTCGCTGCCGGGTGGCGGCGCCGAGATACTGGTCGACCGGGTACGGGAGCAGCTCGCCCCCGGCAAGGCCAACACCCAGGCCTGGCTGGAGGTGATGCGCGAGGCCCACCGGCAAGGCATCCCCGGCACGGCCACCATGATGTTCGGAAGCGTGGAGACCTTGGAGGACCGGGTACAGCACCTGCGGGCCATCCGTGACCTGCAGGACGAGACGGGAGGCTTCCGGGCCTTCATCCCTTGGAGCTTCCAGGCCGGGAACACGGCCATCGACGGTTTGGCGCCCCCGGCCACTGGGGTGGACTATCTCATGACTTTGGCCGTCTCTCGTCTGTACCTGGACAACATCGCCCACATCCAGGCCTCCTGGGTCACCCAGGGCCTCAAGATGGGGCAGGTGGCCCTGCGTTTCGGGGCGGACGACCTGGGCAGCACCATGATCGAGGAGAACGTGGTGGCCGCCACCGGGCTCCGGGTGAAGGCGAACCGCGACGACCTGGTCCACGCGATCAAGGAGGCCGGTTTCGTGCCGGCTCAGAGGCGGACCGACTACAGCCTCGTGCAGACCTTTTCATGAGGTGCGCCCCGCCCGGACCGACAGCCCAGAGATGCCGCCGGGCGCGGCTAGTGGTACATTTGTCGCTCGAAGTCAGGACACACTTTTGCGTAAGGAACGGCGATGAAGGAGATCGGAACCCTTAGAGTCAAGACGGGCTTGGCGGAGATGCTCAAAGGCGGGGTGATCATGGACGTGACCACCGCCGAGCAGGCCCGCATCGCCGAGGAAGCCGGTGCCTGCGCGGTCATGGCGCTGGAGCGCGTTCCGGCCGACATCCGCAAAGAAGGTGGGGTCGCGCGCATGGCCGATCCTGAGAAGATCGCGGAGATCAAGGAGGCCGTCACCATCCCGGTCATGGCCAAAGCCCGTATCGGACACTTCGTCGAGGCGCAGATCCTTGAAGCTCTCGAGGTGGACTACATCGACGAGAGCGAGGTGCTCACCCCCGCCGACGAAGCCCACCACATCAACAAGTGGGACTTCACCGTGCCCTTCGTGTGCGGGGCCACCGACCTGGGTGAGGCGCTGCGGCGGATCAACGAAGGTGCCGCGATGATTCGGACCAAGGGTGAAGCGGGCACGGGCAACGTGGTCGAGGCGGTGCGGCACATGCGGACCATCATGAGCCAGATCCGGGCTTTGACAGCCATGGATGAGGACGAGCTCTTCCGCGCGGCCAAAGAACTCCAAGCCCCCTACGATCTGGTGGCCTGGGTGGCGGGTCACGGCAAGCTCCCGGTGGTCAACTTCTCGGCCGGGGGCATAGCCACGCCTGCCGACGCCGCCCTCATGATGCAGCTGGGAGCCGAGGGTGTCTTCGTGGGCTCGGGGATCTTCAAGAGCGGTGATCCGGCCCGACGCGCCAAGGCCATCGTCGAGGCGACCACCCACTACCAAGACCCGAAGATCCTCGCCCGGGTCTCGCAGGGACTGGGAGAAGCGATGCCCGGTCTGGAGATCGCCTCCATCGGCCGGGAGAACCTCATCCAGAGCCGTGGCTGGTGAAAGTCCGGGGGCCAGGGAGCGCCCGCCTGTTATAGGGGTCCTCGCCCTCCAAGGGGCCTTCCGGGAGCACGCCCAGGTGCTGGCCCGGCTGGGAGCCCAGGTGGTGGAGGTGCGCCTGGAGGCCCACCTCTGCGGTCTCGACGGGTTGGTCATCCCCGGGGGGGAGAGCACCACCATGGGAAGGCTCATGGAAGAGTTCGGACTCTTCTCTCCCCTGCGGGCCTTCTCCCGTGAGCGGCCGATCTTGGGGACGTGTGCCGGCCTGATCGTCCTCGCCCGACGCACCACCGAGGGCGGTCAACCGCTGCTCGATCTGATGGACATCACCGTGCGCCGGAACGCCTTCGGCCCGCAGGTGCGCAGCTTCGAGGCGCCTGTCGATCTCAGCCTCGATGGAAGTCGCGACGCGGTCCCATTCCCCGGGGTGTTCATCCGGGCGCCCTGGGTGGAGCAGTGGGGATCGGGGGTGGAAGTGATCGCCCGCTGCGAGGGGCACGTCGTCGGCGTGAGACAAGGCGCTCTCTTGGGAGTTGCCTTCCATCCCGAACTCACCGACGACCCCAGGCTGCACGCGTACTTCCTCCAGCGGATGGTGCACGGAGAACCGGCATAGGTTCGACCGTCCCGACTCGCTCCCACCACACTGCGATATCTCGATATTGGCGAATAATATTGCTAGTATCGTGCTGCATGCGGAGTAAGGGGGAAGCAGCATGATCGTCGGGTGTCCGAAGGAGATCAAGAACAACGAGAACCGCGTGGGTCTGACCCCGGGCGGGGTGTGGGCGCTGACTCAGGCCGGCCATACCGTCCTGGTCGAGGCGTCGGCCGGCAGGGGAAGTCACTTCTCCGATCAGGAGTACAGGGACAAAGGCGCTGAGGTGGTGGAGTCGGCGACCGAAGTCTGGTCCCGTTCGCAGCTGGTGGTCAAGGTCAAGGAACCACTGCCGGCGGAGTACCGCTTCTTCCGAGAGGACCTCGTGCTCTTTACCTACCTGCACCTGGCCCCCGATCCCCAGCTGACCAAGGCTTTGCTGGACAGCGGCATCATCGCCATCGCGTATGAGACCGTGCAGACCCCCAGCGGCGAGCTACCGCTTCTGGTGCCGATGAGCGAGGTGGCGGGCCGGATGGCCGTTATCGTGGGCGCCTACTATCTCGGCTACCCGCACGGCGGGGGAGGTCGCCTGATCGCCGGGGTGCCGGGGGTCTGCCCAGCTGAGGTCCTCATCATCGGAGGCGGCATCGTCGGCATCAACGCCGCCAAGATGGCGGCCGGGCTGGGAGCGCGGGTCACCATCCTCGACGTCAACGCCGACCGCATGAAGTACCTGGACGATGTGCTGCCGGCCAACTGCGTCACCGTCCATTCCGACCGCCCGGCCATCGAGCGGCATCTGCCCTTCTCCGACCTGGTGATCGGGGCGGTGCTCGTGCCGGGGACGGTCGCACCCAAGCTGGTCACCCGCGACATGCTGCGTCTCATGCAACCCCGTTCGGTGGTGGTGGACGTGGCGGTCGACCAGGGTGGGTGTTTCGAGACCACCCGCGCCACCACCCACCAGGACCCGGTCTACTATGAGGAAAGCATCCTGCACTACGCGGTCGCCAACATGCCCGGAGCCTACCCGCGTACCTCGACGCTCGCCCTGACCAACGTCACACTCAAGTACGTCCTCGACCTGGCCGGCAAGGGAGTGGCCCAAGCCGCCAAGGACGATCACGCGCTCAGGCTCGGCATCAACACGTGGCACGGGAGGTTGACCTGTCTGGGCGTGGCCGAGTCGCAGGGTCTGCCCTACCAGGAGGTACCGGGACTGGCGTAGGGGCTGCCCGGGCCGGCCTCCGCCGGCTCGGGCAGCCCAGGCCCAGGTGATATAGTCGGGCGTGGTGCGCCGCGCCGCCTCGCCGTCCGGCTCCGCCGGGCGGTGGGCCTCGCCGCCGGCCCCCACCACTTCCGTCTTCAAGCGAGAAGGAGGCTCGGTTTGATCCGATACGACGCGATCCAGGCGGCGTTCTATCGGGAGAAGTTGGTCGAGCGGGTCCAGGCCGACGTCCGCGAGTGCTACCAGTGTGGCAACTGCTCGGCGGGGTGTCCTGCGGCTTTCACCTTCGACTACACTCCCAACCAAGTCATGCGCATGCTGCAAGTGGGCCTGGTCGACCGGGTCCTCGATTCGAAGGCGGTGCAGCTTTGCGTGCAGTGCCTCACCTGCACCGCCCGCTGCCCCCGCAAGATCGACATCGCCGGGATCTTCGAAGATCTCAAGACCATCGCCACCGCTCAAGAACGGGAGGTCCCCGAGCACACCAAGACCTTCAACAAGGCCTTTATGGGCGCGGTGGCGCGTTTCGGCCGTCTGCCGGAGTTGTACATGATGGGCATGTTCTACCTGGGCACGATGAACCCCAAGATGGCGATGGGCGACGCCGGTCTGGCTCTGCCCATGGTGGGCAAGGGGAAGATGCAGTTCCTGCCCCGCAAGGCCGAAGGGGCCGCCGAGGTGGGCCGCATCTACAAGAAGAGCATGCAGAAGGCCAAGCAGCGGGAAAAGGCCGAACTGGCGGCGGTGAAAGCGGCGGCCGCCGCAGCCGCGAAGTCCGCCGGCCCGGCGGCGGCGGGCCCGGCTACCGCCGGGGCGAAAACCGCCGCCGCGGCCACCGAGAGCGAGGTGGCCGGATGAGCCTGGCCTACTACCCCGGTTGTTCACTGCACAAGTCCTCCGCCGAGTTCGACGTGGCCACCCGCAAGGTGCTGGCCGCCCTCGGGGTGGAGGTGACGGAGGTGCCGGACTGGACCTGTTGCGGGTCCACCCCGGCTCATATGATGGACCATCTCCTGGCCCAGGCCCTGGCCGCCCGCAATCTGCGCCAGGCCGCGCTGGTGGGCGAAGAGATGCTGGTCCCTTGTCCCTCCTGCTACCAGCGGGAGAAGAACGCGGAGCTGGAGATCCACCAGGACGACGCTTTCCGGGCCGAGGTCAACGAGGTGCTCGACAGCCCGTACCGCGGACGGGTCAGCGTCTACGCTCTGCCCGAATACCTCGTCAAGTCGGTGGGCGAGGAGAGGATCGCCTCCCTGGTCAAGACCGATCTGTCTCAGCTGCGGGTGGTGCCCTACTACGGCTGTCTCCTTGGACGTCCGAGCGAGCTCACCGGCGAGTGCGACAACGAGCAGCCCATGATGATGGACCTGCTGCTGCAGGCGGCCGGGGCCGACGTCAAGTGGTGGAACTACAAGACCGAGTGCTGCGGGGCCAGCGTAGGCATGCCCAAGATGGAGATCCAGAGGAGGCTGAGCGGCAAGGTCATCCAGCAGGCCTTGGCAGCGGGCGCCGACGCCATCGTGGTCTGCTGCCCGCTCTGCCACGTCAATCTCGACCTAAAGCAGGCCCAGATCAACAGCTTCTTGGGCACCGACTACCACGTGCCCATCCTGTACCTGCCGCAGGTGCTCGGCCTCGCCTTTGGCCTCAGCGCCGAAGACGTCATGCTGCACAAGAACGTGGTCGATCCCCGGCCGCTGGTGGCGAAGGCCATCGCCGACGCCGCCGCCATCAGGGCGGAGGAGGAGCGCAAGGCCGCGGAGAAGGCGGCCAAGGCGGCCGTGCGGGAGAAGGCAGCCGCGGGAGAGAAGGTCGCAGCGGCAGCCGGCGAAGGGACCGGTGCCGCGGCCGAGGCGGAGGTGGAGCCATGAGGATCGGTGTCTTCGTCTGCCATTGCGGCACCAACATCGCGGGCACGGTCGATGTGGCCGCCCTCGCCGAACGGGCCCTCACCCTCAAGGACGTGGTGCACGCGGACCACCCCATGTACAGCTGCTCCGAGCCGGGTCAGGCCGCCATCCAGAAGGCCATCCAAGACAAGAAGCTCGATCGGGTGGTCGTCGCCGCCTGCTCGCCGCACATGCACGAGATGACCTTCCGGCGCTGCTGCGAGACCGGGGGCCTCAACCCCTACCTGTTCGAGATGGCCAACATCCGGGAGCACTGCTCCTGGATTCACACCGAGATCCCGGTGGCCACCGAGAAGGCCTGGGACATCATCAAGATGGCGGTGGCCAAAGCCCGTCAGCTGGAGCCCCTGTGGTCCAACGAGGTGGAGGTCAACAAGGACGTGCTGGTGATCGGCGGCGGGGTGGCCGGTATCCAAGCCGCGCTCGACCTGGCCGACGCCGGGCTCAAGGTCACCATCGTCGAGAAAGAGACCACCATCGGCGGGGTGATGGCCAAGCTCGACAAGACCTTTCCCACCATCGACTGCTCGGCCTGCATCCTCACCCCGCGCATGGTCGACTGCGCCCAACACGAGAACATCGAGCTCATGGCCTACTGCGAAGTGGAGAAGGTCGCAGGTTACGTGGGCAACTTCACCGCGGATATCCGCAAGAAGGCGGCCATGGTCGATTGGAACAAGTGCATCGGCTGCGAGATCTGCGTGCAGAAGTGCCCGGCCAAGGCGCCCGATGCGTTCAATGCCGGGCTGGAGCCCACCAAGGCCATCTACATCCCCTTCCCCCAGGCGGTGCCCAAGCGGGCGGCCATCCAAGTGGACTACTGCCGCTATTTCCAGAGCGGCAAGTGCAAAGTGTGCGAGCGAGTCTGTCCGGCCGACGCCATCGACTACGAGCAGAAGGACGAGATCGTCCAGAAGCGGTTCGGTGCCATCGTAGTGGCTACCGGGCTGGAGGTGTTCCCCTGGGAGGACTACTACCACGAGTACGGGTCGGGCAAGATCAGGGATGTCATCTCCGGGCTGCAGTATGAGCGGATGCTGAACGCCTCCGGGCCCTATGGCGGCCATGTGCACCGCATCTCGAACCATGAACAACCCAAGACGGTGGTCTTCATCCAGTGCGTGGGTTCCCGGGACGAGTCGGTGGGCCGGCCCTACTGTTCCAGCGTGTGCTGCATGTACACGGCCAAGCAGGCGCTCTTGACCAAAGACCACTGCGGCATGGACACTGAGGTCTACGTCTTCTACATCGACATCCGGGCCACCGGCAAGGGCTACGAGGAGTTCATCAAACGGGTCCAGACCGAGTTCGGGGTCAAGTACGTTCGCGGCCGGGTCTCCAAGCTCTACGAAGAGGACGGCAAGGTCGTAGTGCGCGGCACCGACACCCTGCTGGGCGAGCAGGTGGAGATCGCCGCCGACCTGGTGGTGCTGGCCAGCGGCATCATGGCCGCCGACGGGGCCAAGGAGTTGGCCCAGAAGCTCAACATCAGTTACGACGAGTTCGGCTTCTTCAAAGAGGGCCACCCCAAGCTGCGCCCGGTCGAGACCAACACCGCCGGCGTCTTCCTGGCCGGCGCCTGCCAGGCGCCCAAAGACATCCCTGCCACCGTGGCCCAGGCCTCGGGCACGGCCTCCAAGGTCATCGGGCTGCTGGCCAAGGACAAGCTCAAAACCAGCCCCATGATCGCCATCGTCGATCAGAAGAACTGCGTCTCCTGCTGGAAGTGCATCGAGGTCTGCCCGTTCAGCGCTCCCGAAAAGCAGGAGGTGCGCCCGGGCGAGTTCAAGAGCCACGTGATCGAGACGGTCTGCCAGGGCTGCGGCGTGTGTGTCGCCACCTGCCCGGTCAATACCATCTCGCTGAAGGGCTTCCCCACCGACGCCATCCTCGACCAGATCGAGGAACTCCTCCTCACCTAGAAAGGCGGTGACCATGGCCGAGATAACCAACGACCGAGCCGACACCGCCCCCCAGGGTGCGGCTGCGGCGACCGGAGCCGCCGACCGCCCGGTCAAGATCATCGGTATCGTGTGTAACTGGTGCAGCTACGCGGGCGCCGACACCGCCGGCGTGGGCCGGTTCAAGCAGCCGGCCAACATCAGGCTGATCCGGGTTCCCTGCACGGGGCGCATCGACCCGCTGTTCGCGCTCAAGGCCTTCGAGAAGGGGGCCGACGGCGTGCTCATCAGCGGCTGCCACCCCGGCGACTGCCATTACTCCGAGGGCAACTACTACGCGCGCCGCAAGTTCGAGCTGGCCGAGCGGATGATCCACCATCTGGGCATCCCCAAGGAGCGCTTCAAATGGACCTGGGTATCGGCCTCTGAAGGTCAGCGCTGGCAGCAGGTGGTCACCGAGTTCGTGGCCGGTGTGCAGAAGCTGGGGCCGCGGGAAGGGAGGGCCCTGTGAGCCGGCAGGACCACATCCGGGAGTTCGCGGCAGCGGCCCTCAGCGAGGGCCGCGTGGACTACTTCATCGGCTGGAAACAGGGCTTCAACTCCTCCGAGGTGATCCCCGCCTTCGCAAAAGACCCGGCCGCCGTGGACGAGCTCGTCTGGAACCCTCTCTGCCACCACAACCTGGTGACCTTTCTCAAGCGCAACATGCCCGACCCGGTGGATGCCAGGATCGGCGTCTGCGTCAAGGGCTGCGACAGCCGCACCCTGGTCGCTCTGCTGCAGGAGGAGCTTCTCGACAAGGACACACTGTACGTGGTTGGGGTCCCCTGTGACGGCATCGTCGACCGGCGCAAGCTGGAGAAGGGGTTCTCCGGGGAGATGGTGGACATCGCCTTCCCTGAGAAGGGCAAAGTGGTGGTCACCACCCGCACCGGCGAGAGCAGGGAGTTCGCCCAGGATGCCGTGCTGCTCGACGTGTGCACCCGTTGCCGCTATCCCAACCCGGTGTACTCCGACGACACCGCCGGACCGCCCGTCCCCGAGCCCGACCGGGAGGAGACGAAGCCCGACTGGGACGACCTGGCCGACTACGAGTCCCTCTCCGACGACGACAAGCAGTCTCTGCTCGAGCGCATCTACTCCACCTGTGTGCGCTGCTTCGCCTGCATCAATGTGTGCCCGGTGTGTGTGTGCTGGGACAAGTGCGTCAACCGCTCCCGGACCCCGGAGCTGGTGAGCCAGAAGGTCGAGCCCAAATCGAACCTCCTCTTCCAGATGGTGCACATGTTCCACGTTGCCGGCCGCTGTCCGTCGTGCGGCGCCTGCGACCGGGCCTGTCCGGTGGAGATACCGCTCTACCTGCTGCATCGCAAGATGAACAAGGAGATCTACGATATGTTCGGCTTCGAGCCGGGGACCAAGCTCGGGGAGAAACCGGTGTTCCAGGTGTTCGACCTCGCCGACCGGTTCGGCGACTGAAAGGAGGGATGATGACGATCAAGTACTTGGCGAGCGATCGGCTTCCCGCCCTCCTGGAGGCTTTGGCGAAAGAGGCCCGGGTGGTGGCGCCGTTCAAGAGGGACGGTGTGGTCCAGTTCGCACCCTGGTCGTCCGGCAAGGAGGTCGAGCTCGACGTGCTCCTGGCCAAGCAGTCTCCCAAGGAGTACGTCTTCCCGCAGAGCGAGACGTACCTCACGTTCGCATACTCCATGGCCCCGGTCGAGGAAGGGGCCGAAGGCGAGGCGGCCATCCCCCACGAGACGGTGGCGGTGACGACCGTGAACGAGGCGCCGCCCCAGGTGATCTTCGGTTTGCGGCCCTGCGACGCCCGCGGGTTCGTGCAGATGGACCAGGTCTTCGGCGGCTATGGCGGTTTCTACTTCGACCCGCTCTACAACGCCCGCCGGGAGGCGACCACCCTGCTGGCCGTCACCTGCCGGGAGCCCCGGTCGACCTGCTTCTGCACCGCCGTCGGCGGCTGTCCGGCCGGCCAGGAAGGCGTGGATGCGCTCTTCACCGAGGTGGAAGGCGGCTTCGCCGTGGAGGCGCTGACGGCCAAGGGCGAAGCGGCCCTGGCCGGCGCCGGCCTGGCGGATGCCACCGACGCGCAGACCGCCGAGGCGGCTGAGGTCAAAGTGGCGGCCTCCACCAAGGTCGATGTGCCCTTCGCTCTCGAAGGCATCCGCGACAACTTGCATGACAACATCGCAGCCGACGGCTGGCACGACCTCTGTATGCGCTGCATCTCCTGCGGCACCTGCACCTATGTGTGTCCGAACTGTTACTGCTTCAACATCAGCGACTCCCTGGTGGAGACCAAAGGCGAGCGTTACCGCACCTGGGACAACTGCTTCAACCCCCTCTACACAGAGGAGACGTCGGGCCACAACCCGCGGGCGCAGAAATCCAACCGCTTCCGCAACCGCTTCAGCCACAAGTTCTGGTACTACCCCGACAAGTACGACAGCCTGCTCTGCTCGGGTTGCGGCCGCTGCATCATGCACTGCCCCACGCGCATCGACATCCGCGAGGTGCTGCGGGTGATGGGCTCGCCGGCCGGGCAACCGCCGGCCGAGCCGGCGACGACGCCGGCGACGGAGTGCGCGGCTGCGGCCGCTCCCACCGGGGCGCCGCGTCCGGCCGGGAGTGAGGAGGGCATCGATGCCTGACAATGGAAGCAGCCAGGGCAAGGCCCGTCTTACCTTCGCCGACGTCGTTCCCGGTGCCAGCACCGCCCGGGCCGGCAAGTCGGGAGGGAATCCTTATCTGCCCGAGGTGGCGACGGTCATCCAGATCATCCCTGAGACTCCGACCATCAAGACCCTCCGCCTGCGCTTCGACGACCCGGAAGTGCAGAAGGGCTTCTCGTTCGCTCCCGGCCAGGTGGGGCAATTGGGTGTGTTCGGTGTGGGGGAGGCGACCTTCGCCATCACCTCGAAGCCCTCCGAGAAAGAGTTCATCCAGTTCTCGGTGATGCGGGCGGGCGAGGTCACCAAGGCCATCCACAACCTCTCGGAAGGGGACAAGGTCGGCATCCGCGCCCCCATGGGCTGCGGCTTCCCGGTGGAGGCCTGGAAGGGTAAGAAGATCCTCTTCGTCATGGGCGGCATCGGCTCGGCCGCCCTCAAGGCCACCATCGAGTACACCCTGGAGCACCGGGCCGACTACAAGGGCATCAGCATCCTCTACGGCGCCACCGCCCCCCAGAACTTCACCTACCAATATGACATAGAGGAGTGGCAAAAGAGGAGCGACATCGACCTCACCCTCACCATCGACCGGGAATGCGACGGCTGGCAGTGCGACGTGGGCCTGGTACCGGCGGTGCTTGAGCGTATGCACCCCGACCCCGCCGACACCATCGCCATCACCTGCGGTCCGCCCATCATGATCAAATTCGCCCTCATGAGCTTCCGCAAGCTGGGCTTCACCGACGAGCAGACCTACACCACCCTGGAGAAGCGCATGAAGTGCGGCATCGGCATCTGCGGCCGCTGCAACGTGGGGCCCAAGTACGTGTGCGTGGACGGCCCGGTGTTCTCGCTGGCGGAGTTGGCGCAGTTGCCGGACGAGCTCTAGGTTGGTTCCGAGAGGTTCGCGCAAGCGAATCGGGATTCTGCTCGGAGTGTGCCAAGCTCCCGCGCCCCCGCTCTAGCGGCCGGATGCCGCTGTCGGCAGAAATGCAGGATGAGCATGCTGGAGGCAGCCAGCGGGAATCGATTGGAGGAACGTCCCATGGAGTTTTCGGCCGAAGAACGAGCGGCGATGAGGGAGCGCGCCGAGGAACTCAAAGCGGAATCGGACCCCGGCAAGCGCTCCAAGAAGGATGCGGAAGTCGGCGTGCTCGCGAAGATCGCCGACATGCCAGAGCCGGACCGGCAGATGGCCTTGCGGCTTCACGAGATCATCAGAGCCAATGCGCCCGCTCTGTCGCCCAAGACCTGGTACGGCATGCCGGCGTACGCGCGTGACGGCAAGGTCGTCTGCTTCTTTCAGGGCGCGGCCAGGTTCGGCTCGAGGTACTCGACGGTGGGATTCAACGACACCGCCAACCTGGACGAGGGCGACATGTGGCCGACCTCATTCGCCGTGAAGCGATGGACATCCGCCGTGGAGGAGATGATCGCTGCTCTCGTCCGGAAGGCCGTGAGTTGAGCGGTCGCCTCGGGACCATGGAGGCTCGGGCCCCAAGGAGCAAGGTCCTGCCGCTGCGAGACTGACGGATGGGGGACGACGCCCGCGATCGTCAAATGCCGCACACCCTCGGCGAAAGAGGGGATTGATGCCGCCAGGAGACCTTCCTTCCGATAGCATGGGGCCGCGGCTCGTCCTCCTTGCGGCCCTGGCCCGGCCGGCCGTGCCGGGCTAAGAAGCCTTGCTTCCTCGCGTAACCAGGTCCTGGCACAGACGCACACCTTCCATGGCGTCCGTACTCCAGGAATCAGCCCCGCAGTATTGGCAGACCCGCCCATCGATGATCGATCCCCCCAGGATCACCGGCACCCGGTAGCCCAGGTCGTCGTCGTGGGTGCGGATGAGGGCCACCGTCTTCTTCATGCTGTCGAACGCGAGCATGATCAACCCGGAAAGACCGACCACATCGGGCCGGTGTTCCTTCACCCCGGCCAAGAACTTCTCCGGCGCCACGTCGACCCCCAGATCGACCACCTTGAAGCCGAAGCCGCGCAGGGAGGTGGCGAACATGTTCTTGCCGATGTCGTGGATGTCGCCGGCGACGGTGCCCAGGACGACCGTCCCCGCCTTCCCCCCTTCGGTCTCCGTCTCCGCCGGGGCCTGGACCAGGTCGAGCACCTCCTTGAAGAGCTCACCCGCCATGATCAGACCGGAGATGTAGTACTCGCGGCGCTCATAGCGCTCCCCCACGACCTTGAGGGCCAGCTGGCAGGTGTTCAGGATGGCGGCGGGGGTGGCTCTTCCCTCGGCCAGCAACGTACGGGTGGTCTCCAGCGTGCGGTTCTCGTCCAGGTCGATCAGGGCGAGACGGAGCTTCTCGAGCGTGACCGTGGGCGCGACCATCGAGTCTTCTCCCCTACTCCGGCCCCAGCCGCGCCCGCAGCCGGAACAGCTCGGCGCGCATGAGGAACCAGCCCCAACTCACCGGAGTGCGGTCGCTCTCCTGGAACACGTGTTCCAAGCACAGGGCCAGCGCCCCTTCGGGTTCGCCCAGGGCTTGGGCGTCCTCGGCGTCGAGCTTGACGGCGCTCAAAGTCAGTTCGCCGCGGGGGAAGCGCTGGGCCCGCCCCGAGTCGAGGAAGGCATGAAGAGACGTGAGCTGCAGTTGCGCCTCCACCAGCGGACGGCGCGGATCGTAGATGATGTACTCCTTGTGGTACATGGCCGGGCTGCCCTCATGGAGCACGAGCCGGCGCAGGTACATGACGCGCTCACCCGGCTCCAGTTCCAGCATGGCCGCCACCTTCTCGTCGGCCCTGACCATGGTGGCCGAAAGCAGACGGATGTCGGCAGAGTGGTCCAGCCATTCGCCGGTGAGAGAGTCGAGGCGGAAGACGGAGTCGCTCAGCCCCAGGGGGCGGACGTACGTGCCCCGGCCTTTCTCCCCCACCACCAGTCCCCGGTTCTGCAACCAGATGAGGGCACGGCGCACGGTCATGGGGCTGACGCCGAACTCGGCGCACAGTTGAGAGCCGGAGGGGAGACGGCTGCCGGCCGGGTAGACCCCCGAAGTAACCCGGTCGGCCAGGGTCCGGGCGATGTGGAGATAGGCCGGAACGTCGAGCCCGGCGGCCTGTTGAGTGTTCACCCCCGATGGCCTCGCACTGTGGAGACTTCCGATCCATAGCAAAAAGTCATGCCACTCCTCTTCTATGCATATGGTGGGGGTGGCTAGCTATTTGCCTGCTGCCACCATATCATGCTGTCTATACAAGTGATTGTGGGCCGATGCCCCGCCTTGTATAGTGGCAGGTAGACCATGCTGGCGGATCGGTGTCCACACGGGCTGGGACGGGGGCAGCCATAGAGGCGGGACACCGGAGAGTCATCGCAGCGCAGTCCGCTCGGGGGAGTTCGAACATCCGTCTGCCACCGAGCGGGAATGGCAAGGACAACCACCCCTCGAAGAAGGAGCCCCAATGGCCCACGCACTGGTAGAAGCCATGGCCAACATGAAGGAAGA
>CAYNPL010000029.1:0-27473 GCA_964399135.1 uncultured Gaiellales bacterium
CAACCACTTCGATGGTCTCGAGGCTCTGGCCTACGCCCGCAACCGGTCCGACAGCGACGACTACAGCCGCATGGCCCGCCAGCGCTGCATACTGATGGCCATGCTCGACCAGAACGGGGCGGCCGAACTGACCATACGGTTCCCCAAGATCGCCTCGGCCATCAAGAAGAGCCTGGCCACCGACATCCCGCTGGACGCTCTGCCCGCGCTGATCAAAGTCCGAGGAAAGCTCAACACTGAGGAGATGATCTCGGTGGGTTTCGTGCCCCCCGACTACATCAGCGGCCGCAACGCCGAGCGGTATCCCATCCTGGATCTACCGAAGGTCAGGCAGACCGTGCGGACGGTCCTGGATCATCCCGAGCAGTGGCTGGCCGAGCATCCTCCCACGCCCACCTCGGGCGACAGTCCCAACTCGTGCTGGAAGATCACCGACGAGGAGCGGGAAGCCGTAGAGTAGGCAGGGCCGGCCCCAGCGCTCATGCCAGCGGTGCCAGCGCTTGGTCCAGGTCGGCGATGATGTCGGCGGGGTCCTCCAGGCCCACCGACAGGCGGAACAATCCATCGCCCGCGTAGGCCCGGTAGGAGGCTTCCTGTCCTGGGGTCAGTTTGAACGAACTCCTCAGGAGGTCGTCGGTAGGTAGGTAGATCACGAGGGTGCGCGGATGGCCGAGGGAGACCGCGTAGTGGACTATCTCCAGCCTCTCGGACAGAAGGCGGGCCGCTCGCGGTCCATCCTCCACCTGGAAGGTCACCATGCCCGAGAAGTTCTTCATCTGCCGGGCCGCCAGGACATACTGCGGGTGGGATTCGAGGCCCGGGTAGACCACCTTGGTCACGCGAGGATGCCTCTCAAGGTAGCGGGCCACGGCGAAGGCGCCCTCCTGGTGCGCCGCCATCCGGATAGGCAGGGTGGCAATGCCGCGGATGATGAGCCAGGCGTTGAACGGGCTGAGGATGCCGCCCAAGTGGATCGCCAGCGAACGAAGAGCGGCCAGCTCGGCCCGGGGGCCGGCGATGGAGCCGCCGATGGCGTCTCCGTGCCCGCAGATGTACTTGGTCAGTGACTGGATCACGTAGTCGGCCCCCAGTTCCACCGGTCGCATCCCCACAGGAGTGGCGAAGGTCGAGTCGACCGCGACGACGGCCCCGGCCTTGTGGGCCATGCTGGCGACGGTCTCTATGTCGGTGAGGCGCAACAGCGGGTTGGCCGGGGATTCCAGGTAGACCAGACGAGTGTTCGGGCGCAGGGCCGCAGCCACGTTCGCGGGGTCGGAGGTGTCTACCCGGGTGACGGTGATGCCCAGCTGGGGGAGCCTGTCGTTCGCCAGCTCGGAGGCGGCGGCGTAGGTGACGTCGCTCATCAGGAGATGGTCACCCGCCTTGAGCACATGCAAGAAGAGCGCGGTGATCGCAGCCATCCCGCTGGCGAAGGCCACGCAGTCCTCGGTTCCCTCCAAAGCCGCCAGCTTCTGCTCGAGCTGGGAGACGGTGGGGTTGCCCCAGCGCGTATACACGAAGGGGGTCTCCTCGTTGATGTCGTCGGCGGAGAACGAGACGCCCGGCTCGATGACGAACGTGGTCGACATGACCAGGTCGGGGGCGGAGGCGCCGGTCACCGGGTTGGGAGGATGGCCGGCATGGATCGCAGCGGTCTTCATTCCTACCGATCGCGATGGTTTCAAGAGATCCCCCTGCCGTAGGTTGGCGTGTGCGCCGACCATTCTGCCACAGGGTCGCGGGGGCGTGGGCGGGGGTGACAGACCGCCGGCGGGGACCGCGACACGTCTAAACGAACCGTTTCTAAATAAAATCAATATAGCTCTTGATTTTTTTAATGCGCTGAGTACAATAGAGTAAGATTATGAACGTGCGCAAAGGTGGTGGGTATGGGTGAATGGCATGAACTAACCGATCTTGTCGGGGACCGTCCTTTCGTCGTGACTGCGGTCAAGCTGGCGGACTCGGGGATCACCATAGCCGGCGAGTTCGAGCTGCCGCCCCTGGGGGGTCTGCGCTACGAAGATCAAGTGTTCGTCAGCGAGTTCGTGCGGTCGCACGGATCGATCAAGCACATGGAGAAAGCCTTCGGTATCAGCTATCCCACCGTGAAGAACCGGCTCAATCGCATCACCCAGCAGCTCAAGCTGGTCGAGGTTGAGCAGGTGTCCGAGCGCGACGAGATCTTCGACCTCCTCGAACGGGGGGAGATCACGGTGGAGGAGGCTGCGGAAAGGTTGGAGAGATGAAGATGCCACCGTATGCGGTGACCATCGGGGTCGCCCGGGGGGAGGAGCGGAGCCATTTCCACCTCTGGCTGCCTCTGTTCCTGCTGTGGCCTCTGGTGCTGGTGTTCGTGGTGCTGACCCTGATCGTGACCGTCGTCGTCGACATCTGCCGCCTGCTCGCCGGGGCGCGCAAGTCGTACACGCGACTGGTCATCGCCTGCCTGGCCGTTCTGGGCGAGACCCGGGGCACCGAGGTGTTCGTGCAAGACAAGGGCCGGACCGTCGCGGTGACGGTCCGCTGAACGTGAGGAGGATACCGTGAGCCAAGAACGTGACCGCGTTCTCGATCTGCTTGTCTCGGGCAAGATCACCGCCGAGGAAGCCGCCCGGCTGCTGGACGCGGTGGAGGCCCGCCGCGCTCCGGTCGCGGCCGCTCCGGCGGCACCCGCGGAGAACCCCGGGGACCCGCCCAAGTACATCTATGTCAAGGTCATCAGCGTCAAGGGCGACAACGTCAACATCAAGGTGCCGCTGGGCCTGGTGCGGGCCGGGCTCAAACTGACCTCTTTCATCCCCCAGCCCGCCATGGAGCAGATCAACAAGTCCATGGGCGAGCACGGCATGTCGGTGGACCTGCTCAACTTTAAGCCGGAGGACCTGGAGGAACTGCTGCAGGCCCTGCGGGAGATGGAGGTCAACGTCGACGCCGCCAACGGTGATAATGTACGGGTGTATGCAGCCTGAGCACCCCCGACTGGGTCGTGGTGATTGGATGGATCTCGACTACACCATCAAGACTGCCAAGCCCTTCGACGATGCTGTGGAGGCCGTGGTGCAGGCCACCAACGCCGCCGGCTTCCGGGTCTTGTTCGTACACGATGTGGCGGCCACGCTTGCCGAGAAGGGCTTCGTGCGCGACCGGGTCAGCATCATCGAGCTGTGCAACGCCAAGTATGCGAGCCAGGTACTGGCGGCCGATGTCAGGATCGGGCTGATGCTGCCCTGCCCCATCATGGTCTACGCGGAGGACGGCGAGGTGTTCATCTCCACCATGAAACCGTCTATCATCGCCGGCTTCTTCCCGGAGGCCGGCATCGAAGACGTCGCCGCCGACGTGGAGGCGGTGCTGGTGAAGATCATCGACTCCGCCGGAGAGAGTGCCTAGGCCTCCCAGGAGCCGGACGGCCTGGACCGAAGGAATGGCTGCGCAGCCCGACCTCTCACCTATACTCGACCGGCTCTCCATCCGGGAGCCGGTCGTCGGCTTCTACGACGCCCCCGATCCCATCCCGTTCGCGCCGCTGGTCGAGCCGGGGGGCAGCGCCTGCGTGTTCGCCGCCTTCCAGTCGTGGGGGCAGGGGCGGACCCTGCATCTCACCAAAGACAGGCACGGGTGCGGCGCTCCTCACCTGCTGGGGATCGACGTACGGTCTCGCGAAGAGATGGTCGATTTCCTGTGGGGGGAGGAAGGGCTCCGGGCCACTCCAGAGCTGATGGCGGAGTGGCTCGACCTGGAGACGCGGTACCACCCGGTCCACGACCACCTGCTGATTGGGCCGCTCCGGCCGGATCAGTACCAGTACCTGCGCACGGCCACGTTCTACGTCAACCCCGATCAGCTCTCGGTCCTCGCGGTGGGGGCCACCTACTACCACCGCCCGGGCGACCCGTCTCCGCTCATCAGCCGCTTCGGGTCGGGCTGCATGCAGCTGGTGACCCTCTTCGACAGCCTCGATATCCCCCAGGCTCTCATCGGGTCCACCGACCATGCCGCCCGCGGCTACCTGGAGCCGTGGATGCTCGCCTTCACCGTCACCAAGCCCATGCTCGAGCTGCTCGCCCGCTGGGCGGCCGACCGCCGCAGCTCGCTCCATGCCCGTTTTCTTGACTCCCTCATCCGAGAACGGGGCGGCTCCCTGGACTGCGCGGGCGGCGGGACCGCGCCCGCCGGGGCCTCGTGACCAGGGCCGGAGCGGCCGGACCGTGACCGAGCGCCGGCTGCCGGACAAGGGGGAGGTGCGGGTCCGGCTCGCAGGCTGGTGCCGGTCGGGCCCCGGAGCGCTGCAGCCCTGCCTGGATGCGGAGGTGGCGTCCGGGTGGGCGGCGGCTTCGGGCTGGGCGGCGGCTTCGGCCGACGCCGGAGGGGAGACCGCGCGGGCGGGAGCGGCTGTTCCCGCCGCCGTGCTCGTGGGTCTGCTGGCCGGCCCTGAGGGGCCCGGCGTCATCCTCACCCAGCGGACCGCCCATCTCACCAACCATCCGGGGGAGATAAGCCTACCCGGCGGGAGGGTGGAGCCGGACGACGGCGATCCGGTGGCCGCGGCCCTGCGGGAAGCCTGGGAGGAGATCGGTCTGCGGCCGGAGAGCGTGGAGGTGCTGGGCTGTCTGCCACTGTATCGGACGGTGTCGGATTACTGCGTGCACCCGATCGTCGGCTGGGTGGGATCGCCGGTCGAGTTCGTGCTCGACCGGCGCGAAGTGGCCGACGTGTTCGTCGTCCCTCTCGGCTTCGTCCTCGACCCGGCCAACCACGAACGCGGCAGCCTGGTCCGCGACGGGAGGCTCCGTACCTTCTACGTCCTTACCTACGAGGGCCGCCGGATCTGGGGGGCCACAGCGGGTATCCTCGTCAGTCTTGCTCGGGCTCTCGAAGTGAGATAGCGTGGGCGGGCAGAAGCCTGACAACACCCGCCGAAAGGAGACCGCCATCAGCCTGTCCCGTCCTTCTCTGGAGGAGTGGCTCCAAGAGATAAAAGGCAGCCCCGAAGCCGCCCGCATCGGGATGTATCTGGTCCACAACGGCGTGGTGCGCGGCACCACCCGCGCGGGGGCGCCGGTCTCTCGGATGGACCTGTCCTACGATGAGGGCCGCTTGGCCGAGGTGGTTGAGCAGGTGAGAGGCAGGCAGGGGGTGGTGGCCGTGCGGGTCTGGGTCAACCAGGGGCTGCTCGAGATCGGCGACGACATCATGTACGCGTTGGTGGCCGGCGACATCCGGGAGAACGTGTTCGCCGGGCTCCAGGAGCTGGTACGCCTCATCAAGACCGAAGTGGTCAGGGAGTGGGAGATCTCCTAGTTCAGGCTCCCCCGGATGTCGAAGGCGTCGATGCTGATGTTGGTGGCCGTGGCCGAACTGTTCTTCGCCCCGGTCCACTCGATCCTCACCGTGTGCGTCCCCGGGGTGAGGTCGCCGGTGGTCCAGGCCTTCTCTTGCCAGAGGGTGCCGGGGCTGTAGAGGTCCACCGTCACCGGGGCGCCGCCGTCGAGGGTGACCTTGGCTTTGCCGTACACCGGGCTCTTCTTGGCGATCCAGGCAAGCGAGAAGCCGGTGAAGGTGACGGTGACCGAGGACCCGGAGGAGTTGCTGTATCGGAAGCTCCCCCCTGAGGCCGATGAAGTCGACGTGGTCGACCACACACCCGCGTACACGAGATGGGGATCCGGCTGTTCGAAGCGGACGGCGGCGGGCAGCGGGGCCTGGGTCACCGTCCCGGTGATGTCAAAGGCATCCACCGTGATGGCCGCCCCCGCGGCTGCGGGACTCTTGCTCCCCGTCCACTCGATCCGCACCGTGTGGGCGCCGGCGGCCAGGTTGCCGGTCTCCCACACCTTCTGTTGGTAGAGGGTGGTGGCGCTGTAGAGGTCCACCGTTACCGGGGTGCCGCCGTCGAGGGTGACCTTGGCCTTGCCGCATTTGGCGCTCACAGCCGCCACCCAGGCCAGGTAGGTGCCGTCGAACGTGACCGTGACCGACGCCCCCGCGACGTCGGCCCGGCGGTAGGCACCGGCGGTCGCGCCCGTCGCCGAGACGGCCATCCAGCCTCCCTCATAGGCAAAGCGGGAGTCCTTCTGCTCGTAGCGGGTGGGGGCGAGCTGCGCCGCCGCCGCTGCCGACGTCAGGCTCCCCACCACGTCGAAGGCGTCGATGCTGACGTTGGTGGCGGTGGCCGCGGAGTTCTTGGTGCCCGTCCACTCGATCTTGACCGTGTGGTTACCGGAACCGAGGGTGCCGGTCTCCCACACCTTCTGCTGCCATGTTACGGCCGCGTCGTAGAGGTCCACCGTCACCGGGGCGCCGCCGTCGAGGGTCACCTTGGCTTTGCCGTACACCGGGCTCTTCTTGGCGATCCAGGCAAGCGAGGTCCCAGTGAAAGTCACGGTGACCGACGAACCGGAGGTCTCGGTATAGCGGTGGCTCCCTCCCGAGGCTGCGGTGGACGAGCCCAAAGACCAGGTGCCCTTGTAGAGCAGGCTGGGGTCGTCCTGCTCGTAGCGGGTGGCCGTAGAGGCCGTCGGGGGCGGGGGTGGTGGCGGAGTTGCCGAAGCCTGGGTGAGGGTGCCCAGCACGTCGACAGCATCCAGGTTCACCCGGGTACCCCCGGTGGAGACCGAACGCTCGCCCGTCCAGCTGATGGTGACGGTATGAGCACCGTCGGCCAGGGCCCCGGTCGACCACACCCTCTGTTGCCGGAGAGTGGTGGCGTTGTAGAGGTCCACGGTGACCGCTGCCGCCCCGTCCACGCTGACCTTGGCCTTGCCCTGCGTGTAGCCTGTGGTGGCGATCCAGTCAAGGCGGGTGCCGGTGAACGCGATGGAGGCGGTGGCCGCTGAATCGGCGTAGGTGTAGCTACCCCCGGAGGAACCGCTGGCCGAGAAGGGCAGCCAGGTTCCTGTGTAGAGGATCTTGGAGTCGCCTTGCTCGTATCGGGTGGTCGTTGCGGTGGGCGGCGGCGGAGTCACCGAAGCCTTGGTGAGGGTGCCCACCACGTCGAAGGCGTCCACGCTGATGTTGGTATTGGTGGCCGCGCTGTTCTTCAGACCGGTCCACTCGATCCTGACCGTGTGGGTGCCCGAGGCCAGAGTGCCCGAGTTCCAGACCTTCTGCTGGTACAGAGTGCTCGCGCTGTAGAGGTCCACCGTCACCGGGGCGCCGCCGTCGAGGGTCACCTTGGCTTTGCCGTACACTGGGCTCTTCTTGGCCACCCAGACCAAGGATGTGCCGGTGAAGGTCACGGTGACCGCCGAGCCCGCTGAGTTGGCGTACTTGAAACTGCCCCCCGAATACGATGTGCTCGAGCCGGTGCTCCAGGTCCCGGAGTAGGCCAGGTTGGCGTCGGTCTGTTCGTACCGGGTGTGGGCGGAGATCAGGCGGCGCGCCGTCACGTAGCTGGAGCGGAAGGCGTCTTCGATGATGACCAGGTCACCGCTGCGAGGAGCGTTGATCATCAGGCCGCCTCCCACGTAGACGCCCACGTGGCTGATGGGAGTGTAGAAGAAGACGAGGTCGCCGGGAAGCAGGTCTTCCTTGGCCACCGCGGTGCCGTAGGTGGCCTGCGAGCGCGAGTAGTGCGGCAGACTGATGCCGAACTTGCTGTACACGTACATGGCGAAGCCGGAACAGTCGAAACCTGTGGTGGGGCTGGCTCCGGCCCACAGATAGGGCACGCCCAGATACTTGACCGCCTCCTGCACCACCTTGTATCCGTTGGGGACGGGGCCGTCGTAGGCGTAGACATAGAGGTCCTTGGGGCTGGCCGGGCTGGCTCCCCAGAAGTTGGACACGATGACTTCGGCCGGTCCGGGGCCGTAGCCGGCCGGCACCGAGAGGAGGGTGAGCTGGGTGGCAGAGTCGATCCGCCAGTCGCTCGAGGGCACGTCGACCTTGCCCACGCGTACCCTGGTGACCCCGTTCAGCGCGCTGCCGGTGACAACCAGTTTGTTTCCTCCCCCCACCGGACCGCCGGCCGCGCTCAGCCCCGTCACCCGTGGGCTGTTGAGGCTCTTGACCTCGCGGAAGACAGGCCAACCCAGGCCGACGAAGTCGACCTTGCTCACTTTGGCGGCGTTGGTCTTGAGCGCGTTGGCGGTCGCCTGCGGCAGACCGGAGGTCCCGCTGAAGAGCAGTACGCCCTTGTCCAGAGCCAGGAAGGCCGCGGTCGCCTCCCCGGCGGCATAGACGTCGCCCGGGACCAGACCGACGTGGGCGAAGCTGAGCCAACCCTGGCTGCTGGCGTATTCGGCCACTTTGGCGCAGAGGTCGAAGCGGCCGTCGGGGTCGCTCGTGCTGGTGGTGCCGGTGATCCTTTTGGTGACTGTGAAGCCGGGCGGGGTCAGACCGGTGCCCACCACCATCCCGGAATCGACGCCCAACTCGGCCAGCGCGTCAGCGGAGACCTGCGGGAACGGGCCCGCGGCCGGGGTCAGAAGGAGCGGCCAGCCCTTGACCGCGGCCAGAGTTGAGGCGGCCACAGCGGCCGCGTAGCTGTCGCCCGGGGCCACGACCACCTGAGATACCGAACCCAGCTTCCCCTTGATCTCGCGCGCCACCAGCGCGGCCGTCTCGTAACGGTCCGCGCCCTTGAGCACCACGATCTGCGTCGGATCGGTGAGCGCCGGCACCGCGCCCTTGACGCCGGCGACGAACGAGGCGGGCAGTCCCACTAGGAAGACCTTGGTCGGGTTCAGCCTGGTCAGCTCGGTGGCTACCGACGCGCTGAGGCTGCTCGACGACGTCACTAGGAGAGGACCGCCGTACACCTTGGCCAGCACAGCGGCGCTGAGCGAGTCGGCATAGCCGTCTACCGTGGTGATGACGACGGCGGGCGCCCCGCCCGCGAAGGCTTTCTTGGAGAGCGCGAGGGCGTTGTCGACCTGGCTGGAGTTGGCGATCGGCGTGTTGAAGGTGGGGGCGGCCAGAGCCACGCCCGCCACCGCCGACATGATGAGTACGAAAAGGAGAATCCCCAATAGGGGGTAGGTCGCTCTCTTGGTCAGGTGCATCTCAGCCCTCCGACGTCCGTTGCAGGGCCCCTGCTCCGCCCAGTCTGCGGCGCATGGACCGCAGACCGTCGGCGGGGACAGGCCCCTCTGTCTGTTCTATCGGACTCGTGCGGCGATTCCTGAAGAACCGCGGGTCGAGGTCGAGGGGGTGGTCAGGTCAGTCGAGCGCGCCGACCACGTCCAGGGCGTCGAGGTTGACGCGGGTACCTCCGGCCGCCACGCTCCTTTGGCCCAACCAGGTGATGGTGAGAGTGTGTGGGCCCAGCGCCACCAAGCCGGTGGACCAGACCTTGACTTGCCGCAGGGTGGTGGGGCTGTAGAGGTCGACCACGACGGGACTTCCTCCGTCCAGGCTCACCGCGGCCTTGCCCTGGGTGTAGCCCTTGGTGGCTATCCAATCGAGACGGGTGCCCGTGAAGCGCACGGTGGCGCTGGCGGCGGAGTCGGCGTACTTGTAGCTGCCTCCGCTGGCCCCGCTCGCGGTGAAGGTGAGCCAAGTGCCCTTGTAGGCGATCTTGGCGTTGGTCTGTTCGTAGCGGGTCAACGCAGCAGTGGCGGGAGGATCCACCAGGTTCCCTTTGACGTCGAGGGCGTCGATGTTCACCCGGGTGCCGCTGCCGGAGCCGCCTTTCTGCCCGGTCCAGGAGATGGTGATTCTATGGGTGCCTTCCGCAATGTCACCCGTGGACCACACTTTCTGCTGGCGCAGCGTGCTGGGGCTGGAGAGGTCCACGGTGACCGGGGCTCCGCCATCCAGGCTCACCGTAGCCTTGCCCTGGGTGTAGCCCTTGGTGGCTATCCAGTCAAGGCGGCTGCCCGAGAACCAGACTGTGGCGCCGGCGGCGGAGTCGGCGTACTTGTAGCTGCCTCCGCTGGCCCCGCTCGCGGTGAAGGTGAGCCAAGTGCCCTTGTAGCCGATCTTGGCGCTGGTCTGTTCGTAGCGGACCACCGAGGGATCGGGAGGCGGCGTTCCGAACAAGGGAGCATTGTAGACACTGTCGTAGGGGTCTAGCGAAGGCGATGACATCGAGGTCGTCTCGTGGATCTCGAAATGGAGGTGGGGGCTGGTGGACTCGGCGTTGCCGCTGTCACCCACATAGGCGATGAACTGGCCCTGGTCCACTTGGGCGCCCGAGACCAGACCGGGCGCGAAGGCGTATTGGAGCCCGCCCTGGCCGTCGTCGGTGCCGGGCGTGTCATTGTTGATGTGGATGTAGAAGTAGCCGTGACCATCATCGCCGGCCAACCAGAGGGAGTATGAGGGCAGTCCGTTGTAGCTGGAGACCCGCAGTGTCACCCTGCCACTCACCACGGCGATTATCTTCGTCATCTTGGGTGCCATGAGATCGGTGCCCTGGTGAAGGTGGCCGTCACGCGGAGCCAGGTAGTCGTGGCGTACCGGCACTCGGATCTCGAGAGGGAACACCATGGGGATGGTGACGGCCGAGACCGTTCCCCCTAGGGGACCGACCAAGAGCAGGGTCGACACCAGCGTGAAGAAAGCAGCCAGGGTGATGGCCACCGAGCGCCTGCGGCCGCTGATGGCTTTTCGTGATGCTGATCGTGAGAGCATGGCTGCTCGCCTCCTTGCCGCGGTCGTCGCTTGCTATATGAATCGGTATCCGGCGGGCGTCGCTTGAGGCGGGAGATTGGCCCGCCTTCGGCTGCCGGACTGTGTGCTAAGGTCGGGGGGCGGCGCCGGCCCGGGCCGGCGCCGCCCGCCCCCAACAATACGGGGGGGGGGTCGCTGGCGGGGGGTTTGTGCCCCGCGTGCGGGGGCGGGCTTGGGTGTTTTGGGGGGGGGGGGGGGCCGGCCGGGGCCGGCGCCGCCGGCAGCCAAGAACTCGGTGGGGCGCGGGAGGGCGGACATGAAGGTCGTGATCGTAGGGGCGGGCATGCAGGGCCACGTTCTCACCTGGAACCTGGCCCGCAACCCGGTGGTGAGCGAGATCGTTCTGGGCGACTACGACGAGGCCCGAGCCCGGCTGGTGGCCGAGCGCGTGGGCGGGGGCAAGACATCGCCCCAGTTCCTCGACGCGGGCGACGCGGCCGCGGTGGCAAGAGCGGCGGCCGGGGCCACGCTGGTGGTGAACGCGGTCATCCCCGAGTACAACCGGTCCATCATGCGGGCCTGCCTGGAGGCCGGCGCCGCCTACCAGGATATGGCTTCCGGACAGACCCCCACCCAGACTATCGACGAGGCCTATCTCGAGCAGATGCAGATGGCGCCGGATTTTGCGAAGCACGGTCTGCTGGCTCTTCTCAGCACCGGTATGGATCCCGGGTTCACGAACACCCTGGCCGCCAACGGCTACCAGGATCTGGACCGCTGCTTTGAGATCCGCATCAAAGACTACGCGCTGTTCGACTCTCCCGTCCCTTTGCAGGTGTGGTCGCAGGAGACTTACTACACCGACTGCGCTCAACCCCCGCTGCTGTACGAGGATGGCGAGTTCAAGCGGGTGGAGATCTTCGGTCGCCGGGAGAGGTACTACTTCCCCGAGCCCTTCGGCCAAGGGGTGGTGGTCTGCCACGACCATGAGGAGGTGTCCACCCTGCCCCGCACTCTGCCCCGCTGCTGGGGGGACAAGGGTCTGCGTTATCTGGACTTCAAGATGGGAGGCCCGGAAGAAGGCCTCGATTGGGACAAAGCCCTGGTGGAGTCGGGCATGACCAGCAAGGTGCCGGTCACCCTAAGAGACGGGACCACTGTGCGGCCCATCGACGTGTACGTGGCCACGCTTCCCCCCAACCCACCTCTGGACGAACTGGCGGCCCTGGCTCTCTCCGGAGCCATCACCGACACCGGCGTGCTCACCGTAGACTGCATGGGGGAACGGGCGGGGAAGCCGGTCACCATCAGCTACGCCATCTTCCCCCCCGACATCGCGTGGGTGAACGAGCGCGTGCCCGGGGCCACCAGTGTCTCCTACGGGACGAGCACCCCCGCCTCCATCTACGCGGAGATGATCGTGGAAGGGCGGATCAGGGAGACCGGTGTGCTCTGTCCGGAGGAGCTGCCGCGAGCGGCGCGGGATGCCTTCGTGGCCGAATGCGGCCGCCGCGGCCTGCCGGTGACCCGCACCGAGACGGTGACGGTGAACTAGGGCGCCCGGGCGGCGGCAACGCCGGCCCGCAACCTTCTTGGCCTTCAGACGTTTGTATCGTTCGAGGACCCGCGATGGGCGGTCCTCCCGCCAGACGCGCGGCCACGCGGAGCGACAAGGGGTGTGATTGTGGGAAGACGCTTGTTGGTATTGGTGCTGCTGGTCGCGGCTCTGGCCCTGATCTGCGTGGGCGCGGCCGGGGCGGCCGGCGGCCTCGTTCCCGGTGAGGAAACCTCAACGACCGACCTGAGCTCGCCGGAGAGCACGGCTTCGACTGAGGCGACCCTGGGTGACGACGAGAGCACAGACCCGGGGGACGCCACCACCGAGACGACGGACGAGCTTGTCTCTGAAGAGGAGGGTACCGGCGATACGGGAGACGCTGACGACGCCGTGCATCCGGACAACTTCGGGCGGACGATCTCGTCGATGAGGGCCGCCGGCGACCACACTCCAGCGGCAGTGGTCATGGGCAAGAAGGTACCCGGATACTACAAGAAGATGTCGACCACCACGGAGCCCGACGCCGGCGGCGGCACGCCGCCCTCAGGCGAATAGGACCGGGCGCGGACCCAGGGGGCGGCGGCGGCGTCGCCGCCGCCGCCCCCGCTACCTCACACCAATCGCCTACGGCGCGTACGGCACCACCGGCAGTCCCGCGTCGATCCAGGCTGTGATGCCCCCATCCACACTGTAGACCTCCTTGTAACCGAGGCCGACCAGGGTCTGGGCGCCCGCCCGGCTACGATTGCCGCTCCTGCAGATGACGTAGACGGGCTTGTCTTTCGCCAGCTCACCGGGGGCGCGCTTCTCGAGGTCGCCCAGTGGGATCAACTCGGCCTCGGCTATCACCCCGGTCGACTGCCACTCAGCCGGCTCCCGCACATCCACCAGCTGCGCACCGGCTCCGGCGCGTAGGGCTTCGTCGAGGGCCTGCACAGTCGCCGTCCGGTAGGTCTCATGGTCCGCTGCGCCGTTCGTGCCCCCGCATGCGGCCGCGCCCGTGGCCAGCACCAGCAGCAGGACAACGGCTGCCACCATCGCGAACACGTGCGGTCGTATGCCCATCGCCGCTCCTTCTATCGCCACCGACGCAAGACGGGCCGTCCCAGGCGGGCGGGTCAGGCGGCCAGGGTGGCCGAGAACACCTGCCAGGCCAGAAGGGCCTTGGCCGTCAGGCTGAGGATGATGTAGACCTTCTCTCCGAACAGGTAGTCACGCCACTTGCCCACCTGCTTGTACTGCAGCACCATGTTGACGGCGAAGATGTTGAAGAACACGAAGAGGGACGCGATGATGCCGAACACGAAACCGGGTGCCTCTTGGTCGCCGAAACCGGGGCTCCACACGTAGATGAGCACGACGATCCAGGGGATGATCCCCGCGAAGCAGCCGAAGAGGAACGACAGCCAACTGGGCTTGCCCGGTTTCTCGTACTTCTCCATCAGGAGCCCGAACAGGATCATGCAGGCGTTGATGCCGAAGATGGCCATGATGGCGGCGAGGTCGGAGACTCCGCAGATCATGGTGATGAGCATGATCATGATGGAGGAGCTGACCGAGTACTCCATCCAGCGTCCATAGTTGCGCTGCTGCAGAAGGTTCCGCTTGTACCAGCCGAAGACGCCCGGCGACGCGATGATGAGCAGCGCGAGGGCCGAGATGGCCAGGAAAGCGAACACCCCCCAGCCCAGGGGGAGGTCGCCGATCTTGGTGAGGGAGGGTTCGGTGCCGGGAGGACCGGCCATGTAGGTCGCCATCACCGGCAGGGAGAAATCGTTGGAAAGGACGGCCACCACCACCGCCTGCACGGCGAGGACGAGGCCGACGACGATGTTCCACACCCTCAGATTGCGGAAGCGAGAAGCGAGTTGCTCGTCAGTAAGGCTCTTACCGGTGACTATCTCAGTCTCGCCCATCTGCCTTCCTCCTTGGTCTCACGACACGTCTTGGTCCCTCAGCCGCGGGCTGGCTCCCACCGCCGGCCCCAATCCAGGTTTCCGCCGCTTGATTACCACGAATCCGGTATTCCTAATCGCTATTCTGTTTCGATCCGGAGCGGTAGCGTGGGAGGATGTCTCAAGGTATCACCGGAGGCGGAGTTGGGCTACAGTGCACAGATGATGACGACCCGGACCCAGGCGCTGGAAGAGCACGGCGACGCTCTACCGCCGGCGGGTGCCGTCGCCTTGTCAAGCCCGGCGGCGCGGCCGGTGTGGCTTCCTTTCGCCGCTCTGGTCCTCCTGGCTCTTGTCTGGGGATACAACTGGGTGGTGATGAAGGTCGGCATGCAGTATGCCGAACCGTTCACCTTCGCGGCCATGCGCACGTTCCTGGGAGCCGTCTTCATGTTCATGCTGCTCCCGGTGCTGAGACGGCCCCTTCGGCCTCAGGCCCTGGGGCTGACCGCGGTGTTCGGTCTGCTGCAGACCGCTGGTTTCGTGGGACTGGCCGTTTGGGCGGTGCAGACGGGTGGGGCGGGCAAGACGTCTGTACTGGTCTATACGATGCCCTTCTGGCTGCTGCTGCTGGCCTGGGCGGCCCTGGGAGAGCGCGTACGCGGGCTGCAGTGGTTGGCGGTGACGCTGGCTCTCGCCGGGCTGGTGGCGATACTCGGTCCCTGGAACCTCAAGGGGCTCACCAGCAGCCTGCTGGCGGTGGGAGCCGGCCTGGTTTGGGCGATCAGCTCGATCATCGTGAAGGTGCTGCGGTCACGGCACCATGTCGACCTCCTGTCTCTCATCGCCTGGCAGGGACTGATAGGCTCCCTTCCTCTGGTGATCGTGGCCGCCATGACCGCGACCACGGCGCCCCAGTGGACGGGTGGCCTCATCGCGGCTGTGCTTTTCAACATCGGGCCAGCCAATGCTCTCGCTTGGGTACTCTGGCTGTACATACTCCACAGTCTATCCACCGGGACGGCTGGGATCAGCAGTCTGGCCATCCCGGTGGTGGGGGTGGCGGCGGCCTGGATCCAGTTGGGGGAACGGCCGGGGGCTCTCGAGGCAGTGGGCATGGGGCTGATCGCCGCAGCTCTCGCCGTCCTTACCATCCGCGAAGTCCACGCCGGCCGGCGCCAGGAGGTGCAAGAGTAGAGATGGGCACGAGCGATACAACAGCCTACCGGGGACCGGTCTGCGCCCTGTGCCGGGTGACCGCCTGCGATGCCGAGCCGGGGACCAAGACGCCCCCCAGCTTCTGCCCCATGCCGGCAGAGGCGGGGTTACTGAGTGAGGTGAAGCAGACCTATCTCGGCGATTCGGAGCTGCGCTGCATGGCGGCGGAATCGGCGCGGACCGAGGCGGCCGGCTACGGCAAGGCCACTCGCGTGGAAGAGATCATGGACTTCGCCAGGCGCATGGGCTGGTGCCACCTGGGGATCGCGCACTGCGTGGGACTGATGCAGGAGGCCAAGGCCGCGCGCGACATCTTCAAGGCCGCAGGCTTCGAAGTCTCGACGGCCTGCTGCAAGGTCGGCTCCATCGACAAGGAGGAGATGGGGATCAGCGACGAGGACAAAGTGCACCCCGGAACGTACGAGCCCATGTGCAGCCCGGTGGGCCAAGCGGCGCTTCTGGCCCAGGCCGGCACCCAGTTCAACATCGTCATCGGTCTGTGCGTGGGTCACGACAGCATGTTCTTCATGCACTCGCGGGCTCCGGTCACGGTGCTGGTGGCCAAGGACCGGGTACTTGGCCATAACCCGGTGGCGGCCTTGCACACCGCTCATTCGTACTATCGGCGGCTGGCGGAGCCACCGGATCGGACCTAGGGCCGCAGACTCTCCTGCGCGGCGGCTCGACGCTGGTCATGGTGGGAGGTCTACATTACGGTGCCTGAGGGGCGCCGTTGGACATGCGGCACGGTATGTGACACGCTGGCAGGGCTGTCGATCCCGCGAGAAGGCTTGGTGAACTCATGGACGTAGTCGTCGCGATCCTCATCGTGATCGCCGTACTGGTGCTCCTGGGGCTCTTGATCGCGAGCATCCGCATCGTACGGCCAACCCACCGAGGCCTGGTGGAACGCTTCGGCAAGTACAAACGGTACGCGAACCCCGGCTTCCACCTGATCATTCCCGTGGTCGAGAGGATGTACCAGGTCGACATCAGGGAGACGCTGGTCGAAGCCGAGCCGCAGATGATCATCACCAACGATAATCTGAACGCGCGCGTGGACGCCCAGGTGTATCTCAAGGTCAGGGCCGACGAGGAGAACGTCAAGGCCTCTCTGTACAACGTCGCCGACTACCGGAACCAGATCGTCAATCTGGCCCGCACCACGCTCCGTAACATCATCGGGACTCTGACCCTCAAGTCGGCCAACAGTGAGCGGGGTAAGATCAACGAAGAGCTTCGCAGCACCTTGCTCCAGGAGACCGCCAGTTGGGGCATCGAGATCCTGCGTACGGAGCTGAAGGAGATCGAGCCTCCTGAGGACGTGCAGGAGACCATGAACAAGGTGGTCAAGGCAGAGAACGAGAAGGTGGCGGCCATAGACTTCGCCACCGCCACCGAGACCCAGGCCGACGGCCAGCGCCGGGCCGAGATCAAGAAGGCGGAGGGGATCAAGCAGGCGCGGATCCTGGCCGCCGAGGGCGAAGCCCAAGCCATCCAGTTGGTGAACGAGGCGGCCGACAAGTACTTCGTGGGCAACGCCCAGGTCCTCAGGAAACTCGAAGCCATGGAAAGGGCCCTCGCCCAGAACGCCAAGGTGGTGGTCCCCAGCGACAGCCAGCTGATCAACGTCATCGGGGAGTTGGCGGGCGTGGTACCGGTGGCCGCCAAACCAGCGGCGCCGGCCGGCGCCGCCGAGCCGGTCAAGAAGTGATGGACTCTAGACGGCGGTCAGACCCTGCAGATCGCTGAGGGCGCGCCCCGCCCGCGGGGCCACCGGGGTAGGGTCGTTACCGCGCAGCACGTCGGTCACTGGCCCCACCAGCTCCGCCAGCACCTCGTTGTCGGTCGACAGCTCCTTCAGCACCCGGTGACTCATCTCCAGCAGGCCCCGAGGCGGAGCCGGGGCGAGAAGCGACCGCAGCACCGGCGCGACCGACCGGGGCCCGAGAGCGATGAGGCCGCTGGCGGCAAGCCAACGCAGTTCCGACCTTTCATCGGAGAGCAGACGGACGAAATCGTCCACGCTTTCGGGATCGATCATGGCCACCAGAGCCTTGGCGGCCTCCCAGCGCACGAGCCGGTCAGGCTCGGCGAGGAGTCCGCGAAGCGGCGGCACTGCGGGACCCCCGATGAGGACCAGGGTCTCCCGGGCCCTCTTGCGCTCGACGCCGTCGCTGCCCCGCAGCGCCTCGATGAGCCGGTCGAGGTGGGCGCTCATCAAAGGGTCCGCAGATGTGGCGGCGGGAACAAGATGGAAGCGCTCGCCCCGGCGGGAGCCCTGTCTGCCGGGTTCGGCGTGCGGCGTGTCATGGTGACGGTCCCCCTTCATCAGTCTCCGGTCCCCGGAGGGGGCGGCGACCGCATCGGTCGAGTCAAGCGATAGATACCCAGTCCGGTCTCTGGTCACTCCTGGGCCTACTTGTATTCGGTCCGGTGGGTGGTATGCTCGCGTCGTTTCCCGAACAGCGAGCGGCGGCGGCCGGCGAGGGGGCGGCAGTGACGGCTTCAGACGGCGAGCCCGGTCAGGTGGCCGAGAGCGATCGCAAGCGGCCTCGCACCCCCGTCGCCGTCCTGATTGCCGCCGCCATCCTCATCCTGGTGACGCTTTCCTACTTCGCGCGAGGCATCCTTCTGCTCTTCTCCCTTGACGTGTTGGAGAGAACGCCCTCTTTGGTCTCACAAGTGGCAGGTGCCCTGACCCCCGAAGGCAGACTGTTCGTTCTCGCCTGTTTCTACCTGGCCTTCGGGGTGCTGGCCTTGGTCATCTTGGTAGGTTTCTTCCGCAGGAAGCGATGGGCCTGGACGGCCGCGATGACATGGACTGCCGCCTCGCTCGCCCTCAACCTCGTATCCTACTTTGAGGGCGAACCCGACTTCCTGACCATGCTGGCCGCCGTGGTGATGATGCTGGTGCTGAACCAGACGGCGGTGCACAGAGCTTTCGATGTGCAGCGGGACCGGAGCACGGATGACTGACGCGGCAGAACACATGGATCCCGTGACGGCACCGGCGGGCGCTTCCGACCTCGAACTCCTGCGCACCTTCGAGCCGGTGGTGCGTTTCACGCAGGGAGAGCAGTTCTTCCCCACTGATGTGGAGCGGTACGTCGCGCGATCGAGCCTGTGGGCTCACTATCCCGACGGCCGGGAAGAGCAGCTGATCCCCGCGGGCGCGCTGGACATCGAAAGACTGGTCGAGCCGCGGGAGTTCCCGTTCGGGACGGTGGAATACCTGCGTTTCACAGAGTCGATGGGGGTGGCCGAAAGCACCCGGGTCCTCACCGAAGTGGCGCGCCAGCGCCGGGCCCGCGGCAACATGTTCCATCCCGGAATAGGCCGGTTGGCCCGAGGGGGCTTCCTGCCCCGGATCGCGGATGCCCTCTTCTCCATCTCGTTCTTCGTGCGGGGCAGGGTCTCGCCGGTCACGGCGGCCGCGGCCGAACTCGAGTACAACCGCATGCTGGACGAAGACGGCAGGCACGTCTACTACGGCCGGGTGGTGCGCCAGGCCGGCTGGGTCTGCCTCCAATACTGGTTCTTCTACTGCTACAACAGCTGGCGCTCCGGTTTCCATGGGGTCAACGACCACGAGTCGGACTGGGAGAACATCGTCGTCTACCTATACCTGGAGGACGGACGGCTCCGCCCGGAGTGGGCCGCCTATGCTTCTCACGACTTCCACGGCGACGACTTACGCCGCCGCTGGGACGACCGGGGCGAGCTCGACTTGGTGGACGGGCACCCGGTGGTGTGGGCCGGGGCGGGGTCGCACGCTTCCTACTTCCGCCAGGGTGAGTACCAGTCGCCGGTGAGTCTGCCGCTACCCGCATGGGTGCGCAAGGCTGCCCACGGACTCAATCTGCTCTGGACGCGAGGTCTCGGCCAGGCGGGCGAACCGCGCGATCCCTTCCGCATCCCCTTTGTGGACTATGCCCGGGGCGACGGCCGGTCCATCGGCCCCGGACAGCCGTACCCATGGGAGCCGGTGGTCATCGATGAGAACACTCCCTGGGTGGGCGGCTACCGGGGGCTCTGGGGGCTTTATGCGCACGACCCCATCTCGGGAGAGAACGCTCCGGCCGGCCCCATGTACAACCGGGACGGCTCTCCCCGGCAGAGTTGGTACGACGCCTTGGCCTTTGCGGGGCTGGACAAAGAACCGCCACCCCCCCGGGCCATCGAACTCCTCGAGCATGACTGCGAGAAGCTGGAGGCCCGGCAGGACGAACTGCGCGGCCTCATCCAAGGGAAGACCGGCGTCCTGCAGGCGCTTGGCGTCCAGATGGCCGGGATAGAGGGCAACCCCCACCTGGTGGCGCGGCACAAGATCCTGACTGAGGAGTCCGCCGTGTTGAGGCGGGAGTTGAGCGGCCTGCGGAAGGAGTTGTCCGAGAACGCGGCCGTGCTGGCGGCTCTCAAGCAGCGGCTGGGGGTACTGAGGGCAGGGCGCAAGGCCGATCCTCGCGCCCATATCCGCAGTCTGGCCAAACCGGTGCCCCCCCGGGCCATGAAGTTCAACCGAGCGACGGAAGCCTGGGGCGCGGTCAGCCTCAGCGTCATCCTCTTCGGGATCGTGGCCATCCTCGTGTTCGCTCGCGGCTACGTGTGGGCCGGTCTCCTGGTGTTGGTGGTCGCGTTCGTGGTGATCGAGTCGATCCTTCGGGGCGAGTACAACCGGACCATCACGCGGATCGCGGCCGCCCTGGCTGTGGTGTCCATCATCCTGCTCATCGGCCACTTCTGGCTGTGGATCGTCATCGTCCTGCTGGTGGGCTTGGGGTTCTTCCTCTTGGTGCAGAAGGTACGGGAACTGCGCCGCTAGACAGCCGTTCCACTCTGCAAGCCGTCTCGTGGTATCCTGAAGCCTGTAGCTGCTACAAGGTCGACGGTCCTCCGACATCGGCCTGAGCTCGAAAGGGACCGATGCAGATCGGAGAACTCGCACTCAAGGCCGGCTCCCAACCGGAGACGGTTCGCTACTACGAACGCTTGGGCCTGCTGCCTGCTCCGCGGAGGACCGAAGGCAACTACCGCGTCTACGAAGAGGGGCACCTCGAGCGCCTCCGCTTTATCCGCAACTGCAGGGCGATCGGCATGACCCTGGAGGAAGTAGGCAGGCTTCTGGCCTTCCGGGACCGGCCCGACGCCATCCCCAACGGCATCGATCACCTCCTCGACGCGCATCTCAGCCGGCTCCAGGCCCACCTCGACGAGCTGCGCCGGCTTCAGACCGACCTGCGTGCGCTTAGGTCTTGCTGCGACGGGGCCGCCGGTCCCCTGGCGGTGGAGCGGTCATGAGTGCCGCGAGTGCCGCCCGCAACGGCAAGGGACGGCGGCGCGGGCGCGGGCGCGGCCGGCGCTGGCTGCGGTACGGGTCGGTGGCGGTGGCGGTGGTGGCCGTTCTCTTGCTGGCCTATTTGATCGACTCGGCCGTGTACTACGGAAAAGTGCATGCCGGGGTGAAGGTAGCCGGGATCAGCCTGGGCGGCTTGACCCGGGACGAGGCTGCCTCCGCGCTGGCCCGGTTGGCAGAAGATGCGCAGGACAATCCCATCACCCTCGTCAGCGGCGACAGGCAGTGGAAGGTCATGCCCTCCGCCCTCAACACCCGCATCAATGTGGAAGAGGGCGTCTCCGACGCCATGGAGGTCTCGCGGAAGAGCAACCTTTTCGCCGACCTCTTCCACCGCGTCGGGCTGTACTTCCGCGACATCGACCTTCCCCTGGAGGGCACCGTCGACTCCGCCGCCATGGACGCGCTGTTGGCCGAGATAGCGGGGGAGCTGGACCTGCCTCCCATCAACGCCGGGCTTGTCATCGATGGCAAGAACGTCAAGGCCATGAAAGGCCAGAAGGGGCTGGTGGTCGACCAGGCCGCTCTGCGCGAACAGTTGAAGGCTTTGCTCTTCAGCCTCCACGCTACCGAGCTGGAGATCCCCATGATGGTCGAGGAGCCGGCGGTGATGGCCGACGACTTCGATCAGGCGCTGGCCCAAGCCAAGATCATGGTGTCCAAACCCGTCGCGCTGCGGGAGAGCGGGAAGCTGTGGAACCTCACCACCGAGCAGATCGCGGCCTACATGGACTTCACGGTCGAAGACCGGGCCGGCGTGGCCAGTCTGGTGCCCTTCCTGTCCGCGGCCAAGATGGGACCCTTCCTGGATGAGGTCGCCGCGGAGGTTTACCTGGCTCCCAAGGACGCCACCTTCAAGGGCGACGGGAAGAAAGCCTGGGTGGTGGAGGCCGTGTCCGGCAAGAAGCTCGACCCGGAGGAGACGGCGAAGGCCTTGACCGCGGCCGCTCTCAAGACCAGCGACCGCACGGCCAGAGCGGCCGTCGTTTCCATCGAGCCCGACCTGACCACGGAAGAAGCCCAGGCCATGGGGATCACAGACGTGCTGGGCAGCTTCACCACCCGCTGGGAAGGCACTCCGCAGAGGCAGACCAACGTGCGGCTCGCCACCAAGTACGTCAACAACGTGCTGCTGGCCCCGGGGGAGATCTTCGACTTCGACAAGCAGGTGGGCCCGCGGACCGAGAAGCGCGGATATCAGATGGCGCCCGGCATCGTCGCGCCCGGCAGACTCGAGGACGTGTTCGGCGGCGGCATCTGCCAGGTCTCCACCACTCTCTTCAATGCCGCCTTCTTCGCCGGCCTGGAGATCATCGAGCGGGTGAACCATTCCATCTTCATCGAGCACTATCCTTTGGGGAGAGACGCCACCGTCAGCGCCGGCGGGCCCAACCTCCGCTTCCGCAACGACACCCAGCACTATATCCTGGTGCGCGGAGCCTCGGACGGGATCACCACCAAGTTCGTCATCTACGGCACTGACGAGGGCCGCCAGGTGGAGTTCACCACCAGCGAACCTTACGACGTGGTGGAGCGTACCGACGAGACCACCAAGAACACCTTGCTGGGGACCGGCACCTCTGTTGTGGTCAGCCCCGGTCAGCAGGGCATGGTGGTCAAGGTGGTGCGCATCGTCACCGGCCCCGACGGGAAGGTCATCCACAAGGACACCTTCATCAGCGAGTGGGAGATGATCCCACGCAAGATCGACGTGGGCACAGTCCCCACGACCACGACTACCACCAAGCCGCCTACCACGACTACCACCAAGCCGCCTACCACGACTACAGAGTCCAGCACCCCACCGGTCCCGTCGTAGGCCTGCCGCGCGATACAATCCGCAGCGGCAGCGTAACCGCGACCGGGGGAGCCCTCATGCCTGTACGCCCGGATGTCCGCAAGGTCCTCATCATCGGTTCTGGACCTATCATCATCGGGCAGGCGTGCGAGTTCGACTACTCCGGCACCCAGGCCTGCAAGGCGCTGCGCAGGCTCGGCTATGGGATCGTGCTGGTCAACTCCAACCCGGCCACCATCATGACCGATCCGGTCATGGCCGACGAGACCTTCATCGAGCCTCTTAACGTCGAGACCCTGACCGAGATCATCGCCTCGTCCAAGCCGGACGCCCTGCTCCCCAACCTGGGCGGGCAATCCGGACTCAACCTCTCCTCGGAGCTGTACCGCTCGGGTGTGCTGGCCGAGCATGGGGTGAGGATCATCGGAGTGGGGCCCGACGCCATCGAACGGGGAGAGGACCGCCTGTCCTTCAAAGAGACCATGGCCCGACTTGGCATCGACATGCCCCGCAGCGAGATCTGTTACTCGGTGGAAGAGGCGGCGGCGGTGGCGGCCGGGCTCGGCTACCCGGTGGTCATACGGCCTGCATACACGATGGGCGGGACCGGAGGCGGGATCGTCTACAACCGGGAAGAGTTGCGGATCGTTGCCGAGCGCGGCATCCGCGCCAGCCTGGTGGGCCAGGTGCTGGTGGAGGAATCTGTGCTCGGATGGGAGGAACTGGAACTCGAGGTTGTCCGGGATGCCAAGAACCAGATGATCACCGTGTGCTTCATCGAGAACGTGGATGCCATGGGGGTCCACACCGGCGACAGCTTCTGCACCGCCCCCATGCTGACCATCTCACCCGAGCTGCAGGCGAAGCTTCAGGCCTATTCGTACGCCATCGTCGAGGCCATCGAGGTGATCGGCGGGACCAACATCCAGTTCGCCCACGACCCCAAGACCGGACGGGTGGTGGTGATCGAGATCAACCCGCGGACGTCCAGGTCTTCCGCCCTGGCCTCCAAGGCCACGGGCTTCCCCATCGCCATGGTCAGCTCGCTGCTGGCCGGCGGCCTTACCCTCGATGAGATCCCGTACTGGCGCGACGGCACCTTGGAGAAGTACACGCCGTCCGGCGACTACGTGGTGGTCAAGTTCGCCCGCTGGGCTTTCGAGAAGTTTCGCGACGCCCAGGACAAGCTGGGCACCCAGATGCGGGCCGTGGGCGAGGTCATGTCCATCGGCAAGAACTACAAGGAGTCTTTGCAGAAAGCCATCCGCTCGCTGGAAACGGGTCGCCATGGCCTCGGCTTCGCCAAAGACTTCAACCGCCGGTCTTTGGAAGAGCTCCTGGCTCTCTTGAAGGAGCCCACCAGCGAGAGGCACTTCATCATGTATGAGGCCCTGAGCAAGGGTGCCACAACGGACGTGCTCTACGCCCGCACCCACGTGAAGCCCTGGTTCATAGAACAGATGCGGGGATTGGTCGAGTTGGAAGAAGAGATCCTGAGCCATCGGCGGGCCGGGGGTGACTCAGCGGCGCCCTCCGTCGATCCGTCCGCCTCCGTCCTGCCGGACGAGTTGCTGACCCGGGCCAAGAAGGACGGCTTCGCCGACGCCTATCTGGCCAAGTTGCTCGGGGTCCCCGAGCCGGCGGTCCGGGCCCAGCGGCTGCGGCTCGGTCTCCGGCATGGATATCACCCGGTGCCGGTGAGCGGGGTGGAGGGCGCCGCCTACTATTACTCCACATACAATGCCGCCGACGTGGTCCCGGTCAGCGGCCGGCGCAAGATCATGGTCTTGGGAGGGGGGCCCAACCGCATCGGCCAGGGCATAGAGTTCGACTACTGCTGCGTGCACGCCGCTCTCGCCTTGCGCGAGGCCGGCTTCGAATCGATCATGGTGAACTGCAACCCCGAGACGGTCTCCACCGATTACGACACCTCCGACAAGCTCTATTTCGAGCCCCTCACGGTAGAGGACGTCCTCGCCATCTACGAGAAGGAGCGGCCGGAGGGCGTGATCGTCCAGTTCGGCGGGCAGACGCCGCTCAATCTGGCCCGGCAACTGGAGACAGAGGGCGTACCGATCATCGGGACGAGCCCGGACACCATCGATCTGGCCGAAGACCGCGAGCGCTTCCGCGGCATGATGGCCCGCCTAGGCATCCCCATGCCGGAAGCGGGGATGGCCACCAGCCTGGACGAGGCTCTGCGGGTGGCGGCCCGGATCGGCTATCCGCTCATCTTGCGGCCCAGCTATGTGCTGGGGGGCCGCGGCATGGAGATCGTCCACGACGAGGAGATGCTCACTCGGTACATGGCGGCGGCGGTCGATGTCACCCCGGAGCGGCCTATCCTCATCGACAAGTTCCTCGAGAACGCCCTCGAGTGCGAAGCCGACGCCCTCGCCGACGGTACCGACGCCTTCGTACCGGCGGTGATGGAGCACATCGAGTACGCCGGCATCCATTCGGGCGACTCGGCCTGTGTCATCCCACCTGTGACCATACCGGCCGCTCACCTAGCCACCATCCACGAGTACACAAAGAAGATCGCGGTGGAGCTGGGCGTGGTCGGGCTCATGAACATGCAGTACGCGATCTCGGAGGACGTGGTGTACGTGCTCGAGGCCAACCCGCGGGCGTCGCGGACGGTGCCGCTGGTGTCGAAGGTCTGCAACATCCAGATGGCGGCGCTGGCCACCCACTTGATGCTGGGCGCCAAGCTGCCCGACCTGGGTCTGCGCAGTCGGCCTATCCGCCACTTCGGCGTCAAGGAGGCGGTGTTCCCCTTCAATATGTTCCCGGAGGTCGACCCCCTGTTGGGACCGGAGATGCGGTCCACCGGGGAGGTACTGGGGATGGCCGGCTCATTCGGATCGGCCTTCGCCAAAGCGGAGGAGGCGGCCGGGCAGAGGCTACCCCTGGAGGGCACTGTCCTCATCACCGTGGCCGAGCGTGACCGGGAGGCGGCGCTGCCCGCTGCCAAGGAGTTCGCCGCCCTGGGCTTCAAGATCCGGGCCACGGCGGGGTCTCATGCCTTTTTCGCCGCGCACGGGGTGGCGAGTGAGCCCATCCTCAAGCTTCATGAGGGCAGGCCCAACATCGAAGACGCCATTACCAACGGCGAGGTCCACCTGGTGGTGAACACTCCGGCCGGCAAGTCCAGCGAGTTCGACGACTCCTACATCCGGAAGGCGGCCATCCGCCACAAGGTGCCCTACATCACGACGACCGCGGCGGCTCTGGCGGCGGCCAAGGGCATCGCCGCCCGCAGGGCCGGCCGCAGTCCGGTGCGGTCGCTGCAGGATTATCACGCGGCCATCGAGCGCTAGAGGACCAGGCGGGCGCCGGAGCGCGCCCTCTCATGCTGCTGATGGTGCCGGGGGCGGAGGCGTTTCTGTGGTGCTTGCGAATAGGGTACTCTGAGGGTGGCAGAACCTCCAGGGAGCGCGGAGAGGGATTGACGATGCCTGATGAGCCGCAAAAGGGACGGTCGGCGGGCGGCTGGACGCTGACCATCATAATCGTGATCATCATCATCGCGGTGGCGGTCCTGCTCGAGACCAGGTAGTCGGCGGCGCCCGGTCGGGGCCGGACGGACCCCGTGGGCGCGGGTGCGCCGACGGGGCGTCCCGAGGCTACTTGGCCAACAGGCCGAAGGTCTTCCAGAGCCAGCGGTGGAACCCGTGGACCGACTCCACCGGCTGGGCATACATCAGTACGCAGGCGCCGTGCACGGTGGGAATGCCTTCTTCTTCGGCCAAGGCGATGGCCTCTTTGGACTCGCAGCCGTTCTGCAGCCACAGCCGGGGAACCCCAGCCTGGGCGGCCTCCCGCACCGCCTTTTCGCAGTCCTTGCGGGACACGGCGATCATCGCTCCCTCCACGGGCGCCGCCAGTGTGGCCAGACGGGGCTCCCGCACAGCGTCGTCCAGGTACACGACGGAGACCTGGTAGCCCTTCTTGGCCAACTCCTCGTCTATCTTGGCGCCCGCGACGGGCTTGGCCGGAGAATCGCGCACGAGGGCCAGGTTCTTGTGGCTGAGGAACTCGTCGATCATCGCTTGAGTCGGCATGGTCTGTCACTCCTTCCGGTGGGGAGAGGACATGATGCCACACCGCGCGCTGGGATGGATCGGGACGGGTGGATCAGGGCGATGAGGGGGAAGTCTCCTCAGGCTGGGAGGGACCGGGTTCGCTGGTGGCCGATGAGGTCGTGGTGGTGGTCGTGGTCGTGTCCTGCTCCTGATCGACAGGGGGCGCCGTGGTGGTGGCCGGCGTGCCTGTTTGTTCGCCGGGGTCGGCGCGGTCCGCCACCGAGGCGGGCACGATCACCGTCTTCTCGACCACCTGCCTCTGGACGACGACCCTTTCCACTGTCCCCGCCGTGGCGAAGGAGTAAAGGCTGAACGCGAAGGCCATCATGGTGACGGCCGCGAGGACCCACTGCAGCGTTTTGGGGCGACGGTGCGCGACCGCGGGACCTCGGGTCACGTAGACCCTGCGCAAGGGGGAACCTCCCGGGGTCGGCTGCGGAAAGGCATCGTCCTCAGAGAGACCCTGCCCGGCCGCCAGACGCGCGTGTCTGCGCGCCCACCGGCTCAGTCGGTCGAGGCCCTCGTTCGACCAATGGGAGACGAGCGTGTACACGATAGGTACGACGGCGGCGCCGGTGAGGGTGCCGGCAAGGCTCCAGCGATGGACCACCAGAAAGGCCACAGTGGAGGCGGCTATGCCGGACAGGATGGCGGCCAGGCGGGGACGGGTCATCCGCTTGGGCGGTTATCGAGGTACGGTCTCATGTACTTTGTCTGACCCTGCCTACCGGTGGTCGGTTCCCGCCATCGGGGAGACACCTGGGGCAGGCCGGGAAGGGCAGCCGCCGTCTCCCGCCGGGTCGAGGCGGAGAGCGCCCTCGTCTGCGCGGCCACGTACGAATTCCCGCAGCCGGCCGACGAACTGGAGGCGGTATCGCGCTTCCACACGTTGACGGTTCCAAATCACGTGCATCTGTTGCGCGCCGTCCGGGGGGACTTCGGGAAGTCGTGGTACGGGGACGCGCCGACCTTCGTCCAGGCCAACGTTTCCGAATCGGCC
>CAYNPL010000030.1:0-26626 GCA_964399135.1 uncultured Gaiellales bacterium
GGTCTGCGTCCTTCCCTACTGCGTACCGGTGGCCCGCCAGTTGCTGCAGGGTTACGACGTCAAGGTGGGGACGGTGGTCTCGTACCCGCTGGGGGCCGATTCGCAGCGCACCAAGATCGTAGGGGCCGAACAGGCGGTCGCCCTGGGGGCCGACGAACTCGACGTGGTTCTCAATATCCCGGCCATGCTGTCGGGCGACTTCCGCTACGTGCGCGACGAGCTGCGGGGGGTGGTGCGGACCGTGCGCATGACGAGCGTCAACACGGGCCGGGGGCTGGTGTTGGTCAAGGCCAACGTCGAGGCCTACTATCTCGACGAGAAGCTCAAGCGGCTGGTGTGCAAGATCGTCGAAGACTCGGGCGCCGACTTCATCAAAACCTCCACCGGCCACGCTCCGGGTGGCGCCACCGCCAAGGATGTGGAGCTGTTCCGCGACCTTCTCCCGGAGAGCGTCGGCGTGGATGCGTCTGGCGGCATCCGCACCGCCGAGGACGCGGAACTCATGATCAACGCCGGGGCGGCCCGCATCGGCACCGCGCACGCCGTGGACATCATCAAGGAGTTCTCGGCCGACAAGGACTGACGGCCGGGGAGGCCGGCGTGAGCTCCCATTTCTTCACCACAGAGGCCCTGGTCATCGGGTCGATGCGCTACGGGGAGGCCGACCGCATCGTCACTCTCTACACGCGCGACCGCGGCAGGCTGAGTGCCATCGCCAAAGGGGTCAGGCGCACCAAGTCGAGAGTGGGGGGACGCTTGGAACCGTTCAGCCTGGTCCGGGCAAGTCTTCACTCCGGGCGCGGCAGTCTCTACACGGTGGTGGGGGTGGACACTCTGCGCACGTTCCAAGGTGTGCGCGACGAGCTGTTCCGAATGGAAGCCGGGGCTCGTTTGCTGGCCGCCGTCCGCCACCTATTCCCGGCCGAGGAAGGGAGCGTTCCCGCCTTCAATCTGCTGGTGCGGGCGGTGGCGCGGCTGGCCGAATCTGCAGACCCGCAGACGGCGGCGGCCGCGGTGCTGGCCACCCGCTTGAAACTGCTCATGCTGCTTGGGTACGCGCCGGAAGTGGATCGCTGCGCCTGCTGCGGCAGCGCGGGCCCCTTGTATGGTTTCTCCCCGACCTTGGGCGGAGTGATGTGCGGCGCCTGCGTCGAAGCGGGAGAAGCGGCCTGCTTCGCCCTCAGCGCGGGGGCGGTGGCGACCCTGCGGTCTCTCGTAACTAACCCTCTGGTTGAGCTTGATAGTCTGGACTTTGATGAGCGCGCCGCCGCCGAGGTGGAGCAGGTGGTGGCGCAGACACTCGCTTACCACGGACACTAGCGGGGCACGCGCCCTCTGCTCTGGTTTGCGCGTTCCATCCTCCTGCAAGCGAGTCCCGGCGTTGGTCAGCAGTCGCCACGCGGTGAGTGGAGCGCTGCCCCCTACGAGAAGGGCAACCGCCGCTCGTAGTTGGGCGCTTCCTTGGTGATCTGGACGTCGTGCGGATGGCTCTCGGCCAGACCGGCAGCGGAGATACGGGTGAAGCGGGCCTTCTTGTGCAGCTCCTCGATGGAACCGGATCCGGTGTAGCCCATGCCCGCCCGCAGGCCGCCGATGAGCTGGTAGACTACGTCACCCAGGGGGCCCTTGTGGGGGACCATCCCCTCGATGCCTTCGGGCACCAGCTTCTTCTGGTCTTCCTGGAAGTAGCGGTCGGCGCTGTGGCCTTCGCTCATGGCACCCACCGAGCCCATGGCCCGGTAGACCTTGTAGCTGCGGCCTTCCCACAGGATGCGCTCGCCCGGGCTTTCGGTGGTTCCGGCGAACAGGGAACCGATCATGACGCTGTGGGCTCCGGCGGCCAGGGCCTTGACCACGTCACCCGAGTAGCGGATGCCTCCGTCGGCGACGATGGGGATGCCGTACTTGTAGGCCTCGGCCGCGCAGGCCGCTACGGCCGTGATCTGCGGCACCCCGCAGCCGGTGACCACCCGGGTGGTGCAGATGGAGCCGGGACCGATACCCACCTTGACCGAGTCGACCCCTCGTTCGATGAGGGCTTTGGCGCCCTCGGCGGTGGCCACGTTGCCGGCCATGAGTTGGATGTCGGGATACTGCTCACGGATCTCGGCGACCGCATCGAGCACGCCCTTGGAATGGCCGTGCGCGGTGTCGATACAGATGATGTCGGCCTGAGCTTCCACCAGGGCCCGCACCCGCTCGGCCGTGTCCTTGGCCACCCCGACCGCCGCGCCCACCCGCAGGCGGCCCAGCTCGTCCTTGCAGGCATCGGGGAACTCGATCATCTTCATGATGTCTTTGATGGTGATGAGCCCGCGCAGCTTGAAGTCGTCGTCCACCACCAGGAGCTTCTCGATCTTGTGGATCTTGAACTGCTCTTTGGCCTGGAGCAGGGTGGTCCCCACGGGGACCGTCACCAGGTTCTCCGAGGTCATGAGCTCGGTGATGGGTTTGGAGAAGTCGGTCTCGAAGCGGGTGTCGCGATTGGTGACGATGCCGGCCAGCCGACCGTCGGGATGGACGATGGGGACCCCGGAGATGCGGTACTCCTTCATGAGGGCTTCCGCGTCGCCATAGGTGGCCGTGAGCGGCAGCGTGATGGGATCCACGATCATCCCCGCCTCGCTCCTCTTCACCTTGCGCACCATCTCCGCCTGCCGCTCGATGGGCTGGTTCTTGTGGATGATGGTCAGGCCGCCTTCGCGGGCCAAGGCAATGGCCAAGGCGGTCTCAGAGACGGTGTCCATGGCGGCGGAAAGGAGAGGGATGTTGAGGCCGATCTTGCTGGTAAGGCGGGTGCTGACGTCAGTCGCCTTGGGCAAGACCCCGGATTCGGCCGGGATCAGCAGGATATCGTCGAAACTCAGACCTTCACCAACGATCTTGCGGTCCCAGTCGATCACGTCGGGCCTCCTTTTTCCGGTGATTCTAGCGCGAAGCGGGGGGGAATGCATGGCGGCGCGGGCCGGCTTCCTGTCGGGCGTCGGCGGCCGCGTCTGCTAACCTACGCTCCCGTGAACATCAAGACCGTCATCTTCGATCTGGACGGCGTCATTCTCGACACCGAGGAGGTGTGGAACGCGGTCCGCCAAGACTTCGCCCTCGCCCACGGCGGCCATTGGGACGAGCACGACCAGCCTGCCGTGATGGGGGCGAATTCCATGCAGTGGGCGGCGTACATGCGGGAGTCGAGCGGCATCCCCCTGTCCGATCGCGAGATATACGAGGGGGTCATCCAAAGCCTGCGGGAGTGGTATCAGCGCGACCTGCCTCTCATCCCGGGGGCGCGGGAGGCGGTGGTGGGCCTTGCTCCCCACTACCGGCTGGGGGTGGCTTCGTCCTCGCCTCTGGAACTGATCGAGTACTCACTGGAGTTGGCCGGCCTGCGGGGGTACTTCGACGCCGTGGTGTCTTCGGACGAGGTGGCGGTGGGCAAGCCGGCCCCCGATGTCTACCTCGAGGCCTGCCACCGCCTGGGTTGCCGACCGCAGGTGGCCGTGGGTGTGGAAGACTCGGCCAATGGCATCACAGCGGCCGCCGCCGCCGGCCTGGCGGTGATCGCCGTCCCGAATCCCAGCTACCCGCCGGCGGCGGACGCGGTGAGGCTGGCCAGGGTGGTGCTCGGCTCCATCTCGGAGCTCACGCCCGACGTCGTCGAAACAGCGGGGGCGGCCGGCCATGCTCGATAGAAAGGGTGTGGAGGAGTTCGCGCGCGGCGATGGCTGGGCGGTCGTGGGGGCCTCGGCCGACCGGAGCAAGTTCGGCAACATCACCTTTCGTGAGCTCAAGCGGCGCGGCAAGCGGGTTTATCCGGTCAATCCCAGAGCCACCGTCGTAGAGGGGGAGCCGTGCTACCCGGACCTGTCGGCGCTGCCCGAGAGGGTGGAGCGCGTGCTCATCGTGGTGCCTCCCAAGCAGGGCGAGCGGGTCGTCCGCGAGGCGGAGGAGGCCGGCATCAAGAACGTGTGGTTCCAACCGGGGGCCGAGTCGGAAGCCGCCCTGGCCTTTTGTGAGGCGCACGGGATGGTGGCGGTCTCGGGGCACTGCATCCTTAAGACCGGCGGGTAGGCGAGGCGCCGTCTTGCCGCTGTTTGCCTCTAGGCGGCGAGACGGTAGTCCGGGCCGGTTCAGAGCACCATGATGGCCCGGAAGTCGTTGACGTTCGTACGGGTAGGGCCGGTCACCAGTAAGTCACCCAGGCCGGCGAACAGACCATAGCTGTCGTTGTCGTCAAGAAGGCGGCGGACGTCCAGTCCGGCAGCGGCGGCCCGGGTCAGGCTGTCGGGAGCAAGGAAAGCCCCGGCGTTGTCCTCGGTCCCGTCGATGCCGTCGGTGTCGGCGGCGAGCGCAAACACGGGGGGCGGATCCTGCCCGGCCTCGCTCAGCGCCAAGGCGAACCCCGCCAGGTATTCGGTATTGCGGCCGCCTCTGCCCTGTCCCTTCACGATGACGCTCGTCTCCCCGCCCGAGAGCAGGAGCAGCGGGCGGTCTCGGTCGAAGGCCAGCCGGAGGGTGAGCCGGGCGTGGGCGGCTCCCAGCCGGCGGGCTTCGTCCTGCAGGTCGGCGCCGAGGACCACCGCGGTGACTCCGGCCGCTTCGGCTGCGCGCGCCACCGCCCCCAGCGCACTCTCGGGAGTGGCCAGCATGATGAACTCCCCGCGGGCGAGCCGGGGATCGCCCGGCTTGAGGGTCTCCTCCCGGGCTGCGGCCAGATGGCGAAGGACCGGGTCCGGGAGTCGGAGCCGGTAGCGGGCCACCACCGCTCGGGCCTCAGCGAACGTGGTGGGATCGGGGACGGTGGGTCCGGAAGCTATGACCGCGGGATCGTCCCCGGGGACGTCGGACACGGCGAAGGTGACCACCCGGGCGGGATGGCAGGCCGCCGCCAGCCGGCCCCCGGCGATGGCCGACAGGTGCTTGCGCACGCAGTTCACCTCGTCGATGCGGGCGCCGGACGCCAGCAGCAGGCGGCTGGTCTCGCGCAGGTCGGCCAGACTAAGGCCCGGTGCCGGTAGGGTGAGGAGGGCGGAGCCGCCGCCGCTCAAGAGGACGAGGACCAGGTCGTCGACCGACAGGCCCTCCACCAGAGCGAGCATGCGGGCGGCGCCCTGCGCGCCCGCCTCGTCGGGGAGAGGGTGACCCGCCTCCACCACGTCGATGCGACCGCAGGGAACCCCATGGCCGTAACGGGTGATCACCAGCCCCGACAGGTCCCAAGGCCAGGCGTCTTCGACCGCCCGTGCCATCGCGGCCGCCGCCTTGCCTGCTCCCACCACGACCGTCCGGCCGGGGGGAGGGGAGGGCAGTCGGTCCGGCAGGAGAAGGGTCGCATCGGCCGCCTGCACCATGATGTGGAACAGGCCGGCCAGGAAACCGCGGGGATCGGCGGAGGGAGCGGGTAGGATCTCCGAGGCCGGGCCGGACCCGGGCCCTTGTCCCCCAGGCGGAGGCGTGATGCTGTCCGGCGGCGTTTGCATTATCATCACGGTATGGTACAGGTGACCGCCGATCTCCACATCCCCGACGAGGAGCTCACCTTCACCACCTCTCGCAGTGGCGGTCCGGGCGGGCAGAACGTCAACAAGGTCAACACCAGAGTGACTCTGCTGTTCGACGTGGCCGCCTCGCCCTCGCTCTCAGAATCGGCGCGCGCCCGCCTGCTGGAGCGTCTGCCCGGCCGCATCAACCGAGAAGGCGTCATGCGGGTCTCTTCCCAGCGGCATCGCACCCAGCTGGCCAACAAGCAGGCGGCGGTCTCGCGGTTCGCCGACCTGGTGCGCGCAGCGCTGGACGAGGCTCCGGAGCGGGTGCCGGTGTCTGTGCCCCAGGCGGCCGCCATCCGCCGCCTGGAAGAGAAGCATAGACGGGGAGCGGTCAAGCGCGGGCGGAAGCCGGTCAGCGAGACGGAGGAATAGACGGCCTCTCCCTGCGCTCGGCCACGACGGCGAACATGTTCGGGCCCAGGTTTTCGGAATGGGTGACCGCGAAGCCAGGCGCCATCGCGGCCGCCACCTCCTTCTTGCTGAAGCGCTGGTCGGCGGGAGGACCGTCGTTCCAGGACTCGGCGTCCCTTCGCCAGTCGACCACCAGGAGCCGGCCGCCTGGACGAAGGGCCGAGACCACGCCTGCCAAGTCGATGATGCCTCCGGTCTCGTGCCAGGTGGCGATGGAGACGGCCACGTCCACACTCTCGGGCGCGAGGTCGAGACGAGTCATGTCGCCAAGCACCAGGCGGACGTTGGCCGGCACTCCCCGTGCGCGATGGTGGTCCTGCAACTCCGGAACAAGCTCGAGCGCGTACACGGTGCCGCTGGTCAGGGCGGCCATTCGGTCGGTGTAGAAGCCGGGGCCGCTGCCCAGATCGACAAGGTCTTCATGGCCGGCCAGGGCCAGAAGACGGGCGAGAGCGTGCTCGCTGAGTTGCGTCTCGAGGCGCCGAGGGTCGGTCAGGCGCCGGGCCCGGTCGGGGTGTCGCGGAGGGGAGGTCGCCACGCCATCCGCCTAGAACATGGTGGAGCAATGAGGAGCCGGGCTGGTCCTGAACATCGCATCGGCCCGGCGGGCGGCTCCATCCACCGCCTCATGCACCAACCCCGCCGCGGCCAGCGTCCCGTAGGCGATGCCACCGAGAAGGACCGCTCCCAACGAGTCGATCCCGAGGACAAGATCTGGGGAGCGGGCCGTCCGGACACACGTGGCTCTGGTTTCGGCCGCTCCGGAGCCCGGCGCCCCGGCGCTGAGAAGGAAGCGCTCGCTGGACTCATGGGGGAAGGTCTGGACGACCTCGAGCACCAGGTCACCCTCAGCGGCGTAGGTTCGGGCGGCAAGCGCACGGACCACATCGTGGACGCGGACGTAAAGATCGTCGGCCCAGGCATTGACCGCGAAGGAACGGGGTTCGGCCAGAAGCCAACGCAGCGGCTCGTCCGTCCGGCCCCGCCAGCAGGAGGCGGTTTGGCAGAGATCGGTGCGCAGCACATACTCCCAGAGCGCGGTGTAGGCGGTGAGGCTTGCCGCCTGCACCTCGACCACCTTCACCTCTCCGGTGGGGACGTAGCCGTCCCATTTCTCCTTGAGCCGGTAGCTGACGTACCCCTCGGCCACACCGGGAGCCGACTCATACACGGCGTGATGCATGCGGCCCGCCCCCTCGCGTTCACTGACGGGATCGTACAGGTGGACCGTCCACCAGTCAGGAGGCCGGTTGACCGCACCCGGCTGAGCGAGCCGTAAGCTCTCGTAGATGGCGGGAAGCCGGGCGGCGGCCTCGCCGTCGTCGAGCAGCATCAGTCTCCCGCCGCACGTATCGGCGACGGATGCGGTGAGGTCGGCCCTGGCGAGATCGACAGTGAAGCTGGCGATCCGGGTAGCCGCCCCATACCCGTAGCGGCCGTAGATGGCCCCCTCCGAGGCGAACAGAGCGGAGAGGGGCTCCCCCCGTGCGGCGATGCCCTCGAACTGTGCGGCCATGAGACTGCGCAGCAGTCCCCGCCGCCGATGGGTGGGCAGCGTGGCGATCCAGGTGACGCCTGCCGCCGGCAGGGCGGCTCCGCCGGGGAGGGTCAACTCCAAGGACAGGAGGGCGGACACCGCCACCATCTTGCCCGAATCGTAAGCGCAGAGTGCCCGGTCGAACGGGAATGTCCGGCGGTAGACCGCCTCGTCCTCAGGCGAGACCTCCTCGCCGAAGGCCAGGGCATCGAGCGCGATGATCTCGGGGAACTCCTCTTCCCGGGGAGCGCGGATCTCCACGGTATCCATGGGGTTCAGCGCAGGAGACACCCGTTGGCGGTCAGGTGGGCCTGCCACTCGGCCTCGCTGGGCTCGCCGCACTTGCGCAGCAGCTTGTCCCACGCCATCTCCACTCGGCGCTCGAGCAGTTCCAGGGTAGCCCGATTCTCGGGCAGGAAGAGGTGGGCAAAGCGGCCCTGTCGCTTGAGCCAGGGCACCAAGGGCAGTTTGTGACGGGGCCGGTAGGTCAGGCGGTATTCACCGTCCTCATACTCGAAGAGAGGCCAGAAGCAGGTATTGACCGCTTCCCGGGCCAGATCGATGCTCTCGGCCCCGTCGGAGCGCCAACCCCGCGGGCAGGGTGCGATGACGTTGAGGAAGGTGGGGCCGTCGATGGAGAGGGCCTTGGCCGCTTTCCGGACCAGATCGCGGGGGTCGTGGGGAGAGGCCTGGGCCACGTAGGGCACGCTGTGGGCGATCATGAGCTCTGTCAGGTTCTTGCGGGGCTCGGCCTTGCCGGCTGACTCCGAGCCGACGGGGGTGGTCGTAGTCCAGGCGCCCACGGGCGTCGACCCCGAGCGCTGAAAGCCGGTGTTCATGTAGGCGCCGTTGTCGTAGCAGACGTAGAGCATGCGGTGGCCGCGCTCCATGGCTCCCGACAGGGACTGTAGACCGATGTCGTAGGTACCGCCGTCGCCGCCGAAGGCGATGAACTTGACGTTGTCGGCGATCAGCCCCTTCTTCTTGAGGGCTCGGAAGGCGGTCTCCACCCCGGAGAGCGTAGCCGCAGCGTTCTCGAAGGCGGTGTGGATGAAACTGCTCTTCCAGGAGGTGTAGGGGTAGATGGTGGTGCTCACTTCCAGGCAGCCGGTGGCCGCGCTCACCACCACCGGGTCACTGGTGCCCATGAGCACCTGCCTGACCACGATAGGGGCGCCGCAGCCGGCGCACATGCGGTGGCCGCTGGCAAGGCGGCTGCCTTGCTCCACGAGGCGCAGCCACTCCCGGCGGGCCCGCTCGAAATGGTTGGTCTCTTTGAGGGCGTCCACCGGACAGACCTCCACGCACTGGCGGCAGAGGATGCAGCGGCTCTCGTCGACGCGGAAGGAGGTGAGCAGCCTTTCGTTGAAGGTGAGCGCTCCGGTGGGACAGGCGGTGACGCAACGGCCGCATGAGGTGCAGTCCGCCAGCTGCAGGGCTTCGCCGTAGGGGGTGTCCACGTTGATGGTGAACCCGCGGCCGGTGAAGTCGTAACAGGCCGGTCCCGCCACATCGCGGCACACGCGCACGCAACGGCCGCAGGCGAAGCAGCGCTGCATGTCGCGTCTGATGAAGGGATGTTCGTGCTGAGGGGCGACCGTCCGCACCCGGCCGTCCGGGGTCACCAGCTCGTTCGCGGTGATGCCGTGCTCGACCCCCAGCCGCTGCAGGTCGCAGGTGCCCAGGCTGGGACACACGCACTGCAGACAGCGTTCGGCCTCGGCCTGCGCGGCCCTGAGGCTGAGCCCCCGCTCCACCTCCACGTCCACCGTCGCCAGGCGTTTCGCCTTGGCGGCCTGGGGCATGCGGGCCCGAGGGGCGGACTCGGCGCTCGCGCCCATCTGCAGCCACACAGGATGGCGCTCGGCCAGCCGGCGGCCGAGCGCTCCCAGCTCAGCCGCCTTGTCCAGCTGCTGCAGGTAAGGTAGGCGGGCATAGGCGTGCAGGTCCTTCTCCAGCCGGGCCAGATCCTCGCCCCGGAGCCAGGCGTCCACCGCCAAGGCCGTGCGCTTGCCCCCTGCCACCGCGTGGATGACGGAGTCGGCTTCCTCCAGGGGGGCGCCGCTGGTCTCGGGCCCGGCCACGAACAGACCCTCCCGGGGAGTGCGTCCCGTGAAGGGGTCGGTCTCTTGGGTGGCGTGGGCCGGCACCGCCGCCGCCGGCTCCGCAGCCAGCCAGTCCTCGGCGATGATCACGGTCCCGCCGCCGGCGGCAGGGCGAGCAGCCTCGTCTGCGGGCCAGGGTACGCCGGCGGCGAAGACCACCCCGTCCTCGCGGGCTGCGGCGACGTGGCGATGGTTCCTCTCGGCCGCCTCGGCGTCCATCCCCACCACGGTGACCGATTCCGCTCCCAGGCGCAGGGCGGTGCGGGCCACATCCACGGCGGTGATCCCCGAGCCGAACACGGCCACCGGTCCCTTGAAGCGGGGGGGATCGCCTTCACGGACACGCTGCAGCAACTCCAGGCCGTCGAGGGTGCCTTCGCCCGCCTGCGGAGGCGCCGTCCGGTGGGCCGGTGCTCTTTCAGCCCCGGCCGTTCCCCACTTCCCATGGGTGCTGACGATCACCGCGTCGACTCCCGCTTTGAGCAGCCGCTCGATGTCCACCTCGTAGCCCATCTTGGACCGACCCACGAAGCGGACCCCGGCCTCCCACAGTGGCTGCAGCTCCCGGTCGAGCACCTCTTCCGGCAGCCGGAACTCGGGGATGGCGTAGCGCAGACGCCCTCCCGGTTTGGCACGGGCGTCGAACAGGCTGACGCGATGTCCACGCGCCGCCAGGAACCAGGCGGCCGAGAGCCCGGCCGGTCCGGCTCCGATGATGCCCACCCGTTTGCCGGTGGAGGCGGCCAGGTGGAGCCGGGGGACGGGGGAATGATCGGCGGCGGCCCGATGGAGGGCGCAGATGGCGATGGGTTCGTCCAGCTGCCCCCGCCGGCACACCGGTTCGCAGTAGCGGGGGCAGACGCGGCCCAGGATGCCGGGGAAGGGCAGTTCTTCACGCACCAGGGCAGCCGCGCCTGCGGTGTCGCCCTCCGCCAGCAGGGCCAAGTAGCCGGGGATGTCGATGTGGGTGGGGCAGGCGTGGGTGCAGGGGGCTTCGCAGTAGGCGTTGTGGTCGGACAAGTACATCTTGAGGTAGCTGGTGCGCCGCGCCCGCACCCGGGGGGTGTCGGTCTGCACCACCATGCCCTCGGCCACCCAGGTGGTGCAGGCGGCCTGCAGCTTCTCCATGCCCTCGATCTCGACCAGGCAAAGGCGGCAGCCGCCCCAGGCGGCCGCGCCCGGTTCGTGACAGAGGGCGGGGATGTAGACGCCTTCCCGGCGGGCCACCTCGAGCACGGTCTCCCCGGCGTGGGCGGCGAAGGTCTTTCCGTCGATGGTCACCCGTACAGTCTGGGCGGCGGGTCCGGCGGCCCGGCTCGTGGTCTTCCCGGCTTCTTGGCTCATGCCCGTCCCCTCCCGGCGAGGGCCGCTACCCCCGTCTCCACCCGTACCGCCTCGAACCGGCAGGCCTGGCGGCAGGCGTCGCACTTGATGCAGAGTCTGCGGTCGATCTTGTGTACCTGTTTGCGCTCCCCGCTCACCGCGCCGACCGGACAGGCGGAATAGCAGGCTCGACAGCCGGTGCAGGCGTCTTTGTCGATGCTGTACCTGATGAGTGGACGGCATACCTTGGCCGGGCAGCGCCGCTCGAGCACGTGGGCCATCACCTCGTCCCGGAAGTACCTAAGGGTGGAGGTGACGGGGTTGGGAGCGCTCCCGCCCAGAGCGCAGAGGGACCCCTCGACCACGTCCGCGGCCAAGGTCTCGAGAAGATCGACGTCGTCGGGGCCGGCGGACCCGGCGGAGATCCGCTCCAGGATCTCGAGCATCCGAGTGGTGCCCACCCGGCAGGGCACGCACTTGCCGCAGCTCTCCTCGGCGGTGAAGCGGAGGAAGAACTTGGCGAAATCGACCATGCAGGTGGTGTCGTCCACCACCACCATGCCCCCGGAACCCATCATGGAACCGGCCGCCAGCAGGCTCTCGAAGTCGATGGGTTCATCCAGGAGCGCGGCCGGCAGGCAGCCCCCTGAAGGCCCGCCCAACTGTACCGCCTTGAAGTGCCGTCCGGGCAGCATCCCGCCCCCGATGTCAAAGATCACCCGGCGCAGGGTGGTCCCCATAGGCACCTCGATCAGCCCTCCGTTGACCACCTTGCCCGTGAGCGAGAAGATCTTGGTGCCTTTGCTGGTGGGCGTTCCCACCGAGGCGAAGGCGTCCGCCCCCTGGTTGATGATCCAGGGGACGCAGGCATAGCTCTCCACGTTGTTGAGGTTGGTGGGTTGGCCCCACAGGCCGTGGGCGGCCGTGCGGATGTGCTTGCCCCGGGGCATGCCCCGCAGACCCTCGATGGAGGCAGTCAAGGCCGTCGACTCGCCGCAGACGAAGGCGCCGGCCCCCTGGTTGATGCGGATGTCGAAGGCGAACCCCGAGCCGAGGATGTCATCGCCCAGGAGACCGCGCTCGCGGGCTTGGGTAAGGGCGCGGCGCAGCCGCTCCACCGCGAACGGGTACTCGTGGCGCACGTAGACGTAGCCCTCCACCGGCCCGTTGTCTGCCCCGATGGCATAGGCGGCGATGATCATGCCCTCGATGACGCTATGAGGGTTGCCCTCCAGGACGGAGCGGTCCATGAACGCCCCCGGGTCGCCCTCATCGGCGTTGCAGATGACGTAGTGCTTCTCACCGGGGTTGTCGCGGCAGGTCCGCCACTTCTTACCGGTGGGGAAGCCGGCGCCGCCCCGACCGCGCAGCCCGCTCCGCTCGACCTTGGCGATGACGGCGAGGGGGTCGGCCTGTTTGAGTACCTTGGCCAGGGCGGCATACCCGCCGTGGGCCAGGTAGTCGTCCAGGGAAAAGGGGTCAATCTTGCCGTTGAGGCTGAGCACGATCCGCTGCTGCAGGGCGTAGAAGGGGATGTCCCGCTCCAGGGCTAGTGGCTCGTCCGTCTGCGGATGCCGGTAGAGCAAGCGCTCAACCACCCCGTCGCCCACCACGCTGGTGTCGATGATCTCTTCTACGTCTTTGGCCTTGAGGTGGGGGTAGAAGAGGCCCTGCGGGCGGATCACGATGATGGGGCCCTGTTCGCAGAAGCCGTGACAGCCGGTCTCGACGACGGCCACCCGCCCGGTGAGTCCCCGCGCTTCGAGCACCTGGTCGACCGCCTGGCGCAGAGCGACCCGTCCCGAGGCGTGGCAAGCGGTACCGGCGCAGATGCGGATCTCCTTGTTGGCGTCGGAGGCCAGGTAGGCGCCGGCCCCGGCCGCCCGCACCCTGGCAAGAGCGGCGTCGATGGCAGCGGTTTGGGCGGCGCTCACGAGCCGGCCTCCTGCTTACGCAGCCTGCGCACCAACCGGCGGGCCTCGGTGGGGCCCATGCGGCCGAAGGTCTCGTCGCTGCCCAGTCGGACCACGGGGGCCAAGGCGCAGGCGCCCACGCAGTTGACGGTCTGCAGGGTAAATAGACCGTCGGCGGTGGTCCCCCCCACCGGCACTTCGAGCTCCTGGCTGAACGCCTCCAGCACCAGGGGCGCCCCGGCCACGTGACAGGCGGTGCCCATGCATACGTCGATGACATACTTGCCCACCGGCCGCAGGCGGAACTGGCTGTAGAAGCTGGCCACTCCGTAGACCCGGGAGAAGGCCAGGCCCATCTCCTCAGCGATGGCCTCGAGCGCCACCCGGGGCAGGTAGCCGTAAGTTTCCTGAGTGAGATGCATGGCCTCGATGAGCCCCGACCCCGAGCGCACGCCGGCGATGACCGGGTCAAGAAGCTTCAGGTCGATCTCGGGTACGAACCCGGCCGGGCGTTCTCCCATGACGCAGGCCGATGCCGCGCCACAGCTCTCCCCGGGCAGGGTGGCTAGAGCGGCCGCCCGAGCCGCCTCCAAGTCAAAAGGCTGCTCCGGGAACTCCGGGCAGTACTCGAGCTCGATGCAGTCGACCGGACAGGTGCGCTCGCACAGGGTGCAGGCGTAGCACCGGTGACCGCCGTCTGGTCCCTCCACCAGGCTCAGGAGCCCGGTGGTCGCCGGTTTGCCCACCAACTCCCGCCGCTCGAAATCGACACCCTTGATCACCTCGTAGAGGGCGGAACCCCGCGGCTCTCCGGCGTGCTTGCCTCTGCTCCCGTCGCCTCCCGCCATCCCGGACTCCTTCTAGTCTTCTCGCAGGTTGAGATAGCGGCGCTGGGTGGAGGCCCGGCCTGCGTGGCTTGCCGCGTCCTCGAGCACGGCGAACGCCTGCTCGATGTCGGCGGGGAACACATCGCGCCCGCCCAGCCCGTAGATGAACGGCAGCACCTGGGGCCGGGGGTCGTTGTCGTAGAGAGCGCAGCGGATCTCCAAGAACACCGGTCCCCCCTGGGCTCCGAAGGAGTCGGCTCGGTCGAGCACCCCCACCACTTTGACGTGCTGGAGTGCGGACGCGTAGGCCTCGTAAGGGAACGGCCGGAACACGCGCATCCGTACCATGCCCGCCTTGACCCCCTTGGCCCGCAGCTTGTCCACGATCATGCGGGTGGTGCCGGCAGTGGAGCCGACCACGACGATGGCGATCTCGGCGTCGTCCAACCGGTAGGGGTCGATGAGGCCGTAGTGTCGCCCGGTGAGCTCGGCGTACTCCTCGCCCACCTCGGTGATCACCCGGAACGCCCGCTGCATAGCTCGGTTCTGGGCCACTTTGTGTTCGAAGTAGAAACCGTGGAGGCCGTCGAACGGCCCCACCGTGACCGGGTGTCTGACGTCGAGCATGGGATTGATGGCACGATAGGGCCCGATGAAATCGCGGGCCCGCTGGTCGTCCAACAGGACCAGGGGGCCGATGGCCCCGCTGATCACGTAGCCGTCGTACATGTGCATCACCGGGAGGCGGACGTCCATGTGCTCGCCGATTCTCACCGCCTGCAGACAGTTGTCGTAGGCCTGCTGGTGGTTCTCGCCGTAGATCTGTATCCATCCGCTGTCCCGGCCGCCCATGGTATCGGAGTGGTCGCAGTGGATGTTGATGGGGCCGGAGAGGGCCCGGTTGACCGTGGTCATGACGATGGGCAGCCGGTAGCTCGAAGCCACGTAGAGCAACTCCCACATGAGGGCGAAGCCCTGGGACGAGGTGGCGGTCATGGTGCGGGCGCCGCCCGCCGCCGCTCCGATGGCCGCGCTCATGGCGGAGTGCTCCGACTCCACCGTCACGAACTCGGTCTGCACCTTGCCGTCGGCCACCATCTGCGCGAATAGCTGCACCACTTCCGTCTGCGGGGTGATGGGGTAGGCGCACACCACGTCGGGGTCGATCTGTCGCATGGCCTCGGCCACCGCCTCGTTGCCGGTGACGGCGAGGATGTTCGGGCTCTCGGCGGCCATCCTCCCTATTCCTTCGCTTCTTCTTCCATGTGGATGGCCCGGACCGGACACTCCCGGGCGCAGATGCCGCATCCCTTGCAGTGCTTGAGATCGATGCCCACGGCCTTGCCGTCCTCGATCAAGATGGAAGCGTCGGGGCAGTAGAAATAGCAGAGCAGGCAGCCGGTGCAGGCCGCCGTGTCGATCACCGGCACCTGGGAACGCCAACCCCCGGTCTCCACCTCTTCAGAGTTGCCGCCGCAGGGGATGGTAGCGCCTAGCTCGTGTCTCTCCGGCCCCCAGGACTGGATGTCGCTGATGTCCCAGTGGGCCTCGTCCCCCCGGGTCTTGCCGGAGGCGCTCATTCGCCTCTGACCTCGTCGTAGCTGCGGGTGATGGCGGTGATGTTGCCCTCCACCACTTTGGGCGGGAACTTCTTGCCGAACTCGTAGCGCAGGAACTCCACCACCTTCTCGATGGGGAAGAGGCCGGTGATCCGGGTGAGCGCCCCCACCATGGGGGTGTTGGGGATGGGCCTCTTGATGGTCTCCAGGGCGATGCGGGTGGCATCAACGGTGAACAGGCGCCGGCCGTGGAGGCGGTAGCGTTGGCGCAGCTCGGCCGGCGACATCTCCGAATTGACCAGGACGACGGCGTCGTCGGGCGCGCCTTTGGTAACGTCCACGGCGCCGAGCAGCGACTCGTCCAGCACCACCACGATCTGGGGATGCTCGACGCCGCAGTACAGCTGGATGGGCTGGTCGCTGACCCGGGTGAAGGCCACGATGGGCGCTCCAGAGCGTTCCGGTCCGTACTCGGGGAAGGCCTGGAAGTACTTGCCCTGGCCCAGGGCCAGTTCGGCCACCATCTTGGCGGCCGTCACCGCACCCTGCCCCCCCCGGGCATGCCAGCGGATCTCGGTGAGATCGGGCGGAGGAGGCGCGACTGAACGCGTCTCCCGCTGCTTGGCATCGACCGGGCTCATGAGTCCATCCTGACCCACACCGACCATCTGGGCCGTGAAGCGGCCTCAGCTTGCACGTGAGCGCCCCCCCTTTTACGCCGGCACCGCCGGCGGTCTCTCAAGCGGTGTTGCCGGCCCGGTCATCGCTGCAGAACCGGGCACAGACCGCCGGTGATTATACTCCTGCCGGCGGTCCGACGCGATCTCCGCCCGGCCTGCACCGGCCGGGTCGGTTACGTCAGACGATATCATCGTTTACATGATATGGAAAGCCGGTTTCATTATGAGGGGCTTCTCTTTCATGTGACCATGCGCAGGCGCGTTGCGTTCGCGGGTGGTGCTACAATTCTCCTGCATCCGACATACCTTGCTAGGGGAGCGCGTAGCTGAGAGTGTGGCCCGGCCACAGACCCTACGAACCTGATCTGGGTAATGCCAGCGAAGGGAAGTAACGGTGACCCGTCCTGACCCCGTGCCGCGTAGGCCGCCGGTCGCATCCCGCTCAGCGAAACGGTCCCTGTGCCTGTCTCGAAGGGAGACTCATGCGTGCGGTCGTCGTGGCGGGTTCGGTGCTCAGGACCGAGTTGAGCCGGGAGGAGGTAGCCTCCGCTGAGCTGTTGGTGGCGGTCGACGGAGGCGCTGACGCTCTGGCCCGCATCGGGGCGGTTCCGGCTCTGTTGGTGGGCGACCTGGACTCCATCACCAAGGCCACCCGGGCCGACCTGGAGGCGCGGGGGGTGGAGGTGGTGGTCCTGCCCACCGCCAAGGACGAGACCGACACCGAGGCCGCTTTGCGGGTGGTGATCGCCCGCGGAGCCGATGAGATCACCGTGCTCGGGGCTTTGGGAGGTCCGCGGCTTGACCACCTCATAGGCAACCTGCAGCTTCTGACCTCCCCCTGGCTGGCCCGCGCGCGGGTACGCTTGGTCGACGACTGGCACGAAGCCTTCCTGGTCAAGGGGGACGTCAGGTTCGCGGGGGAGCGGGGCGACACTGTCTCACTCCTCCCGCTGACACCGTCCGTGGAGGGAGTGGCCACGGAAGGTCTGCTCTACCCGTTGGCGGGAGAGACCCTGTTGCAGTCGACCACCCGGGGGATCAGCAACGTGATGACGGGCAGCGAGGCCCGGGTGACCCACGGGGAGGGCATCCTCCTTCTCATCCACTATCGCGGGAGGTGACGAGATGACGGCGACGACCGACTCCTCCGGCCGAAGACCGGGTTACGGGGACGAACAGGTGCTTGGATGTCAGTTCTCGATCTATCCGCTGGGGCAGGTCGATATCGACGGGCCGGTGCAGGAGGCCATCCGAGCGGCAGCATCCACCGGCTGCACGGTCCGGGTGGGCAACCTCAGCACGCTGATCTCGGGGGGCGAGGACCAGGTCTTCGCCGCGCTGCGGGCGGCGTTCCGCGCCGCGCAGCGCGGCGGCCCGGCCGTGCTCACCGCTACCATGGCCGCGGGCATCCCCACGGACGACCTGGTGGCCGAGATCCAGGCCGGCATCGCCGGTCCTCGTTCAAGCTGAATCTTGACTGGAGGTGTAGTCTTCCTATGTCATTCAAGGATTGGACCACGCGGGAGCTGGCGGTGGCCGCCGCCCTGGCGGTGGCGGTAGGCGTCATCTTCTGGGGATGGGGCTTGCTGTGGTCGAGCGTGTTCCAGGCCATCCCCTTCCCCTTCCACTACGCGTTGGTAGGGGTCTGGATGCTGGGGGGCCTCCTGGTGCCCTACGTGGTGCGGAGACCGGGAGCGGCTCTGTTCGGGGAGTTGGTGGCGGCCTTCGTCAGCATGGCCATGGGCAACCAGTGGGGCATCCTCACCATGGCGAGCGGCCTGGTGCAGGGTGCCGGAGCGGAAGCGGTCTTCGCCTGCTACCGGTGGAAGCGGTTCGAGGGCGGCGTCCTCTACCTGGCCGCGGCCGTCGCGGGGGCCTTTAGCATCCTGCTCGACACTTTCGTCTACAGCTACTACGCGACCTATACCTGGGCCAGCATCGCCGTGGCGGCGGTCCTCTGCATCGCGGGCTCGGTGGTGCTGGGAGGGGTGCCGGCGCGGCTTCTGGGTGAGGCTCTGGCCCGGACGGGCGTCCTCTCCGGCCTGGCCATCGGTTCGGGGAGGGTGAAGAGGATCTGAGCGGCGGCACTCCACCTCTGGTAAGGGCGGCCGGGCTCTCCTTCACGTATGCCAGCAGGCTGAAGCCTGCCCTGGCCGGCCTGGACTTCGCCTTCTCTCCGGGGGAGACCGTCCTGGTGCTCGGACCCAGCGGGTCGGGCAAGAGCACGCTGACGCTCTGCCTGGACGGACTCATCCCCCACCTGGTGGAGGGTGAATACGGCGGCGAGGTGGCGGTCGCCGGCCTGGTGGTGCGGGACACCCCCGTCCGCCTGCTCGCGCAGCAGGTGGGGTTGGTCTTCCAGGACCCGGAGTCCCAGTTCTGCACCCTCACCGTCGAGGACGAGGTCGCCTTCGGACTGGAGAATCTTCGCGCGGCTCCAGCGGACATAGAGGCGGCCATCGACCGGTCGTTGGAGATGGTGGGGCTTCGCGGTCACCGGCGACGCCGGCTGGCCGGCCTCTCGGGGGGAGAGAAGCAGCGGGTGGCCCTGGCGGCCGTGCTGTCCATGGGGCCTCGCATCCTCGTGCTGGACGAGCCCTCCTCCAATCTCGACCCCGAGGCCACCAGCGGCCTTTTCGCGCTCCTTCGCTCGCTCGCCAAGGAGGGGCAGCACACGATCATCGTCATCGAGCACAAGCTGGACGAGATAATCGATTGGGTCGACTCTCTGGTGGTGCTGGATGGGGAGGGGCGGCTGCTCTATCGTGGGGACCCTGTCACCGCCTTCTATGACAGGGCCGCCCTGCTCGAAGAGGCCGGGGTCTGGAGACCGCAGACCACCGAACTGGTGACGGCTCTGCGGGACGCAGGCTGGCCGATCCCAGGCACCCCGCTCAGCGGAGAGGAGACCGCCGCCGCGCTGGCGGCGGTGCCGGGGCTGGCGGAGCGGCTGCGGGAAGCGACGGTGCGCGGGCCGGGACCGGTCGTTGACGACCGGTCTCCGGCTGGGGCAGCCGCCCGCGGGCCTTCCGCTCCCCTTCTGGGCGTCGACGGGCTCTCCTTCACCTATCCCGACGGGCGTATTGCCCTGGAGGACGTGTCGTTCTCGCTGGAACGCGGGGACTTCCTGGCCATCGTCGGAGCCAACGGCGCGGGCAAGACCACTCTGGCCTCGCTGATCTCGGGGGTGCTGACCGCGCCTCCGGGCACGGTCCGGCTGGAGGGCCGCGACGTGGCGGCGATGGGCCCCGAGGTCCTCGGTGCCCGGGTGGGCCACGTGTTCCAGAACCCCGAGCACCAGTTCGTGGCCGACACGATATGGGGAGAACTGGCCGTCAGCCTGTTGCCTCACTGGGGGCGGCGGGCCGCGCGGCCGTCGAAGGAGCAGGCGAGGCTGATCGATACCTGGCTGGAGCGGCTGGGTCTGCTCGCATTGGCCGAGGCCAGTCCCTTCTCGCTCAGCCAGGGTCAGAAGAGGAGGCTCAGTGTGGCCGCCATGCTCATCCGGGGCCAGTCGGTTCTGGTCCTGGACGAGCCGACTCTGGGCCAGGACGAGCTGCAGGTCTCCCGCCTCATGGCCATGATGCAGGAGTTCCGAGCCGGGGGCGGGACGGTGGTGATGATCACGCACGACATGCGTCTGGTGGCCGAGCATGCCGACCGTCTGCTTGCCCTGGCCGGAGGGCGGGTGGCCTTCAGCGGCAGGCCGGAGGAGTTCTTCGCCCGGCCGGCGGAGGTGGAGGCGGCCGGGCTGGCCCTGCCGGCGCTCGCCCGGGTCAGTCTGGCCCTGCCGGCTCTGGGCGGCGGGACCGGCGCTTCGGCCGAGGTCGTTCCGGTCTTCCTCACAGTCAAGGCCCTCCTGGACGCCGCCGGGCGCGACCGCGCGCCGGCGGCCACCCTCGGCGAGGTCTAGCATGGCCCCCTCCTCGACCGCAGACCGACTTCGCCCGGCCGCCACCCCGGCGCTCGCCGGCCGGCCCTACCTCCAGCGTCGCAATCCCACGTTCAAGCTGGCGGCGGTGGTCGTCACGGCCCTCGGCCTGACCTTCCTCTTTGATCCGATCACACCCTTGGTGGTATTCGTGGTGACGCTCGCGGCCGGACGCCTGCTGGGAGGTCTCTCGTTCAAGGCCCAACTCCGTCCGCTTCTGGTCTTCGTGCCGGCAGGCATCGCCATCCTTCTCGCCAACATCTTCTTCAACAAGGAGAACGCCACCTCCCCAGTGCTGTTCTCCTTGGGCCCGCTCGAGGTGACGGCGGCCGCTCTGTGGGCCGCGGGAAGTCTGTGGTTCCGCCTGCTCGCCTTCGCGCTCCTCTCCCTGGTGTTCGTCAAGACCACGGAGCCTCAGCATCTCATCCTCAGCCTCATCCACCAGCTGCACCTGAGCTACCGAGCGGCGTACGGCACCATGGTGGGGTACCGCCTGCTCCCCCTGTTCCAGTCCGACTACCAGACCATCCGGGCGGCGCAGCGCGTGCGGGGGGTGCGGGAGACCAGGGGGGTGCTTCACCTCTGGGCGCAGACCCGCCGCTATGCCGTCCCCCTGCTGACGGGGGCCGTCCGTCGAGCCGGGCGCATCGCCCTGGCCATGGATGCCCGGGCTTTCGGGGCGTTCCCGGAACGCAGCTACAGGGAGCGGATAGTGGTCCGGCGGGCCGACGTGGTCTTCCTCGCGGTCTCGGTGGCGGTGGTCGCCGCGATAATCCTGGCCACCTGGCGGCTGGGGATCGCCCGGTTCACCGTTTCCTGAGGGGGGGTCGGCGCCGCCAAGCCAGGCTGCCGGTCCCGGCGCCTCTTACTTGTAGAACCAGATCTCGGAGAGCTCCACGCCCCAGCGGCCGTCGGTGATCTGGGTCAACTCCGTGAACCATAGGCGGCCGCTGATTATCGGTTCGCGGAGCGTGATCAGCTGGGTGGAGCTACCGTCCAGTTCGGCCACGGTGGCAGGGGCCCCGGAGGAGATGCTCTGCTGCAGTTCGCCTTGCCAGCCTTCCACGGAGGAGACGATCTTGACGATGGTGGCGGGTTCCTCCAGGGTGAAGTCGACTCCCACACCGGTCTTGAGGTTGCCGAACGCGCTCGACTTGTAGAGCTCCGTGCTCCAAGAGGTGCTCTCTTTGCCGTCGATGAGGTTGGGCAACTTGTCGGGGTTCTCGGTCTGGTCGCCTTCGGGGTCGTAGTCGGTCACTTCGGTGACCACCACCGGAGTGGGCTCCCGGGTGACCGTCAGGCGGAGAATGTCGTCCTCGCTGGACATCTCGGGAGCCGGGTCCTGCTCGAGGACCGTCCCCGCCGGCTTGTCGAACGAGGGCACCTGAGAAGTCACCTCCACCTGCATGCCGGCCTCCTCAGCCAGCTGCCGGGCCTGGTCGAGGGTGAGTCCCACGACCGAAGGTGCTCCTCCGCCGCCCAGCGTGAACACCAGCACAAGGACTATCACCACGATCACAGCGGCGGCGGCGGCCGCCCATCTGAGGTTGCGGGCTATGCGCTTCTTGCGGGCCTGGGCCCGCAGACGGTCCCGCTGCCACGCGGGCATGCCGGCCCCTTCGCCCGCCGCCAGCGAGCCCGAATCGTAGGAGGCCCCGCCGGGAGACCGGCGGGAGCGGCCGTCGTCGCCCCGGCGGCGCTTGCCCGTGCCGGAGACCTCGGCCGCCCCCTGGGGCGAATAGAGGCCCAGCCCCACCAAGGCGCCGAGGAGCTCGTCCATTGACACGAAGCGGTCCTCGGGCAGCTTCTCCAGGCACTTCATCACCACTTTCTCCAGCCCGGGCGGGAGATCGCTGCGGATCGCGCTCAGACGAGGAGGAGTGGCGGTGAGATGCTGGCGGGCGATCTCGGGCATGTTCGTGCCGTCGAAGGGGGGCCGCCCGGCGAGCATCTCGTAGAGGACCACCCCGAGGGAGTAGATGTCGGAGCGGGCGTCCACCGGCTTGCTCCGTATCTGCTCGGGAGCCATGTAGCGCGCGCTGCCGATGATGGACCCGGCCCGGGTGACCCGAGTCCAGTCGGGTCCGGTGGCGATGCCGAAGTCGGTGACCTTGGCGTGCCCCTGCCGGTCGATGAGGATGTTCTGGGGCTTGACATCGCGGTGGACGATGCCGGCCAGGTGGGCGGCGCCCAGTCCCTCAGCAACCTGTCCGGCTATGCGGCCGAAGGTGGCCAAGTCGAGCGGCCTCTCCTTGATCATCTCCTTGAGGGAGCGGCCCTCTATGTACTCGAAGACGAGGTACTCGTCGTTGTCGGTGGAGCCGCGGTCGATCAGGGTAACCAGATTGGGGTGAGAAAGGCGGGCGAGCGCGCGCCCCTCCCGGTCGAAACGGGCCCGGGTGCGGGGATCCTGGTTGAGAGGGGGCTCCAGCTGCTTGACGGCCACGTCCCGTTGCAGCCGCGTATCCCAGGCCTGGTAGACGATGCACATGCCGCCACGGCCCAGCACCCGGCCGAGCCGGTATCGGTTCTTCAGCAGCGGCCCGGACTCGATCTCGTCGCCTGAGTCAGTCATTCGCTAGCCTGGATGCCTGTGACTACTGGACATAGAGAAACCAGACACTATCATAGAACAGGTCGAGGGATTGGAGGTGGACACCCGTGATCTACTACGTCATCCCCCGCGAACTCGCGGACAAGTACTTCGAGGAGTTCAAGAAACGCTTCGCCGGCGTCGAAGGCGTGGAGGTCATCATCGACCGCCGGTATAGCGAACGCCGCGAGTCGGGGGAGGGCGGCGGGCAGCGGGTGCTGCGCGACCGCCGCCGCCGCCGTGCCACCGGTTCGTTCCCGGACGTGTGACCATGCCTGCTTCCGGCCTCAGGCTGGACCTTCACAACCACACCAGATACTCGCTCGATGGTCTTATGTCTCCGGCGGAGTTGCTGGCCGCAGCGAAGGCTCAGGGCATCGACTACGTGGCCGTGACCGACCACAACACGGTGGACGGCGCCCTTCAGGCCGCCGCGCTGGCCGAAAGCGACTCCAGCCTTCCCCGGGTGATTCCCGGCATCGAGGTCTCCACCGCCGACGGAGAGGTCATCGGCCTGTTCGTCCGCGAGGGGGTGCCGCCGGGACTGCCGGTGGGGGAGACGGTCGCCCGCATCCGTGAGCAGGGTGGGTTGGTCTATCTACCTCACCCCTACGACAAGTTCAGACGGGGCTCCATCTCCAAGGAGCAGCGTATTTGGGCGGCGGGGAGTGCCGACCTGGTGGAGGTGGTCAATGGCCGGTCGCTCAGTCGTTTCGCCGGGGACAAGGCGGTGAGGCTGGCCCGGCGGGTGGGGAAGCCGGGGGGCGCCGGCAGTGATGCGCATCGCCCGGCTGAAGTGGGCCAGGCCTACGTGGTGGTGAACGGCCGCCCCACCCGGGATGACCTGGTTGAGCTGGTCGCGTCCGGTTCCGTGGTTCACCGACTCGGTTTGCGGGAATATGCACTTAACTGGGTGGTGCAGGGGTTGTCCCCTTTGACGCGCACGCGGCGCCGCCTCGTCGGCGCCTGGTCGCGGAGGTGAGCTCATGCAGACGGGCGAGCCCGCCCCGGTGCGGGCGGCGCTCTGGGAAGTATGGCGCGGGGGCCCGCGGGTCCACTGTTTCCTCTGCGCCCATCATTGCCGCATCGAACCCGGTGATGTCGGTCGCTGCGGAGTCCGCCAGAACCGGGACGGGGTGCTCTATACCCTGGTCTACGGCTGTCCGGTGTCTACGGCTGTCGACCCCATCGAGAAGAAGCCCCTGTTCCATTTCCTGCCCGGCAGCCTGACCTACTCCCTCGCCACCGTGGGCTGCAACTTCACCTGCAGCTTCTGCCAGAATGCCGACATCAGCCAGATGCCCCGAGACCGGGGGCGGATCGTGGGTAGGCCCCTCTCCCCCGAAGATGTCGTGGCCGCGGCCCAGGCCTCGGGCTGCGCCAGCCTCTCCTTCACCTACACGGAGCCCACGATCTTCTACGAATACGCCCGGGACTGCGCCCGCCTGGGGGTGCAGGCCGGACTCAAGAACGTGTTCGTGACCAACGGCTACATGACCGCTCAGACCCTGGCCGATATCGACGGCTACCTGCATGCGGCCAACGTCGACCTCAAGTCCTTCTCCGACGACTTCTACCGCGAACTGGCCGGTGCGCGGCTCAAACCGGTGCTGGATTCCATCAGGAGGCTGTGGGGTATGGGGGTGTGGACCGAGGTCACCACCCTGCTCATCCCGGGGCGCAACGACGGCGAGACCGAACTGCGCGCCATCGCGGAGTTCCTGGCCTCGATCTCGCCCGACCTGCCCTGGCACGTGTCTCGTTTCTATCCCACCTATCGGCTCCTGGACGCCGCTCCCACCCCGGTGGATTCGATAGAGCGGGCCCTGAGAGCCGGGCGGGCGGCCGGTCTGCGTTACGTGTACGGCGGCAACGTGCCCGGCCATACCTCGGAGTCCACCCGCTGTCCGGAGTGCGGCCGGACGGTGGTCGAACGCTCCGGGTTGCACATGGCAAGGAACATGACACGCGCGGGGTGTTGTCCAGACTGCGGCTGCGCTCTCGCCGGCCGCTTCAAGGAGGTGTGAGCCATGGGTCTCGTCGGGTGTTTCGCCGCTCCGCACCCCCCCATCATCATCCCCGAAGTGGGCGGCCGCAGTCTGGCCGAAGCTCAGGCCACGGTCCGGGGTATGTCCCAGATCCAGAGACGCGCCGCCCTGCTCGACCCCGACACGATAGTGCTCATGTCCCCGCACAGCCCGCTGGCGCGCAGCCAGATGGGAGTGTCTCTGGCATCGGCCTACCGGGGATCACTGGCCTACTTCCGGGCCCCCCAGGTGCGGATCGACCTGGATTCCGATGAGGCACTGGCGGCGGCCGTCATGCAAGCGGCTCAGAAGCATGGGATACCGGTGGTGGCCACGGCGGCGCCGGGCGAGGTGCTGGACCTCGACCACGGGGCGATGGTCCCCCTGGTGTATCTCACCGGCGGACTCGAACGGCCGGTCCGGCTGGTGCTGCTCTCCTTCTCCTACCTCAGTCTCGACGAACACGTCCGCTACGGCCGCGTGATGGGACAGGTGCTGGTGGGTGCCGACCAGCGCATCCTCTATGTCGCCAGCAGCGACCTCAGCCACCGGCTCATACCGGGGGCCCCGGCGGGGTACGACCCGCGGGGGGCGACCTTCGACCGGCAGGTGGCGGAGGCCTTCGCCGCCGGCGATTGGGAGGCGCTGCTGGCCATCGATCCGGGGCTGGTCTCGGCCGCAGGCGAGTGCGGATACCGCTCTTTGGCGGTGCTCTCGGGCGTGGTCGCCGCGGCAGAGGAGGCCGGATGGCGGACGCATAACCACCTGTTCTCTTACGAGGGCCCGTGGGGGGTGGGATACCTGGTGGGAGAGGTGGAACTGACGGAGCCGGAGGGAGAGGAGCGATGACGGCGCAAGCGCCGGACTCGGCCGATCCTCTGGTGCGTCTGGCCCGGGCGGCGGTGGAAGCATACGTGCGCGAGCGGAGGGTGCTCGACCCCGCCACGTTGCCCGGGGTGGAGCCGCGGCGGGCGGGGGTGTTCGTGTCCCTGCATCTGCCCGACGGCTCCCTGCGCGGCTGCATCGGGACCATCGAACCCACCCGGGCCCGCATCGAGGACGAGATCGTCGGCAACGCCATCAGCGCCGCCACCCGGGATCCCCGCTTCTATCCGCTGACCGAGGCCGAACTGGAAGGTCTGGACATCTCCGTCGACGTATTGGGCGAGCCGGAAGAGGTGGCCGGACCGGCCGATCTCGACCCCAAGACCTACGGGATCATCGTGGAGACGGCCGACGGGCGGCGGGCCCTCCTGCTGCCCGATCTGGAGGGGGTCGACACGGTCGACCAGCAGCTGCGCATCACCTGCCGCAAAGGAGGGATCGACCCCGACCGCGACCGCTACCGCATCTTCCGCTTCAAGGTGGAGCGGCACCACTAGGGCCTGTTTGCGGAGCCGGTCACCTGCGGTATCATTCTTACGTTATTTCCTTGCGTTACAACGCGTCGAACGGCCACCGTCATGAACAGGGGTATCGCCGTGCAGACTAACGGTTCAAGCGCAGCGATCGCCGGTCCTCGCCCACGCCAGCGCAGGCGTCCGCGGATCGGCAGCGGCCGCCTCTTGTGGGGCGGTCTCCTCCGAGTGCTGCAGAGCCTCACCCACTACAAGCGCAGCGACAAGCTTGAGTTCAAGATGAGCTTCTCTGTGCACGATCTGCTCACCGACAAAGGCCGGACGGTCAAGGACCAGGTAGAAGCTTTGGTCCAGGCCGTGCAGAAGGCCGGATCCTACCAAGCCAAGGAAGAAGCGGCCCGGGCTGTGCACGCCGTCATGGACGTGCTCAAAGACCGGGTCCCGCCGGATGTGCTCATCAAGCTGAGCGAGTCGCTGCCGGTGCGGGAAGCCGCCCGCCTGCGGCGGGCGGCCGCTCAGCGTCTGCAGAAAGGCGACGAAGGGCCGGACTTCAGCGACGCCACCGGGGACAACCAGGCGACTCGGGACGACCAGGCGCCCGGGGACGGCGGTCCGACCGAGGCTGCCCTCTAGCGCGGGCTCTCAGCCCTTCACCACGCCCAAGGGGCGCAGGCGCGCCACCTTGGGCGAGATGCCGGCCCCGTCCATGACGGCCACCACTCGCTCCACGTCCTTGTAGGCCTCGGGCATCTCCTCGCCCAGGGTCTTGGGGCCCTGGGACCGCACCACGATCCCGGCGGCGGCCAGCTCTCGCTCGAT
>CAYNPL010000031.1:0-26093 GCA_964399135.1 uncultured Gaiellales bacterium
CTGGTCTCAGGCGGGGTGGTGGGGTACGACCTGCAGAAGGTCTGGCGGCCCCAGGCCACCGACAAGCAGAAAGAGCGGTGGACCAAGAACGGGATCCTCATCTCGGCGGTCATATCGGTGGCGCTCGCGTTCGTGTTCGAGAAGATCATGGGGGTCTGGGTCTTCCAGGCCACGATCATCATCTGCACGTCGCTCATACCCGTATACTTCGGCACCTTCTCACGCAAGCCGCCCAAGAAGATCGCGGGGACCCTCGCGTCGGTCGTGGGCCTGACCCTCTCGGTGTTGTGGTACATACTGACCGTCACGGTGGGGTATGCGGACGAAGACATCGGGACCCAGATCATCAAGGTGGGCGACACGGAGCTCTGGCAGGAGTACGGCATCTTGATGATCATTCCCATCGTTGTCATCGTCTACTTGGTAGCCAACGCGCTGGGCAAACGCACGGCCGCGGACGACGGGGGCTCCACTGAGGAGGTGAGCGCGTGATGGGCTGGGGAATCTTCACCTACATCTTCGGCGTGATCGCCGTGGTCGGGCCGTTCCTGCTCATGTACTGGTACTGGAAGGCCGCCAGCCAAAAGTTCCGGGAGTTCAGCGCTGCAGCTGCGGCAAGGGAGGAGGCCGACGGCTCCCCGCCCCCGGAGGGGCCCGGGAGTGGCGTTTGAAAGACCGGCCTGTTCCGGTCTGAATATCGGCTTGGGTGCCGCCCGAGGCGGGCGCCTTAGCTGAAAGCGCGGCCCGGCGCGGCCCGGCTCCGGGCCGGCGCCCATGACGACCTGCCCGCGTGCGTGTCCAGGCAATGCGACCACGGAGGTTCGACATGAAGGTTCTGCTCGTCGGAGTGGGGGGAGTAGGCGAAGCCATCGCAGTCATCGCCAAGGACCGGCCCTGGCTGCACAAGCTGGTCCTGTGCGACTACAACACCGACCGGGCCGAAGAGGTGAGGGCCAAGTTGGGCTCGCCTGACCACATGCCGGTGGAGTTCGTCGACGCCGCCGACCAAGAGCAGGTGGCCGCTCTAGCCCGCCTGCACGGCGTGGACCTCATCCACAATTCGGTCGACCCCGTCTACAACGAGGCCATTTTCGACGCCGCCTTCGACGCCGGCTGCCACTACATGGACATGGCCATGACCCTGTCGAGGCCCCATCCCAGCGACCCCTACAACGTTTGCGGAGTGAAGCTCGGGGACTACCAGTTCGAGCGGGACGAGGACTGGAAGAGCAGGAACCTCCTGGCCCTGGTGGGCATGGGGGTCGAGCCGGGCATGGCCGATGTGTTCGCCAAATACGCGGAGAAGCACCTGTTCGACGAGATCGACGAGATCGGCGTCCGTGACGGGGCCAACCTGGAGGTGCGCGGCTATGAGTTCGCGCCCAACTTCTCCATCTGGACCACTATCGAAGAGTGTCTCAACCCGCCGGTGGTGTGGGAGGAAGGCAAGGGTTGGTGCACCACCCAGCCCTTCTCCGAGCCTGAGGTGTTCGACTTCCCCGAGGGAATCGGGCCGGTGGAGTGCGTCAACGTGGAGCACGAAGAGGTCCTGCTGGTGCCGCGCTGGGTCAAGTGCAAACGGGTCACCTTCAAGTACGGCCTGGGGGAAGAGTTCATCAACGTGCTCAAGACCATCAAGATGCTCGGCCTGGACAACCGCTTCCCCATCGACGTCAAAGGGGTCAAGGTCGCTCCCCGCGACGTGGTGGCGGCCTGTCTACCCGACCCGGCCCGTCTGGGCGACCAGATGTTCGGCAAGACCTGCGCCGGCACCTGGGTCAAGGGGGTCAAGGACGGAAAGCCCCGCCAACTCTATCTCTACCAGGTTGCCGACAATGAGACCTGCATGCGGAAGTACGGGGTGCAGGCGGTGGTGTGGCAGACCGCGGTCAATCCCGTCATCGCTTGGGAGCTCCTGGAGACGGGCGTGTGGAAAGGAAAGGGGGTGCTGGGTCCGGAGGCGTTCGATCCCGACCCCTTCCTGGAACTCATGCCGAAGTACGACTTCCCCTGGGGTATGAAGGAGATGGAGCCCTGAGGTGCCTGGGCGCAAGGGCCGACCCCGGCTGCTGTTCACCACGCACCGGCCGCCCAGCCGCACCCCGGAGTGGGCGGTGGGCAGCGTGGTGGAGCGGGAGGGCCGGCTCTACCGGGTGACCCACTGGGAAGAGGGGCGGATGGTGCCGCTAGAGCGGGGCGGTTCTGTCCGCGAATGGAAGGTGTACGGCCTTAAGGTGTCACCCGAGGATGTGCGCGACGACCTAGCCGATGCCGCCGGCCGGTTCCTCGAGGAACGCGGGGAGTGAGGCGGGCGGCGGCTGGTGCGCCGCCCGCCCCGGCTAGTATCATTGCCGTACTGCAGAACCCGTCTTCACGAACCACGACCTGGGGGTCCTAGAATGGCAGGGCAGGCCAAAGTGGAACGCAAACGCATCGCCGAACTGATGGAGCGGGAGGAGAAGCGTCTCGAAGACGCGACCCCCAAGTCGTACGAGTTGTTCGTGCGGGCCAAGAAGTCGCTGCCGATGGGCGTCTCTTCCAGCTACCAAGCCCGTGACCCGTATCCCATCTACTTCACGCACGGCAAAGGCTCGAAGATCTACTCGGTGGACGGCCAAGAACTGAGCGACTTCCACAACGGGTTTGGCTGCATGGTGCAGGGGCACGCCCATCCGGCCATCATCGAGGCCATCAAGAAGCGCTGCGAACTGGGCACTCAGTTCGCCCTGCCCACCGAGGACGCCATTATCGTGGCCGAACATCTCGCCAAGAACTTCCGCCTGCCCAAGTGGCGCTTCGTGAACTCCGGTTCCGAGGCCACCATGGATGCCATCCGCATCGCTCGCGCCTACACGGGCCGGGAACAGGTGGTCAAGATCTTCGGTTCGTACCACGGGCACCACGACTACGTCATGGTGAGCCTGGGCATCGCCGACTGGGGCGACATCGGGGAGCGGGACAACTACAAGTCGGTGTCTTACGGGGCCGGCATCCCCCAGGCGGTCATCGAGATGACCGCAGCGGTGCCGTTCAACGACGCGCCTATGATGGAGGCCCGCATCCAGCGCCTCATCGAAGAGGGACGCAAGCCGGCCTGCGTGATCATGGAAGCGGCCATGATGAACCTGGGCGTCGTGCTCCCGGAGCCCGGCTACCTGGAGGCGGTCCGGGAGATCACCAGGAAACACGGCATCGTGCTCATCTTCGACGAGGTCAAGACCGGCATCTGCACGGCCGCGGGAGGCGCCGTCGAACGCTTTGGAGTGGTGCCCGACATGGTCACCTTGGCGAAAGCTCTGGCCGGAGGCCTGCCTTCCGGTGCCATCGGGGGCTCCGACGAGGTGATGAGCGTGGTCGAGAGCGGCAAGGTCTACCAGGTGGGCACCTACAGCGGCAACCCCCTGTCCATGGCCGCTGCCCGGGCCAGCTTGGAAGAGGTCATGACCCCCGATGCCTACAAGCATCTCAACTATCTGAACGACCGGCTCATCGCCGAGTGTGACGCCATCTGCGCCAAGTACGACTTCCCCGGCTACACCGTCGGCATCAGTTCCAAGGGTTGCGTGAACTTCGCCAGCGGCAAGATCACCGACTATGAATCGTTCATCAAGTATCAGGACTTCGAGCTCTGCAACCTGGCTTGGCTCTACAACATCAACCGTGGCGTCATCATGGCGCCCGGCAGGGAAGAGGAGTGGACCCTGTCGGTACAACACACCGACGAGGACATCGACCGCTACGTCGGCGCTTTCGAAGAGCTGATCAGGGACGTCACGACCTGATCCAGCACCCGCGCAGGAGGGGGTTATGGAGGAGGGCGGCGGCGCCCGCGTGTGCTGGGCTCGACCAGCCGCGCATCTTGGCGGTGCTGTTGCTCTTGCCCTATCACACGCTCCGTGTGTTCGACGCCGACAATCCTTTCTACGTTAAGGCGGAGGTACCGCATCGCGACACGTGCCCGAGGGGTTGCACCCACCTTCGGCAGTATAGGGAGATGGACGTGAGTAGCAGCATCGCAGACGTCATCGTCGAGTGCGTGAGGGGAGACATCACACGGCAGCCTGGCATCGAGGCGATCGTCAATGCCGCCAATGCGCGTCTGGCCCCGGGCGGAGGTGTGGCCGGCGCCATCCATGCGGCGGCCGGCTCCGGTCTTTACGACGAGTGTCGTCCGCTCGCGCCCATCGCGCCCGGGCAGGCCGTCATCACGGGCGGACACGGGCTGCCCAATCCGTATGTGATCCACTGCTTGGGTCCCCGCTACGGGGAGGATCTACCCTCTGACCGCCTGTTGGCCGACTGCTACCGCAACGCCTTGCGGTTGGCCGACGCCCGGGGGCTGGCTTCCATCGCCTTCCCTTCCCTCTCCACCGGCGTGTTCGGCTATCCTAGGGCCGAAGCGGCGGGCGTGGCCGTGACGGCGGTGGTGTAGACTGCGCCGTCACTCGCGTCGGTCCGGCTCGTCCGCTTCGTCTTATGGGACGATGAGGCCCTACGCGTCCACGAGGAGGCACTGGCGCGCGTCTCCAGTGGGGGACCATCACGAGGGAGGTAGTATGGAAACCGTGGAAGCCATCCTCACCCGGCGCAGCATCCGCAAGTACACCGATCAGCCGGTCCCCGACGAGCTGGTGACCGGTCTGCTGCGGGCGGCCATGGCGGCTCCCTCCGCGGGCAACCAGCAGCCGTGGCACTTCATCCTGGTGCGGGACCGCGCGCTGCTCGAAGGCATCGCCGCTTTCCATCCCTACGGTGGGATGGCTCCCCAGGCGCAGCTGGCCATCGTGGTGTGCGGAGACCTCCACCTGGAGCAGCGCCCCGGATTCTGGGTGCAGGACTGCGCCGCCGCCACCGAGAACCTGCTGCTGGCCGCCCATTCCTTGGGTCTGGGCGCGGTTTGGCTGGGCATCCACCCTCGGCTGGAGCGGGTGGAGGCCACACGGAGGCTTTTCGGGCTGCCCGACCACATCGTCCCTTTGTCCATTGTGCCGGTGGGCTATCCGGCCGAGCATCCGGGGCCGGTCGACCGCTATGATCCCCGTCGTGTCCATCACGACCGCTGGTAGGAGTGGCTATGAAGACGTCTCTGGGAGCCAAGACCATCCTGTATCCCACGCCGGTGCTGGTGGTGGGGACCTATGATGCCGAGGGCCGACCGAACGTGATGGCGGTGGCCTGGGGCGGCATCTGCTGCTCCAAGCCCCCGTGTGTGGCTATCGCGGTGCGCAAGGCCACCTACACCTACGGCAACCTGATGGAACGCAAGGCGTTCACGGTGAACATACCTTCGGAAGAGCACGCCGTCGCCGCCGACTACTTCGGGGTGGCTTCCGGCCGCGACGTCGATAAGTTCGCCGCCACCGGGCTCACGCCGGTGCGGTCCGACCTGGTGGACGCCCCCTATGTGGGGGAGTTCCCGCTTGTGCTGGAATGCAAGGTGGTCCATGTGGTGGAGCTCGGCCTGCACGTCCAGTTCGTCGGTGAGATCCTCGACGTGAAGGCCGAGGATGACCGGCTGGACGCCGACGGCAAGCCCACGGCCGAGCTCATCCGGCCCTTCTGGTGGGCGCCGAGCGAGAACCAGTACTATGCCACCGGTCCCCGGTTGGGCCGGGGGTTCTCGATCGGCCGGGTGTTGGAAACGAAGCAGACCTGAGCGCAGACACCAGCCCGTTCTTGCGGAGGTGAGCATGAAGACTGCGAAGGCGTGTGTTGTCGCCGCGACGGCTCTGCTGGCCGCACTGGCCCTGGCCGCGGCGGCCTGTGGGAAGAGTGACGGCGGTTCGGCCACGACCGGAGGGGAGCAAAGCGGGGTGGTCCTGACCGTGGAGCAGGCCCTGGCCGCCGAACCGGGCCAGGAGCTCAACGTGCAGGGCGCCGTCTTCTTCACCGCGAAGGAGGTGGTGCTGGCTTCGGCGGTTATGGAATCGTATCCACCGCAGCCGGGTGGAGCGACCTTGACCGTCGAGGGCTTGGAGCCGGAGGCCTTGGTGGGACTCAGTTCCACTGCCGGCGAGCCCGGCCTGGTCCAGGTCACCTGGTCCGACTATCCGGTGGTGCTGCGGGGCGTGGTGGAAGACGGCGTGCTGGAGGTCACCGGCACGCCGCGGATCAGCGAGAGGACGACCGCCGGCGTTACGGTCCGCTTCAGTCCGGTCAGCGAGCCGGTGCGCTCGGAGGAGCCGGTGTGGTGGGCATTCGACGTGGCCAGCACGGGCGACCGGCCGGTCGTCCTCACCTTCTCCAGCGGCCAGCGCGGGGAGGTCGTCCTGAGCAGAGCAGGGGCGGAGGAGTACCGCTGGAGTTCGGGCAAGGCCTTCACCGAGGCTATCGAGACTGTTACGGTCGAGCCGGGCGAGACCTTCGCGGTGGTGCTGAACGACACCATGACTGCCGGACCGGGCGATTATGAGCTGACCGCGAAAGTGACCGCGTCGGCGGGTGCGGGCGGCCAGGTGGCGCCGTTGCCATCGCTCACCATGACGCTCACGGTACGCTAGAACAGACACGACCTGGGTGGAGGAGCACATGGACAACAAGCGGCCGCCTAGGATGGTGACGCTGCAGGCCAGGCCGGAGCCGGTCGCCGTAGACTTGGCCCGGACTGCGGTCATCGTCGTAGACATGCAGAACGCCTTCGTCAGCGAGGGCGGGATGTTCGACCAGGCCGGATACGACATCTCGGGCGCGGCGGCCGCCATCGCCAGGAACGCGGAGTTGCTGCCGGCCCTGCGGGCGGCTGGGGTCAAGGTGGTCTACCTCAAGATGAGTTACACGGAGGATTACTCAGACGCCGGCGGCCCTCACTCACCCAACTGGCACAAGGAGCTGGGGCTCACCCTCATGCGGGCTCAGCCTGAGCGCTGGGGGAAGTATGTGACGCAGGGCACTTGGGACGAGGAGATCCGGGAAGAGATCGCCCCCCGCCCGGGGGATGTGGTGGTGCGCAAGCAGCGCTACAGCGGGTTCGCCGGGACCAACCTCGACCTGGTGCTCAAGACCTTCGGTGTGAGGTACTGCCTCTACACCGGCGTCGCCACCAATGTGTGTGTGGAGACCACTCTCCGCGACGGCTATCTGCTCGACTACTGGCCGATCCTGGTCGCCGACGCCTGCAACAACTCTGGGCCGGCACACAACCGTCTCGCCACCGAGTGGAACGTCGAGCACGCGTTCGGCTGGGTGACCCGTACCCGCGATGTGCTCGAGGCTGTAGCGGGAGACCCGTCTTGATATGCTTGGGCCGTAGCGGCAGGTGCGAGCGGTCCGGCGCGTCACGGGTCTGGGATCCCAGGGAGGACGGCAGATGAGCAGTCCCGGCAGGTTCACCCCCTCTAAAGCGAGAGAGGTGGGCGAGGTGTTGGGCATCGACTGGCGGGAATTCGACGTCGAGCAGTTCCGCAAGGGCATGGAAGTGGAGCTGGAGCACGGGCGGCGCGACCCGCAGACCGACGTCACCGGCGACGATCTCGTGACCACGGGCAAGATCGCCTGGGCCCACCTGAAGGAGTTCCCAGACTACTACGACCGCCTGGAGCAGATGGAAGAAGAAGCGGAGGCTTACTGGGACGCGGTCAGGGCCGGACGGGGGCGGGCATGATAGTCACCACCAAAGAGCTGTTTCGGGTGGCCTACGGCAGGTTCGCGGTCGGCGCCTACAACATCAACAACATGGAGCAGACTCTCGGCCTGTTCCGAGGCAATCTGCAGTCGCAGGCCCCCTTCATCATCCAGATCTCCAAAGGGGCACGCTCGTACGCCGACAAACGCATGCTGGAGGCCATGATCACAGCGGCCGGCCGCATCTTCCCTGAGGCCATCTTCGCGGTCCACCTCGATCACGGCGACCTGCCCACGGCGCTCGATTGCATCGAGAGCGGCTTCTATTCCTCGGTGATGATCGACGCGTCGCACGAGCCTCTGGAGGAGAACATCCGGATCACCCGGCAGGTGGTCGAGGCCGCCCATGCCCGCGGCATCAGCGTGGAGGCCGAGTTGGGCCAGCTGGGCGGGGTGGAGGAGCATGTCCGGGTGGACGAGAAGAACGCCCACCTCACCGACCCGGACGAGGCCGAGGTGTTCGTGCGGGAGACCCAGTGTGATGCACTGGCGGTGGCCATCGGCACCAGCCATGGGGCCTACAAGTTCTCCGGTCATCAGAGTCTGCGCCTCGATGTGGCCGCCGAGATACAGCGCCGCCTGCCCGGGTTTCCCTTGGTCATGCACGGGTCTTCCTCGGTTCCTCAGGAGGAGGTGGCCCGCATCAACGCAGCCGGTGGGGCCCTACGCGGCGCCAGGGGAGTGGATGAAAACGAGTTCGCCAAGGCCGTTCCCCTGGGGGTGACCAAGGTCAACATCGACACCGACGGCCGCCTGGTGTGGACCCGGGTGCACCGGGAGTTCTTCCGGGACAATCCGGAGAAGTTCGACCTGCGCGATCCCGGCAAGATCTTCATGGCAGAATACGCGGCTTTCATCGCCCACAAGAACCAGAAGTTGCAGTCGGCGGGCACGTTGGAGGACGTGCGCAGAGCTTTGGTGGTCGGGGACTAGTGTCGTCCGGCCAGGCGGCGGCCTGGAGAGGGACGCAGGAAGGGGGCACGATGCTCACATTGACCGGTCAGGGCTTCGCCCGCCTGCTTCAGTCCGGCGTGTACGCGGTCGTGAGGTCGCAGGATGCTCTCGATCGCATCAATGTGTTCCCTGTCGCCGACGCCGACACCGGCGCGAATCTGGCGGCGACCCTCAGTGCGGCGGCGGCCGGCCTGGGCCGGACGCCGCCCGCGTCCCTGGGCACTGCGGCCCGGGTGGCCGCCGACGCCGCCCTGGTGGGAGCCCGGGGGAACTCCGGGGCCATCTTCGCGCAGTTCCTGCATGGGCTGGCGGACGGCCTGCACCTCAAGAAGGACGCCGTGGCCGGTGAGTTCGCCCTCGCCGCCGCCGGCGGCGTCAAATCCGCGTATCAGGCTGTGCAGCATCCGCGCGAGGGCACCATCCTCTCGGTTCTGCGGGCCTGGGCGGGCGAGCTGAGCGCCAGCGCCGATCGTCTCCCCGATTTCAGGGACCTGATGAACCGGGCTCTGGAAACGGCCCGGGAAGCGCTGGCGGCCACGCCGACCCAGCTGGAGGTGTTGGCGCGCAACCGGGTGGTCGATGCCGGTGGACAGGGCTTCGTCTACTTCCTCGAGGGGATGCTTGCTCCGCTGCGCGACCGTGCGGTGCCCGATCTGGCCGTGCTCGAGTCCCTCACCTTTCCCGCGGCGTACCGCGAGCTGGCGGGGGCGTCCGGCGGCCATGCGGGCGGATTCATGGCCAGCGGGCCCACTCGGGCGACGGGTGGCCGCGGCGAGGAGGTGGACGAGCGCTTTCGCTACTGCGCTGAGGCCTTGCTCAGCGGAGAGGGCTTGGACCGTGAAGCCATCCAGAGAGCGGTGGGAGGTCTGGGGGAGTCCTTGGTGATCGCGGGAGGGGGCTCGCACATGCGTGTTCACCTCCATACCAACGAACCCGCTGTGTTCAGGGGAGCGTTGGAGGCACTCGCCACGGTGGAGAGTTTCAAGATCGACGACATGGTGGCGCAGCAGGCGGCGGCCCGCACGGCCACCATCGCGCTGGTGACCGACTCCACCGTCGATCTGCCCGAAGCGGCTCAGCTGCGCTTCGCGACGGTGATGGTCCCGCTCACTGTCACCATCGCGGGCAAGACCTACCTAGACAGGGTGGAGCTCAGTTCGCCCGACTTCTACCGGCTGGTCCGCAGCACTGATGAGTTGCCTCGCACCTCCCAGCCTAACCGGGCCGATTTCACCCGCGTCTACGAAGCCCTGCTCGACAGCTATGAGGCGGTGGTGTCGGTGCACCTTTCGGCCCGGGTCTCGGGTACCTACCAGTCGGCCCTGGGGGCGGCTATGGACGTCGATCCCGCTCGCGTGAGGGTGGTCGACGCCCGCCATCTGTCGGTGGGCTTGGGGTTGGTGGTGGAGGCGGCCGGCGAGGCCATCCAAAGCGGCGCCTCGCTCGAGGAGGTGGTGGCGGCGACCGAAGCGGCCGCGCGCAGTACGCGGGTGTACGGGGCCACTCCGTCCCTGGACTTCGCCGTCAAGGGCGGGCGGGTCAACTCTAAGGTGGCCTACATGGCCGGACTCATCAAGCTCAAACCGGTCATCCTCTTCGACGAGGAAGGCGGGGTCCACGCCAACGGCGGGCATCTCGGCTATGCCCGGACCATCCGTGGTATCGCCCGGCGCGCGGCCGAGTTCGCCGAGGGCAGGCCCGCCCGCGTGGCCATCACGCACGCCGACTCGCCTGCGGCTGTGGGTTATCTCCTTCAGCAACTGCGAAAGCGGTTCGGGGCCGACCAGGAGATCCCCATGATGGAGTGTGGGGCCGTGCTTGCCACCCATACCGGCCTGGGGGCGGTGGCCGTAGCCGTGCGTCGCCTGGACGCCTGAAGTTTAGGGGCGGGGCCTTCCCCGCCCGCTCACGTCTGGATGCGATACATGGTATTTTTCTCGCGGCAGACTGGCGGGGGGTGGTTGGACTACACATGCCGCGTAGAGAGGCCGGCAGCGATGTTGGGGTTCGCGCCGGCCTTGCGTGCATCTCGGGGTCTGCCGGGACCGCTCATGTGACGGGAAGGAGAAGGGATGGCGGCCGCGCTCGATGCGCTCACCAAGAACGGGGAACTGCTGGCCTGGCTCAGGGATGTGGTGGAACTGTGCAAGCCGGATAACGTGTACACCTGCGACGGTTCGCCCGAGGAATACCAGTACATATGCGACCTGTTGGTGGAGCACGGCACCTTCACCCGTTTGAACGACGCCCTCCGTCCCAATTGCTATCTGGCCCGCTCCCATCCCAGCGACGTGGCCAGGGTGGAGGACCGCACTTTCATCAGCACCAGCAGGATGGAGGAGGCGGGTCCCACCAACAACTGGGTCCCTTACCGGGAGATGAAGCAGAAGATGCTGCGCATCTTCCAGGGCTGCATGGAAGGGAGGACGATGTACATCATCCCGTTCTCCATGGGGCCGGTGGGATCTCCCTTTTCGAAGATCGGGATCGAGGTCACCGACTCCCCCTACGTGGTGGCCAACATGATGATCATGACCAGGGTGGGGACCACGGTGCTCGAGGCTCTGGGCCCCGACGGCAAGTTCATCCCCTGCCTCCACTCGGTAGGGGCGCCGCTCGCCCCGTTCCAGGGCGACGTGCCCTGGCCCTGCGAGCGCGACCCCAAGCACAAGTACATTGTGCACTTCACGGAAGAGCCCTCCATCTGGTCCTACGGGTCGGGTTACGGCGGCAACGCCCTGCTGGGCAAGAAATGCCTGGCCCTTCGCATCGCCTCCTCCATGGCCCGCAAAGAAGGGTGGCTGGCCGAGCACATGCTGATCCTGGGTCTCACCTCGCCCGAGGGTAAGACCCATTACATCGCCGGGGCCTTCCCCAGCGCCTGCGGCAAAACCAACCTGGCCATGATGAGGCCGACGCTGCCCGGCTGGAAGGTCACCTGTGTTGGTGACGACATCGCCTGGATGCGCGTCGGCGAGGATGGGCGCCTGTGGGCCATGAACCCGGAGACCGGGTTCTTCGGCGTGGCGCCGGGCACTTCGCACGCCTCCAACCCCAACGCCATGGACACGTTGACCAAGAACATCATCTTCACCAACACCGGCCTTACCGACGACGGTGACGTGTGGTGGGAGGACATGGGGGTCGAGGCTCCGTCCCACCTCATTGATTGGGAGGGGAACGATTGGTCGCCCGATTCGGGACGCAAGGCCGCGCACCCCAACTCGCGCTTCACCGCGCCGGCCGCGCAGTGCCCGGTCATCGACCCCAACTGGCAGGACCCGGCCGGGGTCCCCATCTCGGCCTTCCTCTTCGGCGGGCGGCGGGCAAGCACCATCCCCCTCGTCAACCAGGCCTTCGACTGGGAGCACGGGGTCTTCATGGGCTCTGCTGCGGGCTCCGAGACCACGGCCGCCAATCTGAGCAAGACCGGGGTGCTCCGCCACGATCCCTTCGCCATGCTGCCCTTCTGCGGGTACAACATGGGTGACTACTTCGCCCATTGGCTCTCCTTCGCCGAGCGCACCGAAGAGAGCAAGCTTCCCAAGGTCTTCTTCGTCAACTGGTTCCGCAAGGGCGACGACGGCCGCTGGTTGTGGCCGGGTTACGGCGAGAACAGCCGGGTGCTGAAGTGGGTCTTCGAGCGGGTGGAAGGCAAGGGCGAAGCGCTCAAGACCCCCATCGGCTATCTGCCGGCGCCGGGGGCCCTCGACCTCAGCGGCCTCGACGTTCCCGCGGAAAACATGAAGGCACTGCTCGAGGTCGACCGGGAGGGCTGGCGCCGGGAGGCCGAAGGGCTGTCCAAGTACTACGACGAGTTCGGCGACCGCCTGCCCCAGGCGCTGCGCCGGCAGCTCGCCGCCCTCAAAGAAAGGCTGGGATGATGAACCCGCTGGCGGCCGAGCTCAACAAGACCATCGAGGCCCACGCGCCGGCGGTCCCGCGCATGCTGTCCGCGCTGGGCCGGGAGCTCTACTTCCCCAAGGGTATCCTCACCCAGACCGCCGAAGCGAACCAGAAGGCCCACCGTTACAACGCCACCATCGGTGAGGCCCGGGAAGACCACCACGCCATGGGGCTGGCCGCCATCATGCGCCACTTCTGCGACCTCGGCGCCGACGCCGTGCTGCCCTACGCGCCCTCGGCGGGGCGGGCCGATGTCCGGACCGCCTGGCGGGAAGAGATCAAGGAGAAGAACCCGTCGCTGGGCGATACGCCCATCAGTCTGCCCGTAGTGACCAGCGGCATCACCCACGGTCTGAGCACCGTGGCCGATATGTTCGTGGATCCCGGTGACGTGTTGGTCGTCCCCGACAAGCTGTGGGGCAACTATCTGCTGGTGTTCGCCGTCAAGCGGGGAGCCCAGGTGGTGCGCCATCCGCTGCTGGATCTGGATGGGGGTCTCGACCTGGCCGGCTTTCGGCGGGTGATCGAGGAGAACGCCGCCCGCGGCAAGCTCGTGGTGCTCTTCAACTTCCCCAACAACCCCACGGGGTACTCCATCACAGAGGCCGAGGCCGACGCGCTCCGGGACGTGCTGGTGGAGGTGGCCGAGGGAGGCTGCGACGTGATCGCGGTGTGTGACGACGCCTACTTCGGTCTGTTCTTCGCCGATGAGGTGATGAAGGAGTCGCTCTTCACCCGTCTGGCGGCGGTGCACCCCCGGATACTCGCCATCAAGCTGGACGGGGCCTCCAAGGAGGACTTCGCTTGGGGCCTGCGGGTGGCCTTCATGACCTACGCGATCGCGGGCGGGGCCGGAGCATATGAGGCGCTCGAGAAGAAAACCGGCGGCTGCATCCGGGGGACCATCTCCAATTCGCCCAACGTGTCCCAGCAGCTCCTGCTGCAGGCCATGAAAGACCCTGAGTACCGGGCTCAGAAAGCGGAGAAACTCGCGGTGTTGCAGCGGCGGGCGGTCAAAGTGCGCGAGGTGCTGGCCGATCCCAAGTTCGCCCCGGCTTGGAAGCCCTATCCCTTCAACTCCGGCTATTTCATGTGCCTGCGGATGAACGGGCTCGACGCCGAGGCGTACCGGGTGCGCCTGCTCGAGAAGTACGGCGTGGGGGTCATCTCGACCAGCGACACCGACATTCGGGTGGCTCACTCGTGCGTGGACGAAGCCGACATCGAGGATCTCTTCGACGTGATGCTCGCGTGCGCCTTGGAGATGCAGAAGGAGTAGAGTGGCGGTATGCGCGCCCGGTCGGGGGATCGGGCGGCTCCAGGGGCGGAGGGCACGATGGGCAAGACCAAGGGCCAGCTCGAGGCTGAGATCAGCGACGCCATCGTACGGTTCGAGCTCGACTACATGGGCCGGGGCCCCGAAGAGGCGCGCACTTACATCGTCGACGACATGGTCCTCGTACGCCTGCGCGGAGTGCTCACCCCGGCCGAGCGGCATCTGGCTGGGGCGGAGGGCACCCCTCGGGGCCGGGAGTTGGTCAAACAGATTCGTGGTGAGCTGATAGAGAAGGCGCGCCCCCTGCTGGAAGCGATCGTGGCCGACGTCACCGGGCAGGCCATTCGCAGTCTGCACACCGACATCAGCACCACTCACGGAGAGCGGATCATCGTCTTCTCGCTGGCCGGCCCGGTGCGCCTCTCTCAGGACGGCTAGGCCGGGTGCAGTCAGGGCGGCGGCCGAGCGGGGTGGTCTTGCGAACGGCACGCCCGGCCGGCAAGGAGCACGCGATGGGGACCATACGCATCCGCTTCTATGCTGAACTCGGCGACCTGCTTTCCCCCGAGTGGCGGGGCAGGGAGGGCGAACGTCCTTTCTTCCCGGGACAAACGGTGAAGGACCTGGTCGAGGGCATGGGCGTCCCCCACACCGAGGTCGATCTGGTGCTGGTTAACGGGGAGTCGGTCGATTTGGGCCGTCGTCTGGCCGAGGGGGACCGGGTGAGCGTCTATCCGGTGTTCGAGGCCATGGATATCGGAACCGTCTCCCGGGTCCGTCCCCGTCCACTGCGGCAGACCCGGTTCGTCGCCGACGTCCATCTCGGCCGCTTGGCCCGATATCTGCGCCTCCTAGGGTTCGACACCGTGTACGCCAACGACTGGGACGACGGGCGTCTGGTGGAGTGCGCGCTGGCAGAACGGCGCATCATCCTCAGCCGGGACCGCGGTCTCCTCAAGCGGGCGGTGGTCGACCATGGCTACCTCGTGCGCGCGACCCTGCCCCAAGCCCAGCTGGTGGAGGTGGTCGATCGCTTCGACCTGCGCGCCAGCCTCAGACCATTGACCCGCTGTCCGGTATGCAACGGTGAGGTGGCGGCGGTGGCCAAGGCGGATGTCCTGGGCGAGTTGCCCCCGCGTACCGCGGAGCGAGTGGACGAGTTCTGGCGGTGTTATCAGTGCCGCCGCATCTACTGGAGGGGAGCACACTTCCGGTCGTTGACCGGCCTGGTCTCGCTGGCCGGCGGAGAGGTCTGAGGGGATTGCGGTGCCGGCCCGGCCGGGCCGGCTCAGTCTCCTGCGGGCGGGTCACCCCCGGCGCCGGTCTGGGCGGCGGGGTCGGCCAGGGGGCCGGCGTCCGCGGCTGCGGTGTCCATCAGCCGCCAGCGGGCGAAGAGGGGTACCCCGATGAGAGCCACTACCCCCATGGCCGCGATGCCGGCGGAGGTGGCGCCGCTCTCGGTAGCCGCGCTCGCCAAGGGCGACAACAGGGCGCCCAAGCCTTGGGAGGCTCTTTGCACCGCGCCAAAGAGGCCGAAAGCGAGGGCCTGGTAATCGGAGCGAAAGGTCTGAGCGAAGGCGCCGCGCACAGTGGGCACCAGCGCCCCCGAGAAGAGCCCGTGCAGCGAAGAGAAGAGGAGCACCAGCGGAAGGGCCGATACCAAGCTGAAGGCGAAGGCGTTGAGTCCCAGCAGGGTGAGTCCCACCAGGATTATCTTCCGCACCATGACCTTGGTGGGTTTCATGAGCGCTACCACAGCAGCGCCCACCGCCGACATGATGACCACCGAGGCGAACATCGACAACAGGGGTATACCCTCGAGGCCGGTGACGGCCTGGACATGCAGGGGCAGGTAGAGGGTGAGTCCCATGATGGCGGAGTTCAGAGCGAAGTACCCGCCCAGGAACCATCCTGCCTTGTACTTGGTCGCCGACTCCCGCCATAACTGGGCCATCCGCTGGTGCACTCTGCCCGGAGGGATCTGGACGACGTCGGTCTTCTTCTGCCAGAGCTTGGGCGCATAGATACCGGGCAGGCAGCAGGCGATGAAGATGATGGCTGCGGGCAGGAGGGCGTATGAGCGTCCGCTTACCCCCGGTATGACGCGCCCGGAGACGATCGATTCCATGATGGCGACTCCCACCGCGCCCCCGGCGAAGCTCAGAGCCATCCCGCGCGACGACACGCTGACGACGTTTGAGCCGCCGGCCGCGTTCAGCATGGAAGCGTTGTAGATGAGGCTGGAGAGCTGGAAGGAGTAGTTGGCCACCATGGCGGCGACCAGTATGGTGATGACGGCCGTCGTGCCCGAGCGGGGCTGGAAGCTCAACGAGCCGAGGAGCACTGCCGCGACGACGGCGGAGGCAATGAACCACCGCCGCCGGGTGTGCCGCTCGTCGGCGCTGACCCCGATGTAGGGGCCGCTCAAGCCTATGGCCCACGAAGAGAGGGCAGAGGCCAGGCCGAAGACCCAGGCCTTGACCCCCAGGTCGCTGACGATCCAGATGGTCAGGTAGAGAGGGATGGCAAACTCGACCGCGGTGTTGCCGAAGTCGTAGGAGTACCAGGCCCAGCGCGTGCGCAGACCGGCGCGTTCGTCTGCGCTGACAGGCTGGTCTTGGGTGTCTGCAGGCATAGTCGACCTAGTGTACTATGAGTGGTTCCAGAGGGACGGGGGAGGAGAGCACGAGTGGACAAGACAGGGACCGGAAGCCTCGCGGGCGCCGCCGAGCTTCCGGTCTTCCGCGAGGTCCAGCGCTTCCGCATGTGGATATTCTGGCTCCCCATAGCCATCGTCACCTTCGTGGTGTGGTGGCAGTTCACGGAGCAGATCATCCTCGGCCATCCCCAGGGCACCGAGCCCATACCCAACTGGGCGGCTTGGGTGCTCGCCCTGGTGTTCGGGCTCGGATTCCCGGCTTTCGCGCTGCTCATCCGTCTGATCATCGAGGTGACGGGGGCGGCGCTCGTGGTCCGGCTGTTCCCCTTCAGGCCCGTACCCTTGCCTCTGGGGGAGATCAAGAGCGCCGAGGCCCGTGACTACTCTCCACTGAGAGAATTCGGCGGGTGGGGCGTCCGCACCGGGCCCGGCGGGAAGGCCTACAACGCATACGGCAACCGGGGGGTGCAGCTGGTGATGGTCGATGGCCGGCGCATCCTGGTGGGCTCGCAAAGGGCGGAGGAGTTGGCAGCACTCCTCCACGCGCGCGGCGTGGCCGACCACTGACGGACGGGGCGGACCGGGACCGGCCAGGCGAGGTGGCGGAGGTCACATGAGGATCGTGGTGGCTCTGGGCGGCAATGCCCTTCTCAAGCGGGGGCAGCCCCTCACCGAACATAACCAGCGGGAGAACGTGAAGGTGGCGGCCCGCGCGCTCGCTCCGCTCGCGCGCGAGCACTCGCTGGTCATCACCCACGGCAACGGCCCGCAGGTGGGCCTCCTGGCGCTCGAGGCCGCCGCCTACACCGGAGTCGAGCCGTACACCCTCGATGTGCTGAACGCCGAATCAGAGGGCATGATCGGCTACATGATCGAGCAGGAACTGGGCAACGTCCTCCCCGAGGAGGTGCCGTTTGCCACCATCCTCACCCAAGTGGAGGTGGACCCGGCCGACCCGGCTTTCCAGCACCCCTCAAAGCCCATCGGCCCCCAATATCCCCGCGCCGAAGCCGAGCGGCTCGCCCGCGAGCACGGCTGGACGATCGGCCCCGACAACGGCATGTACCGGCGTCTGGTCCCTTCGCCCCGGCCGCTTCGCATCTTCGAGATCCGGGTGGTGGAGTGGTTGGTCGAGCGGGGGGTCATCGTCATCTGCACCGGAGGAGGAGGCATCCCCACCATGCTCACCCCCGACGGGGTTCTCGTCGGGGTGGAGGCCGTCATCGACAAGGACCACGCCGGAGCTCTGCTGGCCCGGTCGCTCAAGGCCGACGTCTACCTCATGTTGACCGATGCCGAGGCGGTATGGGACGGTTGGGGCAGCGCCGAAGCCCGGGCCATCCGCAAGGCGGCGCCCGACGCTTTGGAGAGGCTGCGCTTCGCGGCCGGGTCGATGGGGCCCAAGGTCGAGGCTGCGTGCGACTTCGTCCGCGCGACCGGCGGCCGGGCCGGCATCGGCGCTCTCGAGGACGCTGCGGCCATCATCGAGGGTCGGGTGGGCACGCTCATCTCCTCCGAGTTCGCGGGCATCGAATACTGGCCCTCCCTCTTCCACCAGCCCGAATAGAGAGTGTCAAGCGCCTATTTCATCGCGGCGCTGGCCGGCGTCCTTGTGGTGGAAGCCGTCACCTGGACGGCGGAGCTGCTCAACCTGCGGGCGCTCCGTTCCGGGCTTCCCCCGGAGTTCGCCGAGTTCCACGACGCCGAGGCCTACCGGCGTTCCCAGGAGTACACCAGGGCGCGGACGCGGTTCCACTTGGTCGAGGCGGCTTTCGATCTGGTACTTCTCCTCGTCTTCTGGCTGGCTGGTGGCTTCGGCTGGCTGGACGGTGTGGTGCGGGAGTGCGGATGGGGGCCTGTCTGGACCGGACTGCTGTTCTTTGTCATCCTGGCCGGCGGTCGCGGCCTGCTCAAGCTGCCCTTCGGGGCCTGGTCGGTGTTTGTGCTCGAAGCCCGGTTCGGTTTCAACCGGACCTCGGTACGTACCTTCTTTCTCGATCTGGCCAAAGGCGCCCTGCTGGCGGCCGTGATCGGTCTGCCCCTGGCGGCCGGGTTCTTGGCTTTGTTCGAGTACGCCGGCAGTCTCGCCTGGGTCTACGCCTGGCTTGGGGTGGTGGCCTTCTCGTTCCTCATGCAGATCGTGGCTCCGGCGGTCATCATGCCCCTCTTCAACAAGTTCACGCCCCTCGCAGAAGGGGAGCTCCGCGACGCCATCCTGGCCTACGCCCGGAAAGTGGACTTCCCCTTGGCCGGCGTGTTCTCGATCGATGCCTCGCGCCGCTCCACCAAAGGGAACGCGTTCTTCACCGGTTTCGGCAGACGGAAGCGCATCGCTCTCTTCGACACCCTCATCGAGCGCCACAGCACCGGAGAGCTGGTGGCCGTCCTTGCCCACGAGGTAGGTCACTACAAGAAGCGCCACACCCTCATCGGGACGACCGTGTCGGCCGTGGAGGCGGGACTGTTCCTGTTCCTCTTCTCGGTGCTGGTGGAGCAGGCCGGGCTGTTCGCCGCCTTCGGGGTGGACGAACCCTCGGTCTATGCCGGCGTCGTCTTCGTCAGCGTGTTGCTGCGGCCTCTGGAGCTGCTCTTGTCCGTGGGTGCAGCAGCCCTCTCCCGCCGGCACGAGCGGCAGGCGGACCGGTTCGCGGCCGACACCACCGGACGGGGCGACTTGCTCGCCTCCGGCCTCAAACGCCTTTCCAAGGACAACCTCTCGAACCTCACCCCGCACCCTTTTTACGTCTTCTTGAACTACTCCCACCCACCGACCCTAGAGAGGGTGCGGGCGTTGGAAGCGAACGCGGTCCACGCCGCCGCGCCGGCATAGATCGGGGTCGAGGACCACCGGATGAGCTACACCTTTGGCCTGCTGCGGATCGGACTGGCCGGGGTCATCTGGGGTTCGATCCCCTTGTTCGTGCGTGCAGTGGAGGCCTCACCGTTCGTCATCGTGTTCTGGCGAGTGGCCTTCGGGGCAGCCGCCGCGCTGGTATACCTGCTGGTCACCCGGCGCTTCAGGGAGGTGCTGCGCCTCGATCTACGGGCGCTGGGAGCGCTGCTGGCGGTGGGGGCGCTCCTCGCCGTGAACTGGCTCCTGTTCTTGAGCGCCCTGATCCTGACCAAGGTGGCGGTGGCGGAGCTGCTGGGCTACACCGGCCCCGTCTTCGTGGTGGCGCTGGCCCCTCTGATCGGCCGGGAGGCTTTCGACCGGCGCATCCTCCTGCCCCTTTCCCTCGCTTTGGGGGGGACGGCCGTCATCATCGGTCTGGGTCGGCTCGCCTTGGAGGGAAGCGAGGGTCTGCTTGGAGCCGTGCTTGCCTTCTGCTCGGCCCTGACCTACGCCGGGCTCATGCTCACGGGCAAGCGACTCATCCGCAGCATCCCCGCGCCGGTGCTGGTCTTCGGAGAGTACGTCTTCGCCTCCATCCTCCTGCTACCGGCGGCGCTGCTGCTGCCGGGCCCTTCGACTCCCACCGAATGGGGGGCCTTGGCTATTCTCGGCATCGTGCACACTACGGCTGCCGCGCTCATCTTCTTCTCGGGGCTGCGTGTCGTGCGCGCGGACCACGCCGCCGTGTTCATGTACGCCGAGCCGGTGACGGCCGTCATCTTCGCCGCGGCCTTCCTGGGTGAGCCCCTGGGCTGGGCGACGGTGGTAGGTGGGGCCGCCGTGGTGGCGGCCGGGGTCTTGGTGGCCCGGATGTCGCCGCCCACGGGCTTGGAGGCCGCACCGGGCCTTACCGACACACCAACTGCTGCTGCCTCCGCGGCGGCGGACGGGTTAGAATCTGAGGGAATCCATCAAGTGACGGGCCAGCGACGAGGTCCGGAATAGGAGGTGGCGGTGAGGATAGCGCTCATCGGACAGGCTGCATTCGGGGAGAAGGTGCTCAAGGCCCTGGCGGACGCGGGCGAGGAAGTCGTGGTGGCCTACCTGCCACCCGACCCCCCTGGGGGCAAGGGGAACCCGTTTCGGGAGGCAGCCGAAGCCCTGGGTGTGCCCGTGCGTCAGCCGGCCCGCATGCGTGACCCGGAGGTCTTCGAGGACTACCAGACCTTCGCTCCGGACCTCAACGTGATGGCCTTCGTCACCGACATCGTGCCGCGGACGATCCTCGACCACCCGCCCCAGGGCACCATCCAATACCACCCCTCTTTGCTGCCGCGGCACCGGGGAGCCAGCGCCATCAACTGGGCGGTCATCAACGGGGAGACGAAGACCGGACTCTCCATCTTCTGGCCGGACGAAGGCCTGGACACCGGCCCCATCCTGCTGCAGAAGGAAGTCACCATCGAGCCGGACGATACTCTGGGTACGGTCTACTTCGGCAAGCTGTTCGGCCTGGGAGTGGAGGCGATGCTGGAGTCGGTCCGCCTGGTGAAAGAAGGCAAGGCTCCAAGGGTCCCCCAGGACCTCTCCCAGGGCGAGTATGAGCCCGTCTGTCGACGGATGGTCATCGACTGGATGTACCCGGTGGGCGTGGTCTACAACGTCATCAGGGGCTGCAACCCCTCCCCGGGGGCGGTGACCACCTTCAGGGGAGAGGAACTCAAGGTGTTCGACTGCGAGAAGTGGGCGAGAAGCGGCCCCGAGGCCCCGGGGACCGTGCTGGAGGTCACGTCTGAAGGGTTCGTCGTGGCCGGGTGCGGCGGTAGTATCTTCGTGAAGCGGGTGCAGCCCAAGGGCTCCGGCAAGCTGGCCGCGGCCGAGTTCGCCGCCGCCGCCGGTTTGAAGGCGGGGGAGAGACTGGGGTAGGTCGGCCGCGTCAGCGACGGCTCACGCCGGGCAGGTGAGGGTAGGGATCAGATTCTCGATGAGGTGCTGGGTCCCAGGATCCTATAGGAGGGCCGAGTGATGAGGTCGTCTTCGCTGTCCATCGTCCTGCTCGTGGTCCTTGGCGCGGTGGTGTCGGCCTGCGGGTCGCCCCCCTCGGAGAAGGCCGATCTGGTGTTGCGGAACGGGGTGGTCTACACGGTCGACGATGATCGCAGCGTCGCCCAGGCTGTCGCCGTGAAGGGCGACACCATCGTGTTCGTCGGCAGCAGCGCCGACGCCGACGAATGGATCGGTGATGACACAAAGGTCATCGACCTGGAAGGCAGACTCGTCCTGCCCGGCCTCATCGACAGCCACGCGCACGCCACCTCGGGCGTTTCCGATATCTATGAGGTAGCTCTGTACGGCATCGGGACGGTGGAGGAGTACCAGCAGACCATCGCCGAGTTCATCGCCGCGACACCCGATCTGAAGGCTCTCCAGGGTACCGGCTGGATCAACTCGGTCTTCGGGGAGCATGGTCCCACCGCAGCCATGCTGGACGAAGTGGCCGGGGACATCCCCGCGGCGCTCTACTCGGAGGACTACCATTCCGTCTGGGTGAACACCAAGACCCTGGAGGCGGCTGGGATCACTGCCGCCACTCCCGACCCGGAGGGGGGCATCATCGAACGAGACGCGGACGGTCACCCCTCGGGCACCTTGCGCGAGAGCGCCATGGAGTTGATCGCGGACGTCATCCCCGCCTATACCACGGAGCAACTCATCGAGGGGCTGACGTACTTTCAGGACTTCGCCCATTCCCTCGGGCTGACTACGGTCTATATCCCCAGCGTGCCCGGCGGGGACGTCGCCGGTCTCCAGGCCCTCCACGACTTCGACGCGTCCGGGGCCATGACCATCCGGTTCCCGACCGCCATCAACGTCGACCCTAAGGACGACGTTTCCATAGCTGAGGAGATCGCCGCGACGAGGAGCGCGGAAGCAGGGGGCAACTACGAGATAGTGGCCGCCAAGATCTTCATGGACGGGGTGTTGGAGGGTATGACCGCCTACCTCGAGGAACCCTATGACGCCCGGCCCGACTACAAGGGCGAACTACTCTGGGATCCGCAGGCCTACAACGAGATGTGCGCCGCTCTCGATAAGGCCGGCATCCAGATCCACGTCCACTCCATCGGAGACGCCGCTACCCGCATCACCTTGGACGGCTTCGCCTATGCCCGGGAGAAGAACGGCGAACGTGACGCCCGCAACATGGTCACCCACCTGCAGCTGGTCAACGACGCCGACATCGCTCGCTTCGCCGATCTCGACGTGATCGCGGTCCCGCAGCCCTACTGGTTCGTCGTAGACACCTACTACCACCAGGCCGTCGACTATGTGGGCCAGGAGCGCGCCGACCGGCAGTACCCCATGAAGAGCTTCTTCGACGCGGGGGTGACCGTCGCCTCGGCGAGTGACTACCCGGTTTCCTGGCCGCCCGACCCCATGGTGGCCATCGAGATCGGGGTCACCCGCACGGTGCCGGAAGGTTCCGAGGCCTATGTGGATCCTGATTTCAGCACCGCCCTCGGGCCCTCTGAATGCGTGACGGTGGAGCAGATGATCGAATCGTTCACCATCAACGGGGCTCGGGCCATCTTCATGGAGGATGAGATCGGGTCCCTGGAGGTGGGCAAGAAGGCGGACTTCGTCGTTCTGAGTCAGAACATCCTGGAGATCGATCCGCGCGAGATCCACAACACGGTCGCGCTGCTCACGTACTTCGCCGGAAAAGAGGTGTACCGCAGCGAGCAGTTCACGCAGTAGGCCAGGCGCAGTCGGCGCTCGAATGGCGCGTCCCCGGCTGCCCGGGCTCGCGAAGCGCCGGGGCCGGGGATACTCCTTGGTGGAGGTGAGATGGGGCGCCGCATCGACATGGTGGGACTGTTCGTGAAGGATCCTTCCGCGATGGTGGCCTTCTATCGGGATGTGCTTGGCTTCGACCGGGAGTTCGAGCGGGTCGTCGAGCTGGGGGCTCGGCCCGTGTACCAGCCCCGGGACGAGCCCTGGGAGATGCGCTCCTCCATGGTGGCCGACCCCGAGGGAAACCTGATCGAGATCGGGTCTTCGGGCGGGTAATGAGCGACCTGCCGCGTCCGGAGAGCGACACCGGGCGGCGGGTCTCTGCGTCCGCTGCGGGTGACAAGCTGCTCTCGGTCGAACCAGCCTCCCGCTCGCAGCGGCGGCCGGGCTGGCCGAGCATGGTGACGAAGGGCGCGGGGTATGGTTGGTGCTGAGGAAGGGTGCCCACGCGCCTTTGACCTACGCGGGAGCGGTGGAAGAAGCGGAGGTAAGGGTGACCGGGGACGAGATTGTGGCCCAACTTAGAGAGGTTTTTGCGAAGGTACCGCGACCGGGGCTGCCACCGGGCTACGTGCCGGACGGCAGGCTGGGCAACCCGGGCTGGGACGAGTTCACCTACCACAGCGCTCTCGTCTTTGCCGAACAGGTGCCCGACCATGTGAAGCGGGCCTTCGAGTCTCCCGCTGAGCGTATCCCGGACCTGCTGTGGCACCTGAGCGACTCGGAGAGGCTGGGAGTGTACTCGAACAGTCAGGTCGAGGCGTTGATCAGCGCGCTCGCTGGTCTCGAGGCTGCTCATCCCGACGTGACCGGCGACCCGGCGATCGCCGGCCGGCTGCGGACGGTCCGCAGCACGCTGGAGAGACTCGCCTCTCGGCCGGAATGACGTGAAGGCGGACAAGGCAGCGACTCCGACCGTCCGGGCGGCCGGCATGGCCGACGCCCCTGCTCTGGCTCGGCTCATCCGCGGCCTGGGCTACTTCGAACGCTTCGAATCCGAGGACCTGGCTGCCACCGCGGGCCGGGTGGGTGAGCATCTGGCCATGTGCCTTGCAGACGACAGCCATCTTGTCCTCGTGGCGGAGGTAGAGGGGATGGTGGGGACCCTCGGTCGAGGCGCCCGGATCGGCCGCCTTCCCTCTCCCCGGTCTGATGCGATAGGATAGGGCGACCTTTAATCGAGCCCCGTGAGGCCGAAAGGAAGAGTGGCCGCCCCATGCCCCGCCGCACCGATATCCACAAGATCCTTCTGCTAGGTTCCGGACCCATCGTCATAGGCCAGGCCTGCGAGTTCGACTACTCCGGCACCCAAGCCTGCAAGGTCCTCTTGGAGGAAGGCTTCGAGGTGGTGCTGGTGAACTCGAACCCCGCCACCATCATGACCGACCCCTCCTTCTCCCACCGTACCTACATCGAGCCCCTGGTGCCCGAGGTGGTGGCCAAGATCATCGAGATCGAGCGACCGGACGCCCTGCTGCCCACTCTCGGGGGGCAAACGGCCCTCAACCTGGCCGTCGCCCTCTCTGAGGACGGAACCTTGGAGAAGTACGGCGTGGAGCTGATCGGGGCGAACTATGCGGCCATACATCGGGCCGAGGCGCGCGACGAGTTCCGGGCCACCATGGCCTCCATCGGCCTGCGTGTGCCCGACAGCGCCGTGGTCAGGAGCGTGGCGGAGGCTCGGCAGGCCCTGGTCGGCGGCCTCAGGCTGCCGCTCATCATCCGGCCCAGCTTCACCCTAGGAGGCCATGGCGGAGGGGTGGCGGCGACTGAGGCTGAGTTCGACGCCGTGGTCCAGGCCGGTCTCGACGCCTCGCCCACTCACCAGGTCTTGCTGGAAGAAAGCGTCATCGGCTGGAAGGAGTTCGAACTCGAGGTCATGCGGGACCTCAAGGACAACGTCGTGATCGTCTGCTCCATCGAGAACATCGACCCCATGGGCGTGCACACCGGTGATTCCATCACGGTGGCGCCGCAGCAGACGCTCACCGATGTGCAGTACCAGCGGCTCCGGGACGCTTCGCTCGACATCATCCGGGCCATCGGGGTGGAGACCGGAGGCTCCAACATCCAGTTCGCCTACTGCCCCGAGACCGACGAGCTCGTGGTCATCGAGATGAACCCCCGGGTGAGCAGGAGCTCCGCCCTCGCCTCCAAGGCCACCGGTTTCCCCATCGCCAAGATCGCGGCGAAGCTGGCAGTGGGCTACACGTTGGACGAGATCGCCAACGACATCACCCGCAAGACCCCGGCCTGCTTCGAGCCCACCATCGACTACGTGGTGGTCAAGACCCCGCGCTGGGCCTTCGAGAAGTTCCCGTTGGCCGACGCCCGCCTCACCACCCACATGAAGAGCGTGGGGGAGAACATGGCCATCGGCCGCACTTTCAAGGAGGCCTTCCAGAAGTCCATGCGCTCTCGTGAACTTGACGTCCGCCCCGACATCCCCGATGACAACGACGCCTTGGTGGCCATGATCGCCATTCCCTCAGCCGAGCGCTATGACCTCATACTCGAAGCCTACCGGCGGGGTGTGACCTTGGAAGCCATCTTCAAGGCCAGTCTCATCGATGAATGGTTCCTGGAAGAACTGCGGGAGATCGTGGAAGCCGAGAAACACCTGGGATCGTTCGCGGACAGGGGCGGGCTCCCGGGTCTGCCCCGGGAGGAGTTGCGGCAGGCCAAGCGGCTGGGTTTCAGTGATGAGCAGATCGGCCGGCTGGTAGGAGCGACCGAGGCGGCGGTGCGGGAGCGCCGCATCGCCGACGGCATCATCCCCACGTACAAGGCGGTGGATACCTGCGCGGCGGAGTTCGAAGCCTATACCCCTTATTTCTACTCCACCTACGAGGAGGAGAACGAGGCGCTGCCCGTCTCTGACAAGGAATCGGTCATTATCCTGGGCAGCGGTCCCAACCGCATCGGCCAGGGCATCGAGTTCGACTACTGTTGTGTCCATGCGGTCCAGGAGATGCGCGAACTGGGGTACCAGGCCATCATGGTCAACTGCAACCCGGAGACGGTCTCCACCGACTACGACACCTCCGACC
>CAYNPL010000032.1:0-25718 GCA_964399135.1 uncultured Gaiellales bacterium
CTCCGAGCACCCTGCAGGTAAGATCCTCGAGCACATGCTCGAGCGGCCGGTAGAGCAGTTCGCGCACGTCATAGCGTGGGGAGCGTCGCCGCGCACGCTCAGCGGTGGATGGCACCGCCGGCGCGTCGCCGCGGACCACAAGAACCGCCGCCTGTGTGCGACTGGCGACCCCAAGCTTCTTGTAGATATGGTTCGCGTGCGTCTTGACGGTCTTCTCGGTGACGAGCATCTCGGCCGCAATGGTCTTGTTGGACATCCCCAGGGCGATCATGTTGAGTACTTCACACTCCCGATTCGTGAGCGGCTTTGGCCCATGGTCGTCTGTGCCATCCGGTGGGTCTTTCTTGCCGGGGTCCGGGTCGACGGTAGACCGGAGCCATGCGGCGAGCTTCAGGCAGAGTTCCCAGGCCGGATCGGTCACAGGGACCGCCTCAAGTGCATCGGCGAAGGCCTCGAGGATCTCGCGCCCGGTCTTCCCGGGGGATGTTGTATCGTTCGTCATGTCGGTACCTCCTTGGTAGGTGCTGACCACGCCCCGGGCCGTCTGAGCGGCGCCGGGGTTCTTTGTGGGGGGGACGTAGAGAGGGAGGGGCCCGGGCTGCTATGCTGGAAGCGCCGGGCCGCCGTTTGACGGCCAAACTGACGGCCAACGGCGCGGAAAGTGGCGGACTATGGCGGATGAGGCTAACGCAAAATCCCTGCAAAACGAACTGTTGCGAACGGCAGCGGACCCCAAAACAGGGACTCATAATCGGCCGGTCGCAGGTTCGAGTCCTGCTGGGCCCACTCACTCGGCCCGGAACGGGGAAGGGAGCAATGGCATGGTCGACGATCTGACCGCGGACAAGCTGGCCATTCGGGAGACGGTCGAGAACTGGGTGGTGTGGCGGGACGCGGGAGACTGGGAGAGGTTCGCCACCGTCTGGCATGCCGAAGGCTGGATGACCGCCACCTGGTTCCAAGGCCCCTACACCGAGTTCATCGCCATCAGCAAGAAGGCCTTCGAACAAGGAGTTAACATCCTGCACCAGTTGGGCGGCTGGTCCTGCGACATCGCCGGCCCGAGGGCCATCAGCCAGACAAAGATGGTGATCCTCCAGCGGGGAGACGTGGACGGCGTGGCTGTGGACGTGACCTGCTGGGGCCGTTTTTACGATTTCTTTGAGAAGAAGGACGGCCGCTGGGCCATCGTCCGCCGCCAACCCATCTACGAGAAGGACCGCCTCGACCCGGTGGACCCCGGCGTCAGCCTCTCCCTCGACCCCGCCCTGCTGGCGGGATACCCTGAGGGTTACCGTCATCTGGCCTACCTGCAGAGCAAGCTTGGCTTCGCGGTCAAGAAGGGGCTCCCCGGGGTCAAGGGACCGGCGGTGGAGAAGCTGTACCGGGAAGGCGCCGCCTGGCTGGCAGGGGCGGCGACTCCGGGCGAACCGTTGTAGGCCGGACGAGGAAGGCCGAGATGCAGGTCGCCGACCTTCAGGTTCTCCTCGGCAGGCTGGCCCCCTGGGCGCTGGCTCAACCGGGAGACAACTGCGGCCTGTTGGTGGGGAGAGAGGGAGCCCCTGCGACCAAGCTCCTGGTGGCGCTCGAGGTCACCGGTCCTGTGCTCGAGGAGGCGTTCGAGGCGGGCTGTGACGTGCTCGTCACCCATCATCCCCTCTTGTACACGCCCCTGCGGTCCCTGGTGGACTCACGCCCGCCGGAGCGGCTCGTGCGCCGGCTGGTGCGGGAGGACATCAGTCTGTTCGCCTGCCACACCAACCTGGACGCCGCCCCCGGAGGTCTGGCCGCCATCTGCGCGGAGGCGCTTGGCTTGGAGGGGGGCGCGCCCCTACAAAGGGCTTCGGCGGGATGGTGCAAGTTCGTGGGGTTCGTGCCCCCTAATTCGATGGAGGCGGTGGGAGCCGCAGTCTTCGCCGCTGGGGCCGGCCGCATCGGCGAGTATCGCGATTGCGCCTTCGCCGCGGAGGGCATGGGTTGGTTCACAGCGGAAAGTGGGGCCCACCCGGCCGTCGGCGCAGTGGCTGTGCCCGAGAGGACCTCGGAGATCCGCTGGGAGACGGTGGTCCCTCGGTCGCGGCTGGCAGCGGTCGTCTCGGCGTTCGTCGAGGCACATCCCTACGAGGAGCCTGCATTTGACATCTACGACGTCGACGACGTGATATTCGGCGCCGGCCTGGGAAGGGTGGGAGCCCTTCCTGCCGCCATGACCGTCCGGGCGCTCGCCCGAGAGGTGGCGGCCCGGTTCTCCCTGGGGGGGTGCGCATGGAGCGGGGACGGGGGCAGGCGGGTGCGAAGAGTGGCGGTCCTGCCCGGAAGTGGACGAAGCCTCCTGGAAACGGCGGCGGCGACCGCCGAAGCCCTTATCACCGGTGATCTTGGCTATCACGACGCCGAGCGGGCGGAGGCGCTGGGGCTGTCGCTGATCTCAGCCCCGCATGGGGAGTTGGAGTGGTGGGCGCTGCAAAGGTGGGCAGAGCGACTGCGGGCCGAGTTGGCCGGAGATGGGGTGGAGGTCGTGGTATCCAAAGAATGGCGGCCGCCCTGGACCGCCGGGGGTGAAGGGCCCGCCGGCGACGGTGCGGGTGGACGCGTACGGCTGCGGGTGGACGGCGGCTCCCGGGGGAATCCCGGCCCGAGCGCCATCGGAGTGGTGATGGAGGACCCCTCGGGCGAGATCATCCAGACGCTGGGGCGCCCGATCGGCCCGGCCACCAACAACGTGGCCGAATACCGAGCCTTGCTCGAAGGGTTGAGGATGGCCGCTGCGGCCGGAGCGACCGAAGTGGAGGTCCTGGCCGACTCAGAGTTGTTGGTCAAGCAGATGCGAGGTGAGTACAAGGTCAAGAACGAAGGTCTCAAGCCGTTACACGCAGAGGCGGTCGCCCTGGCCCGAGGATTCGGCCTGTTCTCCATCCGCCACGTTCCTCGGGAAGAGAACGCGGCTGCGGACCGGCTGCTGAACGAGGCGCTGGACGGTGGCGGGCGGGGCAGCGGCACTCCCGAATAGGCCGGTGGCCGTTTGCATCGGAATGGGCGCTGGTCTATAATGCGCCAGCCGCAAGGCGCCGGGCGGATGTAGCTCAGTTGGCTAGAGCGTCTGCTTGCCATGCAGAAGGTCGAGGGTTCGAATCCCTTCATCCGCTCCATCTTCTTGCGACCCCGGGCGACGTGGCCGAGTGGCTTAGGCACGGGTCTGCAAAACCCGCTACACCGGTTCGACTCCGGTCGTCGCCTCTCAAGAGAAGTGCTGCAGACTCCGGTGGGTTCTGCTCCTGACGGCGGGAGGGAGACCGGGGTTTTCGTCTGCTTTGCCGCCCATTCGCCGTCCGCTTCTCGGCTCTGGCCCTTGCTTCCCTTGTTCTCCCTTCCGTTCGGCCGGGCGCGGTCATCGCCGGCACCGCCGGCGCCGTTCACCACCACCAACAGAAGAAGTACACCAATCAGCAGCAGCAGGCTGCCTACGAGGCGCAGCAGCAGCAAGCGGCCATCGAAGCGGCAGCCGCCCAGGCGGTAGCTCAGCAACAGGCCGCACAGCCGCAGTACGCTCCGGCTCCGGCCACGGCCCCGGCCGCGACGGACACCGCCGCTGAGATCCAGAAGTTGGCAGAGCTCAGGGCCCAGGGTATCCTCACCGAGGAGGAATTCGCCGCCGGCAAGGCGAAGTTGCTGGGACTGTAGTCGGTCGTGACCGGAATGAAACGGAGGGACTCGATGATGGACTTCTCAAAACGGTGGTTCGCCCTGCTGGCCCTGATGGGCGTGCTGCTGTTCACCCTGACCGGGTGCGGCAACGCCTGGGGCACCGGCAGCGTCATCTGGACCATGTGCGTGTTCTTCTTCTGGATGATCTACATCTGGATGTTCATCACCGTTTTCGCCGACATCTTCCGGCGTCACGACATGAGCGGCGGGAAAAAGGCCATGTGGACCATCTTGGTGATCTTCCTCCCGCTGATCGGGATAATCGCCTACATGATCGCCCGGCCGAAGCACCTTGCCCAGGATGCACAGATGATGGAGAGAGCTCAGGCGGCACAGCAGCAGCCCGGGGGTGGGTACTCCGCCGCCGAGGAGATCGCCAAAGCTCAGGCCCTCAGAGACAGCGGCGCCATCACCGAAGCGGAGTTCCAGGAAATCAAGCGGAAGGCTCTGGCCTAGCCGGACATCGCATCCCCCGCCGGCGGTCTTTGGCGCGGCCGCAAGCGCCTGCCGGGGATGACCACCTGACGCGATCGAGAGCTTGACATGGGCATCGACCCAAGAGGAGGCCGGCCGGCAGGCCGGCCTCCTCTCTTGCGCCCGCATCTCGGAGCCGGCGGTCGTGAGACCGTGCTCCTTGCCAGCCGGCCAGGCCGGCTGTATCATGACCGCCCTGATGGGCGCTTAGCTCAGGGGGAGAGCGCTTCCTTGACGCGGAAGAGGCCACAGGTTCAAATCCTGTAGCGCCCACTTACCCTATCCGGCGATTTTTGTCCGCACCTGTGAGGGTCCATGAAGGTTCTGCTTCCGGACGGGTCCGACATCGACGTTCCCCTGGGGGCGACGGCCGGGGACGTGGCGGCTCATATAGGGTCCCGTCTGGCCAAGGCAGCGGTGGCCGCCAAGATCGGCGAGCGCGTTGTCGATCTCAGCACACCGGTGGCGGAAGGTGATCGAGTCACCATACTCACCTGCGCGTCACCTGAGGGTCTGGACGTAATCAGGCACTCGGCCGCGCACGTGCTGGCCGAGGCTGCCACCCGTCTCTATCCGGGCACCAAGGTGGCCATCGGGCCGGCCACCAAAGACGGTTTCTACTACGACTTCGAGTTCCCCGAGCCCGTCGGAGAGGACGACCTGCCCAAGCTGACCGCGGAGATGGAGCGGCTCTTGGCCGGGGCGGAACCGTTCGAACGGCGGGAGGTGAGCAAGGAGGAGGCTGAATCCCTCTTCGCCGGGGAGCCCTACAAGCTGGAACTCATCCGCGACCTACCGGAGGACGCGGTGATAAGCGTCTACAAGCAAGGAGATTTCGTCGACCTCTGCCGTGGCCCCCACGTGCCGGACAGCAGCCGCATCGGTGCGGTCGGGCTCCTATCTGTGGCCGGCGCCTACTGGCGGGGCAGCAGCGACAACACCATGCTTACCCGCATCTACGGCACCGCCTTCCCCACAAAGAAAGACCTGGACGACTATCTGGCCCGGCTAGAGATGGCGCGACAGCGGGATCATCGCAAGTTGGGAAGGGAGCTCGGTCTGTTCAGCTTCCACGACGAAGGACCGGGCTTCCCCTTCTTCCATCCCAAGGGCATGCGGGTGATCAACGCCCTCCTCGACTATTGGCGCCGGGAGCACACCCTGGCCGGGTATGAGGAGACCAAGACCCCCATCATGCTGGAGCGGACGCTGTGGGAGCGCTCCGGCCACTGGGACAACTACAAGGACAACATGTACTTCACCACTATCGACGATGTCGATTTCGCGATCAAACCGATGAACTGCCCGGGGGGCACTCTCATCTACAAGAGTGAGCAGCACTCCTACCGGGATTTCCCGCTGCGCATGGCCGAACTGGGGTTGGTGCACCGCCACGAGATGTCCGGGGTCTTGCAGGGGCTCTTCAGGGTGCGGATGTTCACCCAGGACGACGCTCACATCTACTGCCTGCCCGAGCAGGTGGAGGGGGAGGTGCTGGGGGTCATCGAGCTGGTGCGGCGGATGTACCGGACTTTCGGCTTCGACCGGGTCCATGTGGAGTTGTCCACCCGGCCCGAGAAGTCCATCGGCAGTGACGAGATGTGGCAGACGGCTGAGAACGCTCTGGCCGGAGCGCTGGAGCGGGCTGAGCTTCCCTATGTGCTCAATCCGGGCGACGGGGCCTTTTATGGGCCCAAGATCGACTTTCACATCGAGGACGTGATGGGCCGCACCTGGCAGTGCGCCACCTGCCAGGTGGACTTCGCCATGCCCGAGCGTCTGGACCTTGACTACGTGGGCGAGGACAACCAGCGCCACCGGCCGGTCATGATCCATCGAACCGTTCTGGGGAGCATCGAGCGCTTCCTGGGCATTCTGATCGAGCACTACGGGGGGGCGCTGCCGGCCTGGCTCGCGCCGGTACAGGCGGTCGTCGTGCCTGTGGCCGACAGGCATCTTCAGTACGCAGAGCGGGTCGCGGCGGCTCTTGCCGCTGCGGGTCTAAGGGCCGAAGCCGACCTCCGTCCCGAGTCGGTAGGCAAGAAGATCAGGGACGGCGAGATCGGCAAGGTGCCGTTCATGCTGGTGGTAGGCGACCGGGAGATCGACGAGCTGACGGCCACCGTCCGCTCCCGGGGCAGCAAGGTGACCACGACGATGGGGCTGGATGCCGCCGTACGAGCCCTTCAGGTCGACTGTGCCCCACCGGACCCGGGGGTCGCCCGTCCTTGAGGTACTGAGGGCGATAGGCTATAATCGCTCGTTGCATAAAGAGGAAGCCACCCTTCCCACCTCATGCCATGACGGCTCCGAGGTCACGCCATAGTAGCGCTGGCCGCCCGCAGGGCGGCTTACGGCATGGGAGAGCGGTGGAAGCACCGCTCTTTTGCTTGGCAGGAGTGGCGACTAACCGGTAGCACCGGGGGAGGTGCAGGGCGACATAGCCGACATAGTTCGCATCAATGAGAAGATCCGCGCAGACGCGGTCCGTCTGATCGGGCCGGACGGTGAGCAGGTCGGGATCGTGAGTGTGCCCGAGGCGCTTAGTTACGCCGACAGACTGAATCTGGACTTGGTCGAAGTGGCTCCGATGGCCAATCCGCCCGTCTGCAAGGTGATGGACTACGGCAAGTACAGGTACGAGCAAGAGCAAAAAGCCAAAGAAGCGCGCAAGCGGCAGACGACGATCAGCATCAAAGAGATCAAGCTGCGGCCGAAGATCGATGATCATGACTTCGACACGAAAAAGGGTCACGTTCAGCGCTTTCTGAAAAAGGGAGACAAGGTCAAGCTGACCATCATGTTCCGAGGCAGGGAGTTGGTCCATCCACATTTGGGGGAGAGGCTGCTTCGGCGAATGGCCGAGGACCTCGCCGACATCGGGGAGATCGAGTCCGAGCCCAGCCTCGACGGCAGGAACATGGTGATGATGCTGGCCCCCCGCCGCAACTAGCAAGGAAACAGTCATGGCCAAGAACAAGACCCACAAGGGCACCAAGAAGCGCATCAAGTTGTCTGCAGGAGGCAAGCTCGTGCGCCGGCGCGCCTTCGGCAGCCACCTTCTCACAAAGAAGTCGGCCAACCGCAAGCGCAAGCTGCGGAAGTCCGCACAGATAGTCCCGCAAGACACCGGTCGGGCTCGCGACCTTCTGGGCCGATAGGAGGACGGAGCGATGCCTAGAGTCAAGAGAAGCATCAACGCCCAGAAGAAGCGGCGGAAGGTCCTGGAAGAAGCCAAGGGCTACTGGGGACTCAAGAAATCGTCGTACCGGAGGGCCAAAGAGCAGTCCCTCAAGTCCGGCACCTACGCCTACCGTGACCGGCGCGCCCGCAAACGTGAGTTCCGCCGGCTCTGGATCACCCGTATCAACGCGGGGGCCCGCCAGCACGGCCTGAGCTACAACCAGCTCATCCACGGCCTCAAAGAAGCTCACATCGACGTCGACCGCAAGATGCTGGCCGACCTGGCGGTGCGGGAGCCCGAGGTGTTCGCGCAGATGGCCGCCCGGGCCAAAGAGGCGCTCGGCGCCGTATAGCCGGCGCCGGGGCGGCCCGGGGCGGAGGTTCGCAGTGATCCGCGACATCGCCGGGCGCAACAACCATACCGTCAAGCTCGCCCGCAAGCTGCAGAAGAAGAAGCACCGGCGCGAGCGAGGCCTACTGGTTGGAGAGGGCATGGACCTGCTCGCCGCGGCAGTGGAAGCGGGGGCCGAAATCCACCACGTCTTGGCCCGACGGGACCTACTGGACTCTCTGCCTGCTTCCCTGCGGGCCTCCGCCGAGGGGGAGAAGCCGGGGCAGGGCCTAGGTCGCGAAAGCACCGATGTCGGTCTGTGCGACCAGGACACCCTCGACCACGCCAGTTCCCTGGGCGGAGCCGCCGACGTCGTCTTCATTTGCCGGCAACCAAGCAGAGGCCTGGCCGCTCTGCCGCTGGGGCAGAGAGGGGTGTTCTACCTGGAAGGCGTGGGGGACCCTGGCAACGTGGGCACGCTCTGCCGCAGTGCACTCGCCTTCGGACTGGCGGGGCTGATCTGCTCGCCCGGGACCGCCGATCCCTACAGCCCCAAAGCGTTGCGGGCCGGCATGGGAGCTCAGTTCTGGTTGCCGGTGGTGACAGACGTCTCCCCGGACGACCTCAGGGCACACCTGGCCGGTGTGGAGGGCAGGGGCGGCGGCCGGCCTACTCTGCTGGTGGCTGATCCTCACCGGGGGGAGGACGCGCGTTCGCTGGTAACGGGGGCGCGTTCCGGGTCGGCGCCCATCGTCATCCTGGGTGACGAGCGGGAGGGACCACAGGACCCCTGGGTGGGGGCGGGGCGGGTGACCATCCGGCAGGCGCGTTTCGATTCGCTCAACGTAGCCATGGCGGGCACCATACTCGCCTACGAGATAAGCCGCTGTAGCAAATAGAGGCGCCGTCCGATAGCATTGTCGCTTTGAAAGGAGGAGCCATCACCCTAGGGGACCCCATACTCGATCAGGTTTCGCGTGAGGACCTGAAGACCCTCTACAGCGGAGGCCTGCAGGCCATCGCCGAGGCCCGCGACCTGACCGAGTTGGCTGAGGTGAAGGTCCGCTTTCTCGGTCGCAAGGCCGAGCTGGTGCAGTTGCTGCGCAGCATCCCCGAGCTTCCACCCGAAGAACGGCCTGAAGTGGGCAAAGTGGGCAACCTTATCCGCCGGGCCCTGGAAGCGGCCGCCGAGGAACGCAGGCAGGCCCTGGAGTCGGAAGAGTTGGTCACCGGCCTTCAGAGAGACCGCATCGACGTGACCCTGCCCGGGCGCGTGAGCCCTCTGGGCCGCCTGCACCTGATCACGCAGACCCGCCGCGAGATCGAGGACATCTTCGCCGGCATGGGCTACGAGATAGCCGACGGCCCCCAGGTGGAGACCGAGTACTACAACTTCGAAGCGCTCAACACTCCGGCCGACCACCCCGCCCGCTCCCTGCACGACACCTTCTTCGTGTCGGAGGGGATCCTCCTGCGTACCCACACCTCGCCCATGCAGGTCCGCTTCATGGAGCAGCACCGGCCCCCGGTCCACATCATCGTGCCCGGGCCGGCCTACCGGCGTGACTCCGACGCCACCCACACACCCATGTTCCACCAAGTGGAGGGCCTGGTGGTCGACGAGAACGTCACCTTGGCCGACCTCAAGGGCACGTTGGAGACGTTCGCCCGGGCCATGTTCGGGGCCGACCGCAACGTGCGCCTGCGTCCCCATTTCTTTCCCTTCACCGAGCCCTCGGTGGAGGTGGACGTCTCCTGTATGATCTGTGACGGGGCAGGCTGCCGTCTGTGCAAGAAGAGCGGCTGGCTCGAGATCTTGGGCGCCGGGATGGTGGACCCCAACGTGTTCGGCTTCGTCGACTACGACCCCGAGGTGTACACCGGCTTCGCCTTTGGCATGGGCATCGAACGCATCGCCATGCTCAAGCATGGGGTGAATGACCTGCGCCTGTTCTTCGAGAACGATCTGCGCTTCCTGCGCCAATTCTGACCGGAGTCCTCATGAAAGCGCCTCTGTCCTGGCTTCGCGAATACGTGGACATCACCATGGGGGTGGATGAGCTCGCCTCCCGGCTGGCCCTCACCGGCACCGAGGTGGAACGGGTGACCCCGGTGGGGGTCCCTGCTGACGCGGACAACCTGAGCAAGTTCGTGGTGGGGAAGGTGCTGGAGTGCCGTCGCCATCCCGACGCCGACAAGTTGTCGGTGTGCACGGTGGAGGTGGGCGACGGTCCTCACCGGACTATCGTCTGCGGCGCCCCGAACGTGGCCGCAGGGCAGACGGTGGCCGTCGTGCTTCCGGGAGGCGTCATGCCGGACGGCACCCGCATCAAGGAAGCCAAGCTGCGCGGGGTGGTCTCGTCGGGCATGATCATGTCGGAGGCCGAGCTGGGATTGGCTGCCAAGAGCGCCGGGACTATGGAGTTGCCCGAGGCCTGGACCGCGGGCAGTCTTCTCTCTGAACACTTCGCCCTCTCCGACTGGGTGCTGGAGGTCGAGGTCACCCCCAACCGGCCCGACTGTCTCTCCATCCGGGGACTGGCCCGGGAGATCGCCGCCATCACCGGTGTCTCCTTCGAGGAGGACATCGCCTATCCCCATCCGTGGGGTACGGCCACCATCGACGAGGATATCTCCATCGAGGTGCGCGACCCCGACCTGTGCCCGCGCTATGCGGCCCGGGTCATCCGCGGGGTGTCCATCGCCGAATCCCCGCTGTGGCTCAAGGCCCGCATCGTGCACGCGGGCATGCGGCCTATCAGCAACGTGGTCGACGTCACCAACTACGTGCTCTGGGCTTTGGGGCAGCCGCTCCATGCCTTCGACCTGCGCACCATCCGGGGCTCGCGCATCATCGTGCGCCGGGCCTATCCGGGGGAAACCATCACCACCCTCGACAACGAACACCGGGTCCTGAGCGGCGACATGCTGGTGATAGCCGATGCCGAACGGGCGTCGGTGGTGGCCGGGATCATGGGCGGCTTGGACAGCGAGGTCACCGAGACCACCACCGACATCCTGCTGGAGGGAGCGACGTTCTCGGGCCCGTCTATCATGAGAACGTCGGCCGCGCTCGGCCTGCGCTCGGAGGCCTCCACCCGTTACGAAAAAGGTCTCGACCCCGAGATGGTACCGCTCGCCCTCGACATGGCCTGCAGCATGTTGGTCGATCTCTGTGGAGGAGAGGTCTCGGTGGGCACTATCGATGTGCGCACCCCACCCAGGCCCGAAGTGGTTGTCCGTCTGCGCCCGGAGCGGGTGGCGGCGGTCTTGGGGACCGCCGTCCCCGACTCCGAGATCTCCGGCATCCTCAGTAGCCTGGGATGCGAGGTGAAGCCGGGGCCGGACGGCCACCAGGTGCGGGTGCCGACCTTCAGAGCCGATCTCGAGCGGGAGATCGACTTGGTCGAAGAGGTCGCCCGCATCCACGGTCTCGACCGGCTGCCCTCAACCTTGCCTCGGCGACGGGTGGGTAGGGGCGGGCTCGACCGGGCCCAGAACGCGCGCCGCAAGATCGAGGACCTGCTGGTAGGCGCGGGTCTGACCGAGGTGCTCAACTATGGCTTCGGGGACGACAGGTGGCCGGACAGGCTCCGTCTCTCGGGGGAAGACCCGCGGCGGGATGGAGTCAAGATCGCCAACCCCCTCAGCATCGAGCAGAGTGTGATGCGGACCATGTTGCTGCCCGGTCTTCTGGATACGGCCCGGAAGAACGCGGCGGTCCGGGAGGAGCGGGTCCATGTGTTCGAAACGGGACGGGTGTTTCTGGCCGCCGGACCCGGCCTGCCTCGCGAGGAGACGCACCTGGGCCTCCTCTGTGCCGGCCCCTGGGAGGACGAGTCCTGGCTACGTTCCGGTGTGTCGGTGGACTACTACTTGCTCAAAGGCCTGCTGGAGCGCGTGGCGGAGGGGTCCCACTGCATCCTGGATTTCGCCGCCCCGGATGAAGGGAGCGGTCCCGTCGAGCCCTTCCTGCATCCCGGCAAGAGCGCCGTCGTCCGTCTGGCGCAAGGAACGGCGATAGGATGGGTGGGTGAGGTCCATCCCCTCGTGCTGCAGGCGTACGACGTCCGGGGTCCGGCCGCCGCCGCCGAACTCGATCTGGACGCCTTCATCAGCGCCTGCGGGCCGGTACGAGTGTTTCGCGATCTACTCGCCTTCCCGCCGGTGGAACAGGACCTCGCTCTGGTGGTCGACCAGGCGATTCCGGCCGCCGTGGTGGTGGGGGCGCTCCGCGAGGCCGGAGGGCCCCTTCTTGAGGACGTGCGGGTGTTCGACCTCTACCAGGGGGCTCAGATCGCCCCCGGCAAGAAGAGCCTGGCCCTGCGCCTGAGCTTCCGCGCTGCCGACCGCACCTTGAGCGAAGCCGAGGTCAACACCCTGCGCGGGCGGATGCTGGAGCAGGTGGCCGCGGCCTTGGGTGCCGAGCTGAGGGCATAGCCGGCGGCCGCCGGGCGGAGGCTCGGTCCCATTCTCTCTTGCATGAGGTTGCACCAGCGTGTATATTGATGCATTCTGGAGCAACGACGGAAAGGCGCGAGAGTGATCGTAGCGAGCATCGTGGGGGCCACCGGCTACACGGGAGCGGTCCTCACTGACATTCTGCAGGGCCATCCGGACGTGCAGGTGCACGCCCTCACGTCCAAGTCGTACGTGGGTAGGCGGGTGCAGGAGGTCTTCCCACACCTGCGGGTGGACGGCGTCTACCAGGAGTACTCTGCGGCGCTGGTGCAGGAATCTGACGTCGCCTTCGTGTGTTATCCCCACGCCGAAGCGTACCCGGTGGTGGCTGAACTGGTGGAGGCCGGCTGCCGGGTGGTCGATCTCAGTGCCGACTATCGCCTGAAGGACCCGCGGGCCTACAAGCGGTGGTACGGATTCGATCACCCGCGCGCCGATCTGGTGGGGGAGGCCGTCTTCGGACTGCCCGAGCGGTACCGGGCGGAGATCAAAGGGGCGCGCATAGTGGCCAACCCCGGCTGTTACCCCACGGGGATGCTCTTGGGTCTGCTCCCGGCGGCGGACGCGATCGATGGTACCGGGGTCATCGTCGACTCCAAATCGGGAGTGTCGGGGGCCGGACGGACCCCGTCCGAGAAGACCCATTTCTGCGCGGTCGACGAGAACTTCAAGGCCTATAGTGAGGTGGGGCACCGCCACACCGCGGAGATGGCCCAGGAACTCCACCTGGCGGCGGGCCGGCAGCTGCCCCTTGCCTTCACCCCGCACCTGCTTCCGGTGGACCGGGGCATCCTCAGCACCATGTACTTCCGGCCGCGGACGGCAGCGCAGCAAGGACGGTCTTGGCTCGAGACCTATCGCGCCTTCTACGACGGTGAGCCCTTCGTCGAGATATGCGAGCACGCTCCCGGTCTGGCTGAGGTGGTGGGTACGAACTTCTGCCGCATCACGGTGCGGGAGGACCCGGCGGCAGGAGTGGTGAAGGTCTTCACAGTCATCGACAACCTGGTCAAGGGAGCCTCCGGGCAGGCGGTACAGAATATGAACATCATGTTCGGATCGGCCGAGGACGCCGGGCTGAGGAGGATGGTATGAGCGGTGTGGGAGGGCCCGACCACCCGGTCGTGAGGGCTCCGCTTGAGTCGAAACTGCTGGCGTTCCCACCGGGATTTCAACTGGTGGAGCCCTCCGGGGAATCGCCCGGCGCCACCTATCCCCGTGGCTTCCTGGCCGGCGGAATCGTGGCAGGCCTCAAGGACAGCGGACGTCCTGACATGGGCGTGTTGGCAATAGAGCCGCAGTGGCGGACGAAGGCGACTTCGGCCGCGATGTTCACCACCAACTCGTTCGCGGCCGCTCCTGTGGTCCTCGACCGGGACGCCTGCGACCTCGAGCACCTGCGTGCGGTGGTCATGAACAGCGGGAACGCCAACGCCTGCACTGGAGAACCGGGCATGACGGTGGCCAAGGCCATGCAGTCCGCCTGTGCTGAGGCCCTGGATGTCGCCCCTGCCTATGTCGCCGTAGGCTCCACCGGTATCATCGGGGTGCAACTGGACCCCGAATTCATGGCCGCCGGCGCCCGCAAGGCCGCGGCGGCGATCGCGCCCGACGGAGGCCCTGCCTTCAACCGGGCCATCATGACCACCGACCGCTTTCCCAAGATGTGCGCCGCCGACGTCGACACCACCGAAGGGACGGTGCGACTGGGGGTCTGCGCCAAGGGTGCGGGAATGATCGCTCCGGCCATGGCCACCATGTTGTGTGTGGTGACCACCGACGCCGTGGTGACGCCTCCTCAGATGGACTCGGCTTTGCGGCAGGCGGTAGCTCTCTCCTTCAATCGGGCCACGGTGGACGGCGAGATGAGCACCAACGATACCGTGCTCTTCTTGTCCAGCGGCGCGTCCGGGTTGCGGCCCGGCCAGGAGGGCATGACCCGCTTCCAGGCCGCCCTGGAAGCCCTTCTGTTGAGGGTCGCCCTCATGATGGTGGCCGATGGCGAGGGAGCCAGCAAGGTCGTGCGCATCGAGGTGTCCGGCGCCGAGGACGAAAGGCAGGCGGTGCGGGTGGCCCGCGCGGTAGCCGGTTCGCCCCTGGTCAAGACCGCCATGCACGGGGGAGACCCCAACTGGGGCAGGATCATCAGCGCAGCGGGCGCCGCCATGGCCGGCCGCAAGCTCCCGGATTCCACGCTGCGTCTGTGCGACGTCTTGGTGGTGGCGGGAGGAGCGGCCTGCCCGGTCTCGGAGGCAGACCGAGCGGCTATGGCGACGGGGATGAAGGAACCGGAGATCATGATCGCGCTGGACCTTGGCTTGGGGGCGGCGAAGACCCACCTGTACTTCGCCGACATGGGCCACGAATACATCACTATCAACGCCGAGTACCACACGTAGGAAGAGCCATGCGCGAGATCTATCGCAAACGTGTAGAGACGCTGCTCGAGTCGCTCCCGTACATCCGTATGTTCAGCGGCACCACCATGGTCATCAAGTACGGCGGCGCTGCCATGAGTTCCGCCGACCTCAAGGACGAGTTCGCCACCGACATCGCCTTGCTCCGCTACGTCGGCATCAAACCCATCATCGTACACGGGGGCGGCAACGAGGTTAGCAGCTACATGAAACGCCTGGATCTTCCGGTGAAGTTCATCGAAGGACTGCGGGTGACCGATGAGGCCGCCATGGAGGTGGCCAAGATGGTGCTGGTGGGCAAGGTCAACAAGGAGATCGTGAGCCTCATCAACAGCAAGGGTTCGCCCGCCGTCGGTCTCTGCGGCGACGACGGCGTGTTGCTCCGGGCCAAGAAGCTCGTCAAGCGGGGCCCTGACGGAGCAGTGCTGGACCTGGGCTTGGTCGGTGAGGTCACGGAGGTCAACACCGGCCTGCTCGCTCTTCTCGAGGCCGACTACGTGCCCGTGGTGGCCTCGATAGGGGCCGGAAGCGCAGGGGAGAGCTACAACATCAACGCCGACACCGTGGCCGGCGCCTTGGCGGCGGCGCTGAAGGCGGAGAAGGTGATCTTCCTCACCGACGTCAGCGGCCTCCTCAGTGATCTCGGGGACCAAGACTCCCTCATCTCCGAATGCACGGTCGGAGAGGTGGAGGCACTGATGGAAGAAGGCAGGGTGTCGAAAGGGATGATCCCCAAGCTGGAGGCGGTCCTTGCCAGCCTGCGGGGAGGAGTGAAGGCGGCCCACATCATCGACGGGCGCATCGCGCACTCGGTGCTGCTGGAGATCATGACCGACGACGCCGGCCTGGGCACGAAGATCGTGCCCGGCGCCGGCGTCCGCATGCAGGAGTAGAGGATGTGAACAAGCGTCAGCGCCACCAGATGATCCGACGAATCCTAAAGGAGAGGCCGGTCGCCAGCCAAAGGGAGCTCGTGGAAGAACTCAGCGCCGCCGGCTGCGACGTCACTCAGGCCACCATAAGCCGGGATCTACGCGAGCTCGGCCTGCAGAAGGGCCGGGACCCGGTGGGCCGGGTGCGGTATGTTTTCGTTCCCGCGTCCGAGGAGCGGCCCGACCCGCCGGTGGCCTGCGGGCGGATGCTCCGCGAGTTCGGCCGGGGCATCCAGGTTGCGCAGAACCTCTTGGTGGTCCGCTGCGACCCCGGCGCCGCTCCGGGAGTGGGCCGTGTGATCGATGAACTGGACCATGACGGCATCCTTGGCTGTGTGGCCGGAGACGACACCGTCATCCTGGTGACCAAAGACCCCGAGACGGCCGTGGCCGTCTGTGACTACCTGACCGAGCTGGGAGGCTGAAGACGATGACCAAAGAAACCTGCGTGCTGGCGTATTCGGGCGGGCTCGACACCTCCGCCCTCATCCCCTATATGAGAGAGAAGTTCGGCTATGACATCATCTGCGCCCTGGTGGACGTGGGCCGGATGAAGGACGTCGAGAGTCTGCGCCTGCGTGCACTTAGCGCGGGCGCGGTCGAGTCGGTGGTCGTCGCGGCCCAGGAGGAGTTCGTCAGAGACTTCGCCTTCCCCGCCCTCAAGGCTAACGCGCTCTACGAAGGCAAGTACCCTCTGCACTCGGCCCTGTCCCGGCCGCTCATCGCCAAGAAGATGGTGGAAGTGGCCCATGAATACGGAGCCAAAGTAGTGGCTCACGGTTGCACGGCCAAGGGTAACGACCAGGTGCGCATCGACGTGTCGGTGCGGTGCCTCGATCCCTCCATCACGGTCTTGGGTCCGGCCCGCGATTGGGGCATGACCCGGCCCCAGCTCTTGGACTACCTCGCGGCGCGCGGTGTCGACCTGCCCCTGACCAAGAAGAACCCCTACTCCATCGACGAGAACCTCTGGGGCCGCGCCATCGAATGCGGCGAGCTGGAAGACCCCTGGGCGGCCGTCCCGGCCGATGCCTACCAGTTCACCGTCGACCCGTGGGACGCCCCCGACCAACCGCTCGAGATCGTGGTCGGCTTCGAAACGGGCATACCGGTCTCACTCGACGGAGAGACGATGGACCCCGCTGCTCTCGTCGAGAAGATCGACCGCCTTGGCGGCGCCCATGGCTTCGGCCGCGTGGACATGGTGGAGAACCGTCTCGTCGGGATCAAGAGCCGGGAGACCTACGAGGTGGCCGGCTCCCTGGCCCTCATCATGGCCCATCGGGAGATCGAGGACCTCACCCTCACCCGGGAGTTGCAGCACTTCAAGTCCGGGATTGATCAGCGGCTGACCGAACTCATCTACGACGGGCTGTGGTTCAGTCCTCTGGCCGACGCGCTGCGGGCCTTCATCGACCAGACCCAGAAAGTGGTCACCGGCGAGGTGCGGCTGCGCTACTTCAAGGGTTCCTGCCAACCTGTCGGCCGCAGATCGCCGAACTCTCTGTATGTCACGCAGTTGGCGACCTACGGTGCGGGCGATGTCTTCAGCCACCAATCGGCCAAGGGTTTCATCCAGCTGTGGGGTCTCCCGGTGGAAGTGTGGGCGCGCAAACGCCAGGGCTTGCTGTAAGGAGGTCGTGCGGTGGATGACGTGCCGGCCGAGAGGGGAACGAGCGGTACGGGCAAGGCCTGGGGCGGCCGGTTCACCCAGCCGCAGGCTCCACTGTTCGAGCAGCTGAACGCCTCCATACCCTACGACCACGTTCTGGCGCCCTTCGACCTGCTGGGATCGGCCGCGCACGTCCGGATGCTCGTGAAGATTGGCGCGCTGACGGGGGAGGAGGGCGGTGCGATCCTCGGCGGCCTGGAGAGGATAGGCGCTGAGGTCAGTGCCGGGACGTTCAGCTGGAGCCTCGAGGACGAGGACATCCACATGGCCATCGAGCGGAGGCTGACCGAGCTGATCGGACCGGTGGGCGGCAAGGTACACACAGGGCGCAGTCGCAACGACCAGGTGGCTCTCGCTCTGCAGCTCTATCTGCGGGATGCGGTCGATCGACACAAACAAGCGGTCGCCGGCCTGATGGAGGCGCTCTACCGCAAGGGCGCCGCCCACGCAGCGACCGTGTTCCCTGGATACACCCATCTGCAGCGGGCGCAGCCGGTCCTGCTGGTGCACCATCTGCTTGCCCACTTCTTCGCGCTCCAGCGTGACTGGGAACGGCTGTGCGCGTGGAAGGACCAGTCCTGGATGCCTCTGGGCGCCGGCGCTCTGGCGGGCGTGAACTACGCGATCGATCGAGAGATGGTGGCGGCCGAGCTGGGCTTCCAGCGGGTCGCTCCCAACGCGATGGACGCGGTGTCGGCGCGCGACTCCGCCTTCTCCTATCTTGCGGTGGCGACTTCCTGCGCTCTGCAACTCTCCCGGCTGGCCGAAGAGATCGTGCTGTGGACTTCGCAGGAGTTCGGCCTGGCCTCGTTGCCCGAGAGCTGGACTTCAGGTTCCAGCATCATGCCGCAGAAACGCAATCCCGATGGGGCCGAGCTCGTGAGGGCAAAGGCAGCCGGCTTTCTGGCCAGGCTACAGGGCTTGGGCTGCCTTCTCAAAGGCCTGCCGCTCGCCTACAACAAGGACCTACAGGAAGACAAGCTCTACATCTTCGCCACTCGGGACGAGCTGGAACTCTGCCTGGCCGCTGTGCGGGAAATGGTGGACGGACTGACGATCGATCAGCAGCGGGCCCGGTCGGCGGCCGAGGGAGGCTACGCCCAGGCCACCGACGTGGCCGACTATCTGGTGGGTAAGGGCGCGTCGTTTCGGGAAGCCCATCGGCTGGCTGGGCGGCTGGTCGCCCTACTGGCTGCTCGAGGCGCCCCTTTGACTGAAGCGACGGCGGGCGAGCTGCACGAGCTCAGTCCGCTGTTCGACGAGGACTACTATCGGGTGGTCGGCCTCGAGCGGGTCATCGCCGCCAAGGTGTCGCCCGGAGGCACCTCCCCCCAACGGGTGTCCGAGCAACTGGCGCTTGCGGCTGAGACGCTCGCCCGCATGAAGGCCTCCTGAGGCCGGCAGGGTCTCGTCCCGGCTCCGCCGGGCCCGCGCATCCGTCCCGGCTGCTACCATGGACCGGTGGCGGTCATGGACGACAGTGTTGCATGCTCGTGCCCCAGGCCGGCGGGGCGGGTGCTGGAGGCTGGTTTCTTTGCCCGTCCTGCGAACATCGTCGCCTCCGAGTTGATTGGTAGGATCTTGTGGCGGGACGGCAAGGGCGGCGGGCGCCTCTCCGAGGTGGAAGCGTATCTGCCCAGTAGCGATCCCGCTTGTCATGCGGCCGGCGGACTCACCCGACGCAATCGGGCGATGTTCGGTCCTCCAGGCACCATCTACGTCTTCCTTAGCTACGGAGTGCACTATCTCCTCAACCTGGTGTGCGAGCCGGAGGGAGTGGGTTCGGCCGTGCTCGTGCGGTCTCTCGCTCCCCTTGGGGGGGAGGCGGAGTGCGGCAGGCCATCGGGAGGCATTTGCGGCCCCGGAAGGGTGGGGCGCAGCCTCGGCATCGGTCCAAGTCTCGACGGCCGCCGCTTAGGCGGCGAGTCCGGGCTGATGGTCATCGATGACGGCTTCGTCGCAGAGGTGGGGGTGGCCACCCGGATAGGCATCTCTCGCGGTGCCGAGCTCCCCCTCCGCTACTATATGCTCGGTAACCGGCCGGTCACCCGTGGGGGGAGACGAAGGAGGGAGTGCGCTCGATGAGACTCAAGGACATGTATGAGTTCGCGTACCGCGCCGGCATGGCCGCCGACCCGCGGGGGGAGGAAGGCGTCGGTCTGGTCCTGGAGCGGGCCCGCAAGACCTTCGCCGAACTGCCGGAGAGCAAGCGCTGGGAGTTCGACCAGGAAGCACTGGTGAACCCCTACGCCGACACCCGCATCCTCGTGGGTGACCCCGACACCGAGGTTTCGAGCATCCTGGTTGGGATCGACCTCGAGGTGGGTGAGGTCCTGCTGGCCGACCGCCTGAGAGCCGGGGGCCGCAAAGTCGATCTGCTCCTGGCGCACCACCCCGAAGGGCGGGCCCTGGCCCGGCTGGAAGAGGTCATGGGCGTGCAGGCGGACGTGTGGAGCCGCTTCGGAGTGTCCGTCGCCTACGGCGACGCCATCATTAGCGAGAGGATGGCGGAGATCATGAGGGCCCTGCACCCCCGCAACAACGAACGCACCACGGCGGCGGCCCGGCTGCTCGGCCTCCCCTACATGTGCTGCCATACCCCGGCGGACAACAACGTCAATGCCTACCTGCAGGCCCGCTGCGACGAGCTGGGTCCGGAGGCGACGGTGGACGACCTGCTGGACATGCTGAAGAGCATACCCGAGTATCGGGAGGCGGTCCTGCAGGGCATGGGCCCCACCATCTTTGAGGGCGAGGGCAAGCGCCGCACCGGCAAGGTGATGGTCGACATGACCGGGGGGACTTCAGGCCCGGTAGATTCCATCCGCAAGCTGGCCGAGGCCGGAGTGGGCACCATCGTGGGCATGCACATGGGCGAGGAGCACCGCAAGAAGGCCAAGGACGAGAAAGTGACGGTGGTCATCGCGGGGCACGTCTCCTCCGATTCTCTGGGGATGAACCTCATCATCGACGAGTTCGAACGGCAGGGGGTGGACGTCGTCGCCTGCTCGGGCTTCACGAGAGTGAGCCGGGTGCAGCAGTCCTAGGTTCGGGCCCCAGTCAGCCGGCCGCGCCGGCCGCCCGCGCACGCGGGCCGGCGCGGCTCAGGTGGAGGGTGGAGTCTCCGGCGGGCCGCTGCTGACGGTCAGGCGGACGGAAGAGCCGCGGGCCGCGATCTTCGCGCCGGCCGGGTCCTGGGCTAGAACGGTCCCCGCCGGGGCCTCGCCTGTCTGGTATACGATCTCTGCCGTCAGGCCGGCGGCCGCCAGCTTCGCCTGGGCGTCCTCCAGCGGCAGCCCTACCACCGAGGGTACGACGGCCCGGCCTTCGCCGGTGGAGACCACGATGACCACCGTGCTGCCTTCGAGCAGGAGGGCGCCGGCTTTGGGTCTCTGTTCTACCACCACCCCCGCTGGCCTGAGGGAGTCACGATCGTACACCTGGGAGACGTCGAACCGGGTGTCGCTAAGGAGCAGGGCGGCCTTGGCGGCCGGCATGCCGGTGACGGCCGGGACCGCCACTTCTTGGGGCGCGTGCAGAGCGCAGACGTCCACCGGTATCTTGTCGCTGCGGAAAAGCATCTTCACTAGAGAGGGGCAGTACCGGGCCGGCAGCAGATGCGATTCGCTGCAGACCTCAAGCGTGACCCAGCGGTTCACGCCGGCGTCGGAGAACTCGCTGACCGGTATTCCGGCCAAGGCTTTCGCCATGAACGCCGCCCAGATCCGGGCCGGCAGGGAGTCATCGCCGGGGTCGGCGCGGCGCGCGTCGACCGGATGAGGCCGCTCCTCCGGGTAGCCCACCCATACCGCGGTCACCAACTCGGGCGTGTAGCCGATGAACCAGACGTCGCGGCCGTCCTCACTGGTCCCGGCGACGCCGGCGGCTGGTCGGCCGATGTTGACGGCTTTGCCCATCCCCGACTCAACCACCGCCCGAAGGCAGCGAGTGGCGAGCGCGGCGATGCCGGCGTCCAGGACCCGTGTGTGCACCACGTCGTTCTGGTCGAGCACCCTGCCGTCCGGATCGGTGACCTTGACGATAGAGAGGGGGAGTCCGGCCTTGGAGGGGTCGAAGGTGACCTGCGCCGACAATCGCTCTCCGCCCGAGGCAAGGGTGGCGAACGCGAGGGCCATCTCGGCCGGGCTGACGCCCGTGGGGGGAGCGGCCATTGCGGCTGCGGGCAGCACCTCCTCGCTGAGCGCGCTGCTGATGCCCATGGCCTGGGCGGTCTGGGCCACGGAGGCGGTGCCGAGCTGCATGGCAAGGCGGGTAAACACCGCCGTTGCGGAGGTGGCGGTCGCCTCTGCCAAGCTGAGTCGTGCCTGACCGGAAGAGGAGATCTCCCAGGAGCCGGGTGGCATGTCGCCCGTCAACGGTGCGGCATCGAGCAGGGTGTCCGGGCTCACGCCGTTCTCCAAGGCTGTGACCAGGACGAAGGGCTCGAAGGCCGAGCCCGGCGGACGCTTACCTTGCGTGGCGAGATTGACCCGCGCCCCGGAGGAGCCGGCTTCAGTGACCATCGCCACCATCTGCCCGCTGTGCACGTCGACCGCGACGAGGGCGGCCGCCGGGTCGCCGGGTTGGTCCGACCACGATGATACCGCCTCCTCTGCGGCCTGCTGGAGGCTCATGTCGATGCTGGTCTGTACGCGCAGACCACCCCGCAGTACCAGGGAAGACCCATAGCGAGCCACCAACTGCTCTCGCACCAGCTCGATCCAGTAGGGGTAAGCGGCCTCCTCACCGGCAGCCGGGTCGGCCAGCTCGAGGGGTTCGGCCAGCCCCTCCTGCAGCTGCGCGCTCGTGATGTACCGCTGTTGGTACATCTTGTTGAGCACCAGGTCACGGCGCTCCAGGGCCCCGTGGGGATCACGCCGGGGGGAATAGGCCGACGGCGCGTCCAGCAGCCCCGCCAACAGGGCGGCCTCGGCCACGGTCAGGTCGGCCGCATCCACGCCGAAATATGCCCTAGCGGCAGCCTGCACGCCGTAGGCGCCTTCACCGAAGTAGCTGACGTTGAGGTATTCATTGAGGATCTTGTCTTTGGACCAGGTGTTCTCGAGCTGGTAGGCCAGGGCCGTCTGGGTCAGGTCTCGGTCGAAGGTCGAAGAGATGGAGGCGAAGGCGTTCTTGATGAGCTGCCGGGTGATGGGGGAGCCCCCTTGCGCGACACGCTTGTCCCGCAGGTCGGCCCAAGCGGCCCGCACGACGGTGAGGAAATCGACCCCTTCGTCGCTGTAGAAGCGCTCGTCCTCGATCGCCACCACAGCGTCGCGCAGCACCTGGGGGATCTGCTCTCCGCTGAGGACGTCGCGGTTCTCCAGTCCATGTAGCTCGGCCAGGAGCAGCGGGGGCCGAGAGCTGTCGTAGATCTTGGTGCTCTGGGAGACGGCCAGGGCGGCGTCGAGGTCCAGCGTCGGCAGACCACGAACGATCCCCAGGTATCCGCCCGCGAACATGGACAGGAGCGCGACCACGAGCAGGAGCAGGGCGAACAGCGACCACCGCAGCACTTTGCCTTTGTTGCCGGCTCGCTTGGGCCGGGTGACGGTGTCGTCGGGAGTCATCGTGGCATGATGTTACACCAGCGCCAACGTGGTCATGATATCCTCCCGCGCGGGAGGTGGCAGATGGAAACGGGGCGAGAACCGGCTGGGATCCCGGCTGAGATAGTCGAGCAATACGAGGAACTCCTCTCGGGCTGCGTTGATGCCTTGCCGGAGCGCACCCTCCTGGAGCAGTTGGTCCGGGCCCGGGCCGAAGACCGGCCTCTGCGCGTGAAGCTGGGAGTGGACCCCACGGCCCCCGACATCCACTTGGGCCACACCGTCGTTCTGCGTAAGCTGGCCCAGTTCCAAGCCTTCGGCCACACCGCGGTCCTTATCATCGGCGACTACACGGCGAAAGTGGGGGATCCTTCCGGGCGCTCCAAGGCCCGCCCTCGCCTTTCCGACGAAGAGATCAGCGCAAATGCCCGCACGTACGTGGAGCAGGCCGCCAAGGTCCTCGACATGGAGAAGGTCGAACTCACCCGCAACGGCGACTGGCTGGGACCACTGCAAATGGACGACGTCCTCAGGCTCACGGCCACCACGACCGTGGCCCGCATGCTGGAGCGCGATGATTTCGCCAAACGCTACGCCGCCAACGAGCCCATCTCGATGCTGGAGTTCATGTATCCGCTGCTGCAGGGCTATGACAGCGTCGCGGTGCGGGCCGACGTCGAGCTGGGCGGAACCGACCAGAAGTTCAACCTGCTGATGGGACGGACCATCATGGAGGCATACGGGGTGCCTCCGCAGAGCATCCTCACCGTCCCTCTGCTGGTGGGGACCGACGGCGAGCAGAAGATGTCGAAGACGTACGGCAACTACATCGGGGTCAGCGATCCGCCGGACGAGATGTTCGGCAAAGTCATGTCCATCCCGGACGAGCTCATGGTCACGTACTTCAAGTTGCTTACCGGTGCCGGACTACGTGAGGTGCGTCTCTTGGAAGAAAGGCTTGCAGAGGGCGCTTATCATCCGGCCCAGGCCAAGCGCGACTTGGCGGAGCGGCTCGTCACCCTCTATCACGGCGCGGATGCGGCCGCCGCGGCGCATTCGGCCTTCGATCGCGTCTTCAAGGAAAAGGACCGGCCGGAGGTCATCGCGGAGGCCGACCTGCCCGGCGATGCCGTCAAAGACGGTCGGGTCTGGCTGCCCAGGCTGCTCACCGCCCTGGGGCTCGTCGGTTCCAACGGAGAGGCCCGGCGCTTGATGGAGCAGGGCGGGGTGCGTCTCGACGACACGGTCATCACCGACACCGGTGCCGAGTTCACGCCGGCGGAGCTGAGGGGGGCGGTCATACAAGTGGGCAAGAGGAAGTTCGTGCGCGTGCGCTAGTCGGCGAGTGGTCCGGCGAGTCGCGGGCCCCGCCCCCGCGGCGGCCCTCACGGTGCACACCGGCCGCGGCCCGATTGGTCAGCCCGTCTCCAACCAAAGTCGTAGGGCCGGCGGTACCGCTCGCTGCTACGCTGCGAAGCGACCTGTTCCCACCCGTAAGGAGTCGCTGTGCCATCCAGCCGTGCCTCTCGTCCCTTGTTGACCCTGCTGCTTTTGCCAGCGCTTGCTGTCATGGTTGCAGCCTGCGGCCACGTGTCCACCGCCGGCCCCTCGACCTCCGCGACGGCCGTTCCGCCGTCAGCCGAACCGGCCACAGAACAGACGGTCACCAGCTTGACGGGCTCGGCCAGCGATACGCCCACGGTGCAAGAGGCGGTTGCGGTGCTGGCAGAGTCAGCCGAGCCCCTCGTGGTCTTCGCCCCCGCTTACTTGCCGGAAGACGCTGTCCTGGCGACCGGATGGTGGCCTGTGGTGGAGTTCGAGGATCCCGCCCTCTACCCCGAGCCTGCCCAGCCCAACCCCCGGGTGACCACCGATGGATCGATGCCGCAGGCTGAGGTGGTCATCAGCGTGGGGGAGGGGTGGTTGGATCTCCTGCAGAACTTCCGAGGCGACGTGGGCGACACTCCCGGACGGCCGGTGGGTGAGGTCGCAGGGCTGCCGGCGACTCTGTTCGAGATCAACGGAGGCACCCTGGTTCAGTGGCAGCGTGAAGGCCTCTGGTACGGGGTCTTCGGACGCGGGGTCCCCGAAGAGCAGGTGATGCGGGTGGCCCTGAGCATGACCCCGGCCGGGGAGTAGGCGGGCGGCGGCCGAGTGAGGCCATCCCAGGCATTGACATGGCGAGGGTGAGGGTCTAAACTACCTTTCTCACGATGAAACAACAACTCCTCGACAGCACAAGCGACCGGGAGAACGCGAGCGGATAGGCCGCGTGGCATAGCCGCCGTTCTCTGAGCCGCCTGTGCCAGTGAGCGGGGCGGCTGTTTTGTTGTGAGGGGAAGGTTGACGCCACCGAGGGGTGATGCTAATCTTCCCGGCCGCGCCTAAGAGCGCAGTGGTCTTTGAAAACTGAACAGCGTTGTCGGATCGGACTTCGACCGAAGTCCGATCTGCCAGCAACGAATCTGCAAAGACGTCGCTTTCTAGTGGAGCGGCGGTCTTTGCCCCCGTCCGCAACCAAACCTACCGGTTGCGTGACACACTTTGAGAGCTAATCAGCTCTCCCCAAAGTCAGATCCGGGCGCGAGCCCGTATCGCAATACTTCACGGAGAGTTTGATCCTGGCTCAGGACAAACGCTGGCGGCGTGCCTAACACATGCAAGTCGAGCGCGAAAGGGACCTTCGGGTCCCCTGAAAGCGGCGAACGGGTGAGTAACACGTGGGCAACCTGCCTCAAGGACTGGGATAACTCCGGGAAACCGGGGCTAATACCGGACGATGTCATCCGGCGCAAGCCGGCCGACCAAAGGTAGCTTCGGCCTCCGCCTTGAGATGGGCCCGCGTCCTATCAGCTTGTTGGTGAGGTAACGGCTCACCAAGGCTACGACGGGTAGCTGGTCTGAGAGGATGATCAGCCACACTGGGACTGAGATACGGCCCAGACTCCTACGGGAGGCAGCAGTGGGGAATTTTGCGCAATGGGCGAAAGCCTG
>CAYNPL010000033.1:0-24886 GCA_964399135.1 uncultured Gaiellales bacterium
AGCGACACCAGGGTGTTGAAACTGCCGGCGGCTATGGCCGTGTCCACGATGTCCGGCGTTCCCGCCGCCGTGGTGGTGGGCCCGGCCGTCGTGGGCGGCGCCGTGGTCGTGGTCTCTTCGGCTTCACCGCAGGCGACAAGAACTCCCGCAAACACGAACATGAGCACCAACCCTAGTACTAACGCCCGCTTCATTGCACGCCCTCCTTCTGCCTCCACCGGCGGCTCCCCATGTCCGCCGGATTGCCAAGAGAACACAGTATGAATGTATCAGATATCGCATAGGTGTTTGTCAAGGATGCCGGGCGCGAATACCTGCGAACACGGCCGGACGCTCGGCGGACGCTCGGCTCCGGCGCCCGGCACGCTTGCCACCCGGCGAGCCTCCCCGTACGATGGAGCTATGGATGTACTCGACGTCTTCATCCGCATACTCATCGCGGCCGTGCTGGGCGGTGCCATCGGGCTGGAGCGCGAGATCCGGGAGCACACGGCGGGCTTCCGCACCCACATCCTGGTGTCGGTGGGAGCGGCCGCCTTCACTCTCGCTTCCAGTTACGGCCTAGAGGGGACCGAGTTCGACCCCAACCGCATCGCCGCCCAGGTGGTCACCGGCATAGGGTTCCTTGGCGCCGGCGCCATCATCCGCCACGGGGCGTCGGTGCGCGGCCTGACCACGGCCGCCAGTCTGTGGGCGGTGGCGGCGGTGGGTCTGCTGACGGCCCAGGGCTTCTACTCGGCGGCCCTTATCACCACGGCGATCGTCATACTCAGCCTCTACGCTCTTCGTTTGATCGAAGACCGCCTGCTCTACCCGCACACAGGCACTCCCATGCGGGTGAGGATCCGTTTCCACGCGGCCGGCTACACCTCTCTGGCCGAGCTCATGGCCCGGCTGGAACAGGCCCACATCACCATCAAGGAGCTGTCCACCGCCCCGGAGGACGACGACGCCAATACCGTCCACCTGCTGCTGAAGCTGCCCCGGGGTCTCACCCCGGCCAAGGTGACCGCCCTCATCGCCGACCTGGACGAGGTACGCTCCATCACCGAGGAGTAGGCCGGCGGCCAAAGGGTCCCGGTCGGGCCGGCTACCCGGCGGCTCCCCCGCCCCGAAGCCGGGCCACCTCGCGGGCCAAGTCCTTGACCTCGTCGCGGAGCTTGGCGGCATACTCGAACCGCAACTCCTCGGCCGCGGCGAACATCTCCTCCTCCAGGGTGGCCATCAGACGTTCCAGCTCCTCCACCGACATCTCCTCCCCCCGGGCCGTCTTGCGCCGATCTTTGTAGGGGACGCTCGCGCTGATGCCCAGCAGTTCGGCGATGTCGGACACGCCCTTGACGATGGTGCGCGGCTCGATGCCGTGCTCGGCGTTGAAGGCCAGTTGGGCCGCCCGCCGGCGGTCGGTCTCGGAGATGGCTCTGTCCATGGCCGCCGTCCGCTTGTCGGCGTACATGATGACCCTGCCCTCCACGTTGCGGGCCGCCCGGCCGATGGTCTGGATGAGCGCGGTCTCGCCTCGGAGGAAGCCCTCCTTGTCGGCATCGAGGATGGCGACCAGCGTCACCTCGGGCAGGTCGAGACCTTCACGGAGCAGGTTGATGCCGACGAGCACGTCCACCTCGCCCAGCCGCAGCTCCCGCACGGTGCGGATGCGTTCCAGCGTGTCCACTTCGGAGTGCAGGTAGCGGACGCGGAACCCCATCTCGAGTAGATAGTCGGTGAGGTCCTCCGCCATCTTCTTGGTGAGGGTGGTGACGAGAGTGCGTTGACCTCTCTCCACCCGCATGCGGATCTCGTTCATGAGGTCGTCGATCTGGTGACGGGTGGGCCTGACTTCCACCAGGGGGTCGACCAGCCCCGTGGGCCGCACCAGCTGCTCCACCACCTGGGTGGAGACCGACACTTCCCACTCCCCCGGGGTGGCCGATACGAACACCACCTGCGGCGCCCGCTCGATGAACTCGTCGAAGCGGAGAGGACGGTTGTCGAGGGCGGAGGGCAGGCGGAAGCCGTGCTCCACCAGCATGGTCTTGCGGCTGCGGTCTCCCTCGTACATGCCGTGGAGTTGGGGCACGGTCATGTGTGACTCGTCGATGAGCACCAAGAAGTCTTTGGGAAAGAAGTCGAGCAGGGTGTAGGGCGGCTCTCCCGGTCTGCGCCCGGAAAGGATGCGCGAGTAGTTCTCGATGCCGTTGCAGTAACCCAGCTCCCGGAGCATCTCCATGTCGTATTGCGTGCGCTGGCGCAGACGGAAGGCCTCCAGTTGCTTGCCCTGGGCCTCCAGCTCGGCCACCCGGGACTCCAGCTCCGCCGCGATCTCCACCAGCGACCGCTCGATGGCGTCTTCAGAGGTCACGAAGTGGGTGGCCGGATAGATGGCCACGTTGGGCAGGCGGGCGACGACTTCTTGGGTAACGGGGTCGACCTTGACGATCTCCTCCACCAGGTCCCCCCACAGACTGACCCGCACGGCGTAATCGTCGTAGGGCGGCCAGACCTCGAAGCTGTCGCCCCGCACCCGGAACTTGCCCCGCGTGAAGCCCACGTCGTTGCGATCGTAGTGGATCTTCACCAGCTTGGCGAACACCTCGTCCCGGCTGACGTCATCGCCTTCCTTGAGCAGAACCACCTGCCCCAGGTACTCGGCCGGCGAACCCAGACCGTAGATGCAGGAGACCGAGGCCACGATCACTACGTCGTCGCGCATCAAGAGGCTGGACGTAGCCGCGTGCCGGAGCCGGTCGATCTCTTGGTTGATGGAGGAGTCCTTCTCGATATAGGTGTCGGTGGCGGGGAGATAGGCCTCCGGCTGATAGTAGTCGTAGTAGGAGACGAAATACTCCACGGCGTTGTGGGGCAGGAACTCGCGGAACTCGTTGCAGAGTTGAGCCGCCAGGGTCTTGTTGGGAGCCATCACCAGCGCGGGCCTGCCTATCTCGGCGATGAGGTTGGCCATGGTGAAGGTCTTGCCCGAACCGGTCACCCCCAGCAGGGTCTGGAACCGGTCACCCCGGCGCAGCCCTTCAACCAAGCGGGCGACGGCTTGGGGCTGGTCGCCCTGGAGCCGGTAGTCGGCACGCAGGTCGAAAGGGCTCATCAGAGGCCCCTAGAAAGCGTCCGGGTGGACGCGCTCGAAGAGGTCCCGGTACCGCTCCACCCGCTCCACGTACTCCCGGGTTTCCGGGTATTCGATGTCGGCTCTGTCCAGGGAGCCGCCCCCACCCGCCTTCACCCAGCGACCCACCGGGGTCGGCCCCGCATTGTAGGCGGCGAGGGCGGCGGTCTCGTCCCCGTCGAACCTGCGCAGCAGATAGGCCAGATAACAGGCGCCCAACTCTAGGCTGTCCTCGGGGTCGGTCAGATCGGGGTCGTCATCGCCCCGGTAGCTGTCGAGGCCGGCGATGAAGTCAACCGTGTCGGGCATCAACTGCATCAGGCCTCGCGCCCCCATGTGCGACTCCGCTCGCGGATTGAAGCTGCTCTCGGCTCTGGCCACGGCCGCCAGCAGATAGGGGTCCACGTCGTAACGGTCGGCCGCGCCGCCGATCTCCGCTTCGTACCTGAGGGGGAATATGCGGACCGACGCGGCCGGCATCACCAGCCGCCCGGCGAACACCGCCAGGGTCACCCCAGCCAGACCGGCCAGGACGGCGAACAAGGCCAGCACCGGCCAGAGCCGGCGGCGGCGGCGGAGTGCCGCGCTGGTCATGACTCCTCCGGCAGGAGCGCCTTCGCCCGCGCAAGCGCCTCATGCACGAACATGCGGAGGTGCTCGATCCGGTCGTCGTTGAAGAAGGCCAGATTGCTGCCCGCCACCCGCCGCTCGGTAGAAGCCTGCAGACCCTCGAACTCGTCGAACAATCCGGGGTCGAAGCCGTGGGTGGAACGGCCTCTGCGGGTGGCGGCCGAGGCCTCGATGGTCACCACGAGATCGAAAGCATCCGCGAGGCCCGACTCGAACAACAGAGGCACCTCGCACACCACCACCGAGCCGGCCGGCGCGCCCTTCACAAAGGCCTCGATCCGCTCCCTCGCCAAAGGATGGGTGAGTCGCTCCAGCCACTGCAACTGGTCAGGCCGCCCCCGGACCAGGGCGGCCAGGCGGCGCCGGTCGATCTCCCCCTCCGCGTCGAGAACGTCCACACCGAAACGCTCCACGAGCGCCTTCTTGCAGTCCTCACCGGTGTAGAGCTCATGCACCACCGTGTCGGCCGACAAGGTGAGGGCGCCCAATTCCGCGAAGATCGCCAGCGCCGTGCTCTTGCCGGCGCCGATGCCCCCGGTCAGCCCCACGGCCACTACCTCAGGTCGCAGCTCGGTCATCCGTCCTCCAAAAACGGGGAGCGCCCGCAGGCGCCCCCGTGCTGTTCCCTATCGCCCCACCGGGTCGCTAGAACTTCAGTCCTCCGCGGGAGCCTCCGCGGCGGGCGCTTCGCCGGCCTCCACGGGCGCTTCGCCGGCCTCCACGGCAACCTCTTCGGCCTCGACGGGAGCTTCGCCGGCCTCGGCTTCTGCAGCGGCATCGACGACCGCGACCGCCTCAGGAGCCTGCTCACCCTTGCCGGCTTCGACCTCGACGTCGGTTTCCGCCTCAGCGGCCTCGGCCGCCTCCTCGTACTCCTCCTCCTCGCCTTCCTCTTCACCCTCTTCGGACAAGGCATCTTCGTGGATGCGGTATTCCGGCTCCAGGCGCTTCAGACTCAGAGAGAGCCGGCGCCGTTCCGGGTCGATCTCGATGATCTTGACGTTGACTTCCTGACCCGGGCGCACGATCTCGGAGGGATCCTCCACGTGGTGCTGCGCCAGCTCGGATATGTGGATGAGACCCTCGACCCCCTCCTCGATCTCCACGAAAGCCCCGAAGGAGACCAGCTTGGTGACTCGGCCGTGCACGATCTCGTTGACCTGCCGGTTCTCGAACACCTGCTGCCAGGGGTCCTTCTGGGTCTGCTTGAGGCCAAGGGAGATGCGCTGACGCTCGCGGTCGATGTCGAGCACCCGCACCTCCACCTTCTGGCCGATAGTGAGGACCTCGGAGGGATGGTTGACGTGGCTCCAGGAGAGCTCGGAGATATGGATGAGACCGTCGATGCCGTCGAGGTCGACAAAGGCGCCGAAGTCGACGATGTTGGAGATGGTCCCGGTGACCAGGTCGCCCACGTTCATGCGGTCGAGGATCTGCTCCCGGGCGCCGCGGCGCTCTTCTTCCAAGACCGCGCGCCGGCTGAGGACTACGTTGTTGCGGAAGCGGTTGAGCTCGATGACCCGGCATTCCAAGGTCTGGCCCAAGAACTCGTCGAGGTCGGCCACCCGGCGGATGTCGACCAAGGACGCGGGCAGGAAGCCGCGCACGCCCAGATCGAGGATGAGCCCGCCCTTGACCACCTCTATCACGTTGCCCGACACGGGCGTACCTTCTTCGGCAGCCTTCTCGATGCGCTGCCAAGCCCGCTCGAAGCGCGCCCGCTTACGGGAGAGTATAAGCCGCCCGTCGGCGTCCTCCTTGGTGAGGACGAGCGCGTCGACCACATCTCCGACTGCCACCTCCTCGGCGGGGTCCACCGACTTTCTGATAGACAGCTCGTTGGCGGGGACGACGCCCTCGCTCTTGTAGCCGATGTCGACGAGGACCTCGTCCTTATCGACCCTCACCACAGTGCCGGTGACGATGTCACCCTCTTCGAAGGTCAGGATGGTGGCGTCGTAGTTGGGGACCATCTTCCCATCCACTTCGATCATCAGGTCCTGGCCGCCCTGTAGTGTCTGTACTTCGTCGGTGTGCTGGTCTGACATGTAGTTTCCGTTTCCCTTCCCGAAGGAACGCCTCAACGAACCACGCCCGAACGTGGCTCACGTGTCGGGTAGTATACCCAGGCGCGAAAGAAAAGCAATCCCGCGTGAGCGCCGGTCTCCGGCCTTCATTTGGCCGACAACCAGTCGGGTCCTATCCCGGCGTCCACCCCCAGCGGCGGCTCCATCGTGTAGGCGGCCACCATCTCCTCCACCATGGAGTCACGGACGGCCTCGGCCTGGTCCGCGGGTGCTTCGAACACCAGTTCGTCGTGCACCTGCAGCACCAGGCAGGCCCTTGGATAGTCCCGCCGCAGCCGCTCGTGGCAGCGGATCATCGCCACTTTGATGATGTCGGCGGCGCTGCCCTGGATGACCGAGTTGACCGCCAGCCGCTCTCCCAGCGAGCGCTCCTGGAAGTTGGCCGAGGTCAGTTCAGGGATGGGCCTCCGGCGGCCGAACACCGTGGTGGCGTAGCCCCTGGCCCGGGCCTCCGCCACCGTCTCCTCGATGAACGCCTTCACCCGGGGCAATCGCTCGAAGTAGCGGTCGATGTAGGCGGCGGCCTCCTCCCGTTCGATCCCGAGGCTCTGGCTAAGCCCAAAGGCGGAGATGCCGTACATGATGCCGAAGTTCACGGCTTTGGCGTAGCGGCGGTGGGTGGGGTCGACGGCGTCCTCAGCCAAGCCGAACACCTCCGCCGCCGTGCGCGTGTGGATGTCCTCCCCCCGCACGAACGCCTCCAGCAGCGCCGGTTCCCGGGAGAGGTGGGCCATGATGCGCAACTCGATCTGCGAATAATCGGCCACCACCAGCAGACGGCCCGTTTCCGCTGTGAAGCACTGCCGGATCTGGGCGCCCAGGGCCGTGCGCACCGGGATGTTCTGCAGGTTCGGGTCGCTCGATGACAGACGGCCGGTGGCCGCAACGGTCTGGTGGAAGGTGGTGTGGAGCCGCCCGGTCCGGGGGTCGACCGCTTGAGGCAGCGCCAGCAGATAGGTGGACAGGAGCTTGGATAGCTCGCGATGGTTGAGGATATGGCCGACGATGGGATGGCTGCCCCGCAGGGCCTCGAGAGTCTTCGCGTCGGTGGAATAGCCCGTCTTGATCTTGCGCTGGCGGGCAAGACCCAAGCGCTCGAAGAGGACGTGCGCGAGCTGCTGAGGGGATCCGAGGTTGAAGGGCTCTCCGGCCAGCTCATAGATGGCACACTCCAGCTCTTCCAGCTGATCCTGGACCTTGCCGGTCATCTCCCCCAGGCGGTAACAGTCCAGATGGATGCCGGCCTCCTCCATGGCGATGAGCACCGGCGTCAGTGGCAGTTCTATCCCACGGAAGAGCTCCCACATGCCCTGCTCCCGCAGGCATCGCTCCTGATGAGCGGCCACCGGAAGCACGAGAGCGGCCGCGGCTGCCGCCGGCCCCGCCGCGGGGCCGACGGCGACTACGCCCGCCCGGTCATTGCTGAACCCGGGAGCGATCACCCCAGCCTCTGAGGCCGCGGGTATCCCGGCGCACTCCGGCGCCGGGATACCCGCTTCGGCCGCCAGGTCCGCCAGCGCGTATCCCCGCCGCCCGGGGGCGAGCAAATAGGCGCCGATGTAGGTGTCGTGCGCGGCCTGGGGCAGAAGGCCCCGGAGCCCGCGTTGCGCTTTGAGGTCGTGACACACGCCCCCGGCGGCCAAGACAGGGCGCAGGGCCGCGATCTCGTCCTCGCCCGCGGTCACGGCGAGGAGAGTGTAGTCCTCGTAGCCGGCGGGGTCGCCCCCGGGCGGAGCCTGAGCCAGCCAGACGCGGGCGGGCACGACCACGGTGGGAGCGGCTCCGGCGGGAGCGGCCTCAGCGGGAGCGGCCTCAGCGGCGCCCGTCTTCCCGGGGACCCCGTCCTCCGCGGCCACGCCGACGGGCCGCGCCGGGTCGAGACCCGCTTGCTGGGGATCGACGACCCCGCCGGCGCCGCACGCCCACACGCGCGCCTGGGGCAGGCGGGCGCCGGGGATCCGCTGGGCTTCTCCGCCCGCGGGCGGCGTCAGAGCCGCCACCCTGTCGAAAAGAGTGGTGAACTCGAGACGGGCGAACAGTTCCTGCAGCCTCTCTTTCTGCAGGGAGTGCGGCTGCAGTTCGGTGGTATGCATGTCGATAGGGGCATCACGGTCGAGCAACGCCAGCTTGCGGGACAGAAGGGCCAGATCGCGGTGTTCCCGCAGCAGCTGCTGTTTCTTCGCGCCGGCGACCTCGTCCACCCGCTCCAGCACCGCTTCCAAGCTGCCGAACTGCGCGAGCAGCTGCGCCGCAGTCTTGTCTCCTATGCCCGGTACACCCGGGATGTTGTCGGAGGTGTCGCCCTTGAGGCCGATCAGGTCGGGGATGAGCTGCGGGGGGACACCAAAGCGCTCCTCGACCGCAGCCGGGTCGTAGATCTTGACGTCCGTCACCCCCCGGGTGTTGGCCATGATGCTCACGTGCGGCCCGGCCAACTGCAGGGCGTCCCGATCCCCAGTGACGATGATCGTCTCCCGCCCCTCCGCTTCGGCCTGGCGGGCCAACGTGGCCAGTATGTCGTCGGCCTCGAACCCGGGCACCGCCAGGTTGACGAACCCGAAGGCCGCCGCCAGTTCGCTGAAGTACGGCCACTGCTGGGAAAGTAGCTCTGGCATGGGCTTCCGCTGAGCCTTGTATTCCTCGAACTCCTCGTGCCGGAAGGTCTTCTCCGGGGAATCCCAGGCCACGATGACCGCCCCGGGCCGGTAGTCGGCCAGGATCTTGATGGCCATGAGACAGAACCCGTAGAGCGCATTGGTGGGAAAACCGTCGCTGGTGGCGATGTCGGCGGGTAGGGCGAAGAAAGCCCGGTAGGCCAGATTGTTGCCGTCCAGGACGAACAACGGCCCCTCGCTTCCACCCACGGGGCGTTCTGCCGGAGGCTCTGTCACTTCCATCACTTCCCCTCTTGTCCTGCCGCCCTTGTCAGCCCAGACGGGTCTCGGCGCCGGTCTCGGACACGTCGTAGCCGCCCAAGGCAGTGACCGCCGCGCGGAACTCGGCCGAGCCGAGGACGGCCCGCACCGCTTCGAACGCCGGCCCGGCCCACCCTTGCGCCGGGACGATCAGGTCGAAGCGCTCCTCGCCGAGCGGCACGAAATCGAGCCCATAGGCGCCGGCGGCCGCCCAGATCCCCAGGCCCGCGGTCGCTCGCCCCTCGGCCACAGCGCGGGCAACGCCCAGGTGGGTGGATTCCTCCCGGTCGTACCCCTGCACCCGGGCGGGGTCGACCCCGGCGTTCCTCAACTGTACATCGAGCCAGACCCGGGTGCCCGAACCACTCTGCCGGTTGACGAAGACGACCCCCGGCCGGGCCAGGTCGGCGAATCCGCGCAGGGCTTGGGGGTTGCCCGCCGGGACGATGAGACCCTGCAGCCGCTTGACCAGGTTGACCAGCACCACGGCCACGTTGGGCAACACCCGCTGGACGAAGGGGACGTTGTACAGACCGGTGGCCTCGTCCCACAGGTGCGCCCCCGCCAGGTCGGCCTCGCCCCGGGCCAGCGCTATCAGCCCGCCCAGGCTTCCCACGAAATCGGTGGTCATGGCCACCGGTTGCGCGTGCTCGGCCAGAGAGCGGCTGAGGAGCTCCACGGACAGATCGTGGCTGCCGGCGAAGCGGAGGGTCCCCGGCCGCGGTCGACGGGAAGGACCCCGCCCATCCCCCGGCCGCGGACGCGCCCTCAACTCCTGCCAGCGGGCTATGGCCGCCGCCAGCGCGGCCTCCGCGTGGGCGGGAGTGTGACCGGCCGACAGTGATTCAAGCAGGTACGCCTCAGCCCGATGGACGAGGTCGGCCCATTGCCATTGCGCAGAGAGCGCTCCCCCCGCAGGTATCCTGGCATCGGCCACCCTGGTCCCCCCGCCCCGCCGGGACAGCACAAGACCCTCGTCGGCCAGCAGTGAGTAGGCACGGGCCACGGTGGCCGGGGTGCAGCGCCAGCGCCCGGCCATGTCGCGCACTGAGGGCAGGCGGGCACCAGGTGACAGCTCGCCCGAAAGTATCAGCCGCCTGATCGCCTCCGCGATCTCCACATACGCATAGCCCCCGGCCCCGGCCATCACAAGCTCGTCCCGGTCAAGGGTCGTGCTTGAGCCCCGGGCGAACCGCCCCCTGGGGGCCGCTGCAGGATGGACCCAGACCAAGGAATCTGCCGGAGCCGAGGCTGACAAGGATCAGAGCCAGGGTCATGCCGATCTCACACGGTCCGGTCCGACTGGGCATCAGCTGACTCCTCTGGGAGGGTGTTGCCTGTCGAGTATTTAAGCACACACCCTCTGGGGCCGGTTGACACCCCTCCGGCCACTCAATATCATTGCCGCCCGGCGGTACAGCGCTTCAGGAGACCTGCATGGCGAGAGTGGTCAGAAAGCCCCCGGCGGAGGCATTGTCCCGGACCTTTGCCCGGTTGCGGCAGACCACCCTCGAAGAGCTCACCGGCCTGCCGGCCGAACGGCTCACCGGCATGTACCGACGGATGTGCCTGATCCGCGAGTTCGAGGAGCAGGCGGCGGCACTCTACCGCGCCGGCCGCATCCGCGGGGTGACCCACACCTACCAAGGCCAGGAGGCCGTGGCCGTAGGCGCCGCCTGGTGCCTGGCCCCGGACGACTACATCACCTCCACCCACCGGGGACACGCCCACGTGCTGGCCAAGGGCGGGGGCGAGAAGCCGTGCATGGCCGAGCTGATGGGCAAAGCCACCGGCTACTGCAAGGGGCGGGGAGGCTCCATGCACATCGCCGACATGAGCAAGGGCATCCTCGGTGCCAACGGCATAGTCGGAGGCGGCATGGGCATCGCTGTGGGCTCGGCGCTCGCCTCCCGGCTTCTGGGCAACGGGCGCGTCACCGTCTGCTTCTTCGGTGACGGAGCCCTCAACCAAGGCATCCTCCATGAAGTCTCCAACCTGGCCGCCGTCTGGAAGCTGCCCTGCGTCTTCCTCTGCGAGAACAACCTGTACGGCATGAGCGGCCCGGTGGACCAGATGCTGGCCCTGGGCGAAGCCGGTTTCGTCGGTCGAGCGGCAGCGTTCGGGATCCCCGGCAGCGAATGTGACGGCATGGACGTGATTGACGTCTTCGGCGCGGTGAAAGAGGGGGTGGAGAGAGCCCGCCGGGGCGGGGGGCCCACGTACGTGGTGGCGCACACCTACCGCTTCCTGGGCCACCATGTGGGAGACCCTCTTTCCTACCGGGACAAGGAGGAGCCGGAGCTCTGGCGGAGGCTCGACCCCATCGCTGGCTTCGGCCGGTTACTGGTGCAGCAAGGCCTGGCTTCCTCGGCTGATCTGGCCGAATGGACCCGGGAGGCCGCCTCGGCCATCGCGGCCGCTGTGGAGTACGCGGAGTCGAGCCCGGAGCCGGTGATCGACACCGTGATGGACGGGCTGTTCGGATGAACCCCGACCGGCCGGACACGAGGATGCTCACCTACGCCCAGGCTTTGAATGAAGCCCTGCGGGAGGAGATGCGGCGCGACCCTGCCGTCATGCTCATGGGTGAAGACATCGGGGTCTGGGGCGGCGGCGGCGTCTTTGGGGTCACCCGCGGCCTGCTCGACGAGTTCGGTCCCGAGCGCGTGCGCGACACCCCCATCTCCGAGGCCGGGTTCACGGGCGCCGGGGTCGGCGCCGCTCTCGCCGGCCTCCGCCCGGTCGTGGAGTTCATGTACGTGGACTTCTCCATGCTGGCCATGGACCAAATCTGCAACCAGGCCGCCAAGATCCGCTGGATGCTGGGCGGGGAAGTGGCCGTACCCCTGGTCATCCGGGCTCAACAGGGGGCGGGCAGAGGCAACGGTCCCCAGCATTCCCAGAGCCTGGAGGCCTGGTACGCGCATACTCCCGGGCTCAAAGTGATCATGCCCAGCACCCCAGCCGACGCCAAGGGCCTCCTCAAGACCGCCATCCGCGACGACAATCCTGTGATCTTCCTTGAACACAAACTCCTGTACGGAGTCAAGGGGGCCGTGCCCGAAGAAGACTACGCCATCCCCTTAGGAGAGGCGGCCGTCATCCGCGAGGGTGCACACGTTACCTGCGTGGCCTTGTCCTTCATGGTCCACGAAGCCCTGGAGGCAGCCGATATCTTGGCGGCTGAGGGCATCGAGCTGGAGGTCGTCGACCCCCGCACCCTGGTGCCGTACGACAGGCAGACCGTCGCCCGCTCGATCATGAAGACGGGCAGGCTACTGGTCACCCATCAGGCCCCTGAGCGGAGCGGCTTCGGAGCCGAGATCGTGGCCTGCGCACTCGAAGACGCCTTCGACTATTTCGACGCTCCTCCCCTGCGGGTGTGCGGAAAGAACATACCCATCCCCTACAACCTGACCTTGGAGGCGGCGGCCGTCCCCCAGACCGAAGACCTGGTGGTGGCGGCCCGGAGCTTGATGCGGGGCGTCCCCTTGGGAGCGGGTCCCCGGCGATGATGATCGTGGTCACCATGCCCATCCTCGGCCTGACCATGGAACAGGGCACCATCGTGGCATGGCTCAAAGAGGTCGGCGACCGGGTGGCCGTCGGTGAGCCGCTCTTCCTGGTGGAGACCGACAAGGCCACGTCCGACGCTCCCTCCCCCGCGACCGGCATCCTGGCCCGAATCGCGGCGCCCGAAGGAGAGACGGTGGCGGTGGGTGAGACCATAGCCTTCATAGCCGAGACGGAAGCGGACCTGACGTCCGAGATGGAGGTCCCGGCCGGCGCCCACCTTCCGCCCACAACGGACGCCTCGCAGCCGCCCGCGGCCGGGACCGGCGAAGGAACGCCCGCGGTGGCGGGGCCCGGTCCGGCGGTCGCGACAGGCCCGGAGGCACCCGCGGTGGCCGGCCCGCCCAGGCCCGAGCGCATCTTCGCCTCCCCGCGCGCCCGGGCCCGTGCCCGCGAATCGGGCTTGGACTTGAAGGCCATACCTCATCAAGGCGAGCGGATCATGGCCCACGACGTGCAGGCGGTGGCCGGCGTCAAGCCGCTCTCTCGGGCCAGGCGCATCACCGCCGAGCGCATGACCCTGTCGGCCACCACCATCCCCCAGGTCACCTACTCCATGCGCTGCGACGTTACCGAGGCGATGGATCTCCGGCGCGCCCTCAAAGCGGAGGCTGCGAAGCGGGGGGTGAGCCTTCCCCTCGACGCCTTCATCGTGCGGGCGGCGGCCCGGGCTCTCATCGAACACCCCCAGGTCAACTCGGAGTGGGTGGAAGGCCTCGGCATCCGGCCCCATGCGCAGGTCAACGTGGCCGTGGCCGTCGACGTCGAGGATCGCGGCCTCATGATCCCGGTGGTTCATGACGCCGGTTCCCTGGGACTGTGGGAGACGGCGGCCGAACTGGACCGCCTCGTCGCCGGCGTCCGCGCGGCCAAGCTGGGCCCGGACGACTACGCGGGAGCGACCTTCACCATCACCAGCTTGGCCGTTTCGGGGGTGGAGACCTTCGACCCCATCATCGTGCCGCCGCAGGCCGCCATCCTCGGGGTGGGGGCGATCGTGACGACTCCCGTGTTCGTGCGGGACGAGGTGGTCAAACGACGTTTGTTGTCGCTCTGTCTCACCACCGACCACCGCCTGCTCGACGGCACCCCCTCAGCCCGCTTCCTCAGCCGGGTGCGCGAACTGCTGGAGCGGCCCGCCGGCCTCCTTTAGGTCCTGGTTTCGGCGGGCAGATACCCCAGGCGCCGGGAGAGCTCGTCCCCCAACTCCATGATCGTCCGGATGAGCACAGGCAGGCGTTCGGCGGAGAAACGCTGCACGATGCCGGACAGGCTCACAGCGGCCACCACCGCGCCCGCTGCGTCCCGTACCGGAGCCCCCAATGCGCAGGCATGGAGGGTGACGTCCTCCCAACTCACCGAGTAGCCGCGTTCGCGGATCTCCCGGCGGTCGCGTTCGAGTTCGTCCCGGGTGACGAGCGAGTACTTGGTCATGCGCACCACGTGCCCGTCCACCACCTCCTCCCAGCGGCGCTCGGGCAGATGGGCCAGCAGCACGCGCTGCCCGGCCCCGCAGTTGAAGGCCGAGCGTTTGCCTGGTTCCAGGACCAGCACCCGCACCTGGTAGGCGCCGTCGAACCTGCGCAGGCAGAGGGCCTCGGAGCCGTCGGCCACCAGCAGGAACGCGGTCTCGTCCGTCTCGTCGGCGACCGCCCGCAGCAGCGGGTCGGCCTGCTTGACCAACTCCATGCTCTTCACGACCACGCTTCCCAGCCGGAATGCCTTCAGCCCCAGGCGGTAGCGGGCGTTCTTGCGGTCGTACTCCACCATCTCCGTGGCTTCCAGAGTGGCGAGCAACCTGTGCGTGGTGCTCTTGCTCAGACCGATGCCGGCGCTGATCTCGCTGAGGTTGAGCTCGGGATGCTCCAGCGTGAACTGGTCGAGGATGGCGATGGATCTGGCCACGGAGCGGACAGTGGGGTCGCCGCCGGGCGACCCGGTGTCTTGTCCCGGCCCTTTCGCCACAATTCCTCCTTCCCGTTGGGCAGTACAGTATACCGCTTGGTGGGAACGACAGAAGCAGGGGGCCGCCCTCGCGGGCGGCCCCCTGAGACCCACATGCTTCCGAATGATGCCCTGGTCCGGCCTAGCCGGTCGATCCTCCGCTCTCGGCGGCGACCTCCGCTTGTTCCTTCTCTGTGCCAAACAGCCGGATCTTCCGCTGCAGAGGGAACACGAAGAAGTTGGTCTTTCTGATGACAAAGCCGTAAATGCCGGTGGGCGACCACACCGTGACCACGATGGCCAGGAGCCCCAGGACGATGAAGTACCACTCTCCGTACTTGGAGGTCGTCTCCCTGAGCACGAAGTAGATAAGGGTGCCGATTATCGGTCCCTCCAACGTGCCGACGCCGCCGATGACCGTGATGAAGATCAGGTATCCCGTCCAGTTGACGGAGAAGGCAGCCGCCGGTTGCACCCGCAGCAGGTGTATGGCCACGATGGCGCCCACCATGGCGCAGCCCGCGCCGGCGATGACATAGGTGTACAGTTTCGAGCGCCACAGGTTGACGCCCGAGCTCTCCGCCGCCAGGTCGTTGTCACGCATGGCCTTCAGCCCCAAGCCGGTGCGTGACCGCAACAACACGTAGGTGAAGCCGATGGCGATGAGCGCCGCTCCCAGAGCCCACCAGTAGCTGCCGGGCACCCGCACTTCGGTACCCAGCTTGGTCGCCGCTTGGATGGTGATACCCGAACCACCTCCCGTCCGCTTGATGTTCGCGACTATCAAGCGAAGGATCTCGGCGATGACCCAGGTACCGATGGCCAGATAGCCACCCTTGAGTTTGAACACGAGGGCGGCCGCCGGGAAGGCGATGACGGCGCCCCCGATGGCCGCGAAGATCACGCCGATGAACGGGTTGATCCCGAAGATATCGGCAAAGAGCCACAGAGTGTACGACCCTATGCCGATGAAGCCCTGCTGCCCCACCGAGATGAGGCCTGCGTAGCCCAACATGAGATTCCAGAACTGGGCCAGGGCGAGCAGAGCGAAGAAGTCCACCAGGCGCCGCGTCCACGGCGTCCCCGCGAAGAAGGGGAAGAGAGCGAGCACGATGACTATCAGAACACCGAAAACGGCGATAATCAGGTTGGTGCGGTTGGCCACCCACACGTTGTAGCGCTTGTCGCCCGCAGTGGCTGTCGATGTAGTCGCGCTCATGCCGTCACCGTCTTCGCGAGGAAGCCTTGCGGTCTGAAGGCCAGAATGATGACAAACACCAGGTGCCCGACGAGGATGGACCAGGCCGAGCCGAAGGCCTGGGCTCCGAGCGTCTGCGCCAACCCCAGAATGATCCCGCCGAGCAAGGTGCCCCAGCTGGAACCCATCCCTCCGATGATGACTGACTCGAAGGCAAAGATGAGGCGTTGACTACCAAGAAGTGGGTCGAAGGTGGTGCGGATGCCCATCATGACGCCGCCGATGCTGACGATCAGAAGGGAAACGCCCATGGCCACGGCCCAGACATGCTTGGTGTCGATGCCCATGAGACGGGCGGCTTCCTGGTCGTCGGACACGGCCCGGAAGGCCCGGCCCATCTTAGTGCGGTCCATGTAAATCTGCAGGGCGGTGATGACCACGATGGCCATGAGGAAGATGATGAGCGGCAACCAACCCACCGCCAGCCGGTCGTTGATCTTGATGCTCAGGTTCTCCACCCGGCCGGCGTCCAGGCCCTGCGAGTTGGCTGTGAACGCCAACAGCAGGCCGTTCTGGATGATGATCGAAAGACCGAAGGTGACGATCACGCCGGGGATGTCGCCCCGGCCCACCACGAAGTTGAGCAGGCCGCGCTGGAGCAGATAGCCGACGATGAACATGATCACCATGGTGATCGGGATGGAGTAGAACGGGTTGAACATGAAGGCGTTGACCAACATGAGCGCGATGTACGCGGGGAGGATGGTCAAATCGCCGTGAGCGAGGTTGACGAGACGCATGGTCCCGAACACCAATGAGAGGCCTACTGCGAACAGAGCATAGAGGCCGCCCAGAAGGATCCCTTGGACAGCAGCGTTTATCCAGTCCATATCTATACCCCGAAGTAGGCCGCGGTTATCTGTTCGTTCGTGAGCTCGCTGGGCCTGCCCTGCAGGGCGATGCGCCCTTCCAGGAAACAGGCCACGTGCGTGGCCACGGTGAGCACGTGCTGGACGTCCTGCTCCACCACCAAGATGGTGCATCCATTGGAGATGAGGGTGGGGAAGGCGTCATAGATGCGCTTGATGACCACCGGGGCCAGGCCCAGCGAAACCTCGTCCATGAGGATGAGCCGCGGGTTGGCCATGAGGGCCCGGCCGATGGCCAGAGCCTGCTGTTCCCCCCCGGAGAGGCCGGCGGCCTGCCGCTTCTTGAGCGGCTGCAGCAGGGGGAAAAGCTCGTAGACGGCATCCGTGGTCCAGGGGCCTTTGCGGTTACGGTAGGCACCGATGATGAGGTTCTCGTGCACGGTCAGGCTGGGAAAGACCCGGCGGCCTTCGGGCACGCTGGAGATGCCCAGCTCCACCCGCTTGTAGGTGGGCATGTGGTCGATCGGCTGTCCGTCGAAGAGGATGCGCCCGGTCTTGGGCACGAGCACCCCGGCCACGGTCTTGAGCATGGTCGACTTGCCCGCGCCGTTGGCGCCGATGCAGGCGAAGATCTCGCCCTCTTCCACCTTGATGTTGATGTCGTAGAGGGCCTGGAAGTCCTCGTAGAAGACGCTGGCGTTGTCGATCTCGAGCAGGCTCATGCCGGCGTCCCTCCCATGTAGCAGGCCTGGACCTCCTGGGAGTTCATGACCTCCCGGGGATCGCCCTCGCACAGCTTGCGGCCGAACTGGATGACGGTGATGCGGTCGACGACCGCCAGCAGGGCGTGCACGATGTGTTCGATCCAGACGATGGTGACGCCCGTCTGCCGGAGTTTGCGAATCTCCTCCAGGAGCTCCTGCACCTCAGCCTCGGTGAGGCCGCCGGCGATCTCATCCAGGAGCAGCAGAGTGGGGTCGGTGGCCAGGGCCCGGGCCAGTTCCAGGCGTTTGCGATCGAGCAGGGTGAGCGATCCGGCCAGGATGTTCGCCTTGTCCGTCATGCCGGTGATCTCCATGATCTCCACGCAGTGTTCGTAGGAGGCCCGCTCCTGCATGCCCCGCCCGTGGGTGGCCCCCACCAGGATGTTCTCGAACACCGTCATGCCGGTGAAGGGCTTGGGTATCTGGAAAGTGCGGCCGATCCCGGCCCGGCAGCGCTCGTGCCGCGGCAGACCGGTGATGTCTTTGCCCTCGAAGATCACTTTGCCGGCGTCGGCGTGGACCGCGCCGGTGATCAGGTTGAACCAGGTGGTCTTGCCCGCGCCGTTGGGACCGACGATGCCCAGCGCCTCCCCCTTCTCCACACTGATGGAAAGGTCGTCGATCACCAAGACCCCCCCGAAGGATTTTCGAAGGCCTTGGGTTTCAAGCGCCAGCGTCAAGTGGACTCACCTCCGTGCTTCATCCCCGTCCCCCTTCCTCTTGTTGGTCGATGTGTACTCCGCGGGGTCCGGCCCGGAACGGTCCCAGCATGCAATGAAACAAGATGTCATACGAACATACCTCGGGTCAAGAAAGAGCCGCAAAGACCCGTCTCGAAACGTACCTTGGGGCCGCCGCGCGGGCGATGCCCGCGCGGCGGCCCCGTCAGAGCGTGAAGGTTCTCTCTGTCCTGCGCTAGACCAGAGACTGCACCTTGTCCTGAGTCGGGATGTTAGGAGCCGACACGTTGCTGACGATGGTCAGCTCGTACGGCCACGTGGTGCCCTTACGCCACTGCCCACCGACCAGCGGGGTCTTGTAGACGTTCTGGTGAATCCGGCGCGGACCCGGAGTCCACGGCGGCCCTTGCGGCTCCACCGGAGCGGTGAAATCGATGGGCCCACCGATGGTCTCCAGCTTGGAGGTCGTAATGGCCGCCAGGATCGCCTCTTTGTCGTCCACGCTGGTCGCCCGCTGCAGGGTGTCGACCGCCATCTCGAAGACGATGAAGTGGAGCAACGGCTGTGTCCACTGCTGCTGCGTGCGGTTGGTGAACTCATCCGCGAACTGCTGGCAGGTCTCGCCCAGCAGCGACGAGGTGAACGGGTGGGCTGGAGTCCACCAGACCTCCGTGGTCAGCCCGATGCCCAGGTCACCAAGCGCTTCGATGGACTGCGGGAACAGCAGGGCCTTGGCATAGGTGCCGAGCTTGGGGTTCCAGCCTTGCTGGGCGCGCTGCTTCCAGAAGTTGGTGAAGTCCGGCGGGATGAAGACACCCATACCGATCTCGCAGCCGGAGTTCTTGAACTGCGTGATCTGCGCGGTGAAGTCCTCGGTGCCGTTCTGGAACTGGCTGGGTATGACGGCGGTGTAGCCGTTCGGCACCCATACGGGTTCCCAGCCGGGCAGCCACGCATTGCCGTCGGCGTCGTTGGGGAACATCGCGCCGACGACCTTGTTGTTCGGTACCTGGCTCCACATATCCAGGAAGTTCGCCTGCACGTCTTCCAGGCCCCAGAACGTGTGATACGTCCACTTGAAGGTCGCGGTGAGGTCGCCCCCGCTGCGGGTGGCTACGTAGGACTGCCAAGGGCAGTCGTTGGTGATGCACGGGGTGCTGTTGGCCTCGGCCTGGTCGGCCACCGGAGCGACGGTGTCGGGCGTAGACGCCGCCACGATGAGGTCGACCTTGTCGTTGTTGATGAGGTCGCCGGTCACCTGAGCGGCCCGGTTGGAGTCGGACTGGCTGTCCATGGTGATGATCTTGACCGGATGCTTCACCCCGTCGCCGCAGACGACGCCGTCGCCGATGGCTTCGGTAGCCCGCTCCACGCAATACTTATCGGGCACACCGAACGAGGCGAGCGGGCCGGTGAGCGGGGTCACGAAGCCGATCTTGACCTCGCGACCGACCTCGGGACCGGTGCTGACTGTCGTGGTGGGGCCCGCCGTCGTGGTGGGACCGGCGGTCGTGGTAGGACCGGCGGTCGTGGTGGTGGTCTCTTCTTCACCGCAGGCGGCAAGGAGGCCACCCAGGCCCGCGCCCACGCCGATGGTCGCGCCGGCTATCCCGGCGATCTTGAGGAACTCTCGGCGGCTTACAGCATTCTCTCTCTCTGACATCTACTTCCCCTCCTCTTTCGCTGACACCTGACACGTAGCAGCCCCTGGACGGAGTCCGCGAAACCGGCCCAGCTCCGCGGTACCCCGTCAACTTGGGTTCGCTCACAGCAATTATACGACCCCTATTCTAAATCTGATATGGCGACGTCCCTTCTCAGTCCACCGGCAGCCCGAAGAAATCCCGAGGGTTCTGGTAGCAGACCTTGTCGATAGTGGCCTTGTCCAGACCGAAGAGCTTCATGGCCAGGATGACCCGGGGCACCATGAAGTAGTCGTTACCTTCGCCTCCCAGCTCGGAGTTGATGATGATCTTGTCCCGCTTGTCGGGATTGTCGATCACGTAGCGGGCGGCCGGTTCCGGCGGCATCTTGTCCCAACACACGGACAGCCCGATCATCCCCCCGGTCTGGGCCCGCCAATCGAGCGTGGCCTCGGCGGCGTGGTCGAACACGCACTTCTCGGGCGGGAACCCCTCCTCTTCGATGATCTCGAGCACTCTCGGCAGCACCTGTCCGCCCTGAGGGGCCAAGCGGATGGGCGTGTGCAGGATGACGGGCTTGTCGAAACGCTTGGCAATACGCAGGTGCTCGCGGAACAGGTCGACCTCGAACTGCGTGCCCGTGTCCAAGCCTATCTCGCCCAAAGCCACCGCCCGGTCTTCTTCAAGGAACTCGGGCAGCCGGGCCAGGCACTTCTCGGCGTCGGCATGATTCACCCCGAAGAAGGGTACCGACAGGCTGGTGAAGAGCTCGAAGCCCAGCGTCTTGGCGGTGGTGGTCTCCATGCCCAAGAAACGCTCCCACATGAGAAGGACGCTGTCGGCATCCTTGCTGCCCAGGAACATGTGGGGGCTGGGGACCACCGCGGCCTCCATCCCCATCATGACCAGCTTCTGCAGCTGCTTGTCCTCGATCATGTCGGTGTGGAGATGGGCGTCGATGAAGCGCATGTGTTCTCCTCTCACTCGTCCACAACGGCGATCGCGTCTATCTCCACCAGGCAGCGAGGGTCAGTGGCCAGACGCTGCACCTGCACGGTGGTCGAGGTCGGCTTGTAGGACCCCATGTACTCGTTCCACACCCGGTTGAGGTCGTCCTGAAGGTCCAGGTCGGTGAGAAAGCGCTTGCAGTGCACCACGTTGGCGAGCGTCCCGCCGGCCGCCTCCACCGACTTCTTGAGGTTCTCCATGGTCATCCGGGCCTGGCTGGTCATATCCGGGGGGATGGCGTCGAACTCGGCCGGGACATGGGGATGGCTGTGATACACGGGGGCGGCGGTGACACCGGCGAAGAAGATGATGCTCCCCCCGGTGACCTTGATGGCGGGGGCGTACGGCATCATCACGTCCGGCCGGTCCGGCCACTCCACATGCTCGATCTTGACAGCCATGAGCCGCCTCCTTTCTCGCCGGGCGCCCTGTCGGACCCCCGGTGAGACCGGGACCCGCCTCCACGAAGGCGGGTCCCGGTCTTCGGGACTATCTTCGGACTATCCGCCGTTCACTCCGAGCCGCTGATCACGCTTTCCACAAGGCGATGTCGCCCACGTTGATGTCCTTCTGGGTCACGTCCACCGGGCCGAACTTCTCGGTGAGATAGCCGGGCTTCTCGATGAGCAGCGTGTAGACGCCGTCCTTGAGACCCCGTAGCCAGAAGTCGCCGTAGCTGTCGGAGGTGGCGGTAGCCTTCTCGCCGGTGACGGTGTTCGTGGCCGTGATGGTGGCACCCTCGGTGCACTCGTCGGCTTCCTGGTCGTACACCGCGCCCGCGATGAACTTCTTGGGCAGACCGATGTAGTAAACCTGCGGCTTGACCGCCAGGTGCGGTTTGAGGGGCTCCGCCTTGGCGATGAGCTCCTTGATCTTGGGATCGTCCTCGTCGCCGAAGGTGAAGGCTCCGGTGGGGCAGGCGTCGACGCAGCGGGGCTCGCTCCAGCCGTCATCCAGGAGATGCGCGCAGAAGGTGCACTTCTGGGCGATGTTGAGGGCGTCGTTGAAGTAGATCACGTCCTCGTACGGGCAGGCGGCCAGGCACATCTGGTTGCCGCGGCACTTGTCGGGGTCGATGATGACGATCCCGTCGGGCCGCTTGTAGATGGCGTGGGCGTTGCAGGCCTCGATGCAGGGAGCATCGTCGCAGTGCTGGCAGATGCTGTGCTCGTACGTGACCATGACCTTGGGCACCTGGCCGCGCACGTTGTCATGCACCTTGTTCCAGAACTGGCCGGTGTCCGGCTGCGGTTTGGCGATAGGCGACCAGTCGTTGGCGACGTGCTCGTCCTTGCAGGCGATCTGGCAGTTGTAGCAGCCGTTACAGATATCGTAGTTGATGACAAGGACCTTGCCCATCATTCACCTCCTAGGATGCAGGCCTCTAAGCCGGGACCCGCACAGGGGTGGAAGGGCCTTTCGAAGGCTTCGGGATACTTAGCTTTGAGGGCTTCCAGGTCGGTCTTCTCGACGTCGGCCAGAAAACCGCTGACTGCGTGGCCCACCGCGTTCTTGGACGTGGTCTTGGCCGGGACGATGGTGTTGATGGCGCCGCCGCGGTCGATCACGCCGGGATCGATGGGATCCCACTTGGCGCCGTGATCGATGTAGATCACACCGGGCATGATCCGCTCGGTCACGTACGCCCCGCCGAGAACGGTGCCGCGCTCGTTTAAGATGGAGACGACGTCACCGCTCTTGATGCCGCGCGACTCAGCCGTGGAGGGGTGTAGCCACACCGGGTGGTACTGGTAGCCGTCCGGGCCGGTGACCTTGCAGGTCGGGATCTCGCGCAGCCAGGTGATGTCCTCGTGCTGCGAGTGGACGCTCCAGCGCGGGTGGTTGGAGCAGACCAGCAGCGGGTACTTCTTGGCCCGCTCGGTCTGCAGAGTCTCCTCGTGGCTGATCCCTTTGGGAATCCACTTGGGCACCGCGGGCCGTTCCAGATCGTCGGGGAAGTTCTCCTTGAGCCCGGTGGACTCGAACTCCAGTTTGCCGGTAGGTGTGGTGAGAGGATACTTCTCGGGATCCTTGTAGAAGAGCTCGAACCCGGCCGGCTCGTTCTCCCAACCGTCGGCGGTGGGGATGACCAGATAGCCCTTCTCGTTGAGCTCTTCCCAGCTGATGAGGTCGGCGCAGCGCGAGGTCTCGTACCCGTACTTGATCAACTCGGGGATGGTCTTGCCGCCGGTGTACTCCTCCAGCAGGCCCAAGCGCTCCGCCAGCATGCACACGATCTCGTAATCGCTGTACGACTCGCCCAGCGGCTCGATGCACTTGTGTTCGGGGAAGAGCAGGTTGTACTGGCCGCTGAAGATGTCGCCGGCGATGTCGTCCTCTTCCAGCTTGGTATTCACCGGGAGGATGATGTCGGCCAAGAGGGCATCGTTCTCAAGCCAAGGATGCTGGCACCACATGAACTCGATGTCAGGGTGCTGCATGGCCCGCACGTAGTCGTTCCCGGAGTTCCAACAGGTGATCCACGAGGGCGAGTCGGTCCACACCGCGTGGATCTTGGAACAACCCTCGGCCGGGTAGAACCGCTGCACGAACTGGTCCTCGCGCGGCGCCGTCTCCGACTCGCACCCCCACCAGGAACACTCACCCTCGAGGATGGCTTTGGGCACGTAGGTCTTGGGCAGCGACGGGTAGTTGGTGTCGGACGGGTGCCCGCCGGTGTAGGCTGTACGCAGATTGGGAACCCGCAGCGGCTTGGGCTGGGCGTACTGATCGGGGAAGTCGAAGAGACCCCACTCGATCATCTTGACCTGGTTCACCCCCGGTTTGCCCAGACCCTGCATGGCCAAGCAGATGTTCTGCAGACGGGCGGGCTCGGTGGCATAGGGTCCGCGGATGCCGGGACCGCCGTTGCCGATGACCACGCTGGTGCGTTTGGACGCCCACTCTTTGGCCAGGGCCTTGATGACCCGGGCGGGCACTCCACAGATGGGAGAGGCCCATTCCGGGCTCTTGGGCACGCCGTCTTCTTCGCCCATCACGTAGGCTTCGTAGGCTTCGACGCCGACGGCGTGGGTCTTGAGGTACTCCTTGTCGTAGGTGCCGTCCTTGAACCACTGGTAGGTGATGGCCAGATAGAGGGCGGCATCGGTGTTGGGAAGCACCGGGATCCAGCGGTCGGCGTGGACCGCGGCGGCATAGTTGAGGTCGGGGCACACGTAGATCTGCTTGATGCCGAGTTCGGTGTACCAGTAGGAGAGGCGGCTGGGGAGCTGTCCCTGCCAGCCCCAGGGCGTGGTTTCCTGGTCACAACCCCAGAAGAGGAGCAGTTCGCAGTTCTTGGCCACGTCGTAGAGCAGGTTGCTCTGCTTGCCTTGGCCCACCGGCTCACAGCCCCAGAAGTGCTTGCTACCCCACCACCAGCCCTCCCAGCTGTCCGGCTGCCGGATCTGCAGGGTGTAACCTCCCCAGAGCGGGAGGAGCTTGCGGCCGGCGCCGTGGCAGGCCTGCACCACCTTGTTCTCGCCGTGCTGGTCGCACTGGTAGAGCAGGGCGGTCGGGCCGTACTTCTCCTTGATGCGGTTCATCTCGCTGACGATGACGTCCAGGGCCTCGTCCCATGAGATGCGCTTGTACTTGCTCTTGCCGCGGTTCTGCGGGTTGCGCTCGCCGTTGGGGTCGAAGTCCACGCGCATCATCGGGTAGCGGATGCGGGCGGGAGAGTAGACGCGCTTCTTGTAGGCGATGCTGTACGGCGGGATCAGGGTCTTCATGCTGGGCTCGAAGGTGCTGCCGCGCACTTCGAACTTCCAGGGGTTGAGATCCGCCTTCTTGTACTTCCAGTCGTAGTGCATCGGGCGGATGCGGATGATCTTGCCGTCCTTGACGTCCACCATCGACGCGTTGGACCCGTTCTCAGGGACGCCGCAGAAGCTGATGTCCCGGATGAGGGTCTTCTCGCCGGAGGCGCCCGTCTTGCTCATGTCCTCCGCCATACCCACACCTCCCCATGGTCGCTGACGCGGAAGGGGCGCGGTGGCCGGCGCGCCCGGTTCCTGCTGGAATTCTCACGATGCGGATTAGCGCGACCGCATCACGGGCATCGTCTAACCCTCGAGGGGCGATGTCAAGCAGGGAAGAGCGTTGTCGCGCGCGCGAGGCGCGCGGGCGTGTCGAGCGTGAGCCGGCGCGATGGGCGCCTCGAAATGTGAGCCTGCACCGTGCGCCCGCGCGGTGGGCGTGTCGCGCGCGAGCCTGCACCGTGCGCGCGAAGCCGCTCGTCGCCCAGTACTGATGTCCCGTCCGCCGCCGGGTATGTGTACGCCGCCGGCCTGCGTACGCTGCCGCGTACTCGGCTGGTCGGACCGCGTACGCGAAAGCGTACGTACCCTCGCGCCGAATGCACCTTGCCCGACGACAGGTGGCGGGCGGCATGCGGCACGCGCGCGGCAGGCGGGCGGCAGGCGGCCAGCGGGGCCTCAGTAGTCCCGCAGGGCGTC
>CAYNPL010000034.1:0-24575 GCA_964399135.1 uncultured Gaiellales bacterium
CGTCGACACCGAGAATGAGTTCCCCACCGACATCTGGGTGGGCATCGAGGACGACTACGTCTATGAGGTCGACATTCACGGGGCGGCCACTCCCAACGAGGACCCCGACATCTGGCGGAGCATCGTCCTCTCCGAGCACAACGTCTACGTCGACATCCAGCCGCCAGAGTAGCCGTGACCCGATCTGAAGCCGGAGCCGCACCGGCGTCCCTTGCCTCTTCCCGGCGGGCGGTCCTGGCCATGGTGGCGCTTTGCGCCGCGGTCTTCGTGGCCGCGCTCGATCAGACCATGGTCCTCACCGTGATGCCGTCCATCATGCGCTCGCTCTACATCGACGTGCGCAACCTGAACGACGCCGGCTGGATCATTACCGGCTACCTGCTCGGGTACACCGTGGCCATGCCCCTGTTCGGACGGCTGGCCGATGTGTGGGGACGGCGGCCCATGGCGCTGGTGGCTCTGGGCCTCTTCGCCCTCGGCAGCGCGTTCTGCGTCTTCTTGGACCGGCTCGACCTGTTCGTGGCGGCCCGGGTGGTCCAATCCGCCGGAGGCGGGGCCTTGGTCCCCATCGCCATGGCCGCGGCGGCGGACATGTTCCCCCCAGGCCGCAGAGCGCTGGTACTGGGCATCATCGGGGGAGCGGCCGAGGCGGGCGGGGTCTTGGGGCCCATCTACGGTGCCGCCCTCTCCGCCCTCTGGGACTGGCGCCTCATCTTCCTCGTCAACATCCCGCTGTGCCTGATCCTGGGCCCCGTGGTGTGGAGGCTCCTCCGGCCGAGCGGGCTGCCCACATACCACACCGACGACGAGGAAGGCGCGCTCGACCAGATGGGGCGGCAGGGGGCGCCCTCCCGCCGGCGCTGGTGGCAGCGGGGCAGGGTGGATTACGTGGGGGCGGCCCTCATGGCCGTGGCCCTCGCCGGGATCACCGTAGGACTGGGAACGGGCACGCAGACGGTGGGCGACTCCGCCCAGACCGGGGGCTCGCCGGTGCGCTGGGAATGGGTGGCGGTCAGCGCGGTGGCCTTCACCGCGTTCGTGCTCTTCGAGCGGCGTCACGACCGGCCCCTCATCCGCCTTGACTTCTTCCGCAAGCCGGCTTTCGCGGCCGCAAACATCGCCCACTTCTTGGTGGGGGCGGCCCTGATCATCGGCATGGTCGAGATCCCCCTCTACGCCAACACCCTTTTCGACATGACCGAGATAGAAAGCGGTCTCCTGCTGATACGCCTCACTCTGATGATCCCGGTGGGTGCGGTCCTGGGCGGCTGGCTGGCCGACTGGGTGGGCTACCGGGCCACCGCCATCATGGGCTTTCTCATCGCCTGCGGGGGCTATCTGCTGGTGAGCCGCTGGCCTCTCGATCCGACGAACCTCACCATGACCCGGGACCTCATGATCAGCGGCCTGGGCTTCGGTCTGGTCATCGGCCCCATCGGCGCGACCGTCACCAGAGCGGGCGGATCCCGCTGGATGGCCACCAGCTCTGCCCTCGTGACCGTGTCCCGCATGGTGGGCATGGTCATCGGCCTCTCCGCCCTCAGCTCCTGGGGTGTGCGGCGGTTCAACTCCCTCGCGGCCCAGATCGTCACCCCCATCGTGCGACCCGAGGGCATCACCGACGAGCAGTGGCAGGCCATGAAGGACGCGGCGGCGGCCGCGCTCAACGAGGCGTTGCACACGGTCTTCAGTGAGTTCTTCCTCATCGCGGCCATCGTGATCGGGGTCGCGGTCATCCCGGCGCTCTTCTTCTACCGGCAGCGGGCCGAAGGCGGCAGCCGGCTGCCGTTCCTCCCCCACTAGCACAGACAGGGCTCGTGTCCGGGCGCTCGGCTAGAATGGGTTGAGACACAAGCGACCATCAGGAGCACCGTGAACTCTGACCAACTCGATCTGGGGGGCCGCTTGGACCCCGAGCCGACATCGGCGGCGGCCGAGCGCACCCCGGTGTGCGACCTGGCCCCAGGCACCTCCGTGCGGGGGATATACCTGCTCTCCGGCAAGGAGACCAAGCAGACCAGGCAGGGCAAGCCCTTCTACAAGCTCAAGGTGGGTGATCGCACCGGCACCATCGACTGCACCGTCTGGGAGGTCGACTCCTTCGCTCCCGGGCTCAAGGTCGGCGACCTGGTCACGGTGTGCGCTCGGGTCACCGAGTACCAGGGCAAAGCCCAGCTGGAGGCCACCAGCGTTTCCGAAGCCCCTCCCGGCTCCGCCCAGCCCCGCGACTTCCTGCCCACCACCTACCGCGACATCGAGGAGCTCAAGGGATTCCTGCAGTTCCACATCGGCTCGGTGTATGACCGTGACTACGCCGGGTTGCTCGCGGCCGTCTTCGGTGACGCCGAGTTCCTCCAGGTCTTCGCCACCGCGCCGGCGGCCAAGGTCTACCACCATGCTTACCTGGGCGGCTTGATCGAGCATACGGTCTCGGTGGCCGAGATGTGCGAGTTCGTCGCCCAGCAGTACGGCAGAGTCGACCGCGACCTGCTGCTCACCGCCGCCCTTCTCCACGACGTGGGCAAGACCCGGGAGCTGTCCTTCGAGACCGCCATCGACTACACCGACGCCGGCCGGTTTCTTGGGCACGTCATCCAAGGGGTCACGCTGGTCACCGAACGAGTCGCCGACCTGCCCGCCTTCCCCGAGGACAAGCTCCAACAGCTACTTCACTGCATCGTCAGCCACCACGGGGAGCTGGAATGGGGGTCGCCTATCCGCCCTCACACCATCGAGGCGCTCATCCTCCACCACGTCGATAACCTCGACGCCAAGGTGAAGGGTTTCTTGGAGATAGTGGAAGGGTCGCGCAACGCCCAATGGACCGACCTGCGCAACCTGTTCCGGCGGCCCCTGCACGTACCGCGCGCCACCCACCAGGAGGACGACTTCCTGCCACCCGCTGAGGACGAACCGGACCGGATCGGCCGCTAGCGCGCAGTCGGCGCCCAGCGGGGGCCTATCCCGAAGGGACGTCAGTCCCCTTGCTCGCGCAGGGTGGTCTCTACCTTGTGCTCGATCTCGCCGTCGATCCCGTCGATCTTGACCGGGCGGGCCTGCGCTCCGTTGGGGTCACGGCCCAGCAGGGACGATTCACCCGCCATCATGGCGTCGAAGGCTTTGGCCTTCAGCCTGCTCCTGGTCATCTCGATGCGGGCCCGCATGGCCTCGTATTCAAGATTCGCCCCGTCGCCGTCGCCCGGGGCTCCGGCGGGCCCGGCTGCCACCGCCGCCACGGCGGGAGCACCCAGTGCTGAGCCGCCGGCCACACCCGGCACCGCGCCGGGCGGCGGGCCGGCCGTGACCTGGGGCGGCGGGGCGGCGGCCGGAGGAACGCCGGCGACCGGCTCGGGGACCGGAGATACCACCGGATAGGGAGGCTCGGCCAGGTCGATCTCCTCCATCTTGGCGAAAGGCTGTTCCAGCTCTTCCCGGATGCGCCGCCGGGTGGCTTCGATGCGCGCCCGCAGGTCGTCCCCGGCGAGCACCTCGACCACAGGTTCAGGGGGAATCACAACGGTAGCCTCAGCGGCCGCCGCCTGCGCGGCGGCCGCGACAGTCAGGGGCGGCGGTGCGGCCGTCCGCTCCACCTCAGGCGCCTCGTATGCCGGAAACTCGTCGGGGACGACGGGGAGGAACTCCTCGTATGACTCTTCGTCCTCGACCAATTCCGACGAGGGCTCCCAGCCCATGCCGGCAACGGGCTCTTCCAGGACCTGCGGAGTCACCACGATCTCAGGGATATCCGCGAACGCCTCCGGCACCATCTCCTCCGGCACCATCTCCTCGGTCTCCAGGGCCCCCTCGGGGACGGCCTGCGCGGCGGTTTCCGCGGCGGTCTCCACCGGGGTCTCGGCGGTCAGCGCGGATGCCGACATCGCCGCCACGCGCAGGGAGAAATCCTCGAAAACGGGGCGGGGCGGGACCTCGTACACCGCCGTCGGAGGCGATTCCTCAACCGGGACCGGGATGACCGGGGCTGCCTGGACGGGCGGCGGCGGAGCGGGCGCTGGGGCCGGCGCGCACTCGGCCGGCACGGCGGGCTGCGCCACCGGCGGAGCGGCGGCCTGCGGTGCGACCGCAGCCGCAGCCGGGGCCGGAGCCGCTGAGGCCTGCACGGCCGGCTGCGGCGCCACCTGTGTCGCGTGCCAGGGCACCGGAGCGGGCTTCGCCCGGGACACGGGGGGAGCCTCCGTGCGTGACGGGCTCGAGCGCTTCTGCGAGATCAGGATCCCCACAGCGGCACCGAGCGCGCTGCCCAACAGGAATCTAAAGAAGCCGTGCATTCTTGGCTCCCTCCTCCGCACCCGTCGATCCGAGCTTCCGTCCAGTAATATCAATTCTACCCGTATGACCACGTTCTGCCCGCCCTCTTCCCCGAGACTTCGCGCTCCAGGGACCATAATCCCTATCGGCCGCCGGGACAGAAGCTTGACCCGGCCTCAACTCCGGCCTCCCTCCGGATGGTCCGCGCGCAGCGACCTCATCCTGGCGAGGAACTCCTGGATACGCGCTTCATATCCATTCGCCGTCGGGTGGTAGAACTCCTTATCCGCGAGGGGTTCGGGAAGATAACGTTGAGCGTTGTAGCCTCCGTCGTCGTGGGGATACTCATATCCCACCCCGTGGCCCAGCGCGGCCGCTCCCGAATAGCCGGTGCTCCTTAGAAAGACCGGCGGGGCCTGAGCGCCGTGCTCGCCCACCTCCGTCAGTGCGGCTTCGATACCCTTGTAGGAGGCGTTCGACTTGGGGGCGCAGCTCAGATACGTGACCCCTTGGGCCAGGTTGATGCGACACTCGGGCAGACCCACGAACTCCACCGCCCTCGAGACCGCCACGGCCACCTCGAGCGCCCGGGGGTCGGCATTGCCTATGTCCTCCGACGCGAAGATGATCATGCGCCTGGCTATGAACTTGGGATCTTCGCCTCCGGTCAGCATCACCGCCAGGTAGTAGAGGGCGGCGTCGGGGTCGGAGCCGCGCAGGCTCTTGATGAACGCGGAGACCACGTCGTAGTGGGCATCGGCCTGCTTGTCGTAGAGCACGAGTTTGCGCTGAGCGGCTTCCTGGATGGTCGCCTCGTCGAGCACCCGCGCACCTTTGGCCGCCGCCAGGACCAGACCGCGCTCCAGGATGGTGAACGCTCTGCGGGCGTCTCCCAGACCGGCCCCGGCGATGAGGTCGAGCGCGGCATCCTCCACCTCGACGCCGGTGTGACCGCGGATCTGGGTCTGCAGGGCCCGGTCGAGCAGCGTCCGTACATCCGCCTGAGAGAGAGGCCGGAACTCGTACAGCTCGCAGCGGGAGATCAGGGCCGGGATGACCTCGAAGTAGGGGTTCTCGGTGGAGGCGCCGATCAAGGTGACGATGCCGTCTTCCACGGCATGCAGAAGAGCATCTTGTTGCGACTTGGAGAAGCGATGGATCTCGTCTATGAAGAGGACGGTCCGCCGGCCCGTCTGTGCCCGCCGGTCTCGGGCCGCTTCGATCACCCGGCGCACCTCGGCCACCCCCGAGCTGACGGCTGAGAGTTCCTCGTACACGGCGCCGGTGTGAGCGGCCACCAGCCGGGCGACCGTGGTCTTGCCCGTCCCCGGGGGCCCGAAGAAGATCATGGACCCCACCGTCCCCGTCTCCAGCGCCACCCGGAGGGCGGCCCCGGGACCGAGCAGGTGCGGCTGCCCCACCACGTCGTCCAGCCGCTGCGGCCGCATGCGCGCCGCCAGCGGGGCGTTGTGGGCCAGGTCGGCGTTCAGACCGTCGCTGAAAAGGTCGTCTCGTGCCATGTCCGGATTCTAGCAGCGCCCGCCTCCGCCGGCCTGGAAACGGGCGCGGCCTTGGGCGCGGCTCCCGCGCGGCCTCGGGCGCGGCCTCCGGCTTCCCGCGCAGGCGTGGCCTCCGGCGCGCTAGAATGTCCCGGACGGTCGAGCCGGAGGCATGGTTGTCCCGACAGGTATTGGTCTTGAACTCCACCTACGAGCCGGTGAACGTATGCTCGTTGCACCGGGCGGTCGTCCTTCTGCTCAAGGGCAAGGCCGAGACCATCGAGACGGCGGGTACGACCATGCGGTCGGAGCGAGCCGCCCTGCCCGTGCCTCAGGTCATCCGCCTGCTCCACTACGTCCGCCTGCCCCGCGCCGAGGGCAGGCGGCTCTCGCGACACGCCGTCCTTGCCCGCGATGGGTTCCGCTGCCAGTACTGCGGCAGCGCCCGCCATCTCACCATCGACCACATCGTCCCCCGTAGCCGTGGGGGCACCACCTCCTGGGATAACGTGGTCACCTCGTGCGCCCCTTGCAACGTCAGAAAAGGGGCATGCCTGCCTTCTGAAGTGGGGATGGCGCCTTCCCGAAAGCCGCGCCCGCCTTTGCCCGGGGATTTCGTCCGGGCCTCCCAGCGGGTGGTGCCGGACGCCTGGCTGCCCTACTTGGAGCTGGCGGTCGCGTAACGGCCCATACGCAGGTACTTCTCGTGACGGAGGCGAAGCCTCTCGTCCGGGTCGAGTCGCTCCAACTCGGCGATGGCGAGCTGCACCTGGCGCATCACCCGTTTCGCGGTGGCCCGATGGTTGGTGTGGGCGCCGCCGGTAGGCTCGGGGATCACGGCATCGATCAACCCCAACTCGAACAGGTCGACCGCGGTCATGCGCAGAGCCTCGGCCGCCCGGGGGGCCTCGGCGGCGTCGCGCCACAGCAGGGCCGCGCACCCTTCCGGACTGATGACCGAGTACATGGAGTTCTCGAGCATGAACACCTTGTCGGTGACGGCCAGGGCCAAGGCCCCGCCCGAGCCGCCCTCTCCGATGATGACGGCGACGGTGGGGATACGGAGGCCGGTGAAGACCTTGATACTGTTGGCGATGGCTCCGGCCTGGCCGCCCTCCTCCGCGTCCTTGCCGGGATATGCGCCCTGCGTGTCGACCAGCGTCACCAGCGGCAGCCCGAACTTCTCGGCCAACTTGGCCACCCGCATGGCCTTGCGGTAGCCCTCGGGACGGGCCATCCCGAAGCTGCGCTCCTGCCGCTCCTTGAGCGTGTGACCCTTCTGGTGACCGACGAGCGCGATCCGCCGGCTCCCCAGCGTGCCCAGGCCCGCCACGATGGCTCCATCGTCACCACGCAGACGGTCCCCGCTGAGTTCGAGGAAGTCGGGCAGCAGGTGAGAGATGTAGTCCAGCGTCTGGGGACGATCCTGGTGCCGGGCCAGCTGCACGGCTTCCCAGGCCGCCCGAGAGCTGCTGTGGCTCTTGAGACTGTCGAGCCGGTCCTGGATCTTCTTGATCTCCTCCGAGTAGCTCACGCCGGTGAGGGCGGGCAGGTTGCGAAGTTCCTGGAGCCGCTGCAGCAGCCGCAAGGCCTCTGCCTGATAGGACCGGCTCAGACCGGGGGTCTCGGGCGCATCAGCCACCGGCCTCACCTCCCATCAAGAGGTCCAGGCATCGAGTGAGCCGGGCCTTCAGTTCACGCCGGTCGACCACCATGTCAATCTGCCCGTGCACGAGCTGCTTCTCGGAAGAGCCGAAGTCGGGGGGCAGTTTCTCCCGGGTGGTCTGCTCGATGACACGGGTGCCGGCAAACTGCATGACCGCTCCCGGCTCGGCCATGATGATGTCGGCCACGGTGGAGAAGCTGGCGAACACGCCGCCCGTGGTGGGATGAGTGAGGATGGTGATGTAGGGGAGGCCGGCGTCGCCCACCATCTGGGCGGCGGTCACCGTCTTGGCCATCTGCATCAGCGAGAAAAGGCCTTCCTGCATGCGCGCCCCCCCGGAGGAAGCCACCACTACCAGCGGCATGCGCCGCTCGACGGCCGACATCGCCAACCGGTAGAAACGCTCGCCCACCACCGAGCCCATGGAGCCGCCCATGAACTTGAAATCCATCACCCCCAGCGCCACCGGCCGCCCGGAGATGGCGCAGTGCGCGGCCAGCATGGCCTCGGTCAGCCCCGTCTCGAGCTGGGCCTCCGCATACCGTTCGGGGTAGGGCCGCAGGTCGAAGAACTCCAAGGGGTCGGTGGGCCGCAGTTCGTCGGCGACGAAGCTCACGCTGCCGGGGTCGGCCAGTAGGCTCACCCGCTCAGGGGCGCGCATCGGGTAGTGATACCCGCAGTGGGGACACACCTGCTGCGACTGCTCGAGCTCGCCTTCGCGCAGGGGAAGGTTGCACTTCTTGCAGTGCTCGCCGGCAGCCTCGACCGGGGCCGGGGGCTCCTTGCGGGTGACCTGGACGGTTACGTACTTAGCCATGCCACCTGCGGAACACTATCGCGGCGTTGTGTCCACCGAACCCGAAGCTGTTAGACATCGCCACGTTCACCTCCGCGTCCCTGGCTACGTTGGGGACATAGTCGAGATCGCACTCGGGATCGGGGTCGTCGAGGTTGATGGTAGGAGCTACCTTACCAGCTTCCATGGTAAGCACGGTGGCGGCGGCTTCAAGCCCCCCGGCCGCCCCCAGGCAGTGGCCGAAGACACTCTTGTTGGAGCTGACCATGACCTGGGCCGCCCGCGGCCCCAGCGCGTACTTGATGGCCTTGGTCTCCATAGCGTCGCCCAGGGGAGTGGAGGTGCCGTGCGCGTTGACGTAGTCCACCTCCGAGGGGTCGATGCCCGCGTCGCGCAGGGCCCGCAGCATGGCCAGACCGGCAGGCTCCCCACTCTCGACCGGCTCGGTGAGATGGGAGGCGTCGCCGGTCATGCCGTAGCCCGCCATCTCGGCGTAGATATGAGCGCCTCGCTGGAGCGCGTGTTCGAGCTCTTCCAGAACCAACACGCCGGCTCCTTCGCCCATCACGAAGCCGTCGCGACCGGCGTCGAACGGCCGGCTGGCCCGCTCGGGCTCGTCGTTGCGGGTGGAGAGAGCGCGCAAGGCGGCGAAGGCCGACATGCCCACCTGGTTGACCGCCGCTTCGGCTCCGCCGGCGAACATGGCCACGGCATCGCCCCGCCGGACGAGCGAGAAGGCGTCTCCCAGCGCGTTGGTCCCGGCCGCGCACGCGGTGCAGGTGGCGTTCACCGGGCCCTGCAGCCCCAGGAGGATCGAGGCGCAGGCCGAGGCCATGTTGGGGATCATCATGGGGATGAAGAAGGGGCTGACCCGGGTGGGACCCTTGTCGAGCAGTACCCCGGTCTGCTCCAGGAAGGTGTCGAGACCGCCTACGCCCGAGCCGATGAGAGCTCCCACCGCATAGGGGTCCGCCGAGACCGGATAGGCGGAGTCCTCCAGGGCCAGGGTGGCGGCGGCCGCGCCGTAGAGGGCGTAGCGGTCCATCCGCTTGGCCATCTTCTTGTCGATGAAGTCGGTGGGGTCGAAGTCGCGCACCTCGGCCGCGATCTTGACCGGATAGTCGGTGGGGTCGAAACGTTCGATGCGCCGGACCCCCGAGCGTCCGGAGAGCAGCGCCTCCAGGAACGGGCCCTTGCCCACCCCGATGGGCGAGACCACGCCGACGCCCGTGACGACGACCCTCTTGTATTCGACTGTCCTGGTGGTAACGGTCACGTCTGCCTCCTCCTGCCCGGGCTAGATCCCCAGGCCCCCGTCGACCGCCAACACGGCCCCGGTGACGAACGACGCCGAGTCACCGGCCAGAAAGACCACCGCGTCGGCCACGTCGTCCGGGGAGCCGATGCGATTGAGGGGGATCTGGCTGATGAGCGCGTTGCGGGCCTTCTCTTCCAAAGCCGCGGTCATCTCCGTCTCGATATAGCCGGGGGCGACCGCGTTGACCCGCACATTGCGCGAAGCCACCTCGCGGGCCAAAGACTTGGTCAGTCCGATCAACCCCGCCTTGGCCGCGGAGTAGTTCACCTGGCCGGCGTTCCCGCGCCTCCCCACCACACTGGAGATGCTGACTATGGACCCCCGGCGGCGCTTTATCATACCGCGAAGGACGGCCTTGCTCATAAGAAAGGCCCCCTTGAGGTTCACCGCGAGCACGGCGTCCCAGTCGGACTCGTCCATCACCAACACCAGTCCGTCCCGGGTGATGCCGGCGTTGTTGACGAGGATATCCACCGGGCCCAGAGCTTCTTCCACCGCCGCCACCGCCGCTTTGGCTTCAGCCTCTTTGGAGATATCGGCCCGGAAGAAGGTGGTGGCCCGTCCGGTGGCCTGCTCGATGTCGCGCGCGGTCTGGGCGCCGGCCTCGGTGACATCAACGACGGCCACCTTGGCACCCTCCTGGGCCAAGCGGAGAGCGATGGCCCGGCCGATGCCTCTGGCACCGCCGGTGACGAGGGCTACTCTATCTTCCAGCGTGGCCGGTCTAGGGGTCATGTCGGGCCTCCCGTGTTCCTGTTCGTGGCTCGGCGTCCTGCGCTGCCGGCCAGGGCGGCCCGCAGCGCCTCGCCGCCGCCGGTAGCCGCCACCGGCAGGTCCTTGGCGATCCTCTTCATCAGTCCGGTCAGTACGTTGCCGGGGCCGACCTCCAGGCCGGCGGACGGTGCTTCCGGACCCGCCAGCACCAGCTCCATGCTCTGGGTGAACTTGACCGGTGACATCAGCTGCCTGGCCATGACCGCCGGTAGTTCATCCGGCAGCGGCGTCCGCATCTCAGTGGTGGAGAAGAAGGTACCCGGACCGGCCGTGAAATCCACCTCGCTCAGCGCCGCCGCCAAGGCCGCGGCGGCGCCCGCCATAAAGGGGGTGTGGAACGCGCCGGCCACGGGCAAGGGGACCACCCGTTTCGCCCCCCGGCTCACCGCCGCTTCGCCGGCCGCGCTGACCCCTTCGATGGAACCCGAGATGACCACCTGCCCCGGCGAGTTGTAGTTGGCCACCCATACATCGTCGCGCTCCGAGCAGACCTCCTCCACCACGGCATCGTCCAGTCCGAGGACCGCCGCCATGGTCCCACCCCGCTCGTCGGCACAGGCCTGCATGGCCCGGCCCCGCGCCTCCACCACGTGCAGGGCGTCGGCGAAACTGAGGTGGCCCGCGGCCACGAGAGCGGAGTACTCGCCCAAAGAGTGGCCCACGGCCACGCTGAAGGTGACGCCCGCCTCGGCCAGCACCCGCCAGGTGGCGACGCTGCAGGTGAGCACGGCCAGTTGGGTGCGGTCGGTCCGGGTGAGTTCCTCCATCGAACCGTGGCGGCACAGCTCACCGATATCCCAGCCCAGCACCTCACCCGCCTCGACAAAGGCGGCCCGAGCCGCCGGGTATTCCCACAGATGCTCGGCCATCCCCACCGCCTGGCTCCCTTGGCCGGGGAACAAGATGAGCGTACCCGCCACGTCAGACCTCCCCTTCGCGCCGGCCGGCGCCGTCCCCGCCACCCCATTCCATGAGACACGCCCCCCAGCTCAGTCCGGCCCCAAATCCCATGAGCAGGACCAAGTCGCCGTCGCGCAGGCGCCCCTCGGCCCTGGCCTCGCTCAGGCAGAGGGGGATGGACGCGCAGGAGGTGTTGCCGTAGCGCTGCACGTTCGTGTAGACCCTGTCCGCGGGGACGCCCAGCTTCTTGGCGGCCCCCTCGATGATGCGCAGGTTGGCCTGATGAGGCACGAAGAGATCGATGTCCTTGACCTTGCGTCCGCAGCGCTTGAGCACACGGCTGGCAGAGCCGGCCACCACCCGGGTGGCGAACTTGTAGACTTCGTGGCCGTTCATCTGCATGTAGTGCTGGCGGGCCTCCACCGTAGCGCAGGACGCCGGCAGCCGGGAACCTCCCGCCGGCACCTGCAGGAAATCGGCGCCCGACCCGTCCCCGCCCAGGTCGAAGCCGAGGATGCCCGCGGGGGCACTCCGGCCGAGTTCAACGGCCGAGACCACAGCCGCTCCCGCCCCATCCCCGAAGAGGACGGCGGTGGAGCGATCCTGCCAGTCCAGGATGCGGGAGATGGTCTCGGCCCCTACCACCAACACCTGCTCGTGCAGCCCGGCCGCCACCGCGCCGGCCGCCATGGCCAGGGCGTACACGAAACCGGTGCAGCCGGCCGAGACGTCGTAGGCGCCCGCGTTGACGCAGCCGCAGCGGTAGGCGACGCGCGCAGCCGTCGCCGGCATGATCTGGTCGGGCGAGATGGTGGCGGTCACCACCAGACCGATTTCCTCCGCCCCTATCCCGGCATCGGCAAGGGCGGCCCGCCCGGCGAACACGCCCAGGTCGGAGGAGCTGAGGCCGGGGTCGGCGATCCGTCGCTCCCGGATGCCGGTGCGCTGCTGGATCCACTCATCGGAGGTGTCCAGCGTGCGCGACAGCTCCTCGTTGGTGACCACACGGGGAGGCAGATAGGTGCCGAGTCCGGTGATGGTGACAGGTCTCCCCAGAAGGGAGGCTGTGGCGCTATGCGACATCGATCAGCTGTCGGTGATGGCGAAGGTCAGGGTGGCACTGCACGCGAGCTCGTCCCCCACATACGCTCTGCCCTCGCCCTTGCCGACGGCGCCCCGCCTCTGGGTGAGGCGGGTCTCCAGCCGCAGGGTCTCCCCGGGCACGACCGTCCGGCGGAACCGCACCTGGTCGGCCCGGCCGAAGAGCACGATCTTGCCCCTGAACTCAGGGTCGGAAAGGGCAGCGATGGCGCCTGTCTGGGCGAGAGCCTCGAGCAACAGCACCCCAGGGAAGACCGGGTGCCCGGGAAAGTGTCCTCTGAAGACGTCGTCATCGGCCAGGATGTCCTTCTCGGCCACGGCACGCTCACCCGGGACCAGTTCGATCACCCTATCCACAAACAAGAAGGGGTCCCGGTGGGGGAGTATCGCTTCGATCTGCGTTCTGTCCAGCATTGGCACCTACCGTCACACGAAGAGGACCCGTCCCTCCGGGGTGCTAGTATTTTCCAGGATGACTCTGGCCTTTTCAAGGAAACCGTTCCTTCACCGGACGTAACCGGCCGCCCGTGCAGCTGCAGCTCTCCCTGGCGGTCGCGGATAAGCTCCACGAGGCCCTATTGGTGCGTGGTGAGCCCCTGTACGCGCTCGAAGCCGCGCGCATGCTCCTGGCCTCGCCGACGGCTCCGGAGCCCATCTGCCGCGAGGTGCTCGCCACCCTGATCCAGCATGACCAACGCTTCTGTCTGGGCACCGTCGACGCGGGATACGTGTCTCTGCGGCACTGGGAGCGGCCCGATCCCGACCTGGCCGACGTGCCTTTCGTCGCCCTCGACCTCGAGACCACAGGGTCCCGTCCGGGTGCCGGCAAGATCACCGAGATAGGCGCCGTACGCCTGGAAGGCTTCCGGGAAGTGGCGCACTTCCACACCCTGGTGAACCCCCGGCGGCCCATCCCCCCGATGATCACCCGCATCACCGGCATCACCCAAGAGATGGTGGCCGGGGCCCCCCGCATCGAGGAGGTCATTCCCGAGTTGCTGGAGTTCCTCGAGGGGGCCGTGGTCGTGGCCCACAATGCCGGCTTCGACGTGGGGTTCCTCAACTACGAACTGATGCGGCTGAAAGGACGGCGACTGGGCGACGGCGCCTTCGATACCCTGCCGCTGGCCCGGATCCTGGCGCCCGGTCTGCCGAACTACCGGCTGGCCACCGTGGCCGAGGCCCTGGGCGCTCCTGTGGCCGCCTGCCACCGTGCGCTCGCCGACGCCCAGGCGGCCGGGCACGTGTTCGTGACCCTGGTCGGCCGCCTGCAGGAACGAGGCATCACCCGCCTGGGACAGGCCCGTGCCTACGTCAGCCCGTCGGCCCGGCCCGCGGTCGAGAAGCTGCGCCTCACCCGGGACATCCCCCGGTCGCCTGGCACCTACCGTTTTCTAGACAAGCACGGCGCGGTGCTCTACGTGGGCAAAGCCGACCGGCTGCGGGAGCGGGTCCGCTCCTACTTCGTGGCGGGGGCCGGCCACACCCGCCGGGTACGCCAGGCCATCCGCCTGGTCGAGCACATCGACTGGGACGAGACCCCGACACCCCTTGAGGCGGTCGTGCGCGAGCAACAGCAGATCCTCGAGCACCGCCCACCCTGCAACCTCTACGGCTGCCGGCCTGAGAACTACGCCTACATCAAGATGGGAGGGAGCGGCCCTGGGCTCAATCTCTATCTGAGCACCCGGCCGCCCGCCTGGTTGGCCGGTCCCGAGGCCGGGCCCCGGCCCAGCCGAGGCCCGGCCGTCATCGGCCCCTTCCGCGGCCATGCGCGGCTCAGAGCCACCCTCGACCTGCTCCAGCGCTGCTACCCCATCCGCCGTTGCCCGCGCCGGCCCGATGGGCGCCCATGCGTCCGCTTCGACCGAGGAGGCTGCCTCGCTCCCTGCACGGGAGACCCCGGAGCGCGGCTGGCCCACGATGACCTGGTGCGGCGGCTGGCGAGTTGGCTCACCGGCGAGACCCACCCTGATCTTCCCGATCCTGTCGGCCGCGCCGACGACCTGGTCCGCTCGCTCTCCCGCCAGCGTCGCTTCGAGGAGGCCCAGGCGGTGCGGGAAGCCTGCGAGCACATGCTGAGCGTGCGCCGCTCCTACTCGTCGCTGGCGGAGGCGGCCGGGCTACGGTTCGCCGCCCTGTGGCATGCCGAGGGCCCCGCACCGACCCCTGCGGTGCGGCTCAACCTGGTCTGGGACGGCAGACTGCAGACGGCCCTGTGGCTCTGCGACCGCTCGTATCGACAGGAGATCGAAGACGCTCTCCAGGCCCTCTGGGCGCGCGACAAGCCCGACCGGCCCGGGGGCGCCGCCTGCTCCCCGGTGGCCGTCCCCCAGAAGGAACTCGACGCCCTGCTTGCGGTCCGCCGCTGGGCCCAGGAAGGCGACCACGCCTGCATGGTGCCGTTGCCGGGGCCGGGCTCCAGCACGCTCGAGCGGCTACAGGCGCGGGACCGCCTGGTCGCCGCGACCGCGCGGCTGCTGGCCGGCGGTGAGACCGCCGGATACTCGACGGATAGGGCGGCCGAAGCCGCCTCGACTGGATCCTAGACCGCTGCTATCTGGGTCTTGGGGAGCTGGATCCCCTTGGCCTTCATCACCGCCGTGAGCAGGCTGCGGTCGATCTTCCCCTTGTAGATGGGGATGCCTTCTTTGACGCACAACTGGATCACGTCCCGCGTCCCCGTGCCCAGCTCCGCCGCCAGCTCCTCTGGGGTGAAGTGGTTGGCCATCAGATCTCCTTTCCCGTCTCGAGCACTCAGCGCTCAGGCGAACAAAAAAGCCCCGCAGCGCAGGCTGCCGGGCTCTTTCAGGGCTTTCGCTCCATCGGCACGGGTGAACGGTTGCCGTCACCTCCGGACCGATGTCGAACTGACTCCCTCATTGTCATTTATTGTATCCCCGCGCGGGCCTGGAGGCAAACTCCCCGTGGGCCCCGCCCGATCGATCAAGGCTCTTCGAGGTCCTCCCGCAGGAGCAGGAAGTCGACCTCTTCACCGGCCCGGACTCCCCGCGGACCGCCAGGTATGAAGGCCAGCCCGTTGGCCCCCACCATGGAGCGCAGGATGCCTGAACCTTGGGCGCCGGTGGAGCTGACATGCCAGGTCTCACCCTCGCGCCAGGCCCGCACCCGCACCACATACGTCCTGCTGTCGCTATTGGCGACGTCTTCCTCGATGATGGCGCGGTACCAGGGCCGCGTGGTCTTCTGATAGCCCATGAGACGCAGCAGGGCCGGCCGGACGAAGAGCTCGAAGGACACCATGGCCGAGACAGGGTTGCCGGGCAGTCCGAACACCAGTGTGCCCTGCCGCACGCCGAAGGCGAGGGGCTTGCCCGGCTTCATGGCCACCCCCCACAACCGGCGCTCCACGCCCAATTCGTCCTGGACGTCTTTGACGAAGTCGAACCGTCCCACCGAGACCCCGCCTGACGTCAGCAGAACATCGTAGTCGAGACCTTCCGCTATGGCGGCGCGGGTGGCCTCGTAGTCGTCCGGCACGATGCCGAAGACGGTGGCTTCGACTCCGAGTTGCTGGCACTGAGCCCGCAGCGAATAGCTGTTGGAGTTGCGGATCTGCCCCGGCCCCAGGGGCCGGCCCACATCCACCAGTTCGCTGCCGGTGGAGATGATCGCCACCCGGGGCCGCCTGTGCACCTCCACGCTGGGAAAGCCCAGGCTGGCTATCACCCCGATCTCGGCCGGTCCCAAGACGGTCCCCGGGCCCAACACCCGGTCGCCCGCGTTGATGTCGTCGCCGGCGCGGCGCACGTTCTTGCCCGGCCTGACCGGGTCGTGCACGAGCACATACGCCCCGTCTTCTTCGGTGGCCTCCACCTGGACCACCGCGTCCGCCCCCGCGGGCATGGGGGCACCGGTCATGATGCGGGCGGCCTGCCCCTCCGCCAGAGGATGCTCGGCCACGTGCCCGGCCGGTATGGTCTCGACCACGAGCAGACGCACCGGCGTGTCAACCGTGGCGTCTACGACATCGACGGCCCGCACGGCGTATCCGTCCATCCCGGAGTTGTCGAAGGGGGGAACATCATGGGGGGCCACCACCGTCTGGGCCAGCACCGAGCCCAGGACCTCCGCCAAGGTCCGCGTCTCCACAGACAGAGGCACGGCCTCGGCCAGAACACGGGCCCGCGCTTCGTCGATACTGATGAGCTTGATCGCCATAGAGTACCCCTCCCGGCACGGCGGCGGCAGGAAGGATAGCACGGGTGGCTCTGGGCTGATTCGTTCGCAAGCCCTGGGCAGATATAATCGCAGCCCAAGGAAGACGGGAGTCGCACATGCCTCTGACCATACGCCGGCGCCTGGTGGACAGGATCCGGCAGTTCAGAAAGATCGCGTACGCGGTATGCGCCACCCTCGTGGTGGTGACCATCGCGGCGGTCTTTCTGTCGGTCTCTTCGCCCGCCTCCAGTGTCGAGCTGGCCATCGGACCCACCTTCTTCGATTCCGACCGGGCCCTGCGGTTGGCCGATGACATGTGGCGCCTCTACCCGGAGCGCAGTCTGGGCTCCGAAGATGCGGCCGGCGTGGTGAGCTGGCTGGAGGAGAAGCTGTCCGGACTGGGAGAGCCGGTCGTCGACGAGTTCACGGCGTCTCTGGGCGACCGCGAGGTGACCCTGCGCAACGTGGCTCTGGTGCTTCAAGGCGCCAGCAAGGAGACCATCCTCATCGCCGCTCCCCGCGACACCCCTACGGTGGTGAAAGTCGATCCTCTGCAGTATTCCAGTGGGACGGCGATGCTGGTGGACTTGGCCCAGGTCTTCGCCGCCCGGCCCCATCAGAAGACCATGGTCTTCTTGTCCACCGAGGACAGCAGCGCCGGAGGCGTGGGGATCAGCCGTTTTCTCGACACCAGCGAACTCGCTCCCAACGTCTCCACCATCCTCTCGTTCGAGGGACTGGGTCGAGAGCGGGCCCGCGCGCTGCAGGCGGGAGTCACCGCTCCCCAGAACACCACTCCGGGATGGTACGTCCAGCTGGCCGGCAAGGTGCTGGCCAAAGCCGGGCTGGGACTACAGGTGCCCGGTCTCTTGACGCAGGCCGCTGAGCACGCCCTTTCACTCTCCCGGGGCGACCAGGTGGCCGGCTTGAGCCGGGGGATCGCATCTCTGCGGCTCTACGATGATGGAGTGGGGAATCCCACATCCCCCGGCCTCGCCAACCAGGGAGCGGCCGTTGAGCGCCTCCTGCTCTCTCTCGACACAGGGACGGAGGCACCGTCGGACCCGGGCACGGCCCTGCTGTTGCAGTCGGGGCGCTACCTGACCGGGCAGGCCGTCACCATACTGGCCTTCCTCATGTTGCTGCCCACCTTGGCCGTGCTCTTCATCTGGCTGTTCTCCTCGCGCATCTCCGGCCACGGGGCGGTGATGCACCTGCGCAATCTGCTGTCGTTCCTGCTGCCGGTCGCCGTCGTCTTCATCTTGGCCGTCATCCTCGCCTACGCCGGCCTTATCCCTCGCTACAGTTCGCAAGTGCCGACGGTCGCCGGGCCCGCCACGGAGCCCCGGGTGGGACCCATCCTTCTCTTGATCCTGCTCGGCGGCGCCGCCTTCGTCATCTCCCGGCACTTCCTGGGCTACCTCCGCCCCCGGGAACCGCGGGCGGCCACCGAGATGACCCGGCTCTGCGCGGGCTTTTTCGGCCTGTTCGTGGGGCTGGCGCTCATGCTGGCCCAGTCCCCCTTCCTGCTCCTGCCTTGTCTTACCATCGCCTGGGCCTGGCCTCTTGCCACCTGTTTCGCGGAGCCGGTGTACTCCGGGGCGGTGTGGCGCCACCGCTTCACCTCCAACGTGCCCGTGCTGCTTATCGGGATGTTGGCGCCGTTCCTGCTCTACGCCTACCTGGCGACGGCCGACGACGTCGGCTGGCTGCGGGCCTGGTGGTTCATGCTGGTTCAGACCGTCTCCGGGGCCTACGGGTGGCGGGGGCCCCTGGCCGTCGTCTTCATCACGGCGAGTTTTCTGACCCTCCTGGGGGTCAAGCGCATGCGGGTGGTCCCCGTGGAGACCCTGGAGGCCACCGACGAACTCAGCCTGCTGGAACTACCGGCACCCCGCGCTCGCCGGAAGGCCCGGCCGGTGGCGAAGCCGCCGCTGTCGCCCTGGAGGTAGGGGCGACGAGAGGGTCCCCCGCCGGCGTTCCCGCTCCGCGGCGCCGACCGCACCTGGACAGCGTCACCGGCTGTATGCGCGCTTCACGATACGCCTTCGGGGGACCCTCTCGTCGCGGGTGTTTAGGGCGGACGGACCTGCAGTCCAAGCGACACCCTGTCCCGGCGTTCCCGCTCCGCGGCGCCGACCGCACCTGGACAGCGTCACCGGCTGTATGCGCGCTTCACGATACGCCTTCGGGGGACCCTCTCGTCGCGGGTGTTTAGGGCGGACGGACTTCCTGTCTAAACGACGTGGTGTCCCGGCGTTCCCGCTCCGTTGTCGCTCAGAAGAAGCGCTTCCTCCAGAACACGATGGCGAAGGCGATGGAGAGAACGAAGGCTATCGCCAGCGTCAGGCTGAAGGCGTGCGCATAGTTCTCAAAGGGCAGAGCGACGTTCATGCCGTAGAACGAGGCCACGATGACCGGGATCGAGAGGATGATGGTCAGTGAGGTGAGCAGCTTCATCACCCGGTTGAGGTTGTTCGAGATCACCGAGGTGAAGGCATCCATGGTCCCGGTGAGGATGTCGGCGTAGATCTTGGCCATCTCGGAGGCCTGCTTGTTCTCGACGATGACGTCTTCGAGCAGGTCCTCGTCTTCCTCGTACATCTTGAGGCTCTTGCCGCGCAGGAGCTTCTGCAGCACGGCCTCGTTGGAGCGGAGCGAGGTGGTGAAGTAGACCAGGGCCTTCTGGAGGTTGAGCAGGTCGAAGATCTCGGCGTTCTTCATCGAAGCCCGCAGTTCCCTCTCCAACTTGTCCATCTCCCTGTCGATACGGCCCAGGTAGCGCAGGTAGAAGGCCGATATCTGCTGCAGGATCTGGAAGAGGAACCGGGTCTTCTTGAAGGTGTAGAACCCGCGGACGCTGCCCCGCTCGAACTCTCCGAGAATGGGGTTCACGCGCAGGCAGACGGTGACGAAGTAGTCGGGATGCACGATCATCCCCAGCGGGATGGTGGAGTAGCTACGCTCGTCGTCCTCCACCACGAGCACCGGGATATCGACGATCACGTAGGTGAGCCCGTCCTCGACCTCGACCCGGGATTTCTCCTCTTCGTCCAGGGGACCCCTGAGCAGGTCCAGAGGGATGTTCAGCTCGCCGCTGACTCGTCGCAGTTCTTCCTCGGTGGGGCTGACCAGATCGATCCAAGATCCCGGTTCGAACTCCTCCAACCGCTCGAGACCTTCCTCGGTGGTTTTGAGAATGGCAAGCATGACTCACCTCCTTTGCCTGACAGGCGGACGCGCCGCGCTCCATGGTGCTTGATCCCCTCGTGTGGATAGGACTCTGGGCTTCCGGGCGACGGCGGCCCGGACCCCCTGCATTCTCTCACGAACCCGGCGACTGCGCTATCGTGGAGGCATGGGGAGTCGATCGACTCGCAAGCGGCGAAAGGAGACGACGTGGCCCTCGATGAGCCGGTCTATGAGAACATGATCCAAGAACGTGACGTCATGGTGAAGATGCGCGATGGGGTGCACCTGGCCGTCGACGTCTACCGGCCCAAGGCACCCGGTGCCTACCCCGTCCTTTACACCTGTGCGGTGCACAACAAGGACCTGCAGCGCCCGGAGATCGCGGAGGCCCTACCCCCGCAGCCGGCCTACGCCTCGCTGTGGTACGGCGTGGTCGAGGGAGGCGATACCAAGCGGCTGGTGGCCAGCGGCTACGCCCACGTCATCGCGGAGTTGCGCGGGGTCGGCAAGTCGGAGGGCGACTATGAGCCGGAGAACCCGACCGACCACTACGACATGATCGAGTGGATCACCCAGCAGCCTTGGTGCGACGGCAACGTGGGGATGATCGGCATCTCCGCGTTCGGCGGTGAGCAGTTCAGGGCGGCGGTCCAGGGACATCCCGCGCTCAAGGCCATCTACCCCTACGACTCCATGGGCGGCTACAGCGGCATGTGGAGCGTGCGTGAGTTCCATCCCGGCGGCGTGTTCCAGATGATGCCCTACCTGCTCGGTATGTTCAGTTGTGTCCATGAACCCTGCGGGCGGCCGGGCCCTCTCCCTCCCGATCTTGAAGAGAAGTGGGAATGGGCCATGAACAACCCCGACTACCGGATGTACGCCCACCTGTGGAACATCCTCACCCAGAAGGGGCAGCGCCAGGGGATGACCTTCTGGACGCTCATCGACCCCTACGACCACCCCGAGTTGCTCGAGAAGAGCGAGGAGGATTTCCAGAAGGTCAAGATCCCCTTCGTGTGCGGCTCGGGAGCCTACGCCTACACCTACAAGATGCACTGGCAGGGCGCGCAGCACTGGTTCATGAACGCGAAGAACTCGCCCAAGAAACGGCTGCTCTTTAACGGCCCGGCTCACATGGAGCGGCCCTTCCACCAGATGCACGACGACATCATCCGCTGGTACGACCACTGGCTCAAAGGGATCGACAACGGGGTGGAGGACGACCCAGCGGTCAAGGTCTGGGTGATGGGCGAGAACAAGTGGCGCACTTACGAGGACTGGCCGGTGCCGGGCACCCAGTGGACCAAGTTCTACCTCGACAGCTGGGAGCGCCTCACCACCGAGGAATGCCTGCCTCCCGAGCAGACCCAGAGCTACAACCCCGACCCCGACGTCTTCACCCAGATGCCCCTCAAGAAGACCATGAAGGTGGAGCGGCTCCGCTACATGACCGACCCCCTACCCGACGACCTGCTGGTGGTCGGTCCCTGCTCGCTCACCATCTACGCGGCGCTCGACCAGGACGACACCAACTGGATCATCGCTCTGTCCGACGTGGGGCCGGATGTTTCGGTGCGCACCCAGCGCGAGGGGGAGCGCTTCGTTCCCGACGACCTGCCCGAGCGGGAGCTCACCCGTGGCTGGCTGAAGGCCTCGCTGCGCGAACTCGATCCCAAGCGCACCAAGCCCTGGGCGCCCTTCCACAAGCTTACCCGGGAGTCGCAGAAGCCGGTGGTGCCCGGCGAGGTCAACGAGTACCAGATCGAGCTGCTTTCGACGGCCAACATGTTCCTGCGCGGGCACCGCATCTGCGTGGACATCATGAGCCTGGATGTGCCCACCGGTACCGCCGGTCTCAGCAACATCGAGTACATCGGCAACCACGTGTGCAGCAGCAAGACGGTCAGTCACAGCGTCTACCACAACGCACAATACCCGTCGCATCTGCTGCTGCCGGTGATACCACTGCAGTGACCGAAGACCGCGGCCTCGGAGGCGGGGCCCCGGCCGCAGGCCGGGGCCCCGCGCCTTCCCGGCCGGGGGCCGCGACAGCGCCCCCCGGCCGGCCACCCGCCGCCGAGATCGTCGCCCGCGACCTGCGCTCGCTGCTCCGCGGCGACGTGGAGTTCGACGACATCACCCGCTACCTCTACGCCACCGACGCCGGCCTCAACCAGGTCCTGCCGCTCGGCGTGGTCTCGCCTCGTGGCACCGACGATGTCGTCCGCCTGGTCGGATACTGCGCCGAGCGGGGGCTGCCCCTGGTGGCGCGGGGCATGGGCTCGGGTCTGGCGGGCGGGGCCGTGGGGGCGGGCATCCAGGTGGACTTCACCCGCTACATGAACCGCATCCTGGAGGTGGCACCGGACGGTTCCTGGGCCCGGGTGCAGCCGGGAGTGGTGATGGCTTCGCTCAACGAGCACGCCCACGCCTGGGGGACCTTCTTCGCTCCCGATCCTTCCAGCGAGAACTACTGCAGCTTAGGGGGCATGATCGGCACCAACTCCTCGGGAGCGCGCACCGTGGCCTACGGGGGCACCATCGACCACGTCCTGGCCCTGGAGGTGGTGCTGCCCGACGCAAGCGTCTACCCGGCCCGGCCCCTTCCCGCGGACGGTCCCGAGCTCGCCGCCCTGCTGGCCGGTGATACCCTCGCCGGCCGGGCGTTCGCCTCCATCCTGCCTCGGCTGCAGGCGCAGTCCGACGCCATAGCCGCCGCCATGCCCCGGGTGGTCAAGAACTGCTCGGGCTACCGCCTGGAGACCATCCTGGAGAAGAGCCCGGCGGCTGGCGGAGCCGGCCGCGCGGACACGGTCCACCTGCAGCGGCTCTTCGTGGGTGCCGAAGGCACTCTGGGCCTGGTGACCGAGGCCACGCTCAACCTCGTCCCCCTCCCGGCCCAGCGGGGCATCGCCATGGCCTACTTCCCCTCGGTCTTCGCCTCGGGGGAGGCCGTGCCCGGCATCCTCGCCCTCCGTCCCACCGCCGTGGAGATCATGGATTCCCGCTTCCTCGCGCTCGTGCGCAGGCACGACTCCCGCGTGGACGCCATGCTCCCGCCCGCGACCGACACCGCCCTTCTCATCGAGTTCGAGGGGGAGGACGAAGACGCCGTCGCCGCCAAGCTGGCCGAGTTGGAAGGCCACCTCTCCGGCACGGCCTGTCTCCAAGTGGCCCGCGCCCGCACGGCGGAGGAGACGGCCCGGCTGTGGACCGTGCGCAAGTCGGCGGTGGCCCTGGCCCTGCGCATGCCCGGGCCGCGCCGCGCCCTTCCTTTCATCGAAGACGTCACCGTGCATCCCACCGAGGTGCCCGGGTACGTGGATTTCTTGCAGAAGCTCTTTGACCGCACCGGCGTGGAGGCCGTCATGTACGGGCACGTGGGCGATGGAAACATCCACACCCGGCCCCTTCTCGACCCCAAGGATCCCGGCGATCTCCGCACTATGCAGGCCCTCTACGACGAGGTCTCGGAGTACGTCCGCGACATCCGCGGCACCATGTCGGGCGAACACGGGGACGGTCTGCTCCGCACCCCCTACCTGCGGCAGATGTACGGGGACGAGATCTACACCCTCTTCTCTCTGGCCAAAGAGGCGTTCGATCCTCAGGGTCTGATGAACCCGGGGAAGAAAGTCGCGCCCCAGGAGACGAGCGGCAGCCTTCTGCGGGACCTCCGCTACGGCGCGGGCTACCGCACGCTGCCTCAGAGCCCTCTGCTCCATTTCCCGGGCGCCGAATACGAACGGGAGATCGAGAAATGCCACGGGTGCGGCCAGTGCAAGAGCGTAGTGGCCACCACCATGTGCCCCACCTACAAGGCCACCCGCAAGGAGCACGCCTCGCCCCGGGCGAAGGCCAACCTGCTCCGCGCCGTCATCACCGGCGGTCTGGATCCGGGGAGCACGTACGGGAGGGCCGCCACCAAGACGGTGACCGACTACTGCATCGTCTGCGGCATGTGCGCGGTGGAGTGCCCGTCACACGTCAACATCCCCAAGCTGATGCTGGAAGCCAAGGCCAAGTACCGGGCCGCTCACCCCGGGGCTCCGGTGGAACGTGTGCTCGGGCACCCGGAGACGGTCTCCCGCCTGGGGCATGCTCTGGCTCCCGTCGCCAACCCCCTGCTCCGCAACCGGGCCGCGCGCCGCCTGGCAGAGGCGCTCCTCGGCATCGACCGGCGCCGGACCATGGCGCCGTTCGCCCGGCGGACGTTCGCCGACATGTTCCCGGCCGGCCGTACCCCTGTGTGCGCCGGCGGGTGCTTCGCAGCTTACGTCGCCAGGCCGGGGGCCCCCGGCCTGGCGACGGACTCACCTGTCCCGGCCCCCGCCGACCCTGTCCGGGCCGTGCCCGAGCCCACCGTTGCCTACTTCTACGACCTCTTCGCCAACTACAACGACCCCGAGCTCGCCCTCGCCGTCCTGCGGGTGCTCGAAGCCCACGGCATCCGGATGCTGCTGCCGCCCCAGCGGGCGGCCGGCATCCCCGAGATGCTGTACGGCTACGCCCGCCGGGCCGCCGACATCGCCCGCTTCAACCTCGAGGCGGTGCTCCCGGCCATCCAGTCCGGCGCGGTGCTGGTGAGCGCCGAGCCCACGGCCACGTTCGCCTTCAAGGTCCATTATCCCGACTACGCGCCGGGCCGCGCCTGCTCTCTGGTGGCCGACGCCACCCGGGACCTGGGGGAGTTCCTGCTCCGCCGTCGCCTGGACCACCCGGAGACGGCGCCCGCCGCCCGGCCCCTGCGGGGCCGCGGCGGCCTCTCTCCTTTCGAGACCGCGGGCGCAGCCCCCGGGACGGGGGCTGCGCCCCCCCCCCCCCACCCCGACGCCAACCACCAGCCCGGCCACCACAAACCGCAGGAGGGGGGCAGCCCCC
>CAYNPL010000035.1:0-24355 GCA_964399135.1 uncultured Gaiellales bacterium
ATCATGGTCAACTGCAACCCGGAGACGGTCTCCACCGACTACGACACCTCCGACCGTCTGTACTTCGAACCGCTGACCTTCGAGGACGTGCTCAACATCGTTGAGAACGAGAAGCCCAAGGGCGTCGTGGTCCAGTTCGGCGGACAGACCCCGCTTAAGATCGCCGAAAGACTGCACGCTGCGGGAGTGCCCATCCTTGGCACCTCGCAAGAGGCGATCGATTTGGCCGAGGACCGAGAGCGGTTCGGCGAAGTGCTGCGGAAGCTCAACCTCAAGGCCCCTCCGTACGGGACCGTGCGCAACGAGCAGGAGGCGCTTGCGGTGGCCGAGCGCATCGGCTATCCCATCCTGGTCCGTCCCTCATATGTTCTCGGCGGCCGGGCCATGGAGATCGTCTACGATGAAGAGAGCCTGCAGCGCTACCTGCGTACCGCGGTGAAAGCCTCCCCCCGCCACCCGGTCCTTATCGACCGCTTCCTGGAACACTCCACCGAGATCGACGTGGACGCCCTCTGCGACGGCGAGGACGTGTACATCGGCGCCGTGATGCAGCACGTGGAGGAGGCGGGCATCCACTCGGGCGACTCCGCCTGTGTCATCCCCACCGTGTCCCTGGGAAAGGAGGCGGTGCGGCGCATCGAGGAACAGACGGCGGCCCTGGCCCGGGAGCTGGGCGTCATCGGCCTGATGAACGTCCAATACGCCGTCCAGCAGAGCGACCACGGGGGAGCCAGCATCTACGTGCTTGAGGTGAATCCCCGGGGCAGCCGGACCGTGCCCTTCGTAAGCAAGGCCACCGGCGTCCCGCTCGCCCGCGTCGCCACCCGGGTCATCGCCGGACAGAGACTGATTGACATGGGACTGCCCGGCTGGGCGGAGTCGGTCGCGGCCGGCCGGGTGCCCCGCCGGCGCGACCTCCAGCACGTCGCGGTCAAGGAGGCCGTCCTGCCCTTCCCCCGGTTCCCGGGGGTCGACACCACCTTGGGTCCGGAGATGAAGTCCACCGGCGAGGTGATGGGGGTGGGGGCCAGCTTCCCCGAAGCCTTCGCCAAGGCTTCGCTGGCGGCAGGCGACCGGCTGCCGCGGGAGGGGTCCATCTTCATCTCCGTTGCCGACGCCGAGAAGGATGCCGTGGTCTTGATGGCCCTGATGCTGAGTACGCTGGGCTTCCGCATCCTGGCCACTGAGGGCACCCATCGGGTCCTGGTGCTCAACGGGATCGATGCTGAGCCGGTACTGAAGCACACGGTCGGCCAAGAACTGCGGGTCGCGCGCGAGAGGGCTGAGGCCAGGGCCGGGCGGGGCGGCAGAGGCGCTCCCGGTGGGCCCGCTCCCGGGGAGGCACCCGTCACCACCATCGTCGACCTCATCGAGGCGGGCGAGATCGACCTGGTCATCAACATCCCGCGGGGCCGGGGCGCTCGCTCGGACGGGTACGAGATCCGTCGCGCCGCTTTGCGCCGCGGCGTGCCCACCATGACCAACGCCGCCGCCGCCCACGCGGCGGTGCAGGCGATCGCCAACGACCGTAGGCGGGCGGGGCGGGTAAGTGTGACCTGTCTGCAAGACCTGCACGAGAGCCTGGCGACGGCGGCGGCCGGCGACGGGCCCGGGCGTACTCGGGGCGACGAGGCAGGCCGGTGAGCGCCATACGTGCCGAAGGGGAGGTAAGGTCCAATCGAGCCCTGGGCAGTCTGACCTGGCTCACGGTCCGCGTGCCCGGTTGGCCGGGGGCGCGGCCGGGCCAGTTCGCCCTTCTCCAGGCCGCCCACTCCGCCTGCTTTCTCGGCCGCGCCCTTTCCGTAGCCGACCAGAACGGCGAGGAAGTGTCGTTCCTCATCGCGCCCGTCGGGGCGGGCACGCGGGAGTTGGCCCAGGTCGGACCGGGGGCGTCTGTGTGGGTTCTCGGCCCGCTGGGCAACGGATTCGACCTGGCCGCGATGGGCTGGGCTGTGTCCGCTCACTCCGGCGGCGGGGGGACCCCGGGTGCTTCGGGGCGGCTGATCCTGGTGGGGGGCGGGGTGGGGGTGGCGCCCCTGCCGCTCCTGCTGCGGTCCGCGACCGAGGGCGGTGGAGAAGGCGAGGCTGAGCTCCTGGTCTTGCTGGGGTTCCGTGACCGCGCGCAGGCCGGGGGGGAGGTGCCCGTGCGCAAGGCGGTCGAGGACCTGCCGGCAGCAAGGGTGCGCTGTCGTCTGGAGGTAGCGCTGGAGGACGGCTCGGCCGGCCCGCCTGCGACGGTCATCAATCTGCTCGAACGGGAACTCAGACCGGGAGACCGTCTGGCCGTCTGCGGTCCGTGGGCCATGACCGAGGCGGTGTGGCGGGTCTGCTCGACAGTGCCGGCGGTGGCGGCCTGGTTCAGCCTGGAAGCGGGGATGGCGTGTGGAGTGGGCTCCTGCCATGGTTGCGCCATCCTGTTGGCGGGCGGGAAGACGGCCCGGGTGTGCCACGAAGGGCCGGTCTTCGCAGGCGAGGTCCTGTTCGGCGGTGCCGGTCGCACCCCGCCGGTCCAGGCAGCGGGGGGTGCCCGGTGACCGCGGTCGGCGCCGGCCGCCCGCCGGGGGGCAGCGGGCCGTGTCCCGGCCTAGGGGTCGCGCTGGGGCCGCTCCATCTCGCCCACCCGATCATCAACGCTTCGGGGACCATGGAGATCTTCGAACTCGCCCGGGTTCTGGGCCCGGAGATCCCCCACCGTCCGCCGGTGGCCGCCTACGTGCCCAAGACGCTGACGCTCGAGCCGCGCGAGGGGAATCCGCCGCCCCGGATCCTGGAAACCCCAGGCGGATTGATCAACGCCATCGGTCTGTCTGGAGAGGGGTTCTCCGCCTTCGTCGCCGAAAGGCTGCCCCGCCTGCTGGACCTGCCTTGTCCGATCATCGCCAGCGTGGGTGGGTTCTCTCTGGAGGAATACGTCGCTTTGGCCTCCGGCCTGCGCTCGGTCTTGGAAGTGATGCTGCCGGAGGGGCGGTCGGGAGGCGGGGACCTGGCCGCTGACACAGCCCGCCCTCTGAGGAGCGGCCCGGTCTGGACCGGGCGGGTGGGGCTCGAGCTCAACATCTCCTGCCCCAACGTCCATACCGGCTGCCTGTCCGTAGGGAGCGACCCGGGGGAGACGGCCACCGTGGTGGCCGCTGTGCGCGCGGTCTGGCCCGGTCTGCTCATCGCCAAGTTGACCCCTAACGTGACGGACATCACCTCCATCGGGCGGGCGGCCGTCTCCGCCGGCGCCGATGCCCTGGCGGCCGTCAACACCTACAAGGGCCTGGTCATCGACCGGGCCACCTTACGGCCCTATCTGGGCAATGTCACCGGCGGCCTGTCCGGCCCCGCCGTCAGGCCCCTGGCCCTGCGGGCGGTGTATGAGCTGTACGAGGCGGTGGAGGTCCCTCTCATCGGGATGGGCGGTGCGGGCACCGTTCAGGACGTGCTCGACTTCATGGCTTGCGGGGCCCGGGTGGTCGCGGTGGGCTCCTGTGGTTTCCGGGATCCGCTGCTGGCCGGCCGGCTGGCGGAGGGCCTGGCCGCGGCCCTGGAGGAGCGGGGACTGACTCTGGAGACGCTGACCGGCTGCGCCCACTTCCCGGCCGTCTAAGGCTTAATGTGAGCTTCAGCCTGCTCGGAAGAATGCGTGCAAAAGATGCGGGCAAGACGGTGTTGCGTCCGCAAACCTCGTGTGTATAATGGCCGCCATGAGCCAGCCTTTGAGCGCATCTCCGCAAACACCGGAACGCAGCCAGCAGCAACGGATGGAGGCCCTTCGCAGGGCCAACGACATCCGCTCGCAGCGGGCCAGGCTCAAGGAGCGCCTCCGCAACGGTGAGATCAGCATCACCGATGTGCTCCTCGATCCACCGCCATGTGTGTCCACTGCCAAGGTGCTCGATCTGGTCCTGGCTGTGCCCAAGTACGGCCGGGTCAAGGCCAACAAGCTTCTCGAGCGTTGCCGGGTCAGCTCGTCCAAGACAGTCAACGGGCTCACCCCCCGCCAGCGCAAAGAGCTGCTCGACATGCTGAGTGGCTGACGGCCAAGCCCTGTCTGTCCTTCGGTAGGCGGCGATCCCCAGGCTCATCGTCATCTCCGGGCCTTCCGGCGCGGGCAAAGGCACCCTGATCCGGCGGGTGCTGGGCCGCATTCCCCGCCTCGTTCTCTCCGTGTCGGCCACGACCAGGCCGCGGCGGGAGGGGGAGGTCGACGGGCGCGATTACTATTTCCTTGATAAGGATGAGTTCCAGGCGCGGGCGAGTGCCGGTGAGTTCCTGGAATGGGCCGAGTACGCCGGCCACCTGTACGGCACTCCGCGGCAGGCGGTTGAGGCCGAACTGGCGGCGGGCCACGATGTGATCTTGGAGATCGAACTGGAGGGAGCGCGGCAAATCCTGGAGCGCTGCCCGGACGCCCTCATGATCTTCATCATGCCCCCTTCCGAGGAGGAGTTGGAGCGGCGGCTGGTAGGGCGCAAGACCGAGAGCGCCCGCTCGCTGCGGCGCCGCCTGGCCCGGGCCCGGGAGGAGATGAACGCGGTCCGTGGGGGGGCGTGGGAGGCTCCCCGGCAATTCGACTATGTTATATTGAACGACACTGTCGATAGAGCCGGTGAAGAGCTGGCTGCGATCATCAAGCGGACCAAGGAAGAGGATGAACAAGCCCACTGTCGATGAGATCCTGGCCGGTCTATCGGCGTCTCGGGAAGAAGGCACCGAGGAGCCCAACCGCTATACCGCCGTCATGGTCACGGCCAAGCGGGCCCGCCAGATCAACTCCTACTACCACAGCCTGGGAGAGGGCGCCGGTCTCGACGCCTTCGCCCCGCCGCCGGTGGCCAACTTCTCCAAGAACTATCTGAGTGTCGCCATGGCCGAGGCGGCCAGGGGTGAGATAGTCTACAAGCTGCGCACTCCCCGCCAGTAGGGGTCCGCGAGGAACCGATGATGGCCGATACGCCCGTCGTTCTCCTGGGGGTAACGGGCGGGATCGCGGCCTACAAGGCCGCCGAGCTTTTGCGCGGTCTGCAGAAGGCGGGCATGGACGTGCGTGTGGTCATGACCCGGGCGGCCACCCGCTTCGTGGGACCGTGGACGTTCGAGACCCTCTCCACTCACCCGGTGCGTCTCGATGAGGTCAGCGAGATCGGCCTCGACTCGCGTATCACTCACATCGAAGACAGCAAAGAGGCCGACATCATGGTGGTGGCACCGGCCACCGCCAATACCCTGGCCAAGATGGCCAACGGCGTGGCCGACAACCTGCTCACCTCGATGTACCTGGCCTTCGGCAAGACCGTGGTGGTGGCACCGGCCATGAACACCCAGATGTGGGAACACCCGGCCACCCAGGCCAACGTGGCCGCGCTGCGGGACCAGGGGGTCTTTGTGGTCGAACCCGGGGCGGGCGAACTCGCCTGCGGGGACTATGGCTCCGGACGCATGGCCGACCCGGACAGCATCGTGGCCGAGGTCAAGCTGCGGCTGCAGGTGCAGCGCAAGCGTGACCTTCGCGGCCTGCGTGTGGTCATCACGGCGGGCGGCACACGGGAACCCATCGACGCGGTCCGTTTCATCGGCAACCGGAGCTCGGGCAAGATGGGCTTCGCCCTGGCCCGAGCCGCCTTCGACCGGGGCGCCCAGGTCGATCTCATCCAGGCCAATGTGGACATGCCCGCCGTCCCCGGGGTCCGCCAGATCGAGACCCCTACGGCAGGCGAGATGCATGCCGAGGTGATGAGGCTGCTCCCCGACACCGACATCCTGATCATGGCGGCTGCGGTGGCCGACTACCGGGTGGCGGACGGCCCGGCTGGAGGCAAGATCGGCAAAGGCCGCGAAGGCTGGCGTATCGACCTGGAAGCGACCACCGACATCCTCTGTGACGTAGCCGCCCACCACAAGGGTCAGTTCTTGGTGGGCTTCGCGGCCGAATACGGCTTAGAAGGGCTCGACCGGGCCCGCAGCAAGATGCAGCGCAAGCAACTCGACATGATCATCTTCAACGACATCTCCCGCACCGACATCGGATTCGACTCCGACTACAACGAGGTGCGGATCCTCACCCGCGACGACGAAGTGCAGGTGGACCGGGCGCCCAAGGAGACCGTGGCCGAGCTCATCCTCGACAACGTCGCCCGCGCCGTCCGCTCCCGCCGGGGGGAGACCCCTCTTCCCGCCTGACCGTCGCGCCGCCGCCGGGGGGGACGGGTCCGCCCTTGCGCGCCTGCACTCCTACGCGCGACTGCTGAAGAAGAAGCAGGAGGAGCAGCGCGCGCTGCTCCTCCTGCGAAGCGGCCCTCTTCCGGCCCTGAGGGCCGGAGACGCTGGACCTAGGACGTGTAGACGATGGGCTCGAACTTCTTCTGGATAGGCATGTTGGGATCCTGCCCATAGCAGATGTAGATGTCGTACTTGAACCTGGGATCCTCAGACTTGGCCCACTGCCCACCGGCGATACTGATCTTGTAGACGTTCGGCACCGGGCGGTTCGGGCCGGGTGACGGGAGATTGAAGTCGACCGGGCCATTGATCCCGTCGAACTTGGTGGTCCTGATCATGTCGATGTACAGGGCTTTGTTGTCGACGTCGGTGACCCGCTTGAGCACGTCGACCGCCCACTCGTACTTGCCGAGCTGGCCCAGGGGCTGGGTCCACTGCTTGCCCGTATCCGCCGTGTAGGCTTCCGCGTACTCCTCGCAGGTCTGGCCGGTCAGATAGCTCTTGTACGGGAACTTGGGATGCCAGACCATATGGTCGGACAGGCCGATACTGAGGTCGCCGATGGCTTCCATGCTCTGATGGAAGAGCGAAGCCTTGCTGATGGTCATGATCTTCGGCTGATACCCCTGCTGGGCGCACTGCTGGATGAACGTGGTGAAATCAGGCGGGGTCTGGACACCGGTGCAGACTTCGCAGCCGGCCTTCTTGAATTCGGAGATCTGAGAGGTGAAGTCCTCCGACGGCGGCTGGTACATCTCCGGCTTCGCGCCGGTGGTGTAGCCCCCTTTGACCAGGATGGGCTCCAGTCCTTTCTCGGGGTTGAACCAGGCCTGACCGTCGGCGTCGTTGGGGAAGAGGTACCCCACCGTCTTGTTGGTCTCGATCTGGTCCCACATGCCCAGGCGGCACAGGCCGGCGTCTTCCACGCCGAAGTGGTACATCCAGGTCCAGGTGAAGGGCGTTTCGGCGGTGGCGCCGCGGCCGAAGAAGAAGGGCTGCCACGGTACGAAGTTGGCGAGGAAGGGTATGCCGTTCGCCTCGCACTGGTCGGCGGCCGGGTTGACGGTATCGGGGCTCGACGAGGCCACCATCATGTCGACCTTCTCGTTGAAGATCAGGTCCTGAGTGACTTCCGCCACCCGGTTGGGGCTCGACTGGCTGTCCAGTTGGATGATGGATAGCGGGTGCTTCTTGCCATCGCCGCAGATGACTCCATCGCCGACTGCCTTCAAGACGTAGCTGACGATCCACTTGTCCGGGCCCCCGAAGGAAGCCAGCGCCCCGGTGATGGGGGACACAGCGCCGATCTTGATCTCGCGGCCCATCTCCACCCCTGCTGCGGTGGTGGTGGTGGCTCCGGCGGTGGTGGTGGCCCCGGCGGCGGTGGTGGTGGTGGCCCCGGCGGTCGTAGTGGTGGTCTCTTCCTCGCCGCAGGCGGCGAGAAGGCCGCCCAAGCCGGCGCCGACGCCTATGGTGGCCCCGGCGACGCCCGCCACCTTCAGGAATTCGCGGCGGCTCACCGGCTTCTCATGGAACTTGTCCGACATGCTGCTCCCCCTCCAAGTGGGATTGAAACGTGATTCCATATTTATCACATGGAGACGCCCTCTGGCAAATTGAACATGAAAAGTCGTTCTATTCTTCGGGCATCGCCTGAGCGGCAAGACGGATAAGGAAGGGCGCACCTGAGTGCGCCCTGTTCACGTCATCAGCGGGGGATGGTGGCTCGGAACGGCCCGGAGCTCAGGCCGACTCCCGCATGGCCTGGATCTCGTCAGAGGCCTTGATCTGCTCGAGGGCCTTGGCCTCGATCTGGCGGATGCGCTCACGGCTGACGTTGAAACGGGAGCTGACCTCGGCCAGAGTGCGGGGGTGCTCGCCTTTGAGGCCGAACCGTAGCTCGACCACCTTGCGCTCGCGTTCGTCCATGGCCTTGAGGACCCGGTCGAGACTCTCCTTGGCGATGATGCTCGACACCACGTCCGCGGGGTCGGGCGTGCTCGAGTTCTCAATGAAGTCGCCGAGCTCCGCGTCTTCCTCGTCGCCGATGGGGGTCTCAAGTGAGGTGGTGCGCTGGGCGATCTTGCGCATCTCCTGCACTTCCTGGGGGTCTATGCCCAGTTCGAAAGCCAATTCGTCGTCGTTGGGCTCCTTGCCGGTCTCTTGGAGGAGCTTCCTTTCAGTGCGGACCATCTTGTTGATCTTCTCGATCATGTGCACGGGGATGCGGATGTTGCGGTCTTGATTGGCGATGGCCCGGGTGATGGCCTGGCGGATCCACCAGGTGGCATAGGTGGAGAACTTGTAGCCCTTGCGGTAGTCGAACTTCTCCACGGCCCGGATGAGACCGGTGTTGCCCTCCTGGATAAGGTCGAGCAGGTCCATGTCTTGGGTGTAATAGTTCTTGGCGATGGAGATGACCAGGCGCAGGTTGGACTGGATCATGCGGTCCTTGGCCCGCTTGTCGCCGGCCTCGATGCGTTTGGCCAGCTCGATCTCCTCCTCCTTGGTAAGCAGCGGGATCTCACCCGCTTCTTTGAGGTAGAGGCGCAGAGGATCGTGGGTGACGGTCTCGATCGAGAGGTCGAGCGCGGGTTCGGTGGGCTCCAGGACACCCTGGCTGACCGGGCTCTGCTCATAGATCTCGATGGACTGGTCGAAGAGCTGGGAGTACAGGTCCTCGATCTCTTCCATGGTCATGTCGAGCTCTTCGACCAAAGCCATGATCTCGTCGCTGGTGACGTAGCCGCGCTCCTGGCCGACGAGGAGGAGGTCCTGCACATCCGCGATCACGCGGGTGTCGAATGTGGTGATTTCGCTTTCTCTATGCACTGTTCTCTGCTATCCTAACTGAAGACTGAAGGTTTCCCTTTTGGTACCATCGCTCGACGCAAACCTCAACATTATACTCCGAGGTTTCCGTATCGTCAATTCAGGCCTCCGACTGTAGTTTCATCCAGTATAACGAACAAACGTTCGCGGAGCAAGCACCTTCGCTCGGCCGACTTCTTCCCAGAGCCGCCTTGTCTGTGAGACAGTCTTGCCGTCCGCATCGTTTCCGCATCCCGAGCAAGGAGACCCGGTGACCAGCGCAGACTCACTCTCGACCGACACACAACGGCCGGTGACGCTCACCCTCGACGGCGAGGGGGGCGACAGAGCTCCCGAGGAGATCGTCGCCGGCGCCCTGCTCGCCGCCTCACCATCCTTGCGCGTGCTCGTCGTGGGACGGCCGGGAGTACTCGAACCGTTCCTTAGCGGTCGAACGGATGCCAATGTCGAGGTGGTCCCCAGCGCGACCGTGATCACCTCGACCATGGAACCCGCCGGCGCGGTGAAGAACATGACCGACTCCTCCATCGTGGTGGGGGCGCGGACGGTGGCCGAAGGCAGGTCTCAGGGATTCGTGTCGGCCGGGAGCACCGGAGCGATGGTGGCGGCGGCGCTGCTAGTGGTGAAGCGGGCGGGCGGCATTCGCCGCCCTGCCATCGTCACCACCCTACCGGGTGAACGCGGACCGGTGGTGTTGTTGGACGCTGGCGCCAACGCGGACTGCCGCCCCGAGCACCTCTTTGAGTTCGGCATTCTCGGTGCGGCCTTCGCGCGGACAGTTCTAGGGGTGAGTGACCCGAGCGTGGGCCTGCTCAACATCGGCGAAGAGGAGGGCAAGGGAAACGAGCTCGCTCGCGCCGCCTATCCTCTACTGCAAGACTCGGGATTGCGCTTCTTCGGCAACATCGAGGGAAGAGACCTGCTGCGGAACGCCGTCGATGTCGTGGTGACCGACGGCTTCACGGGCAACGTGGCGCTGAAGCTCCTGGAGGGATCGGCGGCGTCGATGTTCGCCCGCATGAAGGAGGCCGCCTCCGGCAACCTGCGGGCCAAGGCCGGTGGCCTCTTGCTCAGGCCGGCCCTACGGGGTCTGCGGGAGAGTCTCGATCCCGAGGCTCATGGAGGCACCTATCTGCTGGGCGTACGCGGGTTGGTGGTCATCTGCCACGGCAATTCCTCCCGGCGCGCCATCGCCAACGCCCTCCTGTTCGGGGCCGCCGCCCTGCGCAAGGGGGTCTTACCGGCGGTGGACGCCGAGATCGCCCGCATGACCGGTGCCCAGGGAGCCGGAGCCGGGTCGGTCCAGACCGCCGATGAGAAGATGGCTGCCGATGCCGAGACCGCTGTCGACGCCACTGCCGCTCCTTGACCCCCGTTGATACAATGGCCGCGTCGTCGTGGGGGGTCCCCCCGGCGACGGACCCCGACTGACGCAAGGAGCGACAGATGACCAAAGAAGAGATCCTAGCCAAGCTGCGCGACATCCTGGTGGACACGCTGGGTGTGGAGGCGGCGGCCGTGACCATGGAAGCGTCGTTCCAGGACGACCTTAGCGCCGACAGCCTCGACCTGGTGGAGTTGATCATGGAGCTGGAAGACCAGTTCGGCATCAAGATCTCCGACGAAGAGGCCCAGGCTCTCACCACCGTCGGCTCGGCCGTCGATTTCATCGCCGAGCGCATCTGACCTCCATCCGCGGGAGAGGGCGGCGATGGGGGGACTGCCGGCGCTGGTCCAGGTGGTCTCCTCGTCTTTCCGCCGACTGTGGGGACGCGTGTCAGGCCGGACGCCTGCGGCCTCGAGTCTGATCGGACTGATCGGCGCCCTCCCGCCCGATGTGTATCGGCAGGCCCTGACCCACTCCTCGTGGGTAGGAGCGCGCACCGGTTCGTACGAACGCCTGGAGTTCCTAGGGGACAGCGTCCTCGGCCTCGCCGTCGCTTCAGCTTTGTACGAGCGTTTTCCGGACAGTGAAGAAGGCGGCTTGGCCCGGGTCAAGGCCTTCGTGGTGAGCCGGGCCAGTTGCGTGCAGGTGGCGACGCGCGTGGGGGTGCCCGGCCTCATCCTGGCCGATGCTCCCGCCTCGGAGAACAGGCGGCGAGAGGCGGCGGCCAGCCCGAGCGTGCTTGGGAACGTGCTGGAAGCTCTCATCGGGGCGGCGTTCTTGGTCCACGGTTTCGAGAAGACCCGGGCGGCCGTCGTGGATGCTTTCGGTGAGCAGATCGAGTATGCGGTCACCGTTCACGTGGACCACAAGACCGCGCTCCAGGAAATGCTGGCGCCTCGCGGCCAGCAGCCCCGTTACCGGCTCATCGAAGAGAGCGGCCCCGCTCATGCCCGGGTGTTCAGCTCCGAGGTGAGCGTGGCCGGGACCGTAAGGGGCCGAGGCTCGGGCACCACCATCAAGATGAGCGAGCAGGCGGCGGCCCGGGAGGCGCTGGAATCGCTGGAGACGGACGGGGAGGCGGAGTAGAGTGGCTCATCTTCGCTCGGTCCGCCTTCGTGGCTTCAAGACCTTCGCCAGGCCCACCGAACTGACCTTCGAGGCTGGGGTCACCGTCATCATCGGGCCCAACGGCAGTGGCAAGAGCAACATCGCCGACGCCGTCCTGTGGGTGCTGGGGGAGCAAAGCCCGGCGAGCCTGCGGGGCAGGAACATGCAGGACGTGATCTTCTCCGGCCCGGACGGCCGGCGGTCGAGCGCCGTGGCCGAGGTCAGCTTGGTCTTCGACAACGCCGGGCGGTCCTTGCCGCTCGACGCCGACGAGGTGGAGCTCACCCGCCGGCTGGAGCGGGATGGGGGCTCGGAATACCGCCTCAATGGGAGCGCCTGCCGGCTGCTCGATGTCCAGGATCTTGTCGGAAGCCTGGGGCTGGGCCGGGAGATGCACAGTGTCATCAGCCAGGGCAAAGTTGAAGCTCTCCTCAACTCCACCCCGGAGGCGCGCCGGGCCCTGGTGGAAGAAGCCGCCGGACTGGGCCGCTTCAAGAAGCGGCGAGCGCGGGCCCAGGCCAAACTGGAGCGGACCAGGCAGAACCTGCTGCGGGTGGCCGACATCGAGCGCGAGGTGAAGGCGGCGCTGCGGCCTCTGCGGCAGCAGGCCGCAGCGGCCGAGCGGTTCGCGGAAGCCAAGGAGGAGTGGGCTTCAGCCAAGGCCAAGGCCGTCCTGGCCGCTTTGCTGGCGGCCCAGGCCTCCTGCGAGACCGCCACGTCAGAGCTCCGCGGTCTGGAGACCCGGCGGTCGGAGTTGGAGGCCCGGCTGGCCGGACTGCGCCGGGAGCGGGCCGCCGAGGAGGAGGGCTTCAGCTCCGCGCTGCAGGAGCGGGAGCGGATAGTGGGACTCTTCCATCGGGCCACGACCGCTGCCGAGCACATGGAGGGGCGGGTAGCGGCGCTGCGGCAGCGGCTCGCCCGCTCTGAAGGCGAGGAAAGCCGGGCCCGCCGCAGATGGGAGCTGTCCAGGACCGAGGCGGCCTCGCTCGACATCCGGCTGACCGCCGCCCTTCAGGGGACCGCCGATGAGGCCCGGCTCGACCGGGTGGCCGGTTGGAACGCCACTCTGAGGGATTCCCTCGACGAAGTCCTTCCTGTCTACCGGGCGGCCGCGGCCGAAGAGGACGATCTGAAAGACGCGGTGTTCGAGCTGGAAGCGGCCCGCTCGCGAGCGGCCCAAGACCGGGAGTTCCTGCGCCGCGAGTTGGAGAGTCGCCAGCGCGTCGGCACCGAGCTCGCTGCTCTGGCGCGCGAGGCCGCAGCCCGGAGGGCCCGGCTGGAGGAGGAGGCTGCCGATCTGGACCGCCGGATCGAGAGCGCCCAGCAGACCGTCCTACAGGCCCAAGCGGCGCTCCGGGCGGCGGCGGCCGCCCGGGAGGAGGCCCGCATCAGGAGCGGGGATCACTCGCAAGCGGAAGCTTCTTTGGCCGAGGAACTGGCCGGGGTCGAGGCCCGGCGGGGGGTACTGACGGACCTGATCAGGCGGCGTGAAGGTCTGCCCGCTGGAGCCCGCGAGCTCTTGCGGCGGCACGAGGGGTGTCTGGCCCTGGCGGAGGCCTTGGACGTCGAGCCCGGCTACGAGCGGGCCGTAGCCGCCGCGCTGGGACCGGTGGCCCAGGCCGTGGTCTTGGAAGGGGAACAGGCCGGGACCCTCGCCCTGCAGGGGGAAGAACCGGTGGAAGTGGTACTAGGGGAGAGCGACCCTGCGAGCGAGGAGGCGCCGCCACCTCCCCCGACGGGGACGCGCGACCTATGGGAGGTGGTGGACGGGCCTGCCTCCGTGCTGGCTGCTCTGCGCAAGGTGCTGCCGGCGACGGCGCTGGTGGTCGGGCGCGAGCGTCTTGACGCCCGCGACCTCCAGCTCAGCAGAGGGCCGTACCGTCTGGTCAGCCGGGCCGGAGAGGTGGCGCACGGGGGGGTCTACGTGGCCCGCCGCCGGGAGATGGGGGCGGAGGTCCTCTTGGAGTCGCGAAACGAACTGCAGGTGGTGGCGGCCGCGTTGGCCGACCTGGGCGCACGCCGGGAGAACGCGCGGGCGGCGGGGGCCGCGGCCGCTGCGGAGATGAAGGAGGCAGAGGCCGGCGCCCGGGCGGCGGAGGAAGGCCTGCGTGGGGCTGAGCGCATCCTGGCCGCCCACGGGAACGAGCGTGACTTGGTGGCCCGCCGGCTCGAGGAAGCGGCCGACCAGGTGTCCGAACTGGAGGAGCGCCGGCAACGCGAAAGCGGTCTGGCCGCCCAAATGGCGGCCGACCTGCGCGGGCTGGAAGAGGCGATGAGCCGGCGTGATTCCGAACTGGAAGAGACCCGGGCCGCCCTGAGGGCGGTCCAAGCCAGGCTCGAAGGGATGCGGGTGACGGTGGCTCGGCTGGAGGAGAAGAAGAGCCAAGCGGCTCTCCTTGAGGTCAGGCTCCGCGAACGTTGCCGGGCCCAAGAAGGCGAAAGGCTGCGGGTGACGGCGCAGCGCGATGCCGCGCTGGCGGAGGCCGCCCGCTGGCAGGGGCGGGCGACCTTTCGGGCGCGGTACGTACCTGCCCTGGAAGCCTTGCTGGCGGTGGCGGAGGGACTGGCTGAGCAGGCGCGGTCGGTGAGGGCCGTCTTGGAGACCGAGGTGGAGCAGGCCCGGCAGGGCATCGAGGAAAGCGGCCGGGCTCTGCGGGACCGGGGCGGCCTGGAGGCCGGACTGCAGCAGGAGTTGGACGGCACGGCGGCGCTCCTCACCCAGCTCCAGGTGGAAGCGGTCAGGCAGGATGACCGGCGCCGTGCCCTCGAAGAAGAACTGGCCGAACTGCGTCGCCGCCATACCTCTCCCCGCCTGCTGGAACCCGGCCAAGTGGTCGCGGAGGACCCAGCGCTGCTGGAGGCGGCGGTCGCCCGCGCGGAAAGACGGCTGGAGCGGATCGGACCGGTCAACCCCCTGGCGGAGGCGGAGTGCGCGGAGATGGAAGAGCGCGCGGGGTTCTTGGCCGAGCAGCGGCGGGACCTGGAGGCCTCGGTCGGCCAACTGCAGGACGTCATCGCCCAACTGGACGAGCACATCGAGAGGGCCTTCGCTGAGATGTTCGGGGCGGTGAAAGAGCACTTCGCTTCGGTCATCGCCACGGTCTTCCCGGGCGCCCGTGGCTCACTTTCGCTGGTCGAGAGCAAGACCGCCTCTCCTCGCACCGGCGAGGGCATGGAGGCCGAGGCCGACGAGGCCAGGCCGGAGGAGGCGGGGGAGCCGGTTAGCGGCATTGGGCTCGAAGTCAAGCTGCCCAACAAGTCGCCGCGCAGCCTTAGCCTGCTTTCAGGGGGAGAGAAGGCCATGGCGGCCATCGCCTTCCTGTTCTCCCTGTTCCTGGCCCGGCCGTGCCCCTTCTATATCCTCGACGAGGTGGAAGCCTCTCTCGATGACATCAACATCCGCCGTTTCCTGTCTCTGATCAGGAGGTACCGGGAGCGGACCCAGTTCATCATCATCACACACCAGCGGCAGACGATGGAGGTGGCCGACACCCTCTACGGGGTCACTCTCGAGAGCGACGGTACCTCGCGAGTGCTCTCCAGGCGTCTCGCCACGGCGAAGGGGGCATGAGGACGTGAGCTACAACTGGTCTGAGGTGTTCCGCGGGATCGCGCAGGAGGCCACGGTCGCGGCGCCGACGGAAGCGGAAGAGAGACGAAGCGGGTGGCTGGCCCAGCTCAGGGATGGCCTGGCCAAGAGCCGCAAGGCCCTTCAGCAGCAGTTCGCTTCTGTCCTTTTCGACCGCTTCGACGAGGACTTGTGGGAGAGGATCGAGGAGGCCCTCATCTACGCCGACGTCGGGGTAGAGACCACCGTATCCATCGTAGAGACACTCGAAGCCGAAGCCGACGCCGGCGAGATCAGAGACCAGGCCGGACTTCTGCGCCGGCTGCGGGAGGTGACCGCCGCTCACTTCTACCAGGGCGACTACCGCATCGACGTGGATCACACCCCGGCGGTCATCCTGATGGTGGGGGTGAACGGCACCGGCAAGACCACCACCATCGGCAAGATCGCCTGGCACCTCAAAGAACTGGGCAAGGAGCCCCTGCTGGTGGCCGGCGACACCTTTCGGGCGGCCGCGGTCGAACAGCTGGTGGAATGGGGCCGCCGGGTGGGGTGCGAGGTGATCAGGCATGAGCGGGGCGGGGATCCCGGCGCTGTTGTCTACGATGGTCTGACGGCCGCAGAGGCCCGCGGCGCCGATGTGGTCATCATCGACACCGCCGGAAGGCTGCACACCCAGGTCAACCTCATGAGGGAACTGGAGAAGGTGGTCCGCGTCATCAAGAAGCGCATCCCCGACGCTCCCCACGAGTGTCTGCTCACCATCGACGCCACCACCGGACAGAACGGTCTGATCCAGGCTCGGATGTTCAAGGAGGCGGTGGATGTGTCTGGGGTGGTGCTGACCAAGATGGACGGGACCGCCAAGGGCGGCATAGCCCTGGCGGTGTCGCACGAGCTCGACGTGCCGATCAAACTGATCGGGACCGGGGAGAAGCTGGAAAGTCTGCAGCCGTTCGAACCGCTGGCTTTCGCCGCCATGCTTTTCGACGACTCCCTCGGCCGGGTTTGACGGGACTGGTGGGGACGGGTAAACTCCCTCATTCGCGGCCGGAGGACGGCCGCATTCCATCCGTGCCCGCCGGGCGCGGAAGAACGGCAGGTTGACGGGTGTTCGACTCCCTCTCTGACAAACTGCAGAACGCCTTCGACGGCCTCAAGAGGCAGGGCAAGCTCACCGACAAGGACGTGGAGCGCGCCGCTCGGGAGATCCGCTTGGCCCTGCTCGAGGCGGACGTCAACTACAAGGTGGTCAAGGAGTTCGTCGAGAAGGTGAAGGCCCGGGCCCTGGGAGCCGAGGTCTTGGAGAGCCTCACTCCGGCCCAGCAGTTCATCAAGATCGTGAACGAAGAGCTGACGGCTCTCATGGGGTCCGCCACCACCAAGCTCACCTTCTCGCCCCGGCCGCCCACGGTCATCATGATGGTCGGTCTTCAGGGATCGGGCAAGACCACGGCCTGCGGCAAATTGGCCAGGTTCCTGCTGGCCGAGGGCAAGAGCCCGGCCTTGGTGGCCGGCGACGTGTATAGACCTGCGGCCGTCGACCAGCTCAGGACCCTGGGCGCCCAGCTCAACGTGCCGGTCTACGACGAGGGTACCCAGGCCGACCCGGTCGACATCGCCAAGCGCGGGGTGGAGTGGGCGCGGACCAAGGGACGCGACGTGCTCATCATCGACACCGCCGGCCGTCTTCACATCGACGAGAAGCTGATGGACGAGATCGCCCGCATCCGCAGCACGGTGAAGCCTCACAACATCCTGCTGGTGCTCGACGCCATGACCGGCCAGGACGCCGTCAACGTGGCCCTGCAGTTCCAGGAGCGGGTGCAGTTCGACGGGGTCATCCTCACCAAGATGGATGGGGACGCCCGCGGCGGGGCGGCCCTCTCCGTGCGCGCCGTCACCGGCAAACCCATCAGGTTCGCCAGCAGCGGGGAGAAGCTCGACAACTTCGAGTACTTCCATCCCGACCGGGTGGCCTCGCGCATCCTGGGGATGGGCGATGTCCTCTCGCTCATCGAAAAGGCCGAGCGCACCATCGACGAGAAGAAGGCCCGGGAGCTCGAGCAGAAGCTGCGCAAGAGCACCTTCACCTTCGACGACTTCCTCGAGCAGATACAGCAGGTCCGCAAGATGGGTTCGCTCAGCAGTCTGCTGGGCATGATCCCGGGTATCCCCGCCAACAAGCTCAAGGGTCTGCAGGTGGACGACAAAGCCTTCGACAAGATCCAAGCGGTCATCTATTCCATGACCCCGGAGGAGCGCCGCCACCCTGAGATCATCAACGGCAGCCGGCGCAAACGCATCGCCGCCGGGTCGGGCTCCGATATCCATTCGGTCAACCAGCTACTCAATCAGTTCAAGCAGGTGCAGAAGATGATGAAACAGCTGGGGTCGGGCCGCATGCCGAAGAACCCGTTCCAGATGTTCGGGAACCCGAGTTGACGGGAGGAGGTGACTAATGGCTACAGCGATCCGACTGGCGCGCAGGGGCAGCAAGAAGCACCCGACGTACCGTATTGTGGTGGCCGACTCGCGGAGGGCGCGCGACGGCCGCTTCATCGAGAGCATCGGCTACTACAACCCCCAGAGCGATCCCTCGCTGATCGTGGTGGACGAGGAGAAGGCCAAGAAGTGGCTCGCTTCCGGGGCTCAGCCTTCCGACACGGTGCGCAAACTCCTGACTCTGAAAGGCATCGTCTAAGTGAAAGAGCTGCTCGAGTTCCTGGCCCGGTCTCTCGTCGACCATCCGGAGCAGGTGCGGGTGGAAGAGATCCCGTCGCCCGACGGGGTGCTCCTCCGGCTCACCGTGGCTAAGGAGGATGTGGGCAAGGTCATCGGGAAGCAGGGGCGCATCGCCCGGGCCATCCGGACCGTGGTCAAAGCGAGCGCGGTCAAGGAAGGCAAGCAGGCCTCGGTCGAGATCGTGGACTAGGGGACCCCGGCGTGCCGCGGCCCGAGTGGATCGAGGTGGGGCGAATCTCCCGACCCCACGGGGTGCATGGGGAGGTGCGGGTCATTCTCAGCTCCGACAACCCCGACCGCTTCCTCCCGGGTTCCGTCTTCCACGCCCGGCCGGCGCGGTCAGGGGTGGCCGGCGCGCGTCTGCGGCAGCAAGTGCGCCTGACGGTCGAGAGCGTCAGGGGCGATGAGGACTTTCCCATCGTGGCGTTCCGCGAGATCGCCGACCGGGAAGCGGCCGAGGGCTATCGCGGTCATCTCTTGGAGGTCCGCTGTGCGCAGCTCCCTGAACTGGACGAGGACGAGTTCTATCCTTTCGATCTGGTGGGTCTGGAGGTGCGCGATCCTGAGGGGACGGCGGTGGGCCGGGTCACCGAGGCCGTAGAATCGCCGGCGCACGCCCTTCTGGCGGTGCGCCTGCAAAGCGGTCCCGAGGTGCTCGTCCCCTTCGTGGCCGCCGCTGTGCCGCTGGTGCTGGTGGCCGAGGGCTACCTGGTGGTGGAACCCCGCTTCCTCGCGGCGGAAACGGACTCAGGGGAAGAGGAAGCCGGGGAAGAGGGCGCGGGGGCGGCAGGCGCCCGCAGCCGGCCATGAAACGCATCCATATCTTCACGTTGGTGCCGACGGCGTTCGGCTGGTTCCTGGAGCAGCACCCTGTCTCGACGGCGGTGGAGAACGGAGCCGTGGCCATCTCCGTGCACAGCCTGCGCGACTATGGGGCGCCCCCGCACCATGAGGTGGACGACTCCCCTTACGGTGGGGGGCCGGGCATGGTCACCCGGGTCGACATCGTGGCCGCCGCGCTGGAAGGGGTTTTCGGGGAGCCGCCGGAGCGGGTCCGTGACACTCGCGATGTCTACGTTCTGGCGGCAGGGGGGCGTCCCTTCACGCACGCGCTCTCGCTGGAGCTGGCCGCGGGCGGGCGGGACCTGGTTCTCTTGTGTGGTCGCTTCGAGGGCTTCGACGCCCGGGTCGAGGCCCTTTTCGCCACCGGGTCGCTTTCCATCGGGCCGTACGTGTTGGCCGGAGGCGAGGTGGCCGCGCTGGTGGTGGTGGAAGCGCTGGTCCGCCATCTACCCGGATCGCTCGGGAACGCCGATAGCACTGAAGAGGAATCGTTCAGCGAGGGACTGCGGGGCATGGTGGAATACCCTCACTACACCCGCCCTCGGCTGTACGGGGGATTGGAGGTGCCCCCTGTCCTTCTGAGCGGGGACCATGGCGCCATCGCCCGCTGGCGCAAAGAGCACGCCCGCCCCTCGCCCTGGGGAGACGTGGGGAAGGGGGCCGGCGGGAGCGGGCGTGAACGCGGATCCGGCGGCAAGGAGGGTGACGAGTGAGCCCCGAGGGCGGGCACGAGCCGGAGCAGACGGACGCCGGCAGCGGAGCGACCGGCAAGAAGAAGCGCGGTGGGCTCAGCGTGGCCATCGAGGTGCTGGTCATCGTCATCGCGGCCTTCGCCATCGCCATGCTGGTCCAGGCCTTTCTCGTCAAGCCCTTCACCATCCACCAGATCTCGATGCTACCCACGCTGGAGGAGGGCGACCGGGTCCTCATCAACCGGCTCAGCTACCACTTCCGCGCTCCCGCCGTGGGCGACATCATCGTCTTCGAATCACCTTTGGACTCCGACGAGGACCTGGTCAAGCGTATCGTGGCGTTGGCGGGGGACACCGTCGCGGTCTCGGACGGAAAGCTCTACGTCAACGGGGTGGCGCAGGAAGAACCCTATCTGCTCGAGCAGGACTTCGAGGGAGCGCTGCCGGAAACCGTAGTCCCGCCCGGCCACGTGTTCGTGATGGGCGACAACCGCAACGGCAGTGGGGACAGCCGCCTGTTCGGCCCCATCGAGCAGGGCTCCATCATCGGGAGCGCCTTTCTCATCTACTGGCCCATCAGCCGCTGGTCGACGCTCTGAACCTGCGCTCGACTTGCCCCCGCTGGGGGCGGCCGGGTTGCAAACCGGGGTCCGATGCTCTAAAGTCTGCTGGCTTTTCGGGAGACAAGCTTGTCGAGTCGGTGCAGGACTAAGGTAGGACAGGGTACAGACATGGGCGCGATCGAAGAACTAGAGCGGGCGCAGCTCCGCCAGGACCTCCCCGATTTCAAGTCGGGGGACACCGTACGGGTGCACTTCAAGGTGGTCGAGGGCAGCCGGGAGAGGATCCAGGTCTTCCAAGGATTCTGCATCCGCAAACAGGGCCAGGGCGCCCGCGAGACCTTCACCGTCCGCAAGCAGTCGTTCGGCGTCGGCGTAGAGCGCACCTTCCCCCTCCATTCGCCGAAGATCGACAAGATCGAGGTCACGGCAGTGGGCGACGTGGCCCGGGCCAAGCTCTACTACCTCCGCGACAAACTGGGCAAGAAGGCCAAGGTCAAAGAGAAGCGCGTCTGACGAGAATGGGGGCCCGGTGAGCGAACCGGACTCGGGCTCTCTGACCGGACCGGAGCCCATCGGCGCCGACGGCGGCGCGACCCAGGAAGCCATCCAGCGGAGACCTGCCAAGAGCAAGGCTCTGCGCTGGGCCGTCGAACTGGTCGTCATCATCGCGGCCGCGTTCGTTCTTGCCCTGCTGGTCCAGCACTTCGTGGTCAAGCCCTTCGCCATCCCGTCGCCGTCCATGGAGCCCACCCTGGTCGAGGGGGACCGGGTCCTCGTCAACCGCTTGATCTATCACTTCCGTTCGCCCGAGCGGGGCGACATCATCGTCTTCCATCCACCCGGACGGGTGAGTTCGGACCCTTTCATCAAGCGGGTGGTGGCGGTGGCAGGCGACACCGTCGCCGTCCATGACGGCGCGCTGTGGGTGAACGGCGTCGCCCAAGACGAGCCTTTCATCAAGGAGCACCCCATCCTCGACGAGTTCCCTGAGACCACCATATCGCCCGGGTATGTGTGGGCCATGGGCGACAACCGCAACAACAGCGGCGACAGCCGGGTGTTCGGCCCGGTCAGCCTGGAAGCCATCATGGGCAAGGCATTCGCGGTCTACTGGCCGCCCCGCCATGTGGGCGGCCTATGAGGCGCCGTCTCTGATGGTCGGCGGGGGCGGAGGCAGGCGGGTCCGAGCTACCGACCCCTTCCGTTTCGACCGGGGTCTGCTGGCGCAGGCATCCGGAGAGACCGGGGCCGACTGCACTCGGATCGCGGGGGCGGACGAGGCCGGACGGGGGTGCTTGGCCGGCCCGCTGGTGGCGGCCGCAGTCGTCTTCGACTACGCCGCGGCTCCGTTCGCAGGCCTGGACGGGCTCACCGACTCCAAGTTGCTCAGCGCCTCTGCCCGCGAGCGTCTCTATCACATCGTGCTGCAGAGGGCCGTGCGCGTCGCCTGGGTGGCCCGCTCCTCGGGGACCATCGACCAGGTGGGTCTTCACCGCTGCAATCTGGCTGCCCTGGCCGACGCTTTGGAGGCGCTCGAGGGCGAATACGCCATCGCTGTGGTGGACGGCTTCGACCTCGGCCGGCCCGATTTGAACTGCCGCCCCGTCTTGGGGGCCGACTACAAGAGCGCCGCTGTGGCCGCGGCTTCGATCGTGGCCAAGGTGGTGCGGGACCGCCTGATGCGGGCTGTGGCTCCGCTCCATCCCGAGTACGGCTTCGAGGAGCATGTGGGGTACGGGACCGACCGCCACCGGGAGGCGCTGCGCCGGTTCGGGCCTTCGGCGCTGCATCGCCTGAGCTTCCAGGGGGTGGGGGCGCCCCAGTTGGAGCTGTGGGAAGACGTGGACGCGGAAGGTCTTGATGAGCGGTCTTGAAGACCGGGTCATCGCCTGGGGGCTTCTGCCTGATGGTCTCTTGCGGCGGGTGGTGCGGGCCCGGCTGCGGGGTATCGCCCAGAAGTTCGACCGGTTGGCGCCGGAACTGCAGGCGGCCCGGGAGACCGCACTCCTGGCCGAGTTCGAGAGCGGCCCCCTGGCCGTCGATCCCGATGCCGCGAACAAGCAGCACTACGAGTTGCCGCCCGCGTTCTTCCAGGCCGTGCTCGGCCCCCGGCTCAAGTACAGCTGCTGCCTGTGGCCGGAGGGGGTCGCGGACCTGGCCGGGGCCGAGGAGGCCATGCTGGCCCTGACGGCCGAGCGGGCGGGACTGGCCGACGGCCAAGACGTGCTCGATCTGGGCTGCGGTTGGGGGTCGTTCTCCCTGTGGGCGGCCGAACGCTTTCCCGGCAGCCGGGTACTGGCCATGAGCAACTCCCGCGCCCAGCGGCGGTTCATCCAGAGTGTGGCCGCGGAACGGGGCCTCGCCAATCTGGAGGTCGTGACCGCCGAGATCGGCCGTTTCGCACCGTCGCGGCGCTTCGACCGGGTGGTCTCGGTGGAAATGATGGAGCATGTGCGCAACCACAAGGCGTTGCTGGAGCGCGTCGCGGAGTGGTTGCGGCCCGACGGCCGGTTGTTCGTGCATGTGTTCTGCCACCGCCGCCATGTCTGGGCCTTCGAACCGGGCGGCACCGGGGGGTGGATGGCCGAGCACTTCTTCTCTGGAGGGATGATGCCCTCGTGGGACCATCTGACCCGCTACCAGGACTGCCTGCAGGTGCTCGCGCGCTGGGAAGTGAACGGCAGGGACTACTCGCGCACTCTGCGAGCGTGGTTGGGATCCTTGGACCGGCGCAGGGAGGCAGTGATGCCGCTGCTGGGGGAGGTCTACGGGGAGGATGCGGCCCAGCTGTGGTTTGCCCTGTGGCGCGTCTTCTTCATCACCTGCGAGGAAATGTTCGCCCTGGACGATGGCCGAGAGTACTTCGTCGGGCACTATCTCCTCGGTCAGACCAGGCGGTAGGCGTCTCCCTGGGCGGCTTCGGCCAGGAACCCTTCGCCGGCCAACTCCGCCAGAACGGCTCCGACCTGGTCGACGCTGCGGCCGGGTAGGCGCACGGCCGCATGCACCTCCTCGGCGGTCAGTGCGGTTGGCGCGACCGCCAGCAGAGCGCGCAGCACGGCCGCCCGCAATTCGCGGCGAGAACCGGCGAACGGGGCCTGGCGGCTGTGGTGGGCGCTCCGGCGGTTGGGGTTGCCGTAGGTCCTCTTGACCCAGGCCCCGTAATCCATGAGGGCGTAATACCAGGAGCGGGGGTCGGCATGATCAAGAGCCAGGCTGACCAGGGGGAGTATCTGGCTGTCGGGGATCGCGGAGCATCCTTGGAAGAAGAAATGGATGAAGGCCGATCGGATGTTGGTCTCGATGAACACCAAAGGTCGGTCGAAGGCGAAGACGCACACAGCCGCGGCGGTGTTGGGCCCGATACCGGGCAGCCGGGAGAGGAGGGCGGCCTCCGTCGGCACCAAGCCGGCGTGGCGGGTGACGATCTCGTTGGCCGCCTGGTGGAGAGCGAGGGCCCGGCGGTTGTAGCCCAAGCCTGACCAGGCCGCGAGAACCCGCGCGAACGGGGCGCCGGCGAGCGAGGCCACCGTGGGGAAGGTCCGGACGAAGGCATCGTACTTCGGGACGACCCTGGCTGCCTGCGTCTGCTGGAGCATGACTTCCGAGACCAGGATGCAGTAGGGGTCCTGGGTGCGGCGCCACGGGAGGTCGCGGGCGTGCGCCAGGTAGTGCCCACGGACTTCTTGCTGGAAGGCCTCCATCAGTGCGGGCGGCGGCGAAAGCGGCGCCCCCGCCGCCGGCGAGACGGCCACTCTACGACCAAGGTCTGAGCCCTGCGGGCGACGCAAGTGGTTAGCCTCCTTCCCGGACGGACCTATTCTCGACGGCAAGGAGGCTCGACTGATCCCCAGCTCACATGAGGGCACCGGCCGCACGGCCAAAGGCCGAGTGGGAGAGCAGTTCGCCGCCGCCTACCTCGCCTCAAGAGGATATCGCGTCATCGCCGCCAACCAGCGCACTCCCTACGGTGAACTGGACCTGGTGTGCGCCCGGGGCTCTCTCGTGGTCATCGTCGAAGTCAAAGCGCGCGCCGGTGACCGCTACGGCTCCGGGCTGGAGGCGATCGGGACCCACAAAGCCCGGCGGTTGCGGACGGCGGCCCTCTGGTGGTTGGCTGAGAGCGGCCGCCTGCCCTGCCCCGTCCGCTTCGACGCGGTGGTGGTCGGACTGGGCGCAGACGGGAGACCCTGCAGCCTTCGGCACATCCCTGATGTCCTGGCCGAAGGGGGTGCGTGATGGGGGTGGCCTGGGTCTGGGGCTTCGCTCTGGTGGGAGTGGACGCCGTGCCGGTGCGAGTGGAAGCGCACGCGCGCAACGGCCTGCCCGGGGTCACCATCGTGGGGCTGCCCGGAGCCGCGGTGCGGGAGGCTCGCGAGCGCGTCCGCTCGGGCGCGGCCTGCAGCGGTCTGGC
>CAYNPL010000036.1:0-23050 GCA_964399135.1 uncultured Gaiellales bacterium
CGGGTCGTCCTCCAGAACGAAGATGCGTGGCTCCATCATGGTGCCCGTAGTATCGCCCTTGACGAAGCTGCGCACAAGCCGGACCAGGGCCTACCGGCGCGGGCGGCCACAGACGAGGACGACAAGCCGGGCGCCTAGAGAGGATTCAGGAGGGACTCACACGGCGGGCGCGGCGTCCGGCTCTGCCGGACGCCGCATACGCCGTCTCCGCCGTGTGGGCGTGGTGGTGTCTCGCTCCGGTCGAGTCCGACAACCACCGGACAGGGTTGGGGCCACAGCTCAGGAGGGGGGTTGAGCAATGCTGTGTGACTCCATGGCAGCATTCTCGCACCACTTTCCTGAACTCATCCTGAACGCCTCCGCGTGGTAGAGTGCCTTCGTGCGCACCCTTACCGACCCCAGTGACACCCTCGAACCCCGCCTCGATTCCTGCGGCGAGCACACAGTCGTGCTTTCTGCCCACGGCCTCACCAAAGATTTCGGTAGCATCCGGGCCGTCGACAGGCTCGACCTCTCGGTCTGCCGCGGCGATGTCTTCGGGTTCTTGGGACCGAACGGCGCCGGCAAGACCACCACCATCCGACTCATCTTCGGGCTTATCTACCCCACCAGCGGTTATGTGCAGGTGCTGGATCACCGAGTGCCCCAGGAACGGCTGGAGGCCCTCCGCCACGTGGGCGGCTTTGTGGACGACCCCACCTTCTACGGGAACATGACCGCCCGGCGCAACCTCCGCATCTTCGGCCAGATGCGGGGCGAGGTCAGCGAAGAGCGCATCTCCGAGGTCCTTGAGCTCGTCGGTCTTTCCGATCGCGGCGGCTCGAAGGTGGGGGGCTACTCTCACGGCATGCGCCAGCGCCTCGGCATCGCGCTCGCCCTGCTTCACCGGCCCGAACTGGTCATCCTCGACGAGCCCACCAGCGGTCTCGATCCACAGGGCATGAAAGACGTCCGCGAGCTCGTGCGTGAGCTGGGCCGCCAAGGCACCACCGTCTTCCTCTCGTCGCACCTGCTGCACGAGGTGGAGCTGGTGTGCAACCGGGCCGCCATCATGCGCAAGGGGCGGGTTATCGTGCAGGGCCCCGTGGCGGAGCTGCACCCCACCAGCAACGCGGTCAAGGTCCTTACCGGTGATCAGAGCCGCGCGCGGGAGATCCTCCAGAGTCTGGTGGGGCAGGGAGGCGTCAGGGAAGACGAGGGCTACCTGGTGGTCCAGGGGTCTGAAGGCCTGGTGCCGGAGATGGTACGCCGGCTGGTCGCCGACCAGATCGACGTCCAGGCCGTGGTCCCCGCCTTCGAGCAGGGGCTGGAGGACATGTTCCTCGAGTTGACCGGCCGTCCCGAGGAGGACGGCTCGTGAACCACCTCAGCCGCGAGTTCCTCAAGATCCTTTTCCAGAAGAGGACCTACTTCGGATGGGCCGGGCTCTTCATAGTCCCCTTTCTCATCACCGGCGCTTTGCGTCTGTCCAGCGGGGGGCCGCCTGATCCTGACCAGGGTGGACCGCAGTTCTTCGACCTCATCCGGACGAACGGCTCGTACGTGGCCGTCGCCTCCCTGTTCGCCTTGGTCACGTTCCTTCTCCCTCTGCTCGCCGCCATGTCGGGCAGCCAGACCATCGCGGGGGAGGCGGAGAACGGCACCCTCCGCAGTGTGCTCATGCAGCCGGTACGGCGCGGGGCCCTTCTGGCCGCGAAGTGGTTGGTGGCCAACATCTATATCGCGATCGGGCTGGTGGTGCTGGGGATAGGGTCGCTCATCGCCGGAGGCTCTATATACGGACTCAAGCCCATGATCCTTCTCACCGGACAGTCGGTGGGGGTGGGAGAGAGCCTTTGGCTGGTCTTCGTGTCATATTGCTTCGTACTGGCGGGCATGGCTACGGTCGTCTCCTTGGCCGTGGCCTTCTCCACCCTCACCAACTCCAGCCTGACCGCGGTGGCGGCCGCCCTGGTGCTGGTCATCATCATGCTGGTGCTGGGCAGCTTGGACGCCTTCGACTTTCTCAGGCCCTACCTCTTCACCAGCCACTTCGACGCCTGGCTGAACTTCTTCAGGGACCCCGTCGATTGGGCGCCCGTACGCGATGCCCTCCTCAACTTCGTAGCGTGGATCGCCGGCATGTTCGCGCTCGCCTGGTTCATCTTCCGGCGCAAGGACATCCTGTCGTAGCCTAGGGCAGAGCCGCCAGACTTCAGTTTCACGCCTCATCTGCCGACACAGATGGCGTGAAGATCCAGTTCTTACCAGGCTTCGTGCTGCTCGTGGCAGTGGCCCCGCTGGCGCTGTTCCTTGCCTGGCGCTCCTGGCGCGGCCGGGCGGTGCCAGGGGCGCTTCCGTTCGTCATCGTCACGCTGCTGGCCGGGGCCTGGGCGTTGGGCAGCGCCCTGGAGCTGGCCTCGGTCGACCTGGCCACCAAACTCATGTGGGCCGACGCCCAGTACCTCTTCATCGTCTTTCTGCCCGTCGCCCTGCTGGCCATGGTCCTCGACTACACCGGACACCGATCCTGGCTCACCCGGCAGAACCTGCTCACCCTCGCTCTCCTGCCGCTGCTCACCCTCGCCCTCATGTGGACCAACGGCCAGCACCATCTCATGCGGGCCGACGCCTGGCTCGAGACGACCGGCACGTACAGGGTGGTGGGCCGGGCCTTCGGTCCCTGGTTCTGGGTCCACGCGGCCTACAGCTACGCGCTGATGGCCACCGCTCTTGGTTTTCTCGTCGCCTCGATATTCACCACCCCGCCGGTCTACCGGCGGCAGCCGATACTGCTGCTCTTGGGCCTGCTGCTGCCGATCACCTGGAACCTGCTCTACCTAGCCCGGCCCCAGGTGCTGCCCGTGCACGATTTCACCCCGGCCGCCTTCGCCGCGGCCGGACTCGTGTTCGCCTGGGGGCTTTTCCGCATCCGCCTCTTCACGCTGGTCCCGGTGGCCCGCCACACCCTGGTGGAGAACATGAGCGACGGCGTGCTCGTGCTCGACGAGGCCGACCGCGTGGCCGACATCAACGAGGCGGCCCGGGCCCTCATCGGCCGGCCGGCCGAACAGATCCTCGCCCGTCCCATAGCGGAATCCTGGGAAGCGTGGTCCCAGCTGGCCGCTCCCTACGCCGCTGAGGCCGGCCTGGCCACCCTCAGCCTGGGGGAGGACGGGGGCAGGCGCGACTATGAGGTCAAGATCTCAAGACTGGCCCGGCGTGACCAGGTGCTGGGCCGGCTGCTGGTGATACGCGATGTGACCGAGCGGGCAGTGCTGGAAGAGAACCTGCGCGCGCAGGCCCTCACCGACAGTCTCACCGGCCTGGCCAACCGCGCTCTCTTCATGGCCAAGCTGAGCGACGCCGTCCACCAAGCCAAGCGCCGCCCCGACCGGCCGTTCGCCATCATCATCCTCGACCTCGACCGCTTCAAGCAGATCAACGACTCCATCGGCCACCTGGCAGGCGACGTCCTCCTGGAGCACGTCGCCGACCGCATCAGGCACAGCGTGCGGGAGGTTGACACCGTCGCCCGTCTGGGCGGTGACGAGTTCATGGTGCTCCTTGACCAGGTGGGCGGCCTGCGCGATGTCGTCCCCATCATCGAGCGCATCCGGGAAGAGCTCCGGACCCCGGTACCCTTCGGCGATCACGAAATGTACACCACGGCCAGCATGGGAGTGGTGATGTGGGATCCCTCGTACCGGGACCCCGAAGACCTGCTTCGCGCCGCCGACACCGCCATGTACCAGGCCAAAGAGGCGGGCCGCGACTGCTACCGCATGTTCGATGAGCAGATGCATCGCGCGGTCCTGCGGACCATCAAAGCCGAGACCGACCTGCGCGCAGCTCTCAAACACGGCGACTTCTGCTTGGAGTACCAACCGGTGGTCGATGTCGAGACCGGCATGGTGTCATCTCTTGAGGCCCTGGTCCGTTGGAACGATCCCCGCAGAGGGCTGGTAGCGCCCAAGGACTTCATCGATGTGGCCGAGAGCAGCGGCTTGATCCTCCCCTTGGGGGAGCTGGTGCTGGACGAGGTGTGCGGGCAAATCAGCCGCTGGCGGATCCCCAGCCACCCCGCCTTCCAACTGCCGGTGAGCTTGAACCTGTCGCCCCGGCAGCTGACCGAGACCGACTTCGTCGGTACCATCCTGACCCGCATGGCCGAGTGGAGGATCGCCCCGGGCAGCCTCATCTTCGAGGTGACCGAAGCCGCTCTCCAACGCGACCCGGCCAAGGCCAAGCAGATGCTGGGAGAGTTGTGCGGCATGGGTATGAGGGTCTGCTTGGACGACTTCGGCACCGGCTGCTCCTCCCTCCAGCACCTCACCGACTTCCCGGTCAACGAGATCAAGATCGACCGTCTGCTCGTTGCCCGGATCGCAGAGAGCGACACCGACCGCGAGATCGCGCGGTCGGTGACCGGGCTTGCCCACACCCTCGGTCTCAAGGTCACCGGCGAAGGCGTGGAGAACAGCGCCCAGTGGCGGCTGCTGCAGGAACTCGGTTGTGACCGCCTGCAGGGGTACTACGTCTGCCCGCCGCTTGAGCCGGCAGAACTGGAGAAGTCGCTAGAGGAGATGGCCAAGGGCCTGCGGCCGGCCGGCCGGGGACCCCGGGTGGAACAGACTCTGGACGAGGTCATCCCGGTCGAGGCCGGGCCGGCCGGCCGGCGCTCGGCCCTCAAGCTCGTGCACGAGCAGCCCCGCTGCGATCACGGGATCTAGCCGGACGCGGTGGGGCAGGCGCGAGTCGCGCCCCCATCACCCCTCGGCGGGCATCGGCAGCAGCGGGGGCCTTAGTGGGTCCTGTGGCGCGGGCGGGGGGACGACTGGGATGCGTCACCTTCTTCAGCCTCCATCGCCGCCGCCTCGATCACCTCATTGCCGAGCGCTTCTGCCGTCTCCACGAGCTCGTCGCCTCCGACAGGGGCTTCATCCGGGTGCTCGGTGGACTCTCCTGCGACAGCCTCAGCCCCGGCGTCAGGCTCGTCTTCCGGCTCCGCTTCTTCCTCGAGTTCAGGTTCGATCTCCGGTTCGGGCACGTCTGAGGAGATCACCAGGTCATACATCTCCTGCGCGCGGCCGGAAGGCACCCAGGACACCTCCACCGACAGGGTCTCCTTGGTCTTGCCTTTATCGGCTTCTACCTCGACCCAGACCGGTGAGGCCGGCAGGAGGACGACGTGACTCTGCCCCTTCTTCACCACAACCGTACCGGCCGAAAGACTGGCCGCCAGCTCGTGCAGGTAGCCGGCCAGCCTTTCGACGTCCATGCTGCCCCTGACTTTCAACTCACGTCCCATGTCGCCTTCCTCCTTCTACGTGCGTTTCCCTAGGTTCCGGAGCCTTGCGCTCCTCGTGACACACGATCTGCAGGCACAGCGTGGCCAACGCGTCGAAGTCCACCCCTCCGCTCAAGCGGAAAGCCGGCCGGCCGGCCGCCATCGCGCCGTACGAGACGGGGTCCGGAGGACTCACGGGCGCCTCGGTCGCCTCCGGCATGAAGAACAAACCCGGAGCCTTGACTAGTGGACCCAGAAGATCAGGCCGCTGGTTCGGCGCGAAGGGCTCGACGATGCATCCGCCGCCCTCACGGCTCCATTCCAGGATGACCAGAGCCGACAGCTCGGTATCGAGTCTGAATCGGTCGGGACCGAAGAGCCGCTCGAGAGGTACGTCGTATTTGCGCTCGAGGCTCCACAACTCTGTCGAGGGAAGCGCCCTTGACTCCGCCAGTTCCAGTTCCCCCATCAGCGCCCACAGTCTCTTCTGGCCCAGGATGGTCCCCGGGTTCACCCGGGGCAGCTTGGGCACTCCGCGAACACGGATCCGTCCCCTTTCGTGCTGCAGAACCAGGCGGTCGTTGCTGACGAAGTCGAAACCGCGCTCCATGAGCCTTAGCGCCGCGGTTGACTTGCCCGCCCCCGGCCGGCCGGCAATGACCACGCCCTGGTTCCCGCGGGTGACCGCCGACGCGTGACACAGCAGCCCGCCGCGCCGAAGAAGTACCTCTATGTAGCGGCTGTTGATGAAGTTGACCACTTGATTCACGTTGGCCAGGCACGGTCCCACGGCCAGGTTCTCCCCGGCTCCCATGAGAAAGACCATCCCTGTGAGTCGCTTGCGGACTAGAAGGCCGTCGTCGAGCCTCGCATACTCCTCCTTGACCCGTGTCTTTCCTGGATCAGGTTCCTTCTCCACAAGCGGAACCTCAAGAACGAGGGCAGGCGACTCCAGAGCGGTGACGACCACGTGGGGGCAGCCGGGACACGCCAAGAACGGCCTGAAGTAGTCCGCCAGTGAATCGACAAGCTCAGGGGAGTTGGAGCGCACCCCCACCCGAGTGTCGCCGAGAGCGATCTCGATACCATGAGGGAACTCGCTGTCTCCGCACAGCAAGGATGTGAGGGACGCGATGGTGACCGGCTTAGCCATTGCGGGTCGGCTTACGCTCATCGGCGCAGCAATCGACCGTCATCTGAAGGCGCTGCGGCAAGATACCGCTGCAGCACGTGATCCGCCAAGAGTGAGGCCGCGTCCACTCGGGAGGCCTCGTAGAGCCCGCGGAAACCGCCGAAAGCCGACACCTCGAAGACCAGGGGCCCGTCCGCGGTCTCGACCACGTCCACCGTGGTGTAGTCCAGTCCGAAGACGGCCTGGGCCCGCTGCGCGATGTCGAGCACCTCGGGCGAGGGTTCATGCGGCCTGTAGGTGCCGCCCGAATGGACGGTGGTATTCCAGGAATCCGGTCCGGCGACTCGAGCATAGGCTCCGAGGTACGTCCCACCCAGAAAGACCAGCCCGAGGTCATGTCCCGGTAGGTCCACAAGCTTCTGCACATAGTAGACGGTGTTGCCGGCCTGCCGCATCAGATCGAGAGCCTCCTCGGCGTCACCGCCGCGCCGCACGACTCGCATGCCGCGGGCCTTCGTAGAGAACAGCGGCTTGAGCACAGCCGTGCCGTACTCCCGTACTGCGTCGATGGCGACCTCCGGGTCTTCGGTGATAGTTGTCGGCGGCATGGGGATCCCTGCCAGCTGGAGCCGCATGGTGCAGGACAGCCGGTCGATGACCGCGACTATCCTCGCCGGGTCGGACAGGACCAGGACACCCTGAGCCGCCAGGGCTTGGAGCAGCTGCAACCGGTGGACCATGCGCTGAGAGTACTCGGGGCCCATCTTGCGAAGTACCAGGGCGTCGAGTGCAGACAGGTCGTGAGGGCCGGCCGTGAGCCGTCGGGTCCTGCTTGAGAAGGCCAGTTTCTCCGGATCGATTACCAGCCTGAAGCCCGTTCGGGCCTCCAAGGCGTCGGCCAGAAGCTCTGTGGACCACGCTCCGGCGAGTCCGATCACCCCTACACGCGGCCCCGCGATCATGCGGCCAGGCCACCCTTCCACAGCACGATGTCGTCCGGAACTCGCAGCGGCCGCCCGTTATCCGGCCGCAGTGAGGCCTCCATGAGATAGGTGGCGCGGACGAACAACTCCTCGGCCAAGTAGGCATCCGGAACGAAACGCGCTGACGTGATAAACGAACGGATGAGCCCCATTGCCAGGCGACGCTCGCAGGTGTCGTCACCACTCGCGTGCGCGAAGCCCCTGACGGCGGCGAGGAACCGGGCGGCGACCCGGTCGAGCCTCGAGCGGACAACACGATCGAAGACCGGGGTCCTAAAACACGACACGAGGAAGACCGAGGCATCCTGAAGATAGTCACCCTCTGTGGACCGGTACAGATCCACGAAGTGCACCCGGTCCTGCTCGCCGTCGTAGATTACGTTGTTGGTGTTGAAGTCACCATGGATGAAGACGGAGAACGGAGCCTCAAGCGACGCTTCTGCCTCGGCCAGGCGCACCAGCAGGTCGTCCAGAGACAGGAAGGTCAGCGAGCCGATCCGCCTCTGCCGGCCAAAATAGCCGGGATGCAGCCGCTGCACATCCTGCAGTCTGGCCATGATCTGGGCCGTGTAGGCGGCATGAGTCGGCACAGGGTTGCGGGTGGTCTCCCATAGCCCGAGTACGGTCTCCTCAAAGCGCTCGTAGGCCCGGCTCAACTCCTCCTCGGGACCGGCCAGCAGCAGGGCCTGCAGAGTACGACCATGGAGATATTCCATGAGCAAGGCTGCCATCCGGTCGTCCTCTCGGTAACCGAGTACCCGCGGCGCAAGACCGGGACAGAGGGCCTGCCAGCGGCTGATGGAATCGCGCTCCTGCAAGAGCTTGTCGAGATTCCCCTCTTTGACGATCAGATCCGGTGTTCGGTCCTCCTCGTCCCCCAACACCACCCCTATTCGCATTCCCGATCGCGAGTCCCAGATGCGTTCCACCTGGACCTCGTCCGGGGACGGCGCCTGTTCCGCGTCCTCGAGCACGTCGGCGAGAGCAATGTAATCGCCGAGCTTCATCCGCGCCCCCACTGCCGCGAACACGATGGCTTCTCCGATATTCAGAAGCATGTCCCCCATGCGCTCGAGATAGTGGACCATGTTCAGAAACGTGATCGAGTCCGCGTTCGAGGGGCTCGTCACCAATGAAGCATGAACCCTCTTGAAGGTCTCGGTGTACCGCTGGTCCAGCTTGCGCTCGGTCTCGCAGATCCTCATGGCAAGAGGGACGTTGAGCGCCGAAAGCGCATGCTGCACGATCTGGAGGCTGGCGAGGACCTCGGTCAAGCCTTCGTCCAGCAGGGGTTCTTCCATGAGGCTCTGATCATCAAGGTGCGCAGCCTGCCCCACCAGGTTGATGCAAAGGTCCCCGACACGCTCCAGGTTCTCTGCGATCGTGATCGTGGCCCGCAGCATGCGGGTCGCCAGTTCGCTCGGCTCGCGGGTGTCGTGGAGCGACCGGAAGCACTGCTCTTCCACCAGGCGCTTGAGACTATCAACGTAGTCGTCGCGCATGTTGATTCGGCGCCTGGCGCTTTGGCTCGGCCTGTGGAGGTAACTCCGTACGTTCTCGACCTGGCTGGTCACTTCGAGGATCAGGAAGGACAGATTGCTGTCGACACGATCGACGATCGGCAGCTGCGAAGGAGTCATCGTCTCCCCGGATTGATGCTGAGCGGTGCGGCCGAGAACGCAGCCGAACTGCTCTCGCTCCACGAAAGGCGGATGGTGACGTGCACAACCTCCTCCGACCGCTCCGCGTCCAGCTTCACCCTCACCAACTCGGCCGGCTCGGCGCGGAACTCCTCGTCACCCGAAGACAGGACCAGCCTGCCGGCCCGGAAGCACTCGGACAGGGCGTCGAGGTAAGCGGGGACCTCGGCGCGGTTATGCAGGGCGACATGGGCGAACGCGCTCGCCGGAGAGGGCTGTTCCCTCTGCCGGCCTTGCGATTCATGTGCTGTCTGATCGGGCGTGAAATCCATCGTCGATCACCCGAGCCGCGCAGTATATTCCGCGATGAGGGTATCGCGGTCCGCGTTCGCCACAATGAGGCTCTTACGGATAATGAGATCGTCCCATGCCGGCTGCAGGCCGATCTCTCGAGACTTCTTGGCTGGATCCTGCACCGCCGGATCACGGGCCTTTTCGCCCAGATGCGTGTCATCCCCCATGAAGACCAGGATGGGACGGCGTCCACGGCGAGCGGTCTTGTTCTGGCGGTTGACCACGTTGATGAGAAAGTCAGTGTACTCGCGAGACTGGGGATTCCATACCTCGTATCCGTCCACATCGTAGTCGGCCAGAAGCACGGGCCAGAACTGCTCGGGATGGGGTATCACGATCCCGGCGCCCAGGGAGCGGGCCTCCTCGATCACATCGCGCGTGCGGTAGAAGTAGTCCAACTTGTAGCCGGCCTTGACCGCGGTCTTGACGGCGTGGATCAGGATCTGCGATAGCTCGATGAGGCGTCGGTTGTATCGAGGGATAAGAGAGTCGAAGTAGTCTCGTAGGAGCCTGTTCTTGATCACCTCCGCGGGTATCTCATGCGCATGGCATTCGAGTAGGTCCTTGAACCTGGCGGCATGAGCCCGAACGAAGGCCACCACTTCCTCATCAACCCCAGTCATCGATACCGCTCTCTGCAAGACGAAGTCGTTCGCATGGCCGATGAGCGCCTCCACGATCTCGATGAGCTGCCGGGAGCGATAGTCAAAGGTGTGTTTGAGCATCGCCTGGAAGACGCCGGCCTTGGCGAGCCGCTCCTCTCGCAAGTGAACCAGCAACTGTATCTTGCGCTGGAACCCCACGGAGTAGCAGTCGACTTCCACCCCGGCGTATCCGTTCAGGGCGCGGAGGATGTTGTGGTCGGTCGGGATGATGAGCGACCGTTCGCAGTTGGGGAACATCGCGTTGATACGCTGGAGGGCCAGATCAAGAGGGACGATCTCCGGATGCCAGTGGACCGCCAACACCGACTTCTGGTCCCGGTATACCGTAGGGGGGGTGACTATCTGGGCGACTTGCTCGGCGTTCAGCTCTGACGAGGTGAGCGCCTTGAACTGAGCGTGGTCTTCGTCGGTCAGCTCCGGGCTGGGCAGAGCCAAAGAACCGGGCACATGGTCGCAGCTCTTGGGATGAAGCGCCTGTTCCATTCGCGTCGCCTTTGCTCCCTGTCGCAAGTCTCTCGCCACGGCGATCGGCCGCCTCCGTGAGACGAGCACCACCTGCCATTATGAAGTCCCAAGAGCCCCCTACAGATGCATCCACGTAAAAAAAGGGAAAAAGAACGGTTAACGCACGGTCTCCCCGTCTATCTACCCACCTTGCGGCCCACTATAGTCCAACACGATGGGGTCGCTTCTGCGACCCGGCCCGAGAGTGCAACTGGAACTGCTGTACTAGCGGAAACGGGGGTCGTCGTGGGCAAGAAAGAACTTGAATTCGAGCAGCGGGTCACCGCCGAACAGGCCGCGGTGTTTCTGGACGAGATCGCCCGCGGTCTTCGCAGCGGCACACTGCAGTTGTCGGCTGGGGAGAAGAGCGTCCGCCTCAACCCGACCAGCATCGTCAAGCTCGAGCTCGAAGCTTCGGGCGATGAGGAGAAGCAAGAACTCGCCCTCGAGATCAAGTGGCACGTCCCCGAGCTGCGGGCGGTCGCCGACGAGCCGGGTTTGACCGTCACCACTCCCGCTCCGCCTGAGGCCACCCCCACCGAGACCGAGTAAGCCGGCCGGAGTTGACCCGCGACCAATCCCCGGGCCGCCTGAGAGACGGGGCGGGAAGGTCCTGATGTGGATCCTCTGATACTCCGCGAGAACGATATCCGCGGCCGCCCGGATGTGGACATCACCCTCCCGGAAGTGGGGATGCTCGGCCGGGCGGCCGGTACCTATTTCCGGCGACACGGCATCCTCAGCGTCGTGGTGGGACGCGACACACGCGCGACCTCGTCGGCGTGGTTCCGTGAGATCTCCAAAGGCGTTCGCGCGGCGGGGTGCGACACGGTGGACATCGGCGTCTGCACCACTCCTCGCCTGTGCTTCGCCGTCGACTACCTGAGGGCGGGTGCAGGCATCATGGTCACCGCCAGTCACAACACAGCCGAGTTCAACGGGCTCAAGCTCACGATCGGCCGTCGACCCCTCGCCGGATATGAACTGCGCGAGATCTATGAGATCGCCCAAGCGGGAGAGTTCACTCGGGGTGATGGCCGCGATCGGGCTGCCGAGACCGAGGAGGCCTACCTTTCGGCACTCTCGAGCGGCCTGCGGCTGCGAAGACCGCTTCGGGTGGGGTTGGACGCCGGCAGTAGCCCGGCGGGTGAGGTCGCGCTGAGACTGCTCCAGGTGCTTGGAGTGGAAGTGGTCCAGGTCAGGGATGCCGGGGAAGCCGGCACGCCCTACCGGTTGGTCGACCCCGCCAAAGACGACCATCTTGCGCCCTTGAGCCGGTTGGTCCCCGCGCACGGGCTTGACCTGGGCGTGGCGTACGACGGCGACGGTGACCGCTTGGGGGTCATCGGACCGGGAGGAGAGATCTTGCGAGCCGATGACCTGCTGATCCTCTTCGCGCGAAACGTTCTGAGGAACAATCCCGGCGCTACCGTCGTGGCGGAGGTCCTCTGCTCGCAACGCCTCTTCGACGAGGTGAGACGACTCGGAGGACGCGCGGTCATGTGCCGGACCGGCCACTCGCTGGTCCAAACAAGGATGGCCTCCGAGGGGGCCCTGCTGGCCGGCGAGCTAAGCGGTCACTTCTTCTTCGCCGACCGCTACGTGGGCATCAGCGACGCTGTATACGCCACCGGTCGACTGCTCGAGACCGTGGCCGCCGGTCCGAGAACGATCGAGGAGCTGCTGGCTGACGTCACGACCGTCGTCTCAGGACCACGCGTCACCATACCCTGTCCGGAGGCCATCAAGTCCCCGGTCGCGGCGGCGGTAACCCGTGTGCTCCGCGACCATGCCCAGCGCTCCGGAGGTGAGGTGATAGAGATCGACGGCATCCGAGTGACGTGGCCAATCGGCTGGATGATAGTCCGACCCTCGAATACCGAACCGGCCATGGTCATCCGCGTCGAGGCCGTTGACGATCAGCACTACGAAGACATCCTCTCCTTGGCCATCGCGGTCGTGAAGGCTGAGCTTCGCACCTACTCGCACGACAAGACCGGGCGTCGCCCCGGCTCAGTCCTCACGCCCACCCAGCAGGCAGGCTAGGCCAGGAGTTCCTCGTCGCCCGTGACCAGGTAGCGCAGCCGCTCGGCTAGGTTGACCGCGTGGTCGCCGATGCGCTCGAAGTAGCGCCCAATCATGGCAAGACGCAGCGCGGGGCCCAGATTGTCTTCGCCTTTGAGCTCCAAGAGGTGCATGATGAGCTGGGCATGCAGGTCGTCGAGGCGATCGTCTTGCCGAGAGATGTCGGCTGCGAGCTCGATGTCCTTGGTCACCCAGGCATCGATGGCCCGTCCGATGAGCTCGCTCGCCGCTGTGCCGAGTTGAGAGACGAGCGAGCGAACGTTGCGCAGAGCCGGTTCATTGAGGCCGTCCACCTGGACCAACTTCGCGATGTTGTAGGTCAGGTCCCCAACCCGCTCCAGGTCTGTCGATATCCGCAGTATCGCCACGATCAGGCGAAGGTCGCGTGCGACGGGCGACTGCTGCGCAAGCATGAGGAGAGCCCGCTTCTCGATGTCCAGGAACACGGCGTCGATCTCGTTATCATCGGCCCGGACCCGCTGGGCCAGTTGGAGGTCGCCCTCCACCAGCGCCGTGACCGCCATCTGGGTGCTGCGTTCGACCAGGGCGCCCATACGCACGATCTCCTGGTCGAGAGCTTCGAGTTCTTTGTAGAAGGCGTCGCGCATGGGTTTGGGTACCCTTTCTGGTTGCCTAACCGAAACGTCCCGAAACGTAGTCTTCTGTCCGTTTGTCCGCCGGTCTGGTGAAGATCTTGCTCGTCTCGTCGAACTCCACCAGGACACCCCAGCGGTGGGAAGTAGCCTCGTCCACCTCGGTGTAGAGAAAGGCGGTCTCATCGGAGACCCGGGCGGCTTGCTGCATGTTATGAGTCACGATGACGATGGAGTAGTCCTGCTTAAGCTCCTGCATCAGGTCTTCGATCCGCACCGTGGCGATGGGATCGAGCGCTGAGGCCGGCTCATCCATGAGTATGGTGTCGGGTTCAACCGCGATCGCCCGGGCGATACAGAGGCGCTGCTGCTGGCCGCCGGACAGGTCGAGCGCGCTCTTCTTGAGGCTGTTCTTGACTTCGTCCCACAGAGCAGCCCGGCGCAGCGAGCTCTCCACCAGCTCGTCCATATCACCTCGATAGCCGTTGATCTTGGCACCGAAGGCCACGTTGTCATAGATGGATTTAGGAAAGGGATTCGGCCGCTGGAACACCATCCCGATGTGGCGGCGGACGACGACGGGGTCCACCCCGGATCCGTAGATGTTCTGTCCATGGTAGAGGATCTCGCCCTCCACCCGAGCACCTGGAATCAGCTCGTTCATGCGGTTGAAGCAGCGGATCAGCGTGCTCTTGCCGCAACCCGACGGTCCGATGATGGCGGTGATGCGGCGCGGCCGGATGTCCATGTTCACGCCCTTAAGGGCGATGTTCTTGCCGTAGTAAACATCAAGACCGCGCACCGCGAACACCGGCTGCTCGTCTGCGGGGCGCGTGGTCTGGTCCGCGCCTCGGGCCGCCACCGAGGCCAGGGACGCGGGACCGGTGGATTCAAGCGGGGTGACAAGCGTCTCTGGGCTCATCGGTTCAATCGGCTCCTTGAGGCCACCACACGGGCCACGATGGTCAGTATGAGGACGATGACAAGCAGTTCGAGAGCTCCCGCCCAGGCCCGCGCCTGTCCGGCGGCGAACGGATTGCGGGCCCCGTCGAAAATGGCAAGGGTGAGGGCCGATATGGGCTCGTCCCACAGCCGGACGGTCAGCTGGTAGGAGCCGAGCGCGGTGAGGATGAGCGGGGCGGTCTCTCCCATGGCGCGGGCTACGGCCAGCATGATACCCGTAGTGATTCCCGGAGCCGCCGACGGCAAAACCACCTTGGTCACGGTTTGCCACTTGGCCGCTCCCAGGCCGTAACTGGCGTCCTTCAGTTCAAGCGGGACCAGCTTGAGCATCTCCTCGGTGGAGCGCACGATGATCGGCATCATGATGATGGCCAAGGAGAACGCGCCCATCAGCGCGCCGAACCCATAGTTGACGACCAGAGCCGTGTAGACGAAGAGACCCACGAAGACGGAGGGCACCCCGGTCATGACGTCGGAGAAGAAGCGGATCAGCCGGGCCAGCCAGTTGCTCTTGCCGTACTCGACCAGATAGACGGCGGCCAGGATACCGAGGGGCACCGCGACCAGGGTGGCGATCCCCACCATGATCGCGGTGCCCACCAGGGCGTTCAGAAAGCCGCCGCCTTCCTTGCGAAAGCTGAGAGGCATGGGGTTGGTCAGAAACTCCCAGCTCATGGTCTGCAGTCCCTTGCTGGTGATCTGCCAGAGGATCAGAACAACCGGGATGAGGGTCAAGAGCACGCCCAGCATCACCATGACGGCGCTGAACCGATTGCGCCATACTCGGCGGCGGGCCGGGCGGCAGTCTCTCAGTTTGACCCCCGGCGTCATGCGCCCTGCCGCCCAGCGCGACTCAAGGCCGGAACCAACGGTCGCCGCTGCCTGTCCGCTCGAGGGCGGCCCACTCATGCTTCGCCCACTCATATGCGGCTGAACCTGTACACCAAGGCCCGGGCAGCCATGTTGATTATGATCGTGATGCCGAACAGGACCACCCCGATGGCGACGAGCGCCCGGATGTGGTCACCAGTGGCCTCTTGGAACTGGTTGGCAATGACCGCCGCCATGGAATAGCCGGGGCGCAGCAGAGAGGGGTCCACGACGGGACGGGAGCCGATGAGAAGGGCGATGGCGATCGTCTCACCCAAGGCGCGCCCCAACCCCAACATGACGGCACCAACGATCCCGCCTCGGCTCCGCGGGAACACGACCTGGCGGATCATCTCCCAGCGGGTGGCCCCCAGGGCGAAGGCGGCATGGCGGTCCGGATCGGGGACCGTCGCAAAGACCTCGCGGCACAGCGAACTGATGATGGGAGTGATCATGATGGACAGGATCACGCCCGCGCCGAAATAGGAAAGCCCGGAAGGAGGGCCGGCGAAGATAGGGATGAAGCCCAGGTACCGGTTGAGGAAGTCGGCCGCGGGTTGGAGAAAGAGCGGGAGCAGTATGAAGACGCCCCACAAACCGTAGATCACGCTGGGGACCGCCGCCAACAGGTCGATGGCGTAGACGATGGGACCCCGAATACGCTTGTTGAACTTGTACTCGGTCAAGAACAGAGCCACGGCGAGACTGAGCGGCACCGCGATCACCAGGGCGATGACCGACGTGATGACCGTCCCGTAGATGAACGGCAGCGCTCCGAACTGGCCCTTGCTCGGGCTCCATTCGGTGCCCGTGATGAAGGAGATGCCCTCAGACCTGAAGATAGGCAACGCCGTGGTCGTCGTGGAGATGACCATGTAAGCGAGCACCAGGAGGATCAAGACGCCGGAGAGGGCCGCCAAGGCAAGGAAGAGGGAGTCGGCCCTGCGGCCGATTCCCCTGCGCTGCCAGACCCGCGGGGAGAACGCGGTACCGGCCGCAGAGCTACTTGACGGAGATCGCATCCGCTTTGGCGAGAGCGAGGGGGCGGCGCTGGATGCTACTGGGAACCACTCGCTTCTCTTTCCTCCCTCCGGCTATACGGACAGCTCCCGTGCACCTTAGCAAGACCGGCCCCTCCTGGTGTTAACATTCGGTTACCGTCACGTTAATTGTCCAGCGAACCAAGTCAAGAACGGAGCGCTCGTGCCCGAGAACAACGCGAAGCGAATCCTTCTCGTGGAGGATGACGCCACCATCTCGGACCTCATTGCCTACAACCTGAGACGGGCCGGATACGAGGTCCTGCAGGAGCACAACGGGCGTTCCGGGCTGCAGAGGGCTCTGAATTCAGCCATCGACCTAGTCCTCATGGATCTGATGCTTCCCGGCCTCGACGGCATAACGGCCAGCAGGGAGATCGTGCGGCGCAAACCTGATCTGCCGGTGATCATGCTGACTGCGCGCAGCGAACGCGAGACGATGCTGGAAGGCTTTGACGCCGGCGCCGACGACTACGTCACCAAGCCCTTTGACATCGAGCTGCTACTCAGGCGTATCGAAGCCCGGCTCAGACGCACCCCCGCCGGTATACCCATGACCCACGGTGGAGGGGCTCCGGCCACTGTCGAAACGGGTGATCTGGTCCTTGACCGTGATGCCCACGTCATCCGTACCGGACGGGGCGAAGTCGCCCTGAATCCTAAGGAATACGACCTTCTGGAGCTCCTGATGTCCCGGCCCGGGCACCTCTTCCCGAGGGAGGAGATCGTCGAGCGGGTCTGGCAGCACAAGTACCTGCCCACTTCTAGGAGCCTGGACGTGCACGTCCGGCGGCTGCGCACCAAGTTGGAGCAGGTCCAGGCCGAGGTCACCCTTCAGACGGTGCGCGGAGTAGGTTATCGCCTGGGACCGAACTGATGCCGATACGCTGGCGACTGCCCCTCGCTTTTGCGCTGACGAATCTGGCCTTGGCCGTCATCATCGGCTTGTTCACCTCGTTGCAGACAGCGCTCATCGTCTGGGCCGTTCTCCTGCTGCCCACCCTCGCCGTCGCCTATCTTCTGACCCGCTCACTCACCAGACCGCTGGAGCGACTGCGCCAGATGACGGCGCGGGTGGCAGCCGGGGATTTCGCCTACCGTACCAGCGTCCATTCCAGCGACGAGATGGGGGGGCTTGCTCAGTCCCTGAACAGCATGGCTGCCCAGCTCGAGTCCCGTGCCCACGACCTACGCGTCGAGTCAGAGCGGTCGGAGCAGGTGCTTGCCGCTATGAGCGAGGGCGTGGTGCTCATCGACGGAGGGGGACGCCTGCTTCGCAGCAATCCGGCGGCCGAGCGGATACTCGGCGTCAGACTCGCAGGCATGGAGGGAGTACCTCTGGTGTCATCCGCCCGCATGTTCCCCGCTCGGGCCTTCGCCCAGGCCGCGCGGGCAGCCGGGCATACCATCACCCAAGTGCTCGACCTCCCCGGCCCGAGGTACCTCACCGTGGACGTCGCCCCCCTCTCGCAGCCCTTCGGCTCCGCAGAGGGTCAAACCCTCTTTGTGATCCGGGACGAGACTGGAAGAAGGGCGATCGAGAGTGTGCGTCGCGACTTCGCTACTAACGTCTCCCACGAGCTCAAGACTCCTCTGGCCGGACTGTCCCTGTTGGCTGCGACTCTGGGCAATGCGATCCGCGAAGATCCCGAGCAGGCGTCGCAATTCGTGACCCGATTGTCGGCCGAGATCGGACGCCTCACCGAACTTACCAACGACCTTCTCACCCTTTCCCGGCTCGAAGACCCACAGGGGAGCCTGGCGACCGCCGAAGCCATCAACGTCAATGCATTGGCAGCGGAGACCCTCGAGGAACTACGACCGGTCGCCGAGAACAAGCGGCAGACGCTCAGTTATGCGGACTCGGGGGAGGCGGTGGTGGTCCAGGGTGAGGAACTGTCGCTCCGCACGCTGCTGCGGAACCTGCTGGACAACGCTATCCGCTACACCGAGGCCGAGGGTCACATCAGTCTGACCATCGAGGCTCAGACCGACCAAACCGGCAGGCGTTGGGCCCTAATCAAGGTGACCGACGACGGGGTCGGCATCCCGCTGGCGGACCAGCAACGGATCTTCGAACGCTTCTACCGGGTGGACAAGGCCCGTTCCCGGGAGACCGGGGGCACAGGGCTGGGCTTGAGCATCGTCAAGCATGTCGCCGAACGCCACGGAGGCAGCGTAGAGGTCAAGAGCACGCTGGGAGTGGGTTCGACCTTCAGCGTCCGGCTTCCGACCGCCTGAGAAGGCATGGCCATGAGGTGGAGCCCGAAACCCTCGCAGGCAGCCACGACATGGCTAAGCCGCCACCCGGGCCAGGTCGATGGCTTCCTCGTCCCCGGAAGGCAGATCGGCGTGCAACGACACCGCCACCTGCGCACCGCAACGGGGACAGGAAAGAAGGCCGACGGGGCCGCCGGCCCGCGAGATGCCGGCGGCCCCGGTCTCCAGGGGAGTGCCACAGCAGAAGCAGGACGAGCCGGGAGCGAGAGCTCGGGTGAGTTCGGCCAAGCTGGGTGACGTGGGCAGACGACGCCCGCTCAGAACGGCCGGCGCACGGACCTCCACACCTGGATCCACAGCCACCTCCCCACAGAGGCCGCCAACGGAATTCCCAATGTCAGCGTAGGGCAGACGCCCGAACCCTGTGTTACCGGTAGGTTAACGCTCGGAAAAAGCGCGGGGGGCGAGCGGCGGCAGGGTGACGTCCTGACGGGCGATGCGAGGCGTGCTGGTGATCTGGAGGTAACCCCGCCCGTCGGTCCGCACGTCGGTGTTGGCACATCCCCCCTGAGCGGCGGACTGATAGTTGACCGAGACCCCGCGGGGACGTATCTCAGCGCCGTCGTCGTCGACTGCGCTCAGATCGCTCCAGCGGACGGTCACCGAGGGCGCGTCACAGGCGGCGAAGACCTCCGACCAGACGAGAGGTCGGGTGAGGAAGTGGACTCCCGGGTCGAACCTGCCAGCGTCGCGGCTCCGCGGATCCGCGTAGAGGTCGCGGATGACCACCGTCTCCTCCGCGAACAGGTCGGTGACGGCCGCCCGCCAGGCGCCGGCAACCTCCGGACTGCGGAAGACCCGGAAGCGATAGGCCCGGCCCGGGAGCCAACGGTAGGCGAGCGTATGGGGGTCGTCACTGAAGCCCGGCAGCGCCGAGCGCGACCCCTCCAGGATACCGCCGCCCTGTTCCGGGGAGGCGTACCCGCCCCAGTTCACCGCAGTGCCGCCAGGATACCGGCGGTTCCACTGCAATCCAGTATGGGCGCCGCCGACGATGTGGCCGCCGGAGACGAAGTCCACCTGCAGGGCCCAGAAGTAGAGCGCCGGCACGGTCGGCGGCACCAAGATCTCAAGGACGGCCGAGACTTCGACCAGGCGGAGGCCGCCGCCACCCGCGCCCCCACCCGCGCCGCCCCCTCCGCCCGACCCCGCCGGCGGCATCCGCCATACCAGGTGGAACGAGGACGCCCCGCTGGGGGAGCGCGGCGGGCCCGCTGCGCGCGGCCCGCCGCGGAGCCACCGGGTAAGAGCCTTCAGCCGCCGGGAGAAGTCCGTCATGCTTCGATGTTACGATGGTCGCAGGTCGACGGAAAGGCCGCCGCGCCCACACAGCCGCGATTGGAGGTACACATGGGCGAGACCCGCAAGTTCACCATCCTCCACTCCAACGACATGCATGGCGACTTCCTGGCCGAGCAGGCGGCGGGCGGCGGAAAACTCGTCGGAGGGCTGCCCCTCTTGTCCGGCTACATCAACAAGGTCCGGGCAGAGGAACGGAACGTGCTCTACGTCATCTCGGGGGACATGGTGCAGGGGTCGATCATCGACTCCGACTTCAAAGGCACCTCCACCATGCAGATCATGAACTACCTGGCACCGGACGTGGTGGCCCTGGGCAACCACGAGGTCGACTACGGGCTGCCCCATCTGCTCTTCCTGGAGAAGATCGCCAACTTCCCCATCGTAAACGCCAACCTCTACATCAAGCCCTTCGAGAAGCGGATGATGCTCCCGTTCCACATCGTCAACGTGGACGGCTTCGACATACTCTTCACGGGCATCCTCACCGAGAAGACCATGGACTCCATCCAGCTCGACGAACTGATAGGAACCTTCGTGTCCCTGGAGGAGGCCGGACGCGAGGTCGGCAAGATCTGCGACGCTTTCAAGGGTGACGACATCGATCTGACCATCCTCTTGACCCACATCGGCTTCGAATCGGACAAGGAGCTGGCGGCGATCCTGCGGCCGGAGTGGGGCGTTGATCTGATCATCGGCGGCCACAGCCATACCATCCTCTCCGAGCCGGCTCGAGTCAACGACGTGCTCATCGTCCAGGCAGGCACCGGCACCGATCAGATCGGCCGCTTTGACGTGGTGGTCGACGACGACACCAACTCCATCGTGGAGTGGCAATGGCAGTTGATCCCTATCGACGAACACATCGCCGAGCCCGACGTACGGATGGCCGAGTTCATCGAGTCTTTCAAGACGGTGGTGGACCGCAAGTACAGCGTCATCATCACTAAGTTCGCGCAGAAGCTCACCCACCCGCTGCGGGAGAACGAGAGCACCCTGGGGAACCTGCTGGCGGACGCTCTGGCCGACGGCACCCAGAGCGACGTGGTGCTGCTCGGAGCCGGGTCGGTCAGAGTCAAAGAGATGGGACCGGCGGTCAGCCTCATGGACTTCACCTCCTGTTTCCCTTACGACGACACGCTCACCCGCTACACGGTGACCGGCGCCACGCTGAAACACGCCTTTGCCCACTGGATGAGGCCGGAGAACCGGGACGGTGAGGGCGAGTGTTACCAGGTTAACGGGGCGGTCAGGGCCGTCTACTCCAACAGCCGGCACGAACTGGTCTCGCTCGACGTGAAGGGGGCCCCGGTCGAGGACACGTCACCCTACACTCTGCTTCTGCAGGGCTATCACGCCAAGAATTGCAAGGCTTACCTGGATCTTACTCCTGAAGAGCTGGTGGCGGCGGCTCCCAGCTGGGTGGCGGCCACCTCCGCCCAGACGGTGCTGAAGGAGTGGCTGGTGGCCCACCAGAACGTGTCACGTGAGCTGGAGGGGCGCTTGGTCTATCAGGACTAGAGGCTTCGGGCGCCCCGGCGGCGAGCCGCCGCGCCAAAGCGGATCAAACGGCCGTCTCGGGCTCGTCGAGGGAGTCGAGGAAATCGGCCAGACAGTGCTTGAGGAAGAACTCGAGGGCCGCGAACGAGCGCTCTAGGTCGAAACCCTTGGGTTTAAGCGCGGCCTGGAGGGCCAGGCCATCCACCACCGCCACCATGAGTGAGACGAAGCCGATGTAGCGTTCGCGGTTCTCCGGCCGCACCCTTTCAGCCAGCCCCAGCCACTCCACGTTCATCTTGTAGTACCACTCGTAGAGTGCGGCCAGCCGCTCACGAAGCCGCTCGTCCCTGATGACGTGTGGCAGCAGGTCGAAGAACACCAAGAACCCGTCCCCGTCGGCCGCCAGCCGGGTCTGTCCTTGGATGTAGCGCTGCAGGCGCTCTTCGCCCGCGGTGCCCCGGGTGGTCTCGGCCAAGGCCAGGCAGTCCTCGTAGTCGAGCGAATCGAGGACCGCCAGGATCAGGCCGTCCTTGTTGCCGAAGTAGTACTTGATGGACGCCTTGTTCTTGCCTGATTCAGCGGCGATGGCATCGAGGGTCAGGGCGTTGAAGCCCCCGGCCAGCAGCAGCCGGCGGGCCGCTTCCACCAGCCTCTGCGCCGTCTCCGGCAGCGACAGCGCAGGGTCTTCCACCGGGAAGCCGAAAAGCTCGTGGACCGCAGCCTCACCCGCTGTGCTCACGAGGCGTCCTCTCCCGGCCCTAGGCCGGCCTCAGCCGGCCGCCCCGCCCGCCGGCGGCGCCACCAGGCCTGACCGGAATCGACGGCCCCCATCAGGCCCCGGGGCGCCAGCATCACGATGATGATGACAAGAGCCCCGAAGATGAGAAGGCGCCACCGTTCGAAGGCGCGCAGCCAGTCACTCACGAAGATGATGATGAAGGCGCCGATGGCCGGGCCCGGGAACTTGCCGATGCCACCCAGCAGAACCATGATAACCAGGTAGATGAACACCTCCAGCCCTAGGATGCGAGGGGAGACCACGCCGGTGTAGTGGGCGTAGAAAGCTCCCATCAGGCCCGTGAGCGCGCCGGAGACGCCTACGATGAGCAGAGAGACCTTGTAGCGGGAGATGCCCAGACTCTGGGCGAACGACTCGGAGTCGTGCAAGGCGATGAAGCTGGTACCGAAGCGGGAATTGATGGCGAAGTAGCAGACCACCAGGCACAGGACGAAGAGCCCTAGGGCCAAGTAGTACCAGGGGATCTGGTCCGAACTGGTGAGCTGCTGGCCGCCTATGCTGTAGGGAGTGACGGGAGAGATGCCGCGCTTGCCTCCGGTACCGATGGCCTGGCCCACCGTGAGCAAGGGGGCCAACACCTCGTAGAAGGCCAGGGTGAGCAGGGCCACGTAGATGCCGGCCAGCCGAAGGCTGGGCAGCCCGAGCAGGACGGCGACGATCGCTCCCGTGGCCGCCCCGGCCAGGAGTCCCCACCACGGATTCAGACCGGCGTTCTCCGACAACATGGCCGAGGCATAGGCACCCAGCGCGAAGAAGCCTACCTGACCCAGATTGAAGACCCCCGCGTAACCCAGGAGCAGGTCCCAGGCCACCGCTACTCCCCCCCAGATCATGGAGACCACCAGCAACCTCATGGTGTAGGTGTTGTCGCCCAGCGCAAGGGGGAGGAGCGCCAGAACGACCACCAGTCCGGTCACCATGCCGGTCTGCCGGTTGAGGCTCAGAGCCGGGGGCCGGTCGCCCGGAAGGCGGGTGGGCTTCACCGGGCCGGCCATGCCCGCCTTGCCGCCACCCGTGTTGCTGCCGCCCGTGTTGCTGCCGCCCGTCATACCCCGTTCATCCTTTCCTCGCCAC
>CAYNPL010000037.1:0-22895 GCA_964399135.1 uncultured Gaiellales bacterium
AGGGCACGTGATCGCGTTCGGGCAGGGTGGGGACGATCTGGTAGCGACCGGCGCTGCCGCCCACTCCCCGGAAATTGAAGCGCAGAGCGGCCAGGCCCCGCTCCTGGCAGGCCTTAGCCACCCGGTAGACCACCGGTTGGGCCATGGTCCCCCCATAGAGCGGGTGGGGATGGGCCACCACCACTCCTGCTGTGACCGCCCCCAGCGCCGGCGTGCCCGCCGCTGGGGCCGGCAGGTCAAGGATGCCCTCCAGCCGCTCGTCCCCCGAGAAGTAAAGACGGCCCCCGGAAAGACCACTCCCCGGGTGGGCAGCGCTCCCGTTCATTCCCGATAGTTGACGAACTGCAGGGGCAGACCCAGGTCGGCTTCTTTGAGGGTGGCGATGACCGCTTGCAGGTCGTCCCGTTGCTTGCCGGTGACCCGGACCTCATCGCCTTGGATGGCCACCTGGACCTTAAGCTTCGTGTCTTTGACCAACTTGACCACTTTGCGGGCGGTGTCCACATCGATCCCGTTCGTGATGGTCACCGTCTGGCGGACCATGTCGCCGGCCGCCTTCTCGGGATGTCCGAAGACCAGTGCCTCCGCTTCGATCGCCCGGCGCACGGCCTTGGCGATGAGCATGTCCTTGATGGCGCGCAGCTTCATGTCGTCCTCGGTCAGGACCTGCACCTTGCCCTCTTTGCGGTCCAGGTCTATCTGCGTCTTGGAACCGCGGAAATCGAACCGGGTGCTGATCTCCTTCTTGACCTGGTTGACGGCGTTGTCCATCTCCTGCATGTCGACCCGGCTGACCACGTCGAACGACGGCATGCTGTCCTCCTTGCCCCTTGGGGTCCCGGAGTCCAGGATAGCGCAGCACCGCCCCCCGCGCCTCTGCCACCTCTTCTCCCCGTGTCGCTGGCGGCCCCGGTCATTCGTTGGCGGACTGTGGCCATTGGGGTAAACTGCGGGCATGTCCAGATCTCGAGCACTGCATCTCGCCGCCTGGCTTGTGGTCGCGGCTCTTGTCTGCAACCTCGTCGCCGCCCTCATCCCCGCCCCGCTTGGACCCTCCGCCGTTTGGGCGGCCGACTCCAGCCTCGCGGCCGCCCAGGCCGAACTCAAGCAGGCCAAGGCGGATCTGAAGAAGCTGCAGGCCAAGCTCGACAAGTACTCGGAGGCCCAGGGAGAAGCCGAGGAGAGTCTGGAGAGCACCCGCATCCGCATCGAAGAGGTCAAGGCGGAGATAGCGGACACCGAGGAAGAGCTTGCCGGTCTGCGGGAACAGCTGTCCGGCCGCCTGGTCGACATGTACAAGAACCGGGGCTCCGACACCATCTCGGTGCTGGGGGCCATCTTCTCGGGGGATGACACCTCGTTCGGCGAGTTCGTGGACCGGGTGGCCATGGTCAGCCATATCGCCGAATCGGACAGGCGGCTGGTGGATTCGGTCCGGTCCGAACTGGACCGGCTGGACCTGCTGCGGAGCGACCTGGCCCAGCAGAAGGCCGCTGAGCAAAGGGAGACGGCCAAGTACGAGGCCGCCAGAGACAAGACCCTCGCGGCCATGGAGGAAGCCAAGGAAGAATACAACGCCCTCAAGGCCAAGGTGGCGAAGCTCCAGGCCGAAGAGCGCCGGCGCCAGGAGGAGGCCCGCAGGGCCGCGGCGGCCGCCGCCGCGGCCCGAACGACCACTACCAAGAAGAGCACCACCGCGACCACGACCAAGCGGACCACGACCACGGTGCGCCCTGACCCCGTCATCGACCCTGGCGCCGAGTGGGTGTTCCCCGTCCAGGGACCCAACAGCTTCCGCGACACCTTCGGAGCCCCGCGGTCGGGAGGCCGGACCCATCAGGGCTGCGACATCATGACCGCCCGCAACACCCCCATCGTCGCGGTGACCAAGGGGGTCATCACCCGCACCAATCCGTACGACACCGGATTGGGCGGCATCACCATCCACCTGCGGGGCGACGACGACAACGTCTACTACTACGCCCACCTGGCCTCGATCAAGGACGGCATCAGGGCGGGGGTGAGGGTCTCGGCCGGCCAGGTCATCGGGTACGCCGGGAACACCGGCAACGCCAGCGGGGGAGCGGTGCATCTGCACTTCGAGATCAGGCCCAACGGAGGGGCTGCGATCAACCCCTACCCCATCCTGCTGCAGTATCGCTGAGCCGGGGCCGGCGGCGTCGCCTTAAGCGCGCTGTTCCTCCAGAGCGGCGACCGCTTCCGCCAACTCTTCCCATTCCGCGTTGAGGGCGGCCAATCGCTCTCTCACCTGGGTGAGCTCCTCGCTGGTGGCGTATAGCAGCTCGTAGTCGGAGATGTGAGCGGGGTCGCTGAGCAGGGCGGCCAGTTCTTTCTGCCGCTCCTCCAGGGCAAGGACCGCCTTCTCGGTCTTGCGGTAGCGGCGCTGAAGGTCCTTGCGCTCCTGGTACCCCAACCGGGAGGGCATCGGTCCCGGCGGCTTGAGAGCGGGCGCCGACGCCGGGACGACCGAGCGGGCCGGGCCGGTCGCGGTCCCTGAAGTAGGCGGAGACGGCTCTCGAGGCGGCTGCGGAGCGGCAGGCGTCCCCGGCGTAGCCGTCGTTCCCGTCGCAGCGGGCGCGACCTCTTGGGACTTCTTCCACAGGTAGTACTCCCAGTCGCCGGGGTAGTGGGACAGGTGGCCGTCCCGCACCTCGATGACCTTGGTGCCGATGGCGTTGATGAGGTGGCGGTCGTGGCTGATGAACACCACCGAACCTTCGAACTGACGGAGAGCCTCGGTGAGCACCGCCCGCGAGTCCATATCCAGATGGTTGGTGGGCTCGTCCAGCAACAAGAGCCCGGCGGGGTCCATCAGCATGCGGGCCAGGGCCAGGCGGGCCTTCTCGCCGCCCGAGAGCACGCCCACCTTCTTGGTGACGTCGTCTTCGCCGAACAGGAAGGTCCCCAGATAGCCGCGGACCTCGGCCAGACGCCCGGCGGGGCCCGCCACCTCCTCCATGGTCTTGAGCACGGTCCGCCCCGGGTGGAGCACCTCCAGCTGATGCTGGGCGAAGTATTCCCGACGCACGGCGTGGCCCAGTTTGACTGTGCCGTCGTCCGGCTCTATGACCCCGGCCAGGAGCTTGAGCAGGGTGGACTTGCCCGCCCCGTTCGGACCCACCAGAGCGATCTTCTCGCCGCGCTCGATGACCAGGTCGAGCTTCTTGTAGACCACGTTGTCGCCATAGGCCTTACGCACGTGCTTGACCTCGACCACCACCCGCCCGGTCCGGGGGGGTTGGGGGAAGCGGAACTTGATGGTCTTGCGCTCCAGTGAGGGAGCCTCTATCCGCTCGGTGCGCTCCAACTGCCGGATCTTCTGCTGCACCTGCTTGGCCTTGGTGTTCTTAGCCCGGAAGCGGCGTATGAAGGCTTCGGCCGACTCGATCTCCCGCTGCTGGTTCTTGGCGGCGTTGACGAGGGCCTCGTACCGCTGCCGCTTCTCTTCTTCGTAGTGGTCGTAGTCTCCGGCGTAGAGGTCGATCTGCCCCCGGTCGAGATCGGCGATGTGGGTGACGATCCGGTTGAGGAAGTACCGGTCGTGGCTGATGACCACCAGAGCCCCCGGCCAGGTGAGTAAGAACTCCTCCAGCCAGATGAGGCTCTCCAGGTCGAGATGGTTGGTCGGCTCGTCCATCAAGAGGAGGTCCGGCTGCTCCAGCAGAAGCCGAGCGAGCGCCACCCGCATACGCCAGCCGCCGGACAGCTCGGCTATGGGCCGCTCGAAATCCGTCTCTTTGAAGCCCATGCCCCGCAGGATGGTCTGGGCCCGGGTCTCCAACTCGTACCCGTGGGCGCTCTCGAACGCCGTCTGCAGGGCACCGAGCTCGTGGAGCAGCTCCTCGGGATCGGGGCCCGCGGCGGTTCCGTCTCCCCCGCTGACACCGGCCGCAGTCCCGTCCGCCTTCTCGGCCGACTCGCCGGCGTAGGCACGCCCGATGAGCTCCCCCAGTTCGGCCATGCGCCGCTCGGCCGACAACACCTCCGCGTGAGAGGCCAGCACCTCCTCGATGACGGCGTGATGGGCGATCTCTTCGATCTCCTGAGGCAGGAACCCGATACGGAGGTCCTTGCGCGCGCTGATCTCGCCGCCGTCGAGCGACATCTCACCCACGATCAGCCGCAGGAGGGTGGTCTTACCGGCACCGTTGGCCCCCACCAGGCCCAGACGCATGCCCGGCTTGATGTGCAGGCTGGCCTGATCGAGCACGGTCTGTGTGCCGAACGACTTGGATATGTCTGTGAGGTGGAGCATCAGGCGGGTAGGATAGCAGCCCCCGCGGACCAGGGAGCGGCCGCCTCGGAGACGTTCCTAGCCTTCCGGACCGTCCCAGAAGAGCGGCTTGTCCTCACCCTCCCCCACACCGATGCCCCTGGCCGACTGCAATAGCCGAATGATCGCGGCCTCGCCTTCGGGGCCGTAGTCGAGGGTAGCCTGGGTGACGTAAAGGTCGATGTGCGCTTGGCAGACACCGGGATCCATCTCCTGCGCGTGCGCCCGCACGTACTCGCTCGAAGCGCCCGGGTCGGCCCGGGCGAAGGCGACGCTGGCACGCATGGCCCCCTCGACGGCGGCCTGCCGCTCCCGACCGAGGGCCCGGGATACGGCGATACCTCCCAAGGGCAGAGGAAGCCCGGTCGCGGCTTCCCACCACTCGCCCAGGTCCATCAGCCTTCGCAGTCCGTAGGAGGCGAAGGTGAAACGACCCTCATGGATGATCACTCCGGCGTCCACCTCGCCGGCGGCGACGGCCGGCATGATGCGGTCGAACGGCATCACCGCCGCCCGCCTGAGGCCTCCCGCGAACAGCCCCAGCAGCAGCGCCGCCGTGGTCAGACCCCCAGGTACCGCCACCCGGGCCCGGCTGAGCTCGTCGGCGAGAGCGGCCCCTCCGTCCACCGTCGCCGCCGGCCGCAGGGGGGAGTCCTTGCGCGCCACCACCAAGGGTCCCACCCCCCGCCCCAAGGCCCCTCCCGAATGAAGAAGGGCGTACGCTCCGCGCAGATAAGCGAACGCGTGCATGGAGACCTTGATGACATCAGCCTCCTGCCGCAAAGCCATGCCGTTGAGCTCATCGATGTCGGCCAGATGCGCCTCCACCGCTGGAGCTCCCGGCAGCAACCCGTGGACCCAGGCGTGGAAGATGAAGGTGTCGTTGGGGCAGGGGGAGAAGGCCAGACACAGAGGTCCACTCCCGTCCTCTGGCAGCCTGTCCGGTCCGGCCCCCACCTCAGCAGCCTTCCTGCCGTCCCGCAGGCCTCAGGGGCAGGCGGTCCAGCCGTCCCACTACCGCCCGCACCGCCCAGGCCGAGACCGCCGTGGCCTCTTCCACCCGCCAGGCAGCGCGATCCCGGTCGGTCACCACGTTGCTGATCCCTCTCAGCTCGAGGAACGGCACCCCGTGCAGGGCGCAGACATGAGCCGCCGCCGCTCCCTCCATCGACTCGGCCAGAGCCCCCCAGCGCCCAGCCAGGACCTCCGCTTCCGTCGCCGTGCCGGTCATCTGGGAGCTGGTCACGCAGGGACCGGCCACGATCCGCGGCCGCGGGCCGGGCTCCGCCGCGGCCCCGGGCGTCTCCTTGACCCCGGGCTCCGCCGCGGCCTCGGCCCCAGCCCCGGCCGCCGCGAGCGCCTCCATGGCCGCCTGCACCAAGCCCGGGTCCACCGGGAAGACCCCTCCACTTTCCCGACCCTCCACCAAGGCCATGGGCAGGCCCAGTTCCTGTGCCGACACCCACCCGGCCGGGGTGGAGCTGCCGGTGTCGGAGTATGCCTCCTGGGTGGCGACCACCAGGTCCCCCACCCCGGCGGCAGCCGTCAGGGGACCCTTCCCACCGGACCCGCAGCCGGACGGAGGAAGGGCTCCCGCGATGCCGGCCTGCACGACCAGCCGCGGCGGTCGCTGGAATGCGGCGAGCAGACAGGTGAGCGCGTGGGCGGCGTTGACCTTATCGCAACCGGTCACCGCCAGCACCACCCGCCGGCCGGGGTCCACGCCCGGCCGGCGGCCGTCTTGGCCAAGGGTCCGGAGCCGCCCGGCTACCAACCGTTTGGTGGCGACCGTGTACTCCTGCCGTCCCTCCAAGGCAGCCAGCAGCGGAGCGGCCTCCACCTCGGTCGCCACCAGGACCACCACGCTGCAACCCGCCACCAGCCGGGCGAGACCCTCGCCGCCACAGCCGACCGCGCCGGCCCCGCCGCTGTCGCCGGCCTGTCCGCTCCTTGCCACCGCTAGGCGCCCTCGAGCAGGAGCAGGTCGGGGTCTTCCAGATAGCCGATGACCAGGTTGAGGAAACGAGCGGCCTCGGCCCCGTCGATCAAGCGGTGATCGAAAGTGAGAGACAGGGGGAGCATGAGGCGGGTCACCACCTTCTGGTCTTTGAGGACAGGCACCTCGTGGACCCGGCCCATGCCTAGGATGGCCACCTCGGGGTAGTTGATCACCGGAGTGGCGAACAGTCCTCCGATCGCCCCGTAGTTGGTGATCGTGAACGTGCCTCCGTGCAGCTCGCGCACCTCCAAGCGCCGCTCCTCGGCCCGGTCGACCAGATCGACGATCTCCTCGGCGATGCGGAAGATGCTTTTCTTGTCGGCATCACGGATGTTCGGCACCACAAGGCCGCTCTTGGTATCGATAGCGATGCCGATGTTGTAGTAGCGCTTGAGCACGAACTCCTCGCCCGACTCTTCCAGGACCGCGTTGAGCCGCGCGAAGCGCCGGAGCGACGCCGTGCAGGCCTTGACGACGAAAGCGAGATAGGTCAGACGTACGCCCCGCTCGGCCGCGACAGTACGCTCCTTCTCCCGGATGCGCTTGATGATGGTGACGTCGGCCTCATCGATGGTGGTCACCTGGGCCTGCTTGGCTACCGATTCGATCATGTGCTTGGCCATGGTCCGCCGCACTCCCCGGAAGGGCACGCGCTCGACCAGTCCGACCGCATCCATCTCAAGGGTCCCTCCCATGAGGGGAACCACGCCGGTCTCAGGCGGGGCCACCCCGGGCGGCGCGGGCGGCGCGGGCGCCGGCGCCGCCGCGGCAGGAGCGGCAGGGGCGGCGCCGTAGGCCGCCGCCTGGGCGACATCCTCCACATCCTGCTTCAGGATGCGCCCGCCTGGACCGGTGCCGCGCAGCCCGCGAAGGTCGACCCCCAGCTCCCGAGCGAGAGCCCGGACCGAGGGCATAGCCAGGATCCCGTCGCCTTCAGCCTCAGTGGTGGACGGCGGGGGCGCGGCTCCGGCGGGGGCGGCCACAGGCGCCGGCGGGGGCGCGGCCACCGCCGGCGCGACCGCAGGCTCCTCTTCGGGCGCCTCTTCCAGGCGGCCCACCACCGAGCCCGTGTAGGGCGGGACCTCGTCGAGGGCGGCCGGGGGCGGTACCGCCGGGGCCACGGGCGCGGCGGCCGCCGGGGGCGGTGCCGCGACTCCCGCCGGGGCTGCCGGCGCCGCTTGCAGCGAAGCCGCCGCAGCCGCCGCCGCAGCGGCAGGCGTCACCCCTTCCTCCTCGATGGTCACCAGGACGTCACCCACCTTGACGATGTCGCCCTCGGCCGCGTGCAGCTTGGCCACCCGGCCCGCCCGGGGGGAGGGCATCTCCACCACGGCCTTGTCGGTCTCCATCTCGGCCACGGTCTGGTCGGCGGCCACCTGGTCGCCCTCCGCCACCTTCCAGGCCAGCAACTCCCCCTCTGTGATACCTTCGCCGATGTCGGGGAACCGGAACTCGTACACCATGGTCACCTCTCCCTGTCCGCCTCGGTATGCCGGGCAACGTTGCCGGCCCGCAACTTGCGTATCTGCCTCTTCAGCTCCGCGTCGGTCAAGAACTCGCCGTCGTCCGGTGTTTCGTAATGCACCACCTCGCTCAGGCGCCGCGTCAGCTTGGCGGCTGGGCCGTCCTCCAGCGCCGACCTTCCCACCACCAGCAGCTCGTACACGTACATGAAATCCGGCAGGTGAAGTAGGTGCTTAAGCAGCCCCTGCACCCTCTCGTTCTTGACCGCCGATACCGGTTGGGCACCCAGCCCCAGACTGTGCGCCGCCAACCACAGGTACAAGAACGCGTTGGCGAGAGAGGACTCGAAGATGGAGTCCCCCTTCTGCTTGGAGCAGCGGGCGTTCATGGGAAGGCCCACCCGGCGCCGGGTGTCGCCCAGCACCAGGATATAGACCGGGGCCAAGGGGCACTGCAGGCGGCCGTGCGCCTCCACGGTCCAGGGCCGACCCTGCCAGGCCTCTCTCGTGAGCTCCAGGGGATAGAAATCGCTCTCGATCCAGTCGTCGACGATCTTCTTGACCGCCGCGCGCAGCTCGAGCCCCCGCAGCACCAAGAACTCAGCGGGCTGCAGGTTGAAACCGGTGGGCGCCCAACGGGCCACCTCGAGCATCTTGTCCACCATCTCGTCAGGGATGGGGTCGGGCTTGAGCGCGCGGATGGTGCGTCTGCTCTTGACCAGAGCGAGCAGCTCGTCGTAGCTCATGGCGACCTCCGCGCCGCGGCCGCGCGGATCCATGCTCCTACTCCCCCACCCGGTCGGCTTCCACGTGCCGGGCCACGTTGCCGGCCCGCAGCTTGACGATCTGCCTGCGCAACTCCTCGTCACTCAGGAACTCGTCGGCGGCCGCCCGCTCGTAGTGGACCATCTCGTCCAGACGCCGCATCAACTTGGCCGAAGGCCCGCCCTCCATGGCGCTGTGGCCCACCAGGAAGATGTCGTAGACGTAGATGAAATCAGGCAGGTTCAGCAGGTGCTTGACCAAGCCCTGGACTTTGGGGTACTTGACCCCCGACACCGGTTGCGCGGCCAAGCCGAGACTGTGAGCGGCCAGCCACATGTACATGAAGGCGTTCGCCAGCGACGATTCGAAGATCGAGTCGCCCTTCTGCTTGGAATAGCGAGCGGCCATGGGTAGGCCCACCCGGCGCCGGGTGTCGCCCATGACGAGGATGAACACGGGAGCCAGCGGGCAGTCCCACTTGCCGTGAGTCTCGCCGGCCCAGGGCGAGCCCTGCCACTCTTCCCGGGTGGCCTCCATGGCGAAGAAGTCGCTGTTCTTGTAGTCGTCGACGATCTTCTTGATCGCGGTTCGGAGCTCCAGGTCTTTCACCACCAGCATCTCCAGCGGCTGCATGTTGAAGCCGGTGGGCGCCCAACGGGCGGCCTCCAGGAGCTTGTCCACCGTCTCATCGGGGATAGGATCGGGCTTGATGGCGCGCAGCGTGCGCCTGCCCCTGATGAGCTCGAGATAGTCCTCGTACTGCACAGCTCGCTCCTTTGGGCGGTGACTCTAGAACGCCAGCGTCTGCCGCACGGCCTCCACCACCGCGTCGGCGTCGGGCTGATAGTAGTCCTCCAGTTTGGCCAAGGGCGGCACGGTGTCGAACCCGGTGACCCGCAGGACCGGGGCCTGCAGGTGAAGAACGGCCCGCTCCATGATCTGGGCCGAGATCTCGGCCCCGAAACCGCAGGTGCGCGGGGCTTCGTGCACCACCACGGCTCGACCCGTCTTCTTGACGCTGTCGATAACGGTCCCGTAGTCGAACGGAGAGAGTGTGCGCGCATCGACGACCTCCACGTCGGCCACGCCCTCGGCCTCCAGGCGCTGAGCGGCCTCCTTGACCGTACGCACGTGCGTTCCCCAGGCCACCACCGTGACGTCACGCCCCTCCCGGACCACCCGGGCCTGGCCCAGAGGGATGGTGTACGGTTCCTCAGGCACCTCCGTCTTGATGGCCCGGTACACCCGAGCCGGCTCGAAGAAGACCACCGGGTCGGGATCCCTCAGTGCGGATGCGAGCAGGCCTTTGGCTTCGTAGGGGTCGGCCGGGACCACCACCTTGAGCCCGGGGACGTGCACGAACACGGCCTCCATGCTCTCGGAGTGGTGCTCGAGGGCCCGGATGCCGCCCCCATACGGCGTCCGCACCACCAGGGGCACGGTGAACTCGCCCCGGCTGCGATTGCGCATGCGGGCGGCGTGGCAGACGAGCTGGTCGTAGGCGGGGTAGGCGAAACCCGAGAACTGGATCTCGGCCACCGGGAGGAAGCCGGCGATGGCCATGCCGATCGCCATCCCTACGATCCCCGACTCGGCCAGCGGGGTGTCGATCACCCGGTCCGGCCCGAAGCGCTCGATCAGCCCCTCGGTGACCCGGAAGACCCCGCCGTCGCGCCCCACGTCTTCGCCCAGGACGATGATGCGCGGGTCCCGCTGCATCTCCTGTTGCAGGCAGTGGACGATGGCTTCCACCATGTTGAGCCTGGCCATCTCAGCGCCTCCCAGCCAGGCGGGCCATCAGCACCGCTTCCTGCTCCCGCAGAGCAGGGGTCTTCTCGGCGAACACATGCTTGAAGATCTCCCCCGGCTCCGGCGGCGGGATAGCCTCGAAGGCTTCCACGGCCTCGGCCACCTTGCGGTCGGCCTCGGCCGCCACCTCGGCTTCCCGGGTATCGTCCAGCAAGCCGCGGGCCCGCATGTAGCGGGCCAAGCGCTCGATGGGATCCCGGGGAAGCCAGGAGGCCACCTCTTCTTCCGAGCGATAGCGGCGGGCGTCGTCAGAGGTGGTGTGGTCGGTCACCCGGTAGGTGTGGGCCTCGATCAAAGTGGGTTCTTTGCCGGCGCGGGCCCGCTCGAGCGCCTCCTGGGTGACCCGGTAGACGGCGAACACGTCGTTGCCGTCCACCTGCACTCCGAAGATGCCGTACGCCAGAGCCTTCTGGGCCACCGTGGGCGCGGCCGTCTGCCGGGTGAAGGGCAGGGAGATGGCGTACTGATTGTTCTGGCAGAAAAACACCACGGGAGTCTGAAAGACCCCGGCCATGTTCATGGCCTCGCTGAAGTCTCCCGCCGAGGTGGCCCCCTCCCCGAAGAAGGTGAGTACGGCCGCGTCCTCCCCCGCTTCCTTCATAGCCCAGCCCAGGCCCACCGCGTGCAGCATGTGCGTACCCACTGGGATGGAGATGGGCAGCGTCCGCAGGCGGTGGGGGAAGGCCCCGCCCCGCTCGTCTCCGGCCCAAAACTGCAGGAGTTGGGTCATGGAGATGCCACGCCAGAGCAGCGCTCCGTTCTCGCGGAAGGCGGGGACCATCCAATCGTCGGGGCGGAGGGCGAAGACGGCTCCTATCTGCGCCCCCTCTTGACCGGCCACCCGAGCGAAGGTGCCCAGACGGCCCTGGCGCTGCAGCTTGAACATGCGCTCATCGAACCGCCGGGTGAGTACCATGTGCTCGTAGAGGCGGGTGATCTCCTCCTGGGTCAACGGCGGCATGAGACTCTCGTCTACGCTGCCGTCCTCCCTCAACACCTCGATGCGCTCGATCGAGTACGAGACCAATGGGCGTACGGGCATGTCCTATCCCCCTTCGACTACGAGGACCGCGGCTCCTCGGATCCGGCCTGTGCGCAGACGCTCAAGGGCTTCGCCAGCGGCCTCGAGCGGAAACGGCTCCACTTCGGTGTGGACGGGCACCTGGGGCGCCAGGGCGAGGAACTCGATGCCGTCACGGCGGGTGAGGTTGGCCACCGAGCGGACCACCCGTTCCCCCCACAGGTTCTCATAGGGGAAGGAGGGGATGTCGCTCATGTGGATGCCGCCGCAGACGACGATCCCCCCTTTGGCGACCGCCCGCAGGGCCAGCGGCACCAGTTCTCCCGCCGGGGCGAAGACGATGGCGGCGTCGAGCTGCTCCGGGGCCGGGGTGGCCGTGTCGCCCGCCCATTCCGCCCCCATCTCCCGGGCGAACCGCTGGGAGACCTCATCCCCGGGGCGGGTGAAGGCGAAGACCCTCCGGCCCTGATAGCGGGCCACCTGGGTGACGATATGGGCGGCCGCCCCGTAGCCGTACAGACCGAGGCGCCCGGCCTCTCCAGCCATGGTGAGCGAGCGGTAGCCGATCAGGCCGGCGCAGAGCAGCGGGGCGGCCTGGACCGCCGGATACCCCGGGGGGATGGGAAAGGCGAAGCGGTGGTCGGCCACGGCGAACTCGGCGAAACCCCCGTCCAGGTCGTACCCGGTGAAGAGGGCCCGGTCGCAGAGATTCTCTCTGCCGCTCAAGCAGTAGCTGCACTCGCCGCAGGTCCAGCCGAGCCAGGGGATGCCGACCCGGTCTCCCACGGCCGGCCCGCCCGCTTCGGCCACTCCGGCCCCGATTCGGTCGACCACGCCCACGATCTGATGCCCGGGTATGAGCGGCCGCTTGTGGGGGGGCAGCTCCCCGTCCACGATGTGCAGGTCGGTGCGGCAGACGCCGCAGGCCGTGACGCGCACGCGCACCTGACCGGGTCCGGCAGCGGGGTCGCGCAGGCCCGCCGCCCGCAGCGGCCCCCCCGTCGCTTCCAGCACCATGGCCCGCATCACGACCCCCTCTTACTCATACCGCTCCGGCCGCGCGCTGCGCGGCGCGGCCCCGCTCTCCCCTACAGATCGAAGATCTCGTCCTCTTCCGCCACTACCACGTCGAAGTGCAGTCTTTCTTCGAGGAGCTTCTCCAGCGTCAGGGCCGCGTTCAACTCGCCATGAGTGAGGATGGTGAGCTTGGGCGGCCTCAAGTGAGAGGCCCAGGCCAGCAGCTGGCCCTGGTCGGCGTGGGCGGAGAGCCCCGTGACCTCGTGGATGTGGGCCTTGACCGCGATCTCCTCACCGAAGATGCGCACCCTCTTCTCCCCGTCCAGCAGGCGGCGGCCCAGGGTGCCCCGAGCCTGGAAGCCGACGATGACCACGTGAGACTCCGGCCGCCACAGGTTGTGCTTGAGATGGTGCCGGACTCGGCCGGCGTCGGCCATGCCGCTCGCTGAGATGATGACTATGCCCCGTTTCCCGTTGAGAGCTCGGGATTCGTCCGCGCTTTCGGTGTAGTGGAGCTGCGGAAAGTCGAAGATCCCTCCCTGCCCGACCAGTCTCCACGCCTCGTCGTCGAAGGCTTCCCGGTGTTTGCGGAACACCTCCGTGGCCCGCGTGGCCAGCGGGCTGTCGACGTACACCGGCATGTCCAGGCCGCGGGTGGCAAAGATCTCCCGCATGAAGTAGAGGAGCTCCTGGGTCCGGCCCACGGCGAAGGCCGGGATGATGACGTTCCCCCCCGTTCTCTGCGCCTCTTCCAGGATCGCGGCCAGTTCGTCCACCGGGCTGCCGTTGTGCACATGCAGACGGTCGCCGTAGGTGGACTCCATGATCAGATAGTCGGTCTCCACCACGATCTCGGGATCGCGGATGATGGGCTGGTCGGGCTGGCCCACGTCACCGCTGAAGAGCACCTTCACCCTGTTCCCCTGTTCCTCGAGCTCGAGCTCCAAGAAAGCCGAACCCAGGATGTGGCCGGCGTCTTGATAGGTGGCCGTCACTCCCGGGCCCGGTGCCAGCGGGGTACGGTACTCCACCGGCTTGAACATGCGGATGGTCTTGCGGGCGTCTTCCTGGTCGTACAGCGGCTCCACCCCCCGCTTCCCCGCCCTCCGGGCCTTGCGCGTGCGCCACTCGGCCTCCATCTCCTGGATGTAGGCGGAGTCAAGGAGCATGATCTCGGCTAGATCACAGGTGGGCGCAGTGGCATAGATGGGCCCGGAGAACCCCGCCTTCACCAGCCGGGGCAGCCGCCCCGAATGGTCGATGTGCGCATGGGTCAAGAGGACGAAGTCGATCTCGCCGGGGTCGAAGCAGAAGGGGGCGAAGTTGAGGGCCTCATCCTTGTCTCCCCCTTGATGCATCCCACAGTCCACCAGGAACCGGCTGCCGCCGGCTTCGACCACGTAGTTGGACCCCGTGACCTCCCGGGCGGCTCCGCACACCTGTAGGAACATGCATCCTCCGCTTCACTCATGGTGGAACCCGGCGCCGGCCCTTCTCTCCCGCACCGGTACTACTTTCTCATACCCCGACCAAAGCGTCACCGAACGCGTGTGTTATCCTACCCCGGTGCGCTCAAGCCCCGTTCGCACCGGGGATAGTTAATGCTGGGCAAAACGGACTAGCGGAGGAAATGGTGGCCAACGAAACCCTCGACGAGAAGATCTTCGACGTCCCGGCCGAGTTCCAGAAGACGGCTTGGATCTCGAGCATGGAGCAGTACCAGGAGATGTACCGGCGCTCCCTCGATGACTCCGACGCGTTCTGGGCCGAGCAGGCCGAGCAACGGCTGGACTGGTTTAAGAAGTGGGACTTCGTCCAGAACCACGACTTCGCCAATGCCAAGATCCGCTGGTTCGAAGGCGGCAAGCTCAACGTCTCCTACAACTGCCTCGACCGCCACATCAAGGCCGGCAAGGGCGACACCGTCGCCTACTATTTCGAAGGGGACTCCCCCGAGTCCACCCAGACCATCACCTATCAGCAGCTCTGGGAGCAGGTCACCAAGTTCGCGAACGTCCTCAAGAAGAAGGGCGTCAAGAAGGGCGACCGGGTGGTCATCTACCTCCCGATGATTCCCTCGCTGCCCATCGCCATGCTCGCCTGCGCCCGCATCGGCGCCGTCCATTGCGTCGTCTTCGGTGGTTTCTCGGCTGAAGCTCTGCGCGACCGCATCTTGAACGCGGGCGCCACCATCATGATCACCGCCGACACCGGTCTGCGCGGCGGCCGGCCCACCCCGCTCAAGACTTCGGGCGACGCCGCTCTGGCGGAATGTCCCGATGTCAAGACCTGCATCGTGGTCAAGCACACCGGTGCCGAGATCCCCTGGGTCGAGGGCCGCGACGTGTGGTTCGAAGAAGAGATGGCCGCTGCCGACATCACCACGGACTGCCCGTGTGAGGAGATGGACGCCGAAGACCCGCTCTTCATTTTGTATACCTCCGGCTCCACCGGCAAGCCCAAGGGCGTCATGCACACCACGGGGGGCTACCTGCTCTACGCGGCCATGACCCACGAACTGATCTTCGACTACCATCCGGGCCAGGTGTACTGGTGCACCGCCGACATCGGTTGGGTCACCGGCCATACCTACATCGTCTACGGTCCGCTGGCCAACGCCGCCACCGGCATCCTGTTCGAGGGCGTGCCCAGCTACCCGACCCCCGACCGCTTCTGGACCGTGGTGGAGAAGTACAAGGCCAACATCTTCTACACCGCCCCCACCGCCCTGCGCTCCATCGCCCGCGAAGGCGATGACTGGGTCAAGAAGCACGACCTCTCCTCGCTGCGCGTGCTGGGCACCGTGGGCGAGCCCATCAACCCCGAAGTGTGGCTTTGGTACCACGACGTCATCGGCGGCGGCCGCTGCCCGATCGTCGATACCTGGTGGCAGACCGAGACCGGCGGCATCCTCATCACCCCGCTGCCGGGCGCGATGAAGATCAAGCCGGGTTCGGCCACCCTTCCCTTCTTCGGAGTGGAACCGGCCATCGTCGACGAGGACGGCCGCGAGATCGTGGGCCCCGGCGTGGGCAACCTGTGCATGAAGCGGCCCTGGCCGGGCATGATGCGCGGCGTGTACGGCGACCCCGAGCGCTTCCATGAGACCTACTTCGTCCAGTACCCCGGCTACTACTTCACCGGCGACGGCTGCCGGCGTGACGAAGACGGGTACCACTGGATCACCGGCCGCGTGGACGACGTCATCAACGTCTCCGGGCACCGCATGGGCACCGCCGAGGTGGAATCGGCCCTGGTCAGCCATCCGGCCGTGGCCGAAGCCGCCGTAGTGGGCATGCCTCACCCCATCAAGGGCCAGGGCATCTACGCCTACGTCACCCTGAACGCCGACGTGGAACCCTCAGACGACCTGCGCAAAGCCCTGGTCGCCCACGTCCGCAAGGAGATCGGCCCCATCGCTACTCCGGACGTCATCCAGTGGGCCCCCGGTCTGCCCAAGACCCGTTCGGGCAAGATCATGCGCCGCATCCTCAAGAAGATCGCGGCCAACGACATCGCCGACCTGGGTGACACCTCCACCCTGGCCGACCCCAGCGTGGTCGACAACCTGGTGGAGCACCGGGCGAACAGGTAAGGCGAGCTACCACCGCGGGGCGACCCGCGGAGATCCCGCCGGTCGGCGCGAGCGCCCGGCGGGGGCGGTTGAAACGAGACTTGAGCGGGGGGCGGCCGTAAGGCCGCCCCCCTTCGTTGGTGAAGACCGTTGCTAGCCTGCCCTGGGCACGTACTCGACGCCTGGGATGTCCGCGAAGTCGGCATCCTGCGTCCAGAGTGTCGCCCCCGCCGACCGAGCGGCCGCGAGCATGATGCTATCCGCCATGGGAAGCCTCAGTTCCAGGCTCAGTCGAGCGGCGGCCAGAGCCATCGTCGCGTCCAGATCGAGTACCTCGCCCTGCAGCATGACGGCAGTCGCCCGCAAAGCGGCCCCCTCGCCGCGCTGCTGCGAAACGCGCCTGAAGACCTCGAATAGACTGATGACCGGCACCAGGAGATCATCCTGCTCCTCGATGGCACCGGCGAAGAACTCAGCGTTGGGACCGTCTGCGAAGTACTCCAGCCACGCGCACGAATCGACGACGTTCACGTGCGATCCGACTCCCTCGGGACGTCCGTTTCGATACCCCGCAGGAAACCCCGGGATTCGCGGGCATCCCGCAGGGGGATGAGCTCCACCCGGCCCTCATAGAGCACGGCTTTCACCTTCTGCCCGGGTTGCAGCCCCGCCCGGTCCCGGATCTCTTTGGGAATCACCACCTGGTACTTGGGCGATACGGTAACCACCGTCATGCCGGCCTCCGCGCATCGATAGCTGGGTCGTAAGCTTATTCTAGCATCGATGCTGGTAGTGTCATGTGATCGTGGAACGTGCATGCCGTGGTTGTAGCGCCGGGAGCGTCATTCAAGCGTAGGACCTTGGACGGAGATTGGGCCACCGGTTCCAAATCTGAGGCCGAAGAACAACGACAGCGGCGATTCAGGAACCAGCCAGACCGCCCTCTCACTCGGCCGTCCGAGAGGGCTTCACCACCAGGCTCACCAACCGTCCCGGCACCACCACTTCTTTGACGAGTGCCTGGCCTTCCAGGTACTTGGCCACCCCCGGCAGAGCCTTCGCAGCCGCGAGCACATCGGCGGCCGCCGCATCGGCCGGCACCACCACGCGGTCGCGCACCTTTCCGTTGATCTGCACGGCGAGCTCGACGCTGTCGGCGACCAAGAAGCGCGGGTCCGGCTGGGGCCAAGGGGCGTCCCAGATCCTCCGGCCGCCCATCAGCTCCCACAGTTCCGCTCCTAAGTGCGGGGCGAACGGTTCCAATAGGCGCACCATGGTCTGCAGCGCCGCGGCCATGATTGCTCGGCCGGAGGGGGCGGCCGCCAGGCCGGAGGCCCGGGCGGCCCCGATGTCGTTGGAGAGCTCCATGATGGCGGCCAGCGCCGTGTTGAAACGGAAGCGCTCTCCGATATCGGCCGTCGCCTTCTGGATGACCTGGTTGGTCTTCACCAGCAGGGCTTTCTCCGCCGCGGTCAAGAGAGCCGGTTCGATCGCCGCACCGGCGCCGACTGAGGACCTGGCAACGATCGCCGGTCCTCCGGCGGCCGCCTCACCCCCTGCCGCTTCCGGCCCCAGCAGGCCCTCGTCGACGGCGTCGGTCACCTGCCGCCACACCCGGCCCAGGAAGCGGTACACCCCCTCGATACCCTGGTCGTTCCACTCGGCGTCACTCTCGGCCGGCCCCATGAAAAGCACGTAGCTCCGCACCGAGTCGGCCCCGTACTTGGCCACCATCTCGTCCGGGCTGACCACGTTGCCCTTGCTCTTGGACATCTTGGCGCCCTTGTAGTAGATCATCCCCTGGGTGAACAGGTTCTTGAACGGCTCCTCGAAGCCCACCAGCCCCAGGTCGTAGAGCACCTTGGTGAAGAACCGCGAGTACATCAAATGAAGGATGGCGTGCTCCACCCCGCCGATGTACTGGTCCACCGGCAGCCAGTAGTCCACGGCGGCGCGGTCGAAGGCCACGTCGTCGCGGCCGGGTGAGGTGTAGCGCAGGTAGTACCAGGAGGAGTCGACGAAGGTGTCCATGGTGTCGGTCTCCCGGCGGGCGGGACCGGCGCAGGTGGGACAGGTGGTGTTCACCCAGTGTTCGGCCGCCGCCAGAGGCGACTTGCCTTTGGGGGCGTAGTCGGTGATATCGGGGAGCAGCACCGGCAGTCGCTCGTCGGGCACAGGCACCTCTCCGCACTTCTCGCAATACACGATGGGGATGGGCGCTCCCCAATAGCGCTGCCGGGAGAGCAGCCAGTCGCGCAGCTTGTAGTTGACGGCGAAGTCGGCCTTCCCCTGTTCTTTCAGCCACTCGGTCACCTTGACGATGGCCTCAGCCTTGGGCAGCCCGTCGAACCGTCCGCTATTGACGAGCAGCCCGTCGCCGCTGTAGGCCTGGAGCAGGTTGCCCTCGCAGTCCTTGCACTCATCCGGGCTGGCGATGACCTCGATCACCTCGAGCCCATACTTCTTCGCGAAAGCGAAATCGCGCTCGTCGTGCCCGGGGACCGCCATGATGGCGCCGGTGCCGTAGTCCATCATCACGTAATCGGCCACATAGATGGGGATCCGACCGCCGGTCACCGGGTTGATCGCGTAGCGTCCGGTGAAGACGCCGGTCTTCTCCTTCTCCAGGCTGGAACGCTCGATGTGAGAGGTCGCCATGGCCTTGGCCACGTATCTCTCGACCTCCTCCTCCTGGGGCAGCCCGGCCACCAGTTCGTCCACCAAGGGGTGTTCCGGAGCCAGGATGAAGAAGGTGGCCCCGAACAGCGTGTCGGGCCGGGTGGTGAAGACGGTGACCTCAGCCTCTCCGCCCTCTGCCCCGCCGCGGTCCGCCCCGCCGCTGTCCGCCCCGCCCCCGGTCGCCGCCTCGCCAGTCGCTGCCTCCCCGGACGCTGCCCACCCTTCTTCCACCGGCGCTATGGTGAACACCACGTCCGCCCCGGTCGACCGGCCGATCCAGTTGCGCTGCATGGTCACCACCCGCTCGGGCCATGACTCCAGCTTGTCAAAGTCCTGCAGCAGGCGCTCAGCATAGTCGGTGATACGGAAGAACCACTGGGTCAGCTTCTTGGCCTCCACTTGACTGTCGCAGCGCTCGCACGCACCTTCGACCACTTGCTCGTTGGCCAAGACGGTCTGACAGGACGGGCACCAATTGACCGGCGCCTCCTTCTTGTAGGCCAGACCTTTCTTATAGAACTGCAGGAAGAGCCACTGGGTCCACTTGTAGTACTCCGGCCGGCTGGTGACCACCTCCCGGGTCCAGTCGATGGAGACCCCTAGACGGCGGAGCTGCCGGTTGATGGTCTCGATGGCCTCCTCGGTGAACTTGGCAGGAGGTTCGCCGGTCTTGATGGCCATGTTCTCGGAGTTGAGTCCGAAGGCGTCGTAGCCCATAGGATGAAGCACCCGCTGGCCTTGGTGCCGACGGAAACGGGCGATGACGTCGCCCATGGTGTAGTTCTTGACGTGGCCCATGTGGGCACTGCCCGACGGGTAGGGGAACATCTCAAGGACATACGTGGCGTCCGCCCCCTTGCCGGCCACTTGGGAGCCGGGCTCGGGGTTGCTTACGACGAAGGTCTTTTCGTCGGCCCACACCTTCTGCCACTTGGTCTCGATCCGCTCTGGATCGTACACACGCGCCATGCTTCGTCCTTCCGCCGTCTTCGGTCTTGGCCCACCCTCCGGCCTGCGCCGGACTGCGCACGCCGGCGGCAATTATCCCAGCCCGCCGTTCGCACGCCAAATCCGAAGAGTCCAGGGGACTGTAGACGCCGGGGGCGGTCGGTCAAATGCATCAACCGCCGGAAGGGGCCGCCGCCCGGCGGCGGCCCCCGTCCCGCAACCATCCCGCAGCGTCGGCGCTCCCGCGCTGCGAACGTCCTCAGTATGTGACGAAACTCGGCAGCCAGGTGGCCAGCTCGGGGAACAGCAAGAGAAGCGCGGCCAGTATGATCATGCCTACCAGGAAGGCCATGGCCCCCCGGAAGATCCGGCCCATGGGCACATCGGGGGCCACGCCCTTGATGATGTACACGTTGATCCCCACGGGCGGGGTGATGACCCCCATCTCCACGATCAGCACGATGATCACGCCGAACCAGATAGGGTCGAAGCCGAGCGCGATGACGGTCGGATAGAGAATGGGGACCGTCAGAGTGACCATGGCCAAAGAGTCCATGAACATCCCGGCCACCAGGTACATGACCAGGATCAGGATCATCACCACTGTCGGAGGCACCGGCAGCCCGCCCAGGAAGTCGGAAGCGGCCCCCGGAATGCCGGTCACCGCCATGAAGTGGCCGAAAACCGTGGCGCCCGCGACGATGGTCATGATCATGGCCGTGATCAGCAAGGTGTCCTTCACCGACAGCCAGAAGCGGCGCAGATCGTACTGTCGTCGCACCAGACCGATGGCGATGGCGGCGCCGGTCCCGACCGCTGCCGCCTGGGTGGGACTGAAAAGACCGGCGAACAGCCCCCCGAGCACCAGAACGAACAGGAAGACCATCTCGAGCAGTCCGGTGATCCCCATGATCTTCTGCTTGAGGGTGGTCGCCCCCCCGGCAGGAGCCGAAGTGGGTTTGAAACGGGCCCAGATGTAGACCGCGCCTATGAAGAGAGTGGCCAGGATCAGTCCCGGGACCACCCCGGCGACGAACAGCTTTCCGATCGACTGCTCGGAGAGGATGCCGTAGACGATGAAGATGGTGCTGGGCGGGATCATGATGCCCAGACTCCCCGAGGCCGCCATGCAGCCGCAGGCCAGGCCGGGGTCGTATCCATACCTGCGCATCTCAGGGATAGCCACCTTGCCCATGGCGGCCGCTGTGGCGCTGGTCGAGCCGCAGATGGCCGAGAAGCCGGCGGTGGCGACGATGGTGGCCATGGCCAGTCCGCCCCGCCACCTACCGAAAATCGTGTTGGCGCCCTGATACAGCCTGCCGCTCATACCCGCGTAGAAGGCGACGGAACCCATGAACACGAACATGGGGATGACGGTGAGACCGTAACTCGACCACACCTCCCAGAAGTCGCGGGCCAGGATGCTCAACCCGGCCGTCCAGCCCTTGGTGGCCACGAAACCGATGACCCCCACGAAGGCCATGGCAAAGCCCACCGGCATGCCGATCAAGAAGATGACGACCAAGACCACGACGCCGATGATGCCTATCGTCACCGGGTCCATGTCGTCACCACTTTTCTGACCTGCTTGCAGAGATCAAGGACCAGCAGTAGGAGAACGGCCAGCATCGAGACCGCCATGCCGTACACAAAGGGGTAGAAGGGGAGCTTCTGGGTCATGGAGACTTCCCCGGACTCCCGCAGGTTGCCCGCGTACTTGAAGCTGTACCAAGTGAGCATCACGAAGAGGGCGATGCCGAACAGGATGGTCAAGGTGTCGATCAGCAGTCTCGCTCTCCGAGGGAAGTGCTCGACGATGAAATCCACCGAGACGTGGCCGCGCATCACCTGGGTGAACGGCACAGCGAAGGCGATAGTCACCACCGACAGGAACGAGACGAACTCTATACCTCCCGGCACCGGCTTGGAGAAGATCTTGATCCCGATGACATCCCCCAGTATTAGCAGGAGCATGCCGGTGAGACCGATGCCGGCGATGTAGAACAAGACCTTGGAGGCGGCGGTCAGGTATCGGTCGAGCACACCGATAGCTCCCGTCTCCGGCTCAGCCATCGGGACCGGCCCGGCCTCCTCGTCTGGGGTCGGCCTCTGATCGGGGGGGATCATCTCCATAGAACCACCTCCTCGCTATGTCGCCCATTCACGCGTAGAGGCGGGGCAAACGCCCCGCCTCTACGCTGATGTCTCGCGCTATCGATGTGAGCCTACTTGGTCGATCGGTCTCCTACTGGGCGGACGGCGACTTGATGTTCTCTGCCACCCACGCGGCGCAATCGGCATCGGATACAGCGTTCTGCTGCCAGTAGGCTATCCGCTCCGCGATGAACGCGGCGTAGTCCTCGTTCAGTCCGGCGGCGGTGAGCTCTCCCTTCTTCTTCTCGATCATAGGCACCACAGCCTCCGCCCACTTGGCGGATTCCTCAGCCGTGAGGTCTATGACCTCCCGGTTGGGCTGCTGCATGAGCAACTCCACCCCAGCGGCGTCAAGAGCCGAGGCGACCTTGGCCCAGTACTCGACATACTCGGCGCTCACGTCGGTGAAGACCTGCTGAATGTCGGCCGGAAGCGCGTTCCACTTGTCGAGGTTCATGATGATGTACATGGAGCTGATGGAGCCCACCGAGAAGCAGTTGGTGACGTAGTTGACCACCTCTGCCTGCTTCCAGCCGGCCAGCACCTCCCGGGGAGCGAGGCTTCCGTCGACGACGCCCTTGGACATGAGCTCATAGGCTTCATTCTGCGGAGCCGCATATCCCTCAGCTCCCAGTGCTGTGGCGATCGCCGCGCCCACACCGGTGGAACGAATGACCAGCCCCTTCATATCCTCGAGAGTCCTGACAGGCTTGCTGACCGTAAGCACGACCTGGGGCCCGGTGCCGTAGAACATCATGGAGTGGACCTGGTCAAGCTCGGCCGGCTTGAACTGCTGGTAGTAATCGTTGACCACATGGGTGGCCACGTAGCCCGCCGGATAGCCATGTGGATAGTCGAGGAAGTCCATGACCGGGAAGATACCCGGGGTGTAGGCGAACACCGACAGACCGAGGTCGGAGATCCCGGTGGTGACCCCGTCATAGACCTTGTTGGCCGGGGTTAGCGAAGCGCCCGGCAGATACTCGAAGACCACCGCGCCGTTCGTGCGCTTGGTGATCTCGGCCATCCACATCTCAGCCACGATGGCGATCTTGTTGGTCGCCGGGAAGAACGAGTTGAAAGTGAACTTCCAGTTGCCCTCAGGGTAGGACATCTCCGTCGGCGGTATCAGCACCTTGTCGATGACGTGGATGACCCCGTTGGAGGTGACG
>CAYNPL010000038.1:0-13996 GCA_964399135.1 uncultured Gaiellales bacterium
AGGGCGCAGGTCATGCCTGCGATGCCTCCGCCAAGCACCAGCGCCGCCTTGTTCACCGGGACGTCAAACTCTTGCAGCGGCTCCAGATGGCAGGCCCGGGCCGCCGACATCCGGATGATATCCTTTGCCTTCTCGGTGGCTTCTTCCTTTTCTTTTTTGGTCAAAGACTGCATGTTGTGGTATGATGCCTTGGGGCGGCGCAGCCCGCAAGCGGGCTGCGCCCCCGCTCACGACCAGGGACCACTGACTGGGAGTCTGCGCATGGACTGCAAGCAAGACGCCAACCTCGCCCGCTGCAACTGCAGCTGGCCCTCCTGCTCGCGCAAAGGGGTCTGCTGTGACTGCCTTGCCTACCACCTAAGGAGCCGCGAGCTCCCCGCCTGCGTCTTCCCCGCCGACGCCGAGCGGACGTACGACCGCACTTTCGAGCACTTCGCCCGCTTGGTGGAGAAGGGCAAGGTCTAGCCGCCGGGCGGCCGGCCCCGCGCCCGGGGGGCGGGAACATCGGCCCCGCTGGTCCAGGCCGCCCCGGCGGCGGCCACCACGATGGACGCTATGGCGAAGATCTCCCAGGGCAGCAGTTCCTGGGAAAGGATCAAGAACCCCATCAGCGCCGCGATCGCGGGCTCGATGCTGAGCAAGACCCCGTAGGTAGAGGGACGGACCCGCTTGATGGCGGCCAGCTCGAGGAAGTAGGGCAGCGCCGAGGACAGCACCGCCACGGCCAGACCCAGAAGGATGGCGTGGCCGTAGCCGGCCAGCTTCACCCCCGTCGCCAGCCACACCGGGGTGAGGATCACCGTCGCCCCCACCAGCATGAGGACGGTGGCCCGCATCGACCCCACCCGGCCTACCGCGCGCTTGGCGGAGAGGATGAAGCCGGCCCAGAACGCTGCGGCCAGCAAAGCGAAGAGCAGGCCCAGCGGCTCCACCGAGCCTCCCGGGCGCGCCAGCAGCGCCACCCCTGCTCCGGCCAGCACCACCCAGACCACATCGAGCACCCGCCGGGAGCCCGCCACCGCCACTCCCAGCGGGCCGAGGAACTCGATGGCCACCACTATCCCCACCGGGGCCCGGCTGATGGCCTGGTAGAAGCTGAAGTTCATGAGCACCAGGCTGAGGGTGAGGAGCAGCAGAGGCAGGCGGTCCCCCTTGGGCGGCAGCCGCACCCAGCGAGGACGGACCGCCACCAACATGGCCGCGGCGAAGGCCGTCCGCAGCCACACGGCCTCCACCACCCCCACCTCGTCGATCACCAGCACGGCGACGGCCGAACCGGCCTGCATCAGCAGGCCAACGGCCACCACCAGCATGACGGCCACGGCCGAGTCGCGCCGGGCCGAGTCGGGCGGGGGCGGGGCGGGGCGGGCCGCGCCCTGCCGGGCCCGGCCCGGCGCACCACTGTCTTGATTCCCGTCCACCCGCCGAAGGTACAGCCCCGGGTCCCCAGAGGCAAACTTTCCATAATGTACAATGGGAGCGTCCCCAAAACGAAACGAGGTTCTGTTTGCGCGCAAGGTGGCAGACTCCCGCGGGCCGCGGGTTCATCATGCTGGCGATCATGTCGGCGACGTTCGGCTTTGCCATGAACGCCCACAACAGCGTCGTCACCAACTACTTCAACGACGTCCTCGCCTTCTCAGAACCCCAGTTCGGATACATCACCGCCATCCGGGAGGTAGGCGGGTTCGTACTCATCTTCCTCAGCGCGGCGCTGTATCGCATATCACTACAGCGGGTCACCGCCGGGGCCCTGGTCGTCCTCGCCCTCGGCTACGGATTCTTTGCGACGGCCACCAGTTTTGCCACCGTCATCCCCTGGGTGCTCATCACGAGCTTCGGCTTCCACATGGTGCTGCAGACCCAGGCCTCCCTGGGCATGAGCCTCACCACTGAGGACAGGAGCGGACACATCCTCGGCCGCATGGGGGCCTTCACCCAGGGAGGGACCCTGGCCGCCTACGTGATGATCTTCTTCCTGTTCTATTTCGCCGAGAAGCCCCCATTCAATCTGACCTTCATCATCCTGGGCGTCGCCGCCTTCCTGGGGGCCGTCGCCATCTGGCGGTTCCCTCATCTGCACGAGGGCCATTCCCGGGCCACAGCGCCGAAGCGGGAGCCCATCGTCTTCAAGCGCGACTACCGCTACTACTACCTGCTCAACCTGTTCGACGGCGCCCGCCAGCAGATCTTCTTCTCCTTCGGGCTGATGGTGCTGGTGAGGCAGTTCGGATACACGGTCACCCACATGTCACTCCTGTTCATGGGAGTGACCTTCGCCGGGATGGTCACCGCTTCGCACTTGGGCCGCTGGATCGACCGGCGAGGGGAGCGGATGACGCTCTCGGTCGTCAACGTGTTCTACGTCTTCGCCCTGGCCGGCTTCGCCCTCTCGGGGAACATGTGGCTGGCCACCTTCTTCTACGTCATCTATGTGCTGGTGTCGCCGCTCTCGTTCATCGGCGGCTCGACCTACCTGCGCAAGATCGCCGTCTATCAGGACGTGCCCTCCAGCCTCGCCATGGGCGTCACCATCCTGCACGCGACGGCCATCGTGGTCCCGGTGGCGGCGGGGTTCATCCTCAACTACACCGGCTATCAGATCCCGTTCTTCATCGCCTGCGGGTTCGCGCTCATCAACTTCGCGGTCACGCTTCGGCTCGACCCGGTCAAGCAGCGCAGCGCCGCCCGCGTCGCGCTCGACGAGGCCGCGGGGCGGGCGGCCAAAGGGGTCGAGCCGGTGCCAAGCGAATAGCCGGTCCAGGGGCCGACGGGCCGGCGCTGCCGCCGGCCCGTCGCGCGTCACCAAGACCAAGGTCGTGCCGGTCCCGCAAGAAACCGGAGGGGCGCCCTAAGGCGCCCCTCCGGCAGATCGCGTCTTGCCGGCGTCAGCCTCTCACTTGGCCGGGCTCTTCGCCACACTCACCGTTATCTCGATGAAGCGGCCGCTGGCGCTCGTACCGGTGATAGTGATCTTGGTGCCCGTCTTGGGCACGATCACGCTCCCGTAGGGGTTCTTGTTGTCGTAGTACGACTTGAGGTCGTTGAACTCACGCACCGCGGGCAGGCTCTTGATCTTGGAGAGCTTGCCGTAGAAGTGCAGGGTGATGGCGTCGGTGGGCTGGAGCGAGAAGGTGGCGTCGTACGTCTGTACGCGATTGCGCCACGGATTCCCGTCGGGCCGCTTGAGCGACTGGGGATGAGAGTCGACGTACAGCAGCATCCCCGTGCCCGGGCGGCTGGGATTGGTGTTGTTGTCGCGATACTGGGTGTTCCAGTAGCTCACCAGCATGCCGTCCTGGTAGGGGAAGTGCTCCACGAAGTTCTGCCTCATGGGGTCGTTGAGGAAGCCGAAGTTGTAGGGCCCCACTCGCAACACGTTGTCGTAGCCCCAGTACACGCGGTTCTCGGCCAGGTAGTAGTGAGAGTATTCCCTGGTCTCAGTGCCCGTCGTCGCTCGGAAGCCGTCCTCCGCCGGGTCATAGGTCCAGCCGGCATCGGTCTCGGCACCATCGGTGGGATAGCCGCTGATGCTGATCTCGTCCACCATGAAGCCGGCTTCGGCCACGCCGCCGTCAGTGAAGTAGCCGAATCCGACCAGGACGTCACCCGTGTACGCGGACAGGTCGGCCGTCAGAGGCACCCAGCCGCCCGAGAAGCCGTCGATGCCGTTGGGCTCGACCGAGGAATTGGACAGGTTGGTGGGCACGGTGTTCCAGGTGGTCCCGCCGTCCGTCGACACGATCAGGTTGGCGTAGTCATAATCCTCTTCGATGGCGTAGTTCACCCTCGCCGAAAGGGTGGCCCCGGCAGGGAGGGTGAACTGCTTGTACATCATGTTGCGCAGATTGTCGCCCGCGCCGCTGAAGTAGAAGTACGACCCGGCATAGGGGGCACCGACGGTCTCGGTCACCGTCCGGTCGGGCAACACGACGAGCACTCCTTGAAGAGCCGAGGTGTTGTACTCCGCCGGGCCGAGGGTGAACCGCACGCTCTCGCCCGCGTACGCCACACCGTAGTTCAGCCAGCCCAGCATGTATTTCTCCCACGCGCCCAGATGGCAGGGCTTGTTGCCGAGTTGGTACGGACTTTCGTCCAACCAGGAGCCGCTCGACATGAGGGTCCAGAAGCCGGTGCCGTTCTCGCGGTAGTTGTAGTCGTAGAGGTCGGGCAGCCCCAGGTCGTGGGAGAACTCATGCGTGAACACACCCAGGCCGCCCATCTCCGGCTGGATGGTGTAGTCGCCCACCCAGAAGTCACTGTCGCCCACCTGGACGCCGCCTGCGGGGTTGTAGGAGGGCCCGGTCTTCCCGTAGTCCTGGTAGTTGGCGTACCAGCTGTGACTCCAGATGGCGGCGGGTCCGCCGTTGCCCTCTTCGCCGTCCCCGGCATGCAGCGCCTGGAAGTGATCGATGTAGCCGTCAGGTTCGTAGAAACTCCCGTTACCATTGTAGTCGTAGCGGTCCCAGACATCGAACTGGGCCAGGTAGCCGGCGATCTCCGCCTCCGACTTGCCGGCGGCCACCTGGTCTGCATACCACTCATCCAGCATGTCCTCTAGCAGCAGCCAGACGTCGGTGGAGGTGTCTTCGCCGCCCTTGCTGTCGTCATAGTACTCGTACCCGTTCGGCACCTGGACCCAGTCGCTCACGTCGCCTTTGACCGTGTATCGGCCGGAGGACTGCTCCAGGAAGTAGTTGCGCATGGAGTTGGCGCCGTCTTCATCGTTGAAGAGCAGGTCCAAGTAGTAGTCGCGGCTGAAATCTTCCACCCAGATCGACGTGTTGTCGTAGGTGCGATCAGGCTGCGGCGACTGGTTGTGAAGCAGGTCTGAGAACTCCGCCAACACCGTCCATACCGGGTCTTCATTCTCGAGCTCGAGCTTGACGAACTGCCCCTCCGCCACCTTGACGATGTCGCCCTTGACCTTGCCCTTCAGCTTCATCTCCAGGGCGGTCTGTTTGAGAGCCGCCTGCTTGACCCCCAGCGGGTGCGGTTTGTTGTCCACCTTCCAGGGCTTCGCCTTGATTCCGGCGCCGTCGGCGTCGGGCCGAGCCGTGGCCACGCTCGACACCGCCAAGACAAGCACGGCTGTCAGCACTAGCACGATCAGCCATAGAGGGATCCCTCTGGTGCGCATACCCCACCCCCTTCTCATCCGTCGTGGATGAGTCCGCTCTGTAGGCCCTGGCTACGCCCGGCTGTGCGGGACTGCATAGTCGGGATGCATAGTCGGATTTTCCACACTAGAAAAGATGAAGCCGCTTGTCAACAAAGGCACACGGGCCGTGTATACTTGACCAGCTTGATAATCTATGTATATCATGACCTATGCAAATCAAGGATGAAGACATAGTTGGCGTCCCACCGAGGCCGGCGGCCGCGGCCGCGGGCGCCCCGGTGGACATGACCCCCCTCTTCAAGCTGCACGCGCGGGTGTGCCAGGCCTTGGCCAGCGAACACCGGCTCGCCATCATGTACGGCCTCAAAGAGGAGGGTGAGCGGCGCGTGAGCGACATCGCCGATGACCTGGGCATCTCCGTCCACAACGCATCGCAGCATCTGCGGGTCCTCCGGCAGGCCCTGCTCGTCCGCCCCCGCAAAGAGGGGCAGACGGTCTACTACTCCATCTCCAATCCCAGGTTCATAGAAGCCTGCTCGTTGATGAGGCAGGCCCTGGTGGAAGAACACCAAGCCGAGGGGCAGTCGCTCCAGTCGGCGGCCGGCTTTCTCGACTCGCTCGAGACATGACCTCAGACACAAGCCCATACGTTGGGGGGTAGGAGCTAGATGAAGCGATTGCTCGTCATCGGGGCGGGGACCGCGGGCACCATGGTGGTGAACCGGCTGCGCCGCATACTCGACGCCGACGAGTGGAAGATCACCATCGTCGACCCGGTGGAGACCCACTACTACCAACCCGGTTTCCTCTTCATCCCCTTCGGCATGTACAGCAAGAACGACGTCGTCAAGGCCAAGCGGGACTTCATCCCGGCCGGGGTGGAGATGATCAAAGCGGCGGCGGAGGTCATCGAGCCCGACAAGGACCGGGTGAAGCTGGCGAACGGCAAGATACTCAATTACGACGTCCTGGTGATCGCCACCGGCACCGACATCCACCCCGAGGAAACGCCGGGACTGGAGGGGCCCGAGTGGTACCGGTCCATCTACGAGTTCTACAGCATCGAGGGCGCGTTGGCTCTGGCCAAGCACCTGCGCACCTGGCGGGGCGGACGGCTGGTGCTCAACGTGGTGGAGAACCCCATCAAGTGCCCGGTGGCCCCGCTCGAGTTCATCATGCTGGCCGACTGGTTCTTCCACGAGCAGGGCATCCGCGACCGGGTGGAACTCATCTACGCCACCCCCCTGCCGGGAGCGTTCACCAAGCCCATCGCCTCCAAGTACCTGGGTGACATCCTGGAGGGCAAGGGGATCAAGGTGGTGCCCGAGTTCCTGGTGGAACACGTCGATCCCGACGCCAAGAAGCTGGTGCACTACGACGAGACCGAACTCGAATACGACCTGCTGGTGACCATCCCCTTGAACAAGGGCGACGAGCTGCTCGCCCGCTCAGGCATGGGGGATGAGCTCAACTACGTGCCGGTCGACAAGCACAGCTTCCTGTCCAATGAACACTCGAACGTCTTCGTCTTGGGTGACGCCGCCGCCCTGCCCACCTCCAAGAGCGGCTCCGGGGCGCACTTCGCGGTCGATTGCTTCGCCGAGAACTTCCTGCGCTACCTGGACGGCCTCGACACCCATCCCCCGTACGACGGCCACACCAACTGCTTCATCGAATCCGGGTTCGGTAAAGGGCTTCTGATCGACTTCAACTACGAGGTGGAGCCTCTGCCCGGCCGCTATCCGTTCCCCGGCATCGGGCCCTTCGCCCTCCTGCAGGAATCGGAGATGAACCATTGGGGCAAGATGATGTTCCGCTGGATGTATTGGAACATCCTGCTGAAGGGCCAAGAGTTGCCCCTGCCCGCGCGCATGAGCATGTCGGGCAAGCTGCACAAGTGAGGGCGGAGATATGGCCGAACTGACAGCCCCGACGGCATCCCAACCGGCCTCGCTCGAGCGCAAGCTCGACCTCCTGGCCGCCCAGGTGGCCTTTCTCACCGAGCAGGCGGAGGCGACCGCCCGCCGACAGCAGGAGCGGGCCGAGCTGATGCACGACATCCTGCCCATAGCCAACGACGCCATCGATTTGGTGACCCAGCAGCTCGACGAGGTGCAGGAGTACGTCGACCTGTCCGACATCCTGCGGCTGACCAAGCGGGTGCTGCGCAACGCCCGCAACATCGACCGCATGCTCGACCAGCTCGAGAGCCTCATGGACCTCGCCCAGACCGCGGGCCCCCTTGCCGGCAACGTGGTAGAGAAGGTCACCGACCAGCTGCAGGCGGCCGAGCAGAGAGGCTACTTCCAGCTGGCCCGGGGCAGCCTCCGCGCCGTCGACAAGGTGGCCGCCTCTCTCACCCCGGAAGACATCGACCGGATGGGAGACAACCTGGTGGCCGTGGCCGGCGCCTTCAAGCGGCTGGACGAGCCGGTCGACCCATCCCTACGTTCGCTTGTGCGCCAGATGCGCGACCCCGACGTGCGCCGTGGTCTGGCGATGGTGATGCGGGTGCTGCGGGCCATCGGGGCGGAGCGGGCGGCGGAGCAGCAGGCGGCGGCGAGCGCCGCGAACACCCTCGCCGGGTCGACGGTCCCGGCCACCCTCTAGAGAGTCCACTACCAGAGAGTCCACTACCAGAGGAGATCCCCTATGCCGACTCGAGTCATCGCAGGTAAAGAAGTGCAGGTCAACGAGGAAGGTTTCATGACCGATCCCAGCGAGTGGGACAAGGACATCGCCGCGGCCATCGCGGCCGAGGAGGGCATCCCCGAACTCACCGACGCCCACTGGCAGGTCATCGACTGGTCCCGCGAAGCCGCCAAGAACCTCAACTGGAAATCCCCGACCCTTCGCCAGATCACCACGGGCACCACGGTGAACACCAAGCAGCTCTTCGCCCTCTTCCCGAAAGGGCCCGCCAAGAAGGTGGCCCGCATCGCCGGGTTGGGCAAGCCCGAGGGCTGCGTTTAGCAGACGTACCCAGCCTCAGCGACCGCGCATCGACATCCCACTCCGTCACTGAACAACCCATAGGGGGGATCACACAATGGCAGACGAAGACCGCCACATAGCGTTCATATGCTCCAAAGGCAACCTCGACATGGCCTACCCCGCCCTGGTGATGGGCTGGGCGGCGCTGGGTAACGGGGTGGACGTCACCATCTTCTTCACCTTCTGGGGCATGGACCTGATCACCAAGAAGCGGGTCGACAAGCTCCAAATCCCGCCGGTGGCCAACACCAGCATGAAGATGGGCATGATGGGCATCCCCGGCAACCTGGGCATCCCCAACATCATGGGCATCCTTCCGGGCATGACCCGCTTCGCCACCTGGATCATGAAGAAGAAGATCAAGGGAGTGGACGCTCCTCCGGTGCGCGAATACCTGGAGATGCTGGTCGACGGAGGGGCGAAGCTCTACGCCTGCAAGATGTCGGTGGACATGATGGGCCTCAAGAAGGAGGACTTCATCGACGGCGTGATCGACATCGTGACGGCGGCCGACTTCATCGACATGACCGCGGACGCCGAGGTCATCTTCATCTGAGCGGCACGCGGCCGAGCCGCTCCCTTATCCCGACCCGGCGAGCCGCAGCGCGGCCTTCCTCTCCGCGTCCATGCTGAGCGAGTTGGGATCTCCGTAGGCGAGTGCCCGGCTGGAGCACACGCGCACGCAGGCAGGCTCGAGCCCGTTCTCGAGTCGGGTGCTGCACAGATCGCACTTCTGCATGGTGCCGTCGCGCCTGAACCGCGGAACGCCGAACGGGCAGGCCGTCGCGCAGCTGTGGCAGCCGATGCACAGTCGGGACTCGACCACGACTGCGTGGGTCACAGGGTTCCGGGTGATGGCTCCGGTGGGACAGGAGTTGATGCACGGCGCGATCTCGCAGTGCATGCACGCGAGCGACACATAGCGGATGCGGACCTCCGGGTGATCGCCAGACTCTACGGCGAAGATCTGGCGCCAGGCCACGGGACCGGCACTGAGCCCGGAGCCGACGTCCAGGTCGTTCTGGTCCATGCAGGCCACCGCGCAGGCCATGCAGCCCACGCAGCGCTCGAGGTCGAGCCGGAGGGCGTAGTTCATCGGGCTCCTCCTTCGCTCCTGGCGCCGTCCGGCAGCTTGCGGACGGCGCACAGCGCCGCCTTGTATCCGGGGAACCCGGAGATGGGGTCGACGTAATCCCCCTCCAGGAGCGCGTTGACGTCGGCCTCGGGGTAGCCGTGGAACATGTGGACGTCTCCCGGACGCACCATCCCGGTGAGGTTGGCCCGGACCCGGATAGAGCCTGCCGGGGTGGCGACTTCGATCCACTCACCCTGGGCTATCTTCAGCTTGGCGGCGTCCACGGGATTGAGATCGGCGGCGGGGTCGGGGCGCAGACTGCGCGTCCAGGGGACCCGGAACAGACGGGAATGGATGAACATGGGCAGGCGGGCCCCGGTGCAAAGCACGAACGGGTAGTCTTCGGCACGGTCCGGCGAGGCGATGGGACTGTACGGAGGCTCGTTGTAGAGAGGAAGCCCGTCGACGCCCGGGTGGTCGGCGTATCGCTCCAGGATCGAGGAGGAGAACTCCATCTTGCCGCTGGGAGTGGGGAAGCCCGAAGCCTCGTACTTGCGGAACGCGTTCGGTTCTGGGTTCGGCACCCGCATACCGCCCGGGTGTTGCTTCAGTTCAGCGATCTTCATGCCGCTCGGTTCGAGTATCCAGTCGAACGCCGCCTCCACGGCCTCCCGGAAGTCGGGGGCCCCGTTCGGGAGATACCTGCCCAGGCCCCCCGCTCCGGCCCCCACCTGGTAGTCGAGCCCGAGCTTGTCGGCCAGGGCGAAGATGATGTCGAAATCGGAACGCGCTTCGCCCAGTGGCTCAATGACCGGAGTGGTGTAGATGACGTACTTCTGCGGATAGCAGCGCAACTCGCTCCGCTCCAGGGAAGAGCAGGCGGGGAGGACGATGTCGGCGTGCCTCGCACTATCGGTGAGGAACAGGTCGACATCCACGATGAAGTCGAGAGTGTCGAGGGCGGCGAGCAGTCCTTCTGAATCCGGCCACAGACGGTGGTTCAGGCCGAAGGCGACCATGCCCCGCAAAGGGTAGGGATCGCCGGAGGCGGACTGCCGGATGATATCCATCGATTGGCATTCGTCCACCATCTCCGTCCACACGGGAAAGCGCGTCTGGCCCAGCCGGGGAGGCAGCTCGCTCCAGGGGCGCGGCAGCTCGAACTCGTGCTCCCGGGTGCTGAAGCCGGCTCCGGAGACGTGCAGCCAACTGGGCGACACGCCCACGTTGCCCCCGGGCACGTCGAAGTTGCCGGTCAGACCGATGAGAGCGAGGGTGGCCCGCTCGTTCTGCACGCCGTTGACGTTGTGCACCACCGGGGAAGAACTGGGCATCATCGCGGCCGGCTTACTGGTCGCGTAGAGGTAGGCCGCCTGCCGGATCTTGGCCGCCGGCACCCCGCAGATCTCTGCCGCCCGCTCGGCGGGGAACTGCGCCGCATAGTCGCGGAACTCGTCGAAACCGCGCGTCCACTGCGAGACGAAAGCGCGGTCATACAGGCCCTCAGAGATGATGTGGTCCGCCATCGCAAGGGCCAGGGCGCCGTCGGTGCCGGGCCGGAGTTGCAGATGGATGTCGGCCATGCCGGCCAAGGGGGTCACGCGGGGGTCGGCGACGATGAACTTCACCCCTCGCTCACGCGCCTCGTGGAGCTGCCGGGACTGAAGGCCGCTGCCGTGGAAGGGGTTGCGCCCGAGAGCGAACAGGCACGTGGTGTTGGCCACGTCGGGACCTGCCAGTTGCCCGTACATCGACTGCCAGGCCATGACCGCGGCGGTGTTGCACGCGCTCGACTCCGTGCAGTAATTGGGCGAGCCGTACAGCATGGAAAGCCGCTGCAAGAAGGGGCGCGGGTGTTTGGGGTAGCCGACATAGAAGATCACCGACTCCGCCCCGTCCCGGGCCTTGATCTCCTGCAGACGGAGGGCGACGGTGTCCAGGGCTTCGGTCCAGCTGATGGGGACCATCCGCCCGCTCCCCCGCGGGCCCACCCGCTTGAGCGGAGTGCGCAGACGGTCCTCGTGGTAGATCCACTGGCGCTGGGCGGCCCCTTTGGCACAGAGGCACCCGGAGTTCTGCGGATGCTCCCGGGTCCCCTCCACCTTGATCACCCGGCCGTCCTTGACGTAGCAGTCCAGCCCGCACTGGCTCATGGGGTCACAGATGGTGCAGATCGACTTCCGCACCTCGATCCCCGTCTCCGTGCCCGGTATCTTCGCCTGTGACATCCGCTCCAGCCGGTCCATGCTTACTCCGTCCTGTTGGATGGCCCATCTGCCAGGGTAGCAGGTGGGCCTGTTCGGCGTGCTGTCTCAGTATCTCCCGTACTCGCGCGCGGCCTTGATGAGTTGGAACACGTTGACCGGCGGCGCCTGCGGGGGGATGTCACAGCCCGACATCAGGATATAGCCGCCTTTGTGGTGTTTGGCCACCTCGATACACTCCCTGGCCTGGGCCAGCACCTCCTCAGCCGTGCCCTCCTGGATCAACGTGGGGTCGACGTTCCCCGCTATCACCTGGTCGGGGAACATCTCCATGGCCTTCTCCAGCGCGACCTCGCGGCCGAAGCTCAGGACCGTGTGGGGCCCCATGGGCACCTCCCGCCAGTACGGCAGGTTCTTATTGTGGTCCCCGCAGATGTGGAACATCGCAGGGATGCCGAGGTCCACGATCCGCTGCGCGACGACTTTGATGCTGGGCAGCGCGAAGGTCGCGAACTGCCCGGGTGAGATCAGGCGATTGGAGCCGGTCGCTTCGCCCTCGAACGCCCTCAGGTTCTCCACGCCGAACTCGCGCACGAAGTGATCGATGACCCGGAGGGTGAAGGTCAAGGCCTTGTCGATCACGATCTGGACCAACTCCGGCTTCTTGATCATCCAGCGCAGCATGCGCTCCTCGCCCATTATGGAGCCCGCCAGTCCGAAGCTCCCGGCCGCGGGGAAGATGGTGACGGGCATGTGATGTTCGACCAAGATCCGGCCGAACTCCAGAAGCAAGGGCAGGAAGCCCGCCTTGCTGACATCCTCAGGCACTTCCAGCGTGTAGACATCGTCCTCGTTCTGGACCGGGGTGCGGGTCACCACGGGAGCGCCCGCGTACTTCTTGACAGGCATCTCGATGTCACCGCCGAACTCCCACGCCCCCACAGAAGCGTAGGCCATCACCGGCAGGCCGTCGTAGCCGTACATCTCCTGGGCCAGCAGCTGGCAGCGGAAGCTGGTCGCCGGGTCGTCGTAGATGCGGGCGATCGGCTGACCGCAAACCGAGGCTGTATGACCGAAGATGAGCGGACTGACCGGGACGCGGTCGGGCCGCTCTCCTCGCATCAAAGCCCCCATGCGTTCCGCACTTGTCATCGTTTCGTGCCACATGGCGCGACCTCCCGGACTTCATGCTCCTTACTCTAGGAGCGCAACCGGCCGTCTACCATCCTAGAGTGGAGGCGCGTGGCAGTCAATCAAGAGTGCCTCTTGAAGTGTTTCTTCGTATCTGTATATAATCAAGTATGCAAATACGTGATGAAGAAAGATTTGAGTCTTCCCAGGACGGGACCGCCGCGGTGGACATGCGCCCCCTGTTCAAGATGCACTCGGAACTCTGCCAGGCTTTGGGCAACGAGAACCGGCTGGCCATCATGTACGAGCTGAAAGACGGCGAGAAGTGCGTCAGCGAGATAGCCGAGGAACTCGGCATCTCGGTCCACAACGTGTCTCAGCACCTCCGCATCCTGAGAGAGCGTCTCCTCCTTCGCACCCGCAAAGAGGGGCAGACCGTGTACTACTCGATCGCGAACCCCAAGTTCATGGAAGCGTGCGCCCTCATGCGGCAGGCGCTCCTCGAAGAACACCAGGCCGAAGGGACCGCCCTCCATGCGGCGGCGGGAGTCTTCGACCCGGTGGCGGCCAGATACGGCAACGACCCGACGTGAAAGGGAGATGATGATGACCGATCTTTCCACCCTCAAAGGCGACAAGGTGGTCGACGCCCGCGGCACCTCCTGCCCCGGCCCCATCCTGGCCGCGAAGAAGGGCATGGCCGACGTCAAGGTGGGCGAGATCATGGAGGTCCTCGCCACCGACTCCGGCACCCAGAAAGACCTGCCCGCCTGGTCCAAGAAGATGGGCCACGAGTACTTGGGCATGGTCGAAGAGGCCGGCTACCTCAAGCTCTTCGTCAAGAAGATGAAGTAAGGCCGGTGATCTCAAGGTGAGCGAAGACGGGGGCTCGTTCGCCCCTAAGATACTGGTCTTTTCGACCCACAATATCTCCGACCCCGGCATCGACCTGGCCGGGAGTTCGCACATGCACTACTCCCCCACGGTGATGGTCATCAGCCTGCCCTGCAGCAGCGGCATCCGGCCCGATTGGATCGTGTACGCGGTGCAGCAGGGTTTCGACGGGGTCTTCATCGCGGCCGACGGGGAGGAGTGCGCCTACCTGCCCGATTGCGCCGAGCGCACGGCCAAGATCATGGCCGACGCCCAGGCCGCCCTGCAGGAACGCGGCCTGGAGCCCCGCCGGGTGAAGATGGCCGCCGTCTGCTCGGTGTGCGCCGACCCGTTCGTCAACCACATGCGTGAGTTCGCCGAGCTGCTGATACCACTGGGACCGGCGAAGGCGGTGGCCGCATGAGCGCGAGTAACGGCGGCGCCGCCAAGTACGACGCCCTGGTGGTCGGGAGCGGCATCAGCGGTATGGAGTCCGCCCTCAAGCTGGGCGACATGGGCTACAAGGTCCTGGTGGTGGAGAAAGAGGGCAGCGTCGGGGGCAAGATGATCCTGCTCAGCAAGGTCTTCCCCACCCTC
>CAYNPL010000038.1:14006-22525 GCA_964399135.1 uncultured Gaiellales bacterium
CTCGACTGCGCCAGCTGCATCTCCACGCCCAAGATGGGGGCGACCATCCACCATCCCAACCTGACCGTACTGACCTACAGCGAGGTCAAGAGCATCGCCCGCCACAACGGGGGCTTCAAGGCCGTGGTCAAGCAGAAGGCCCGCTACGTCGACGAGGCCGCCTGCACCGGCTGCCGCCAGTGCGAGATGAACTGCAAGGTGGCGGTGCCGGACGAGTTCAACGCCGACCTGGTCTCCCGCCGGGCGGCCTACATCGCCTTCCCCCAGGCCGTGCCCAAGAAGGCCGTCATCGAGCGGGCCGGCACCTCGCCCTGCACCTTCAGCTGCCCGGCCGGCATCAAGGCCCACGGCTACATCGCCCTCATCCGCAGTGGGGAATACGAGAAGGCCTTCCAGTTGGTCTGCGAGGCGACGCCCCTGGTGGGCAGCCTGGGCCGGGCCTGCTACGCGCCTTGCGAAGCGGAGTGCACCCGCGGGAAGCTCGAGGGGCCGCTCTCCATCCGTAGAATGAAGCGCTTCATCGCCGATGTCCACTATGCCAAGCCCCGGGTGGCTCCCGAGCTCCCGCCGCCGAACGGCAAGAAGGTGGCCGTCATCGGGTCCGGCCCGGCCGGCCTCACCGCCGCCTGGCAACTGGCCCGAAAAGGCTACAAGGTCAAGATCTTCGAGTCCGCCCCTCTCCCGGGAGGCATGCTTCGCCTGGCCCTGCCGCCATACCGGCTGCCCGGTGAGGTGGTCGACATGGACGTGGCCAACGTCACCGATGTCGGGGTGACTATCGCCACCAACACCAAGGTGGAAGACCTGGAGAGCCTGAAGAACGAGGGCTACGACGCCGTGTTGGTGGCCATCGGCACGCATCTGGGCACCAAGCTGCGCGTCCCCGGAGAGGACCTTGAGGGAGTCATGCGCGCCTCCGAGTTCCTGCGGGCGGCTAAGCTGGGAGAGCCCTTGGAAGTGGAGGGCAGACGGGTGGTGGTAATCGGCGGCGGCAACGTGGCCATGGACGCCGCCCGCACCGCCCTGCGCCTGGGAGCGGCGTCGGTCCAAGCCCTCAGCCTGGAGTCGCTGCAGGAGATGCCTGCTCACCCCTGGGAGATCGCCGAAGCCAAGGCCGAAGGGGTGACGTTCAAGAACTCCTGCGGCGTGCGCGACTTCGTGGGCGAAGGCCGGGTCCAGAAGATCGACCTGCTGCACTGTGTGTCGGTGTTCGACGAGAACGGCCGCTTCAGTCCCAAGTACTCCGATAAACGCGCGGGCAGCCTGGAATGCGACCTGGTCATCGTGGCCGCCGGCATGCGTCCGGACTCAGGCGAGTTCGGCCTGCCCATCAACCCTTCCGGGACGATCGTGGCCGACGAGAAGACCTTGCAGACCGTCGTCCCCTGGGTGTTCGCGGCCGGCGACGTGGTCACCGGTCCTTCGATGATCACCACCGCCGCCGGCCAGGGCCGGCGCGCCGCCTACATGATCGACCGCTGGCTGCAGGGCCTTGGGCTCGACGCTCCCGACTACGAGAGCGACCTGCCTATGGTCGACAAGGACGCCGTCCTCGCCCGCCAGGCGACCTACCGGAGTCTGCCGGCGCGCAACAAGTTCGAGCAAACAGTGAAGTTGGCGCCGGGAGAGTTCTACCCTGATGAGCCCACCCCCACCGAAGAGCAGGCCCTCTATTGCGCGAGCCGCTGCCTCGACTGCGGGGTGTGCTCCGAGTGCCACGAGTGCGTGAACGTCTGTCCGGCGGACTGCATCCATCTGGAGATGAAGCAGCCGGAGGAGGTGGAGGTGGAGATAGGCGCGGTGGTGCTCGCCACCGGGTATACCCTGTTCCCCGCCGACAACAAGCCCCAGTACGGCTACGGGAGGTTCAAGAACGTCATCACCGGCATGCAGATGGACCGTCTGCTCGCTCACACCCGCCCCTACAACGGGGTGTTGCGTCCGGGCGACGGCAAGGTGCCCGACAACGTCGCCTTCATCCTCTGCACCGGTTCCCGCGACGAGACACTGGGCAGCCCCCTGTGCTCACGCATCTGCTGCATGTACTCGATCAAGCACAACCAGTTGATCATGGGTGCCCTGCCTCTGGCCGACGTAACCGTCTACTACATGGATATCCGTGCCGCCAGCAAGGGCTACAACGAGTTCTTCGAACAGGCCAAGGGGATGGGCGCCAACTTCGTCAAGGGCAGGGTGGCCGGGATCACCGAGAAAGAGAACGGCGACCTCGTCCTCCGTTACGAGGACATCGAGAGCGGTGAACTGCGGGAGACCGAGCACGACCTGGTGGTACTGGCGGTGGGTGTCCGCCCCCACGACGTGGCCCGCGAACTCTTCGTCGACTGCGACCTCGAGCTGGACGACTACGGCTTTGTGGCCGAGGCTGACGAGGACCGCGATCCCGGCGCCACCAACATCCCCGGCGTGTTCGTGGCCGGCACCGCCGCCGGCGCCAGGGACATCCCCGATTCGATCCTCCACGCCGGCGCCGCCGTGGCCCAAGCCGCGGCCCACTTGGAGAAGCTGCGGGCGGTCGGAGCGGACCGCGGCGAAGCCGGCGATCCGCCGCCCGCCGCCCCGACCGCGGCGGAGGTGGCGTCATGAGCGAGCCGAGAAGGATCGGCGTCTACGTATGCCACTGCGGGGGCAACATCTCCGACTACGTGGACGTGGAGAAGGTGGTGGCGGAGCTCAAGGACGACCCCGAGGTGGTGGTCGCCAAGACGGCCATGTTCACCTGCTCCGACGCCTCTCAACAAGAGATCATCCAGGACGTCATCGACAACAAGCTGGACGGCATTGTGGTGGCGTCCTGCTCGCCCAAGCTGCACACCTTCACCTTCAGGGAAGTGGCGAAACGGGCCGGGCTGAGCCCCTACCAGTACACCCAGGCGAACATCCGTGAGCAGTGCTCCTGGACCCACACCGACGACTGCGCCGGAGCCACCGCCAAAGCGGCCAAGTTGGTCAAGGCCGGGGTCGGCCGCACCCGTCTGACCGTTCCGCTCGACCCCATCGTGGTGGAGACCGTGCCCAAAGCCGTGGTCATCGGGGGCGGCGTGGCCGGACTGCGGGCCGCGCTGGCGCTGGCCCAGATCGGCATCGCCGTGTTCCTGGTGGAGAAGGAAGCGGAGTTGGGCGGATGGGCCGCGGGCTTCGGCGAGATGTACCCTCAGGGCCGCAACGGCCGGGAGCTCGTACGCAAGCTGGAGGAGAAGGTCCGGTCGCATCCGGACATCACCGTGTTCACCCAGGCCGAGGTGGTCGGCAAGTCCGGCAGCTTCGGCAACTACGAGGTGGAGGTCCGGGTGGACCGCACGACCGGCGAAAGGGTCACCGTCCAGGCCGGCTCCATCATCGTGGCCACGGGGTTCGAAGCCTACCCGGTGAAAGAGGGCGAGTTCGGCTACGGTATGGACGGGGTGGTCACCCTTCCCGAATTCAAGAAGGCGATCGACGGCGACGGACCTCTCGAATACCAGGGCCGGCCGGTGAGGAACATCGTCTACATCTACTGCGTGGGCAGCCGGCAGGACCCCGCTGAAGTGGAAGACGCGCACGAGTACTGCTCCCGTTACTGCTGCACCGCGGCCGTCCACGCCTCCTTGGAGGTGGCCGCCAAGCCCGGCCGGGTCCATCAGTTCCATCTGCACCGCGACATCCGTACCTACGGCAAGTACGAACTCCTCTACGACGAGTCGCTCAACCAAGGCTCGGTGTATCTCAAGGTGCCGGACGACGAGCCCCCGGTGGTGAAGCGGGACCCGGAGACGGGCGGGCTCCTCGTGGCCACCCGCGACCTGCTCGCTGAGGGCGAGGTCATCGAATTACCCGCCGATCTCGTGGTCCTGGTGACCGGCATGGTCCCCCGGGCCAACGACGAGCTGACCAGGACCCTCAAGCTGCCCGTGGGCAGAAGCGGGTTCTTCAACGAGATCCATCCCAAGTTGCGCCCGGTGGAGACCGTGGTCGACGGCGTCTATATCTGCGGGACCTGCCAGCAGCCCATGAACTCCTCCGAGGCGGTGGCCTCGGGGCTGGCCGCAGTGACCCAGAGCGCCTCCATCCTCAAGCGCGGTTTCGCCGAGTTGGATCCCTTGGTCGCCATCGTCGACGACGAGGCCTGCACCTGGTGCGGCCTCTGCTTGGAGGTCTGCCCCTACAGCTCTCCCCAGCAGGTGGAGCTCGACGGCAAAGCTGTGGCGGTCATCGACAAGACCGCCTGCAAGGGCTGCGGCGGCTGCGTCCCCGTGTGTCCCCAGAACGCCATCGACCTGGAGGGTTACACCGACGCTCAGATCAGGGCCATGATCGACGGCCTGCTGGAGGAGGTGGCGATATGACCGTCAGTTCCACCCGGGAGACCCGGGAGATCGTCCGCGAGGAACACATCATGCGTGCCCGCATCCTCGCCCTGGTCGCAGAAGAGCCCCGCACCATCCCCGAGATCGCCGAGGCTCTTTCCTGTCCGGCCTCGGAGGTGACCTACTGGGTGATGGGCATGCGCAAGTACGGCTATCTGACCGAGGACAAAGAGGTCACCGATGAGGGCTATTACCGGTACCTTGCCACCGAGAGAGAGGACTGATGAGGGCCAACCCTGAGCTCATCGACGACCTCTCCCGATACGGCGCCGAGGACGTCCAGAAGTGCTTCAACTGCGGCAACTGCACCGCCGTGTGTTCCCTGGCCGACGACAAGTACAACTTCCCCCGCCGCTCGATGCACGCTCTGCAGCTGGGGCTGGAGAAGAAGCTGGAGAGCGGCCTGGAACCGTGGCTCTGCTACTACTGCGGTGAATGTTCCACCTACTGCCCGCGGGGGGCCCAGCCGGGCGAGACGATGATGAGTCTACGCCGCTGGTTGACCTCGCGCTACGACTTCACCGGCATCGGCCGCGCCTTCTATCGGCGTCCGGCCATCGAGATCATCTCGGTGGTGGTGGTGGCGATCGTTACCGGCATCGGGTTCGCGCTCTTCGGCTTCCTGCAGGGGGACATCCGCCAGTACACCGGGCCGGACGCGTTCCTGCCTGCGGATGTCATCCACATCTTCGACTGGGTCCTGGCCGCGGTGTTGCTGGCCTTCCTGATCCCCAACATGTTCCGCATGTGGTGGTTCACGCTGGGCAGGGAGACCCTGGGGAAAGACCGCAGAGTCAGACTTTCTCTCTGGTCATACGTGAAGTCGGTGTATCTGTTCCCGCTTCACTTCATCACCCAGAAGCGTTACGCGCAGTGCGAGCGCAAGCGGCCCTGGGCCATCCACCTGGCGCTCATGCTCAGCTATGTGACCATGCTGATCCTCATCATGTTCTTTCTCAAGACCATGTGGTCGGGTCCCGAGATCGATTGGCGCGTCCACGTGTTCGGCTATCTGGCCAGCATCGGACTCATCGGCGCCACCATCTGGGCGCTGCGCGGACGTATCAAGAAGACCGAGGTGCACCATCAGCGCTCGCATGACAGTGACTGGATCTTCCTGGTGCTTCTGTTGATCGTGGCCCTGACAGGCGTCTTCCAGCACGTGCTGCACCGCAGCGGGGCCGACATCGCCGCCAACGTGGCCTACGTGATCCACTTGATGGCCGTGGTGCCCATGCTCGGGCTCGAGGTCCCCTTCAGCAAATGGTCGCACATGGCCTACCGGCCGCTGGCCATGTACCTCTCGGTCTTGCGCAAGCAGACCGTACCGGTGCCGGAGAAGGAAGCATCACCGGGGGACGCCCAGGCTGAACCGGCGGCCTGAGCCCGGCCTGAGCCCAAGGACACGTAACTGCGTCTCGAAACGAGAAACGGAGGCTGGAGCGACAGTGGACACCACCAAGAAGACCATCATCCTGTTCAGCGGTGACTTCGACAAGGTCATGGCGGCGCTGATCATCGCCAACGGAGCGGCGGCCATGGGCGACGACGTCACCATCTTCTGCACCTTCTGGGGCCTCAACGCCATACGCAAACCGAAGAAGGTCAAGACCAGCGGCAAGAGCTTCCTCCAGACCATGTTCGGCAAGATGATGCCCCGCGGCGTCACGAAGCTGGGGATGTCGAAGATGAACTTCCTCGGCTTGGGCGTGCCGCTGATGAACAAGGTCATGAAGGCTGAGGGGGCGATGACCCTGTCGCAGCTGTTAGAGGCGGCCCAGGAGCAGGGTGTCAAGCTGGTGGCCTGCACCATGACCATGGATCTGCTCGGCTTCAAGAAGGAAGAACTGCTGGACGGCGTCGAGTACGCCGGAGTCGCCGCCTACCTGGCCGAAGCCGACGAGGCGAACGTCAACCTGTTCATCTGACAAAGACGCGGCCTGCGCACCCGGCTGCGACGAGCTTCCGTGGGTACGCGATGCTCGCCCCGCCGGGTGCGCAGGCACCGGTGTGTTCGACGCCGCCTCATCCCGCGAAGCCTGCTATCTCAGTCGGCCAAGTCCTTGTGGTACTTGAAGGAGAGCGCCACCTTCGTCCGATACTCGACGATCTTGTTGTCTTCCAATCGGACGTCCATCTTGACCACTTCGGCGATGCGGCAGTCCTCCAGGGTCGCCGTGGCCGCGTCGATGGCGTTCTTCGCCGCCGCCTCCCAGGACTCAGGACTGGTGCCCACCAGCTCGATGACCTTGTAGACTCCGCCGCTCATGCCGGACCTCCTCGCCTTCCTCGGGACACGGGCTTGCGCATGACGTCACGCCGCTCTTCACTAACACTATCCCCCGGAGTCGGGCGGAGCAAGCGGAAGACCCTCCTGGTTCTCACGCATCGACCCGCCCCCAGCCGGGTGATAGTAGTTCTTGCCGTTCACGGCCACGCATGTGATCACCCCTGAGGCCAGCAGCAGGTCTACGCGCTTGAGCACATCCAGTACGTGGAGCCCGAGGCCGGCGGCGATGTCCTCCACAGTGCACGGTCGCCTGCGCACCAGGGCCACCAGATCGGAATCGGAGACCGTAGCAGAGCCGGCTTGGCCTGCCTCGAACTCCCTCTCCTGGAACACCGACTCGACCCGACCGGGGAAGAGCCGTTCGAGAGCGACCATCTCGTCGCGAGACAGAGGGAGGACCTCAGCTTCGGCAGCCGGTCGACTGGGAGTGTTGAGCTGGATACGAGCGGCTCCCACCCCCTCCGCATGGGCGGCTATCTTTGCAGCCTCCGCGCGGGTACCTGTGCTCCCGGCGAGCAGCATGACCTCAAGCCATACCTCTCCGGCAAACCGCTTGGTGAAAGAGGTCAGCCCCTCCAGCATCAGGTCGAAGGAGATGTCCGGGTGAGGACGGTTGATCTTCGCGAAGCTGACCTCGTCCCCCGCGTCGAGCGAGGGGAGGACGACGTCGGCCATCATGAGTTCCTCTTGCAGCCGCTCCGACCACAAGAGCGAGCCGTTGGTGATGACGGCCACGGGAACGTCGGTGAGCGACTTGATCCCCTCGATCAGGCGCCCCATCCCGGAATGCAGCGTCGGCTCCCCAGAGCCGGCCAGGCTGACGTAGTCGGGGCGACACCCGCCGCTGAGCCTGCGCTCGAGTTCTGCCAAGACCGGCGCCACCGGGACGAACTCGCGTCTCTTTACGGTCTTGTCGGTGGTCCTTCCCAGCTGACAATAGACACAGTCGTAAGTGCAGGTCTTGTACGGGACCAGGTCTATGCCCAGAGAACGACCAAGGCGATGCGACGGCACCGGTCCGTAGACATGTTCCGCCTCCATGCCTCTTCGGACCCCTTCACTTCTCCCGGACCAGGGCGGTGCCGCACTTGGGGCACTTCTGCTCGTAGCATGGTCGCGCGACAGCATGGGGTTCGCGGTAGCCGCAGGCCGGGCAAGCGCACTGACCGTCGGGGCCCGCGGCCGCACGACCCGCTCCGCCCCGGCCGCCTCGGCGGTTATCGGTGCCTGGACCTGAGCCATCACTTTGAGGCATGGTCGACCTCCCTCTGGACACCCAGAGACTATGCCCGGCAGTTTGCCTTCCCGGATTAGACTGTACTACCATATAGATGCTGTTACCAGTTACCTAGGCCCCACAGTCATAGACGGGGCGGCAATGATCGCAGACGAGTTGAGCGCGCAGGTACCTCCCACTCTCCTCGAGAGACGCATCACCGACGTGCGGATTGGCCTCGGTTACACGGGAGTGATGCTCGAAGACGGGAACGTAGGCGTCGCCTACACCTTCCACAAATCGGCCTCCGGGGGCTGCTCGCTGTTCACGGGCAGCCGGCCCCTAGCGGGCAGATCCGCCGGCGATATCCTGCCGTACCTTCGATCCGGTGACACCGTGGAGTCGTCGGTGGGACTCGCGGTCCTCAACTCCCTTGTCAACCGGAGTGGGCCCGGCCAGACGACTGGAGACGTCCTGGATGTGCTCCCGTTGCGGTCCGAGGACAAGGTGGGCATGGTGGGGTACTTCGGGCCACTCGTCGAGCCGCTGCGCAGACGGGTGCAGCAACTCATCATCTTCGAGCGTGATGTCGCCCGCTCCGACCATCTTCGGCCGGCCGAGGAGGCGCACGGACTGCTGCCCTCCCTGG
>CAYNPL010000039.1:0-21527 GCA_964399135.1 uncultured Gaiellales bacterium
AACAGGTCGGGATAGCAGACCATGTTGATGGCCTCAGCCGAGTCCACCCCTCGCTCCTGAGCGGCCAGCATGATGCTCTGGGAGAGCGCGCCCAGGTCGAACACCGACCAGTCCCCCAGGGAGCGGTCCATGCACAGATAGACGATGCAGGGTGCTCCGAAGAACCGGCGGTTGGCGTCGAGGAAGTCCCGGTGGAAGGCGGGGTCGTCGGTGGTGGTACCCGCGACGGCGGCCCGGCCTGCGGTCAGCTCTTTGGTACGCTCGCGGCAGGCTTCCGGCCATCCTCCGGGAAAAGGGAGGTCCGGCTGGGAAGGGGCCTTCCGCCGGGTCCGTTCCACCGAGGCCCGCCGAATGCGTTCCAAGGTTTCGCCCCCGGCCACCCAGATCTCCCACGGCTGCGTGTTGGCCCAGGAGGGCGCGCGGAGAGCGTCTGCGATGATCGCTTCCACCGTGGCCCGGGGGACCGGGTGGTCAAGGAAGGCGCGGACCGTGCGACGATTGTGGAGGGCGGTACTGACGTCCATCGCGGCCTGCCCCTCTGTCAGCCGGAGACGATGGTGGTGGTGAACTCGGGTGCTTTGCCCAGCTGCTCTTTGATGAAGCAGAGCCCCGCCGCCCGCACCAGCGCCTCGCGGTACTTGTCGGGGAACTCGGGCGGCACCACGATCTCGATGTCCACCTTCTCCAGTATGTGGCTCTCCTCACCACGCACGGCTTTGATGCGGACGGCCGCGCCCTCGGTGGGGATACCGCGTTCCCGCAAGAAGTCCATCACAGGGAAGCCCGTGCAGGTGGCCAGCGCGCAGAGCAGGAGGTCGAAGGGCCCGTACGCGTCGGGGTCGCCGCCGCGATGGGGGGGAGGGCCGACCTCGACCACCAGGTCCTTGGCCTGGGCCCGCATGCTCGTGCCCGACGGATAGGTGACCGCCGCCTCCAGTATCATCGCTGCCTCCTTCGCTGGTTCAGGTTGCATCATCTCGTATTCCGGCCGTCCAGGATAGATGCGGCCGGCTTCTGCCGCGCCCGCCGCGATATCATCAGGCCATGGACGACGTGTGGCTTGCCCTGGGTCTGACGCTCTTCGCCGGTCTGGCGACCGCTGTGGGCAGCGTCATCGCCTTCGCCGCCAAGCGCACCAACTACCGCTTTCTGTCGGTGGCCACCGGCTTTTCCGCCGGGGTCATGCTGTACGTGTCGTTCGTGGAGATCTTCTTCAAAGGGGCAGACAACCTCACAGAGGCGTACGGGGAGCCCTGGGGCATGTGGGTGAACGTCGGCGCCTTCTTCGGGGGGATCGCCGTGATGGGGTTGATCGACAACCTCATACCTTCGGCGGAGAACCCACACGAGGTCCACGCCGACAGCGAGATGGGCCCGTTGCGAGCGGCAGGGGCGGGCGGCGCCGCGGTGCCCTCGGCCTGGGAGGTCTGCGGGACCGGCGAGGGCGGCACGGCCGGGGTCGAGGCCGCCATCGACGCCGGCCTGGTCTCGCCCGATGCCAGGGCGGCCGCCACAGGCGGCTACAGTCACGGCCACGGCCGCGAGCCTGCGGTGCACGACCACAGTCCTCCCGACAAGAAGCTCCTGCGCATGGGCCTGTTCACCGCCTTGGCCATCGGCATCCACAACTTCCCCGAGGGGTTGGTCACCTTCCTGGCCGTCCTGCAGGATCCCGCCCTGGGCCTGGCCATCGCCATCGCGGTCGCCCTCCACAACATCCCCGAGGGGATCAGCGTCTCCGTGCCCATCTACTACGCCACCGGCAATCGCCGGCGCGCCTTCTTGTACTCGGTGGCCAGCGGTTTGTCCGAACCGGTGGGGGCGGTCATCGCCTACCTCCTCCTGCGGGCTTTCCTGGGGCCGGCGGGGGAGTTCCCCCCGCAAGTGGTCGGCATCCTCTTCGGGCTGGTGGCCGGGGTCATGGTCTACATCAGCCTGGACGAACTGCTGCCCACCAGCCGCGCTTACGGCAAGGGCCACGACAGCCTGTTCGGCCTGGTCGGAGGCATGGCCGTGATGGCGCTCAGCCTGCTGCTGCTGCGCTAGAAGTCCTCCGCGACGCTGATCAGGTGAGGTCAGCCCGAAGCATCCTTCTTAATTGGTAATGCGGACCGACCCATTGACTTATTGGGCCGCCCGGTGTCAGACTGGTGTTCTGGGCGGGCGGGACCGCAGGATGGGTCGGTGTCCCACCCAGGGGGAGCGGGATTCTCCGAAAGGAGGTGGGCGGTCGAGGGAACAGCGGGCCTCGAGGCCACTCGGGGGGAGTGAAGGCCGGTGACCGTCTCGGTCACCAATCCACACGGAGAGAGGAACATGACCCACAGAAAGCGCTTGATCACGATCGCAGTAGCCGTGATGGCCGCGATGGTGCTGCTCCTGGCCCTGACCGCCGGAACGGTGGCGGCGCCCAAGGTCCTGGTCGTCGCCGATCACATGACCTACACGGTGGAGTCGACGGTCAGCCTGAACAAACTGGTGCTCGGTGACGGGGCCCAGATCGTCGCCCCCGAACACAAGGCGCTCACACTGACCGTCAACGGCGTGGAGACCGGGGGGGTGCTGGCCACCACCAAGGGGGTGGCTACCATCATCGTCGGGCCCACCGCCTACATGGGCAACGTCGTCATCACGGTGACGGACGACAACCTGGTTGAGTACACGATGGGCGGAGGAGGGCCGCCTCCGGGAGGGGCGGAAACGGCCGACGCGCCGCCCCCGCCCCCGCCCGGCGAACCCACCATCTTCCCCTTCCGGCAGGCTCTCTACCTTGACGCCGGCGGCGTCGTCTGGGCCAAGTCGGTCCCGGCGGCCCTCACCGGCAAAGCGCCGGCGGCCTTCGACATCAATAACGTCCAGATCAAATCGACGGGTGAGAACTTCACCGGCATCTTCGTGGCCGGGGGCGAGTACACCCTGAGGAACGTGAAGATCGACCTCTCCGGCAACGGACGGAGTGACTTCGTCGGCTACGGAGCCGGGATCGTCGCCCGCGGGACCGACACCCGAGTGGTGATCGATGGAGCCCGCATCGTCACCGACGGGGTGGTGCGTTCCGCGGTGGTGGCCGACAAGGGCAGTAACGTCGTGGTCAAGAACTCGTACATCCAGACGAACGACGGCATCCTGCCGGCCGACTACGTGCCCACCGTGGACACCACCCAGATGCGCTCGGTGCCCTGGATGCTGAGCCTGTCCGGCAACTGCCGGGCCACCAACCTGTTGGGTGACTACACCAAAGCCAGCTACATCAACTCCTACATCGGGGCGGAAGGGTGGGGCGTGCTCTCCACTGACGGCTGCAAACAACCCACGCTCACAGCCATAAACAGCACCATCGCCATAACGGGGGAGGACGGTTACGGCTCCTACGGCATCGGCGACGCCACCGAGTACTTCCTCGGCTGTACTTTCGACGTGGCCACCTACGCCACCATCAGCCGGGGCAGCCACCTCATCTACGGTGATAGCGACCCCGCTCTCGTCGCCCAGCTCAACCAGGATCTCGGCCTGGGTCTGTCGGCCGAGGAGCTGGCGGCCATACCCGACAAGGCCACCGTGGTCGGCTCCGACCGCTTCGGCATTATGTGGCACGGCGGAGGGACGCTCGCTATCGGCGGGGGCACCGTCTTCAACACGCAGGAGGCAGTGTTCCTGGACAAAGGCCAGGCCATCGACGTCCACGTGGACGGCTCGCAGGGGGCCCAGCTCAACCCGGCCAACGGCGTGATCCTGCAATTGATGGATGACGACGACCCCGGGCCGCAGCCTCCGGCCATGACCAACACCGGGGTCTACTCCGACCCGACAGGGCCGGTCCAGCCGGACGCCACTCATGATGTCACCGTGGCCGACGCCTCCGACGCCCTGTTGACCTTCACCGACATCGAACTGGCCGGTGACTTCTTCAATTCCGCCCGAGGCGGCATCGTACAGGGGCCGTTCGGTCCGCCGGCGAGCGCCTCCAAGAACCTGGGCCTGACCTTCACCGACGCGAGCATCACGGGGGTGATCACGGCCTCCACCGCCGTCCACCACGTATCGCCCATCGACTCCACCCTCTATAGGGAGCTGGGCGAGGTCATCAACACTCCGGCCGTCGCCGTGAACAACGGGGTCATCGTGACCCTGGCGGGTGCCTCGACGTGGACGGTTACCGGTACCTCCTACTTGACCAAGTTGGTGGTGGGAGCGGACGCTCTGGTGACCGCCCCCGCCGGCTACGACCTGGTGATGACCGTCGACGGCGTCGCCACCCCGATCGTGGCGGGCGAGACCTACACGGGCAACATCAGGCTGGCACTGGTGCTGCTGCCGTAGGGCGAGCTCGACCGGGAGGACCTCCGGACGGGGCCGCGTCGCCCGGCGACGCGGCCCCGTCCCGTCCTCCACTCTAACCTTCGACCTCTTCGCTGCCGATACACCAGAGCGTCGAGGGCTTCACACGAGGAAGGGCGATGATCCTCCAAGGGTCGATAGAGAGGTTCAATCTGGCCAGCGTCCTGCAGTTCTTGGCGCAGAACGCGGCCACCGGGGTGCTGGAGGTCCGAGACTTCGAGGAGTACGGCTTCATCTACCTGGTCAAGGGCCGCCTGGAAGGCATCTCTCTGCCGGTGACCGACGAGAAGCTCGGCGTCCATCTCCTGCGGACCGGGGCCCTCAGCGAAGAGCAGCTGGCTCGGGTGCTCATGGAGGCTTCCGAAGAAGGCGACGGCGAGGAACGGAAGGCCCTGGGCCAGCGCCTGGTGGAACGGGGCTTCGTGAGTGAGGCGACCGTGCGGGAGGCCATGCGGCGTCTGACCGTCTCCCGGGTGTTCGAGCTGGCGCATTGGCGGAGCGGCACCTTCAGCTACCACGAGCCCGAGCGGATGCCCCACTTCCAGATCAGCATCCAGGGAGACGTGCAGGAGCTCCTTCTGCTCACCCAGCAGCGCATCGACGAGGGTCAGCGGCCGCGCAAGCACGCGCCCCACGAAGCCGTCGATCTTTGCTACGACTGCCCCGTGTCCGACTGCAGCCCCGAGATCAAGTCCCGGCACCTCAAGCGCGATGTCTGCCTGTGGCGCAAGATGAGCGCGGTGGTGGAAGAGCCCGTCGCGCGGCCGGGTGTCGACGGCCCGGTCCCTGCCGCCGACGGGGGCGGTGGGCCGGGCGACGGCTCCGGCGCCGGCCGGGACCTGCTGGAAGCCTTGGTGACCGACTCCCGCGCGACCGTGGCGGTTCCGGCGGCGCAGGACGTCGACCGCCCCTACTAGCCCTCCGGGTGCAGTACCAGCTTGCCCAGGATCTCGCCGGCCTCGAGCATCTCGTGCGCCCGCCCGGCCTCGCTGAGGGGTAGCACCTTGTAGATGGGGGGCTTGATCGCGCCTGAGGCCATGAGCGTGAAGACCTGCTCCTTTACCTTCCTGAAGCCGGCGGGGTCGGTGTCGTGCACGTGGATAGAGAAGTAGCGGATGCCGTAGCAGCCTTCGCAACGGCTCTGCAGGATGTGGATGATCTCCTTGTCCTCCGGATAGCCGCCCAGATAGTTGTAGAGGATGATCTGGCCGTAAGTGGCCAGCATGTCGAACTGCCGGCAGAAGCGCGGTCCGGCCACCTGGTCGTAGACATAGTCCATCCCGCGGCCGCCGCTTAGGCGCCGGACCGCCTCGACGTCGTTCTCCGCCTTGTAGTTGAAGACGCGCTCCACCCCCAGACCGCGCAGATAGTCACACTTGGTCTCGCTGCTGGCACTGGCGATGATCTCCATCCCCGCGTGCTGCGCCAGTTGGATGACCGCGGTGCCCACTCCCCCGGCCGCTCCGCCGATGTAGAGGGCCTGACCGGCCTTGGCCTCGACGATCTGGTGGAGCAGGCCCCAGGCCACGAAGTAGTTGAAGGCGGAGGCTGCGGCGTCGAAGTCGGTGCCCGGGGGAAGAGGAGCCACGTCATCGGCGGTCACGACCATGTATTCAGCGTAGGTGCCGTAGCAGGCCATGTGCAGGACGTGGACGGGCTGGCCGACCGCGAACCCGCTCACCCCCGGGCCCAGCGCGGCGATGATCCCCGCCATCTCGTACCCCAGAGTGACGGGAAAAGGACAGGTGAGCCATTGGCTGCGGCCTGTCCGCACCCGCCAGTCGGCTTTGCAGACCCCGGCCGACACCATCTTGACCAAGACCTGGCCCTCTCCCGGCTCCGGGACCGGCAGGTCGACGTACTTGAGGACCTCCGGCCCTCCGAACTGCTCGAACACCACTGCCTTCACGAAACGTCCTCCCATTTTCCCAGCGTTCGCGGCCCGTCCGGCGTGCCCAGTATGAGAAGGTCGGCCGGGCGGAGGGCGAACAGCCCCACGCAGACCACCCCGGGGATGTTGTTGATGCCCCGCTCGAGCGCGGGTGGATCGCTGATCTCAAGGCCGTGCACGTCCAGGATGACGTTGCCGTTGTCGGTGACGAACCCCTTCCGCACCCGCGGGTCGCCTCCCAGTCCGGCCAACTGCGAGGCCACGTAGGTGCGGGCCATGGGTATCACCTCCACCGGCAACGGAAACCGGCCCAGCACGTCCACCAGCTTGCTCTCGTCGGCGATGCAGACGAAGCGGCGGCTAGCGGCGGCCACGATCTTCTCCCGGGTCAACGCCCCGCCCCCGCCCTTGATCAGTTCCAGCCGGTGGTTCGCCTCGTCGGCGCCGTCGACATACAAGGCCAGCGAGCCCACGTCATTGAGATCGAACACGGGGATGCCTTGGGCCCGCAGGCGCGCGCTCGACGCCTCCGAGCTGGACACGGTCCCCGCGATGCTGTCCTTGACGGTCGCCAGGGCGTCGATGAAGTGGTTGACGGTAGAGCCGGTACCCACCCCGATGACGCCCCCCTCGACGTAGGCGAGGGCGGCGAGAGCGGCCTGTCGTTTCATGTCGTCTGGGCTGGCCGAACAATGCACAAGCTTCCCCTCCGGCCTGGTGGCTCAATGTGGAGATGATACCCTGGCCACCATGACGACGACCATCGGTGTCATCGGTACCGGGAACATGGGCTCGGCTCTGGTCAAAGGATGGCTGCGGGCCGAGGACCCCGACCTCCGCCTGCTCGTTTGGGACAAGGTGGAAAGCGCGGCCCAGCGCCTTCTTACCGGTGAGGCCGTTTCGATGCCGCCCTCGCTGGACGGGCTGGTGCGGGAGGCGGACCTCCTGGTGGTGGTGGTCAAACCGAAGGACGCGGCCGAGGTGCTGGCGGCGATCCGCCCCTTTCTTCGCCGGGAACAATCGGTGATCTCCTCCATGGCGGGGGTGGAGTTGTCCCGGATCCGGAGCCTGGTCGGTCCGGGGCCCGGCCTTTTCCGCATCATGCCCAATCTGGGGGTGGGACTGGGGGCGGGCGCCATCGCGGTGGCGGAGGAACCGGGCGGTCCCGCAGACGGCCTACAGACCGTGGTGGCCACGCTCTCGGCCCTGGGGCAGACGATGGTGGTCCCCGAAAGCATGCTGGATGCGGTGACCGCGGTGGCGGGTACCGGCCCCGCCCTGCTTGCGGTGGCGCTGGAGGGGCTGGAGGACGGAGCGGTGGCCGCCGGGCTCACCCGGCCGGTGGCGCGCAGGCTCGTCCGGCGGATGGCCCTGGAGACGGCCCGGCTCCTGCCGGCCCACGACGACTCGGCGGCGCGGTTGCGGGAGGACGTCTTCGGGTACGACCATGTCGCCGGGCCGGCGATCGAGCGTCTCGAGGCGCGCGGGGTACGAGCCGCCTACCGGCGCGCGGTGGAAGCGGCGATGCGCAGGAGCCTGGAGCTGCGGGCGCAGGCGGGCACGGCCGCGCCGGCGCCGCCGGCTCCGTGTACACTCGAAGAGAAGACCGAGAGCGGTAGTCAGGAGGGATGAGATGCTAGTCCGCGACCGTATGTCCAGGATGCCCATCACCACCAGCCCGGGGGCGACGGTACCCGACGCTCTGCAGGTGATGCGGGGCAGCAAGGTGCGCCAGCTTCCCGTCGTCACCGAGAGGGGCGAGCTGGTGGGCATTGTCTCTCTGGTCGACCTGCTCCGCGTCTCCCCCTCTCCGGCCACCTCGCTCAGCGTCTGGGAGATGGAGTATCTGCTGGAGAAGATCACGGTGGAGAAGGTCATGACCCGCGACGTCATCACCGTGTCTGAAGACACCGCCGTCGAGGAAGCCGGCCGCATCATGGCCGACAACAAGGTCAGCGGCCTGCCCGTCATGCGGGGTGACGAACTCGTGGGCATCATCACCGAGACCCATCTGTTCAACATCCTGATCGAGCTATTCGGGGCGCGCGATCCCGGCATCCGGGTCACGGCCCGCGTGCACGCCGAGAAGGGTGGCCTGGCCAAGCTGTCCGGAGCCGTGTCCGCCCTGGGGGCGAAGTTCGTCGCCTTCGGCATCGCCGCCGACAGCGAGACCATCACCTTCAAGGTCCAGGACGTGGAGCGCGAAGCCCTGGTCAAGACCATCGAGCCGATGGTCCAGGAGATCGTCGACGTGCGGGAGACCTGACCGGGCCTACACCTTCTCGACCTTGACCGCGCTGACCTTGAACTCGGCCGTCTTGGAGATGGGGTCGAAGGCGGAGTTGGTCAGCTCGTTGACAGCCGTCTCCCGGTAGTGGAAGGTCATGAACATGATGCCGGGGGGCACTCGGTCCGTCACCCTGGCTTGTGTCATCACCGACCCCCGACGGGAAGTGACCCGTACCTGGTCGCCGTCGGCCAGTCCGATGGCGGCGGCGTCGGCCGGGTTGATCTCGGTCATCTCGCAGGGAGCGAAGGCGTCGAGGATGGGCGACTGCCGGGTGGAGACGTTGTACTGATACAACATGCGCCCGGTGGTAAGGAGGATGGGATAGTCGGCGTTGGTCAGCTCCGCCGGGGCCTCGTACTCCACGCCCTTCAGCCGTCCCCGGCCGCGGGGGAAGACGTCCTCATGCAGATAGGCCGTGCCCGGGTGGTCGAGGTCGGGGCAGGGCCACTGCAGTCCGCAGGCGTCCACCCGCTCGTAGGTCATCCCGGCGTAGGTGGGGGTGAGCGTCCGGATCTCTTCGAAGATGTCAGCGGGTGACTCGTAGCGCATGGGGTAGCCCATCCGGGTGGAGAGTTCGGCGATGATCTCCCAGTCGGCCCGGGCCTCCCCCGGCGGTTCCACCGCCTTGCGTACGCGCTGGACACGCCGCTCGGTATTGGTGAAGGTGCCGTCCTTCTCGGCATAGCAGGCCGCCGGCAGCACGACGTCGGCGTACCTGGCCGTCTCGGTCAGGAATAGGTCCTGCACCACCAGGAACTCCAGCTCCGAGATGGCTTTGCGCACGTGGTTGGCGTCGGCGTCGGTGAGCACCGGGTCCTCGCCCATGATGTACATCGCCTTGACCTCGCCCCCCAGGATGTGGTCGAACATCTCCGGGGTACGCAGGCCCGTCTCCCGGTTCAGCTCCACCCCCCAGGCTTCTTCGAACACGGCTACCGCTTCGGGGCGGGTGACCGGACGGTAGTCAGAGAAGACATTGGGCAAAGCCCCCATGTCGCAGGCTCCCTGCACGTTGTTCTGTCCTCGCAAGGGGTTGACGCCGGCGTGGGGGACGCCCACGTGGCCTGTGACCAGGGCCAGGTTGGCCAGGTTGATGACGTTGGCGGTGCCGGTGGTGTGCTCGGTGATGCCCAGGGTGTAGAAGATGCCGGCCCGCGCCGTATGAGCGTAGAGGTCGGCGGCGGCATATATCTGGGCCACCGGCACCCCGGTGATATCGCTGGCCACCTCGGGCGGGTACTTCTTGACCACCTCCCAGAGGTCGTCGTAGTTCTCGACCCGTTTGGCGATGAACTCCCAGTCGGCCCAACCCTTGTTGATGATGAGGTTGATCATCCCGTTGATGAGGGCGGCGTCGGTTCCCGGCCGCAGCCGCAGCCACAGGGCGGCGTGATCCACCAGCTCGATGTGGCGCGGGTCGGCCACGATCAGGCGGGCGCCTCGGCGGGCGGCCCGTTTCATCTTGCCGCCGATGACCGGGTGGGCTTCGGTGGTGTTGGAGCCGATGACGAAGAGGACGTCGTACTCCTCGACCTCGCTGAGCGAGTTGGTCATCGCGGCGCTTCCGAACGATGTGGCCAGACCGGCCACAGTGGGAGCGTGTCAGGTTCGTGCGCAGTGGTCGAGGTTGTTGGTGCGCATCACCGCCCTTACGAACTTCTGCATGAGCCAGTTGTCCTCGTTGGTGCAGCGGGCCGAGCTTAGGGCGGCGAAGGCCTGGGGTCCGCTGTGGTCCCGCAGCTCGGCGAAGCGGTATGCCACCAGGTTGAGGGCCTCGTCCCAGCCGGCGGGGGTCAGCACCCCGTTCTTGCGGATCAGGGGCGTGGTGAGCCGGTCGGGGCTGTGGATCAGGCCGGTGTGGTAGCGGCCTTTCACGCAGAGGGCATGACCGTTGACGGGTGCGTCCGCCGCCGTGGTCACCCCGATGACCCTGCCGGCCCTCACATTGAGGTCGAAGTTGCAGCCGGTGCCGCACAAGGGACAGGTGGTGCGCACCCGGGTGATGTCCCACTCGTGATAGGGCTTGAGCTGGGCGTTGACCAGGGCGCCGGTGGGGCAGACGTCGGTGCACTGACCGCACGAAACGCAGCCCGACTCCCGGTGGGTGGCCGCTTTCAGCGCCGGGTATCCCTTGTCATCGACGGTGTAGACGCCGTAGCTCTCATGCTCGTCGCACACCTTCACGCACTGGTGGCACTTGATGCAGCGTTTGCGGTCGAGTTCGAGGATGGGCGAGGCGTCGAGCAGGTCGAACTGGCCGGTGTCGCCCTTGAATTCGGTGGTGCCGGCGCCGTAGCGCACGGCCAGTCGCTGCAGCTCGCAGGCCGAGGCCTGATGGCAGATGCACTGCATGCAGCGGGCGGCCTCCTTGCGGGCGGTGGCCTCGTCGTAGCCGAGTTCGACCTCGCTGAAGTCTCCCCGCTTCACGGTGGGAAGCACCGGCATGGGGCTGCGCGGTTCATCGGATAAGGGCTTGGCCCCGATGTCGAACAGAGTGGGATGGTGCCATTCCAGCCCCGCCCCGGGGGCCTTGCAGGCGGCCTCAGGGGACTCGCCCGACACGTAGGCGTTGATGGCGATGGCCGCTCTCCGGCCGGCGGCGATGGCCTCGACCACTGTGGCCGGTCCGCTCTCGCAGTCCCCGCCGGCGAAGACCCCCTCTCGGCTCGTCAGCAGTGTGAGCTTGTCGGCGGCGATGGTGCCCCGCGAGGTCAGCTCGCAGACGTTCTCCACGTCGTCGCCCTCGACTTCCTGGCCTAGGGCCAGGATGACGGTATCGGCGGGCAGGGTGAGCTCCGATCCCGGCACGGGCTCAGGCCGGCGCCGGCCGCTGCTGTCCGGCTCTCCCAACGCCATTTTCTGGCAGATCACGCCGGTCACCTTGCCGTCCTCACGAACGACCGACACCGGGGAGGTCAAGAGGACCAGTCCGGCTCCTTCCTCTTCCGCCTCGTTGACCTCTTCCTTGGTCGCCGGCATCTCATCCCGGGTCCGCCGGTAGACGATGGTGACCTGCCTGGCTCCGGCCCGCAGCGCCGAGCGGGCGGCGTCGACCGCGGTGAAGCCTCCCCCCATCACCAGGGTGCGCCCCAGCGGCCTGTCCCAGGTCCCCGCGTTGCTCTCTCTGAGGAAGTCGACGGCCGAAAAGACACCGTCTCCCTCCTCGGCCCCGGCGATGTTGCCGGTCGACCCGCACTGGGCGCCTATGGCCAGGTAGGTGGCCGCGTAGCCCTGCCGCTCCAGGTCCTCGATGGAGATGTCCTCACCGAACCGGGTGTTTAGCTTCAGTTCCACTCCCAGACCGAGGATGTCTGCCACGTCCTCGGCGATGACGTGGCGGGGAAGCCGGTAGGGGGGTATCCCCGTGAGCGTCATGCCCCCCGGTTCGGAATTGGCCTCGAAGATGGTGACCTGATGGCCGGCCAGGGCCAAGAAGTAAGCAGCCGTGAGTCCCGAGGGGCCGGCGCCGATGATCGCCACCTTCTTGCCGCTGGGAGGGGCCATCGGGCCGCTGATCCCGGGGCCGGCTGCATCGGCGGCGAAGCGCTTGAGGTGGCAGATGGCCACCGGCTCGCCATCCACCTGGGTCCTGCGACAGGCGCTCTCGCACGGGCGCGGGCATACCCGGCCGATGATCCGGGGCAGGGGTAGCCGTCTCTTGATGATGCGGACCGCCTCCTGGTCGTCACCGCGGGCGATGGCGGCAAGGTAGGCGGGGATGTCGATGTGGGCCGGACAGGCGTAGTGGCAGGGCGGCTCGCAGTAGGCGTTGTGGTCGGAGAGGATCTCGTTCAGTCGCAGCCGGCGCTCTTCGGCGATGCGGGGATTGAGGGTCACCACCTCCAGGCCGGCGCTGACCGGGGTCTCGCAGGCCTTGACCAGTTCGCCGCCGGGCGTCTCCACCACGCACAGTCCGCAGCGGCCACTGGGGGTGAGCCTGGGGTCGTGGCAGAGGGTGGGGATGAAGATGCCGTGGGCCTCCGCCGCCTCCAGGACGGTCATGTAGGGGTATACCTGGAGGTGGCGCCCGTCGATGAACATCGACACGGGGCGGGCGTCCATGGAAATGACCCTGCGTTGGGGCAGCTCGTTCATCGGGCTTCTCTCCTGCTCTCCACGAGGCGCTGACAGATCCGCACACCTTCCATCGCGTCGTTGGTCCAGTGGTCGGCCCCGACGTAGCGGGCCACGTTCTCGTCTATGGTAGCCCCCCCGATCACCATGAGAGGCGGGACGTCCAGTCGATCCTCGTGGGCCCTGATCAGTGCCACCGTCTCCCGCATGGAGTCGAAGGCCAGGGTCAGGAGGCCGGATAGACCTATTATGTCAGGATTCAGGCGGCGGGCGGCTGCCAGGAAATCCTTAGGGGGGATGTCGACACCGAGGTCTTCCACTGCGAAACCGAACGCCCGGAACGTGAGAGCGGCCATGTTCTTGCCCAGATCGTGGATGTCACCGGCCACGGTGCCCAGGAGGACACTGCCGGACGCTCCGCCCTGAAGGCTGCTCTCCCAGGCCGGCTGGACCGACTCCATCGCGCCCCGGAAGATCTCACCCGCCATGATGAGACCGGAGAGGAAGATCTCCTGCCGCTCGTAGCGCTCCCCCACGGCGCGCAGCCCGGCCTGAGTGGCGTGCACGATGTCGACGGCGCTGACGCCGCGGGCCTGGGCTTCGGCGACCAGCTTCATGGCCGCGTCATAGTCGAGTGCCGCTACGGCTCTGCTGATGTCCTCCACGCTAACTCTCCTCCTCCGGCTTCGCCGGGGATACCCCGATGTGGGTGGTCAGTCTGAACTGGTCGGCTCGGCACAGGAAGGTGCCCCAACTCACCGGCCGCCCGTCGAAGTCGAGAAAGAGGTGCTCCAGACAGAACGCGGGCGACCCGGGGGGCACGGCTAGGTGGCGAGCTGCCTCGGCGTCGAGGCTGACCGCCTGTATGGTGAGCCGGCCGCTGGATATGCCCTCCGCCCTTCCGGCCAAGAGCAGGCCGTCCAGGGAGGTGATCTGCAGTTGGGTTTCCACCAGGGGCCGGCACGGGTCGTAGATGACCTGTTCCACTTGGTAGATGAGGGGGATGCCGCGCCGTTTGATCACCCTGCGCATGAAGACCAGAGGGTCCCCCGGCTCGCAATGGAGCATGAACGAGGCCTGTCCCCGGGCGGGCACGATCCTTGCCTCCAGCAGCAGTACGTCGACGTCACCCCCGCCGGTCCACATCTCGGTTATCTCCTGGAGCCGGAACACGGCCTCGCCGATGTCGAGCGACCGCACGAACGTGCCCTTGCCTTGGGTGGTGCTGACGAGACCCCGGTCGAGTAGGATGCTGACCGCCCGCCTGATGGTGGCGGGACTGACGCCGAACTCGGCCCGGAGTTGCGGCTCTGTGGGCAGCTGGTCCCCCGGGCGGTACTGCCCGCAGCCGATCTGCTCTGCGATGGTGTTGGCGATGTGGAGATAGGCTGGTTCTCGAGAGCCCCGGACCTGCAGCCGGTCCCGGCCGGTGCGGGTCGAGGCGCCTCCTGGCCTTCCGTTGTCTGGGCCTCTCTCTGCCACCCTCGGCTGCCTCCATCCCTGAGTCGCCGTCTGCTGCTTGCACATTTAACTATATAACTATAGGATATGCCGTGCGGAGGGGGAAGCACGCGGCACCACCGCCCATCTACACCGAGAGAATGGAGTGCAGGGCGCATGAACATCGACGTCGCTGACGGCTACAGCGCGGGGGTGTCTTGATCATGGAACGCGACTACGCCGGACTGGATATCGGGTCGTACCTGGACAAGCTTGCCTCCGGCGAGCCCGAGCCGGGCGGGGGCAGCGCGGCTGCTCTGGTAGGGGCGCTGGGGGCCGCCTTGGTCACCATGGTCACTGAGCTGACCTTGGGCAAGGAGAAGTTCGCCTCCGTGCAGGACTCCATCGCCGCCATCCGCGCGGACTCCGAGAAACTGCGCGCCGAGCTCACCCGACTGGTGTCGCTGGATGCGGATGCCTACGCCAAGGTGGCCGAGGCGATGAAGATGCCCAAGGAGACCGATGAGCAGAAGGCGGAGCGCGCGCGTCTCCTGCAGGCGGCCCTCAAGGGAGCGGCCGAGGTGCCTCTGCAGGTGGCCGAAGCTGCGGCTGCGGTGGCGCGGCTGTCCCTGCCCGCGGCCGAGCAGGGCAACCCCAACGCGGTTTCCGATGCCGGGGTCGCGGTGGCGCTGGCCGACGCCGCCGCCCAGTCGGCGGCGCTCAACGTCAAGATCAACCTGGCCTGGATCGACGACAAGGACTACACCGAAGCCACCTGGGCTCGGGTGGAGTCACTGCTGGCCGAGACGGCCGGCCTGCGCGGCGACGTATTGGCCCTCACCTACAGCAAGCTCTGATCGGATTCAAGGCCGGACCCCCTCCCGGAAGGAGGAATGTATGGCAGCAAAGATCATCGACGGCAAGGCCATCGCGGCGGAGCTACGCGAGGAGCTGCTCCGCGAGTTGGATGAACTCAAGGCCGCAGGGGCCACGCCCGGCATAGCCACGCTCATGGTGGGCGACGACTTCGGGGCCGGTATGTACCGGGGAGCGGTGGAGAAGTTCTGTGGCGAGATGGGGCTGGGCTACCGCAGCGAGGTGCTCGCGGCCGACAGCAGCGAGGCCGACGTGGTGGCCGTCGTCCGTGCGCTCAATGCCGACCCGGCCGTGTCGGGCATTCTGCCCTTGCGGCCGTTCCCGGCCCAGGTCTCCGACTCGGCGGTCATCAACTCTATCGACTATGACAAGGACGTCGACTGCTTCCATCCCTTCAACATGGGCCGGCTCACCCTGAACGAGCCCACCTTCCCGCCGGCCACTCCCGCCGCCTGCATGGAGCTGCTCGAGCGGCATCTACGGGCTGAGGGCAAAGACGTGACCGACGCCCTGGAGGGGGCGGAGGTGTGTGTGGTCGGCCATTCCAACACGGTGGGCAAACCCCTGGGCCTTCTCCTGCTCAACCGCAACGCCACCACCACCGTCACCCACGTGTACACGTCGAACCGGGGCAACCTGGCCAAACACACCAAAGTCGCCGACTATCTGGTCGTGGCCGCCGGCGTGCCCCATCTGATCGGTCCGGACTTGGTCAACGACGGAGCCGTGGTCCTCGACGTCGGCATCAACCGGGTGGTGGTCTGCCCCGTCTGTGGGACTCTCAACCGCAGCAAGAAGAACCCCTGCCGCAAGTGCGGCGCCGACCTCGCCGAAGCCGAGGCCAAGACGGTGGGCGACGTCGACTTCGAAGGGGTGTCCGCCAAGGCGAGCGCCATCACCCCGGTACCCGGGGGTGTAGGTGCAGTCACCAACATGATGCTGGCCCGCAACACCTTGCGGGCGGCGCGGCTGCAGCTGGAGAAGAGCTCTCGATGATGATCCACTGGGTACGAGTAGTTCCGCCCTCCGGGGGGGACTCTCATTCTGTACTGCGGATGCCCGGCCAACGCATCGCACGGTGAGGTGGAGTAGATGGCAAAAGAGATCCCATTAGTCTGGCTGCCGGCCGCTGCCTGTACCGGCTGCAGCGTCTCGCTGCTCAACACCGCCAGCCCCACGCTCAAGAATCTGCTCGTCGACGAGGTCATCCCCGGGGTGCACGTGAGTCTGCGCTTCCACCCGACCGTCATGGCCGGGGCGGGTGACGTAGCCATCGGGGCCCTGGAAGACACGGCCGCTAAGCACAAGGGCGCGTATGTGCTGGCGGTCGACGGGGCCATCCCCACCGGCGCCGGCGCCGCCTACTGCGTCATGGGCGAGCGTGATGGCAAACCGGTCAACATCGAGACGCGCTTCGTCGAACTCGCCCGGGATGCCGTGGCTGTGCTGGCCGTGGGCACCTGCGCCGCCTTCGGGGGCATCCCCGCGGGCGACCCCAATCCCAGCAGTTGCGTCCCGGTGCGCGAGGCGCTCGCGATGCACGGCATCGAGACCCCCCTGGTCAACATCCCCGGCTGCCCTCCCCACCCGGACTGGTTCGTGGGGACGGTGGCCGGCATCCTGCTGAACGGGCTGCCGGAGGCCGACGACCTCGACCAGGACCTGCGTCCCAAGGCCTTCTACGGCAGACTGATCCACGAGAACTGCCCGCGGCGGGCCTACTTCGATGAGGGCAAGTTCGCCAAGAAGTTCGGCGAAGACGGCTGCCTCTATGAACTGGGCTGCAAAGGTCCCATCACCTATGCCGACTGCCCCATCAGGCACTGGAACAGCGGCACCAACTGGGTCATCGGGGCCGGGTCCCCCTGTCTGGGGTGCACTCAGCCCGAGTTCATGAGTCTGCCCTACTACGAGAAGGTGACCGACGTTCAGCTGCCGATGATCGGTGCCTACTGGCAGAGCAAGGAGGCACAATAATGGCCAAGGTGACCATTGACCCGATCACCCGGATCGAGGGCCATCTGAAGATTGAGACCGAGGTCGAGGAGGGCGTGGTCAAGGACGCCCGCAGCACCGGCAACCTCTTCCGCGGCATCGAGCTCATCCTCAGAGGCCGGGACCCCCGGGACGCTCAGGTTATCGCGCAGCGGATCTGCGGGGTCTGCCCGCAGTCTCATGGAGTGGCGGCCGCGCTGTGCCTGGACAGCGCCTTCGGTCTGGGCGACAAGATCCCCGACAACGCCCGCATCATGCGCAACCTCATCCAGGGGACGCACGTGGTGCAGGACCACATCCTGCACTTCTACCTTCTGGCCGCGCTCGATTACGTCGACGTGACCGACGTGGCCAAGTACGAGGGTAAGGACTCCGAGCTCAACTCGGTCAAGGACTTCATCGCCCGCGGAGAGCTGGGGCCCTTCGCCCCCCGCTACGAGGGTGACTACCGGCTGCCCGCCGAGGTCAACCAGGCGGCGACGGCCCACTATTTGCAGGCGCTGGAGGTCCGGCGCACCGGCCATGAGGCGGTGGCCATCTTCGGCGGCAAGATCCCGCACTCGGTGGGGATCGTCCCCGGCGGCGTCACCGACGTCCCCACGGTGGACAAGATCACGGCCTTCCTGTGGAAGGTCAAGAAGCTGCAGGACTTCGTCGACAACGTCTATCTGCCCGACGTCAAGGCCATCGCCGGTGTCTACAGCGACTACCTCGAGATCGGGGCGGGCTGCAAGAACCTGCTCTCCTACGGCGGGTACGACCTGCAGGGCGACGATGCCGACCTCACCCGGCGCAAGCGCCTCTTCAAACAGGGCGCCATCTCGGCCGACTTCAAGTTGCGCGACCTCGACATCAGCCTGGTCACGGAGGGCGTCAAGTACTCCTGGTATGAGGACGCTCCCGCCCCCAAACACCCGACCGCGGGGGAGACCAAGCCCTATCTGGGCAAGGAGGGTGCGTACTCCTGGCTTAAGGCCCCGCGGTACGGCGGTGAGGTCTATGAAGTCGGTCCTTTGGCCCGGATCGCGACGACGTATGCCGCCGGGGATCCGGTGGTGCGCGGACTGGTGGACTCCGCTCTGGCCGAGCTGAGGGCTCCTCTGTCGGCGCTCTTCTCGGTGATGGGGCGCCACCTGGCCCGAGCCATCTGCGCCAAGATCTTGGCCGACAACCTGGAGAAGTGGCTCCTCGAGCTCAAGCCGGGCGAGCCGACGTATGTCGAGTACGAGCTCCCCGAAGAGAGCATGGGGATGGGTCTTATCGAAGGTTCGCGCGGCGCCCTGGGCCACTGGATCGAGATCAAGGACAAGAAGATCCACAACTACCAGGCGGTGGTTCCCACCACGTGGAACGCCTCGCCCAGGGACGACAACGGGGTGCCCGGTCCCATCGAACAGGCCTTGATCGGCACCAAGATCAGAGACAAAGACAATCCCTTCGAGCTCGTCCGTATCGTCAGGTCTTTCGACCCCTGTCTCGCCTGCTCGATACATTGATCCCGGCCCGAAAGAGGAAAGATGTTACGGTCGAAGCAAAAGCCATTTGAAGAGATCCTCCGCTACATGGAGGGAGAGAACCGGGTCTTCATCCTCGGCTGTGACGGGTGCGCGCAGGCCTCCGGTACCGGCGGTCCGGTCCAGGTGGCCGAGATGAAGTCCAAGCTGGAAGCGGAGGGCAAGACGGTCACCGGAACCGACGTCGTGCCCTTCCTGTGCGAGAAGGCGCTGACCAAGTCGCGTCTCGCCCGCAAGACCAAAGCCATCATGAACGCCGACTCCGTGCTCGTGCTCACCTGCGGGGTGGGCATACAGGCGGTGGCGGCTTCGGTCAACAAGCTGTGCCATCCGGGTTGCGACACCCAGAACCTGGGGGGCAGCCGGGGGGAATGGCCCGGCAGCGAGCGCTGCATGGAGTGCGCCGAGTGTGTGCTGGAATCGACCGGGGGGATCTGCCCCATCACGGCCTGCACCAAGCATCTCCTTAGCGGGCAGTGCGGCGGCGCCTCCAAGGGCAAGTGCGAGCTCAGCCCCGACCGCGACTGCGGCTGGGAGATGATCTACTACCGGCTCAAGAGTCTCGATCGGCTCGACAAACTCCAGAACCTGGCTCCGCCCAAGAGCTGGGCCAAGATGGCGCCCGATCCGGCGATTATGGCCACCCCGGACTATGCCCTGGAAATGCCGGCTCCGAAGGAGGCGATGGCGGAATGAGCCTCAGATCCGATCTGGAAGCAGGGAAGTTCGCCGTCACGGCCGAACTCGGTCCGGGCAAAGGCACCGACATCGAGGAGATCGGCGAAGTCGCCGAGCTCCTGCGCGGGCGCGTCACCGCCGTCAACGTCACCGATCAGCAGAGCTCGGTGATGAGACTGGGTTCGATGGCCACCTGTCATCTGCTGACCGACCACCAGGTGGAGCCCATCCTGCAGATGACCTGCCGGGATCGCAACCGCATCGCCCTGCAGTCCGACCTGCTCAGCGCCTGGGTGCTGGGCATCGAGAACGTGCTGGCCCTCACCGGCGACCTACCCCATCTGGGCGACCACAAGGACGCCGTCGGGGTGTACGACCTCGACTCGGTGCAGTTGCTGTCGGTCATCAGCGGGCTCAACGACGGTCACGACATGATGGGTAACGAGCTGGCCGGCAAGACCGAATTCTACGCCGGGGCTGTGGTCAACCCCGGGGCCGACACCGAGGCCAGCTTCGACATGCAGCTCTTCAAGATGGAGAAGAAGATCAAGGCCGGTGCCAAGTTCTTCCAGACTCAGGCCGTCTACGAACCCGACAAGTTCGCCCGCTTCATGAAGCGGGTGGAGGGGTTCGGGGTGCCGGTCATGGCCGGGGTCATCCCGCTCAAGTCGGTAGGTATGGCCCGCTTCATGAACAAGAACGTGTCGGGCGTCTTCGTCCCCGAAGAGACCATCCAGAAGCTGGCCGCCGCCGAGGACAAGACGCAGGCCGGCATCGACCTGTGCGCGGAGCTCATCCGCGACCTCAAGGATCTCTGCCAGGGCATCCACGTCATGCCCATCGGCTGGGAGAAGAAGGTGCCCCAGATCCTCGACGAGGCCGGTCTGTAGGCATTGGAGCAAACCGACTTGGCCGACCGACAGACAAGGCTGGTGATCATCGGGTCCGGGCCCGGTGGGTACGTGGCCGCCCTGCGGGGGGCCCGTCAGGGGGCCGCGGTCACGCTGGTCGAACGAGACCTGGTGGGGGGGACGTGCCTCAACTGGGGCTGCATCCCCACGAAGGCCCTCCTGGCCTCGAGTGAAGCTCTCGCGCGGGCGCGGGCCGGCCAGGACTTCGGCTTCACGGTGGAAGGCGAGATCAAGCCCGACCTGGCCCGCATGGTGGATCGCAAAGACCGCATCGTGTCCCAGCTCCGTTCCAACGTGGAGACGCTCTTGAAGAAGGCGGGGGTCGAGCTGGTGCGCGGCACCGGCAGGCTGGCCGGTCCCGGCGCCGTGACGGTGGAGACCGCCGGCGGCGACGGGGCGGCGGCCACCACCATCGCGGCCGACAAGGTCATCATCGCCACCGGCTCCGAACCGGCCCGGTTGCCGGTGTTCGACTTCAGCCGGCCCACGATATTGACCTCTACTGAAGCTTTAGAGTTGCGGGAGATACCCAAGACATTGCTCGTCGTGGGCGCCGGGGTCATCGGCTGTGAATTCGCCTCGTTCTTTGCCGAACTGGGCACCCGGGTGACCATGGTGGAGATGATGGCGCAGATGCTGCCCATGGAGGACCTGCGGCTGGCCAAGCAGTTCCAGAGCGTCTATCGCAAGAAGGGCATCCAGGTTCTGCTGAAGACGAAGGTCGAGAGCATTTCCGCCTACGGCGAAGACAGCGTGACGGCCAGACTGTCCGACGGTTCCGAGGTCACGGTGGACAAGATCCTGGTGTCGGTGGGACGCACGCCCAACAGCGGTGGTCTGGGCCTGGAGACGGTGGGGGCGGAGACCGACTCCCGCGGATACGTGGTGGTGAACGAATACCTGGAGACCACGGCACCGGACGTCTATGCCATCGGCGACGTGAATGGTGGCCTGCTGCTGGCCCACGTGGCCTCGCACGAGGCCTTCGTGGCGGTCGACAACGCTCTGGCCGCCGGCCCGGACGCACGGCGGGCCCGAGACCTCCGCTCCACCCCTTCCTGCACCTACTCGCATCCGGAAGTGGCCAGTGTGGGCCTGAGCGAGGAGCAGGCGGTGGAGGCGGGCTACCAGCCCGTCACCGGCACCTATCGCTTCGCCGCCCTGGGCAAGGCCCTGGCCATGGGCGAGGAGACCGGCTACGTGCAGCTCGTGGCCGACAAGAACAGCGACCTGGTCCTCGGGGCCGGCATGATGGGCGCCCACGTCACCGACGTCATCCACGAGGTGGCGGTGGCTATCCAGAACGGCCTCACCGTCAAGCAGTTGGGAGACACCGTCCACGCCCATCCGAGCATGTCGGAGGCGTTGATGGAGGCAGCTCATGACGTCCACGGCGAGTCCGTGCACATCGCGCGTTAGTACACACAGACAGGTGGCGAGCGGCAGGGGATGCCGCCGCCCGAGAAAGGAGCCCCAATGGCCCACGCACTGGTAGAAGCCATGGCCAACATGAAGGAAGA
>CAYNPL010000040.1:0-19362 GCA_964399135.1 uncultured Gaiellales bacterium
GGCGCGCCTGGCCGAGGCTTTCGGGATTCCTGCGTCCGCCGGCGCGGCGCGCAAGACGCGGTCGATCCTGGCCGGTGCTCTCGCCTGGCTCGCCGCGAGCCCGGCCCGGCTGGTGCTGGTGAACCTGGAAGACCTGTGGCTGGAGACGGAGCCTCAGAACGTGCCGGGCACGGGCCCGGAGCGGCCGAACTGGCGGGGCAAGACGGCCCGCGCGCTGGAGGAGCTCGATCCCCCTCGGTCCTCCTCCTCCTGCCGGCGTCGCGAAACAGAGCGCGGGTCTTCAAAGCGTGGGTCCTCAGCGGCCGGCTAGGCCTTGACCAGGCGGGGTCCCCAGTCCTGTCCGATGACGTTGCGTGTGTCGACCACCAGTCGCGCGTGACGGAAGAGGGCGGGATCCTTGAACTCCTTGTGCGCGGTGGCCAGGAGGATCAGGTCATAGCGCCCGAACTCCTCGGCTGTGAGCGGCACGGAGCGCATCTCCAGATGGTGCCGTCTCCCCGGTCTGCTGACCGGGAAGTGGGGGTCGCAGTAGGAGACATGGGCGCCTCGCGCGACCAGCAGCTCGATGAGCTCGTATGACGGGGATTCGCGGTCGTCGTCGATGTCCGGCTTGTAGGCCAGGCCGAGGATCAGCACCCGGGCCCCTCTGAGGCCCCGGCCATCGTCGGACAGCGCGGCGGCGGCCTTGGCGACCACCCAGGCCGGCATGTTGCTGTTGATCTCGCCGGCCAGTTCGACGAAGCGGGTCCAGGTCCCGTATTCGGCCGCCTTCCAGCTGAGGTAGAAGGGATCGAGCGGGATGCAGTGCCCGCCCAAGCCGGGCCCGGGGTAGAAGGGCTGAAAGCCGAACGGCTTAGTGCTGGCGGCGGCGATGACCTCCCACACGTCGATGTCCATGCGGTCGAAAGTCATTTTCAGTTCGTTCACGAGGGCGATGTTGACGGCTCGGTAGATGTTCTCGAGGAGCTTGGAGGCCTCGGCGACGCGGGAGTGGGACACGTTGACCACGGTGTCGAGGACCTCGCCGTAAAGGGTGGCGGCCACTGCGGTGGACTCCGGGTTGACACCCCCCACGACCTTGGGGATGGTGGTGGTGGTGAAGCGGCGGCTGCCGGGATCCTCCCGCTCCGGGGAGAAGGCAAGCCAGAAGTCCTGAGGCGTACTCAGCCCGCTGGTGGCAAGGATGGGCAGCACCTCTTCGTCGGTGGTGCCGGGATAGGTGGTCGACTCCAGCACCACCAGCCGGCCCGGACGGAGCCGGCGGGCGATCTCCCTGGCCGCCCCCAGGACATAGGAGAGGTCAGGCTCTCGGTGCCGGCCCAGCGGTGTAGGCAGGCAGATGAGAATGGCGTCGCAGTCTTCGAGCAGGGAGAAATCCGTGGTCGCCCGCAGTCGCACCGGGGGTGCGGTCGCCGCCGCCACCCGAGTGGCGTCGATGTGGGCGATGTAGGAGTCACCCCGGCTGAGCCGGTCGACCTTGACGGGGTCGACATCGAAGCCGAGGACGGGGAAGCCCGCCTCACTGAAGACCAGCGACAGGGGCAGACCCACGTAGCCTAGGCCTATCACCCCCACCACGGCCTCCCGGTCCTTGATGCGGCGCTGGATGTCTTGCATGAACGGCCTCCCTTCTGTCACGGGGAGAGACTCTCTATCAGGGCTTTCAGATAGCCCACCTGGCCCTCGAGCGGGCTGCGCGCCTGGGCCGCCGTTATGTACTCGTGCGCCAGGCGGAGCAGCTCACCTTGAGTGAGGGCCCGGTTGGACGCGGCGGTGGTGAGCGCGGAGGCGTTCTTGGCCAAGGAGGCGGCCGCTTCTCCCGAGGAGGGGACTTCCGGGCCGGTCCCGGCCAAAGCGGACCAGTCATGGAGGCTGGCCTGGTACGGCGAAAGGTCAAGTGGTCCGGCTCCCCCCGGTCCGTACTGGGCATAGGCCCGGGCCAGGAAGAGGTCGAGGGCGGCCCAGGCCGCCCGATAGTGGCTGGTCCAGTCCGCCGGTTCCAACTCTGCCGTCTTGGCTTGGGCGGCCAGGGCCAGGGCGAGATCGTCAAGAACGGCGCCGGCCCGGTCAGGGTCGTCGGAGAGCATCGCTTTGCGGGCGGCTCCCGCGTACAGGGCACCCTTGGTCTGGTAAGGGCCCGGGTCTCCGGGGACCAACCAGCGGGCGGCCTCGACCCGGGACACCGCAGCCAGAGCGTCGGTGGTCGACAGTCCACGGGCGGAATCCTGGAACTGGAACGATAGGTACGGCAGCCCGGCCATCAGCAGCACGAGCACGGACAGAGCGGCCAGGAGGATGCGGAACACCTGCGAGAGCGGTCCGGGCGGCGCCAGCAGTGTGTCGCTGCGCCGACGTCTGGCGGCTCTGCGCTCACGTCGCTCGATTCTGCGCGTATGACGTTCGGCCCGGCGAGCCAGGGGAAGAAAGCTCTCCGACGCGGTCTCCTGCACCGTCGGCTGAGCTTCCTCCTCCAGCCCAGCGGCAGCGGCGGCCTCAGCGCCGGGAGACCGCAGCCAACGGCTGAGCCGCGGCCACAGGGCTCCCGCCCGCGCGTCCACGGCCGCGACACCGGCGGCCAGCATCAGCAGGGCGGGGATGCTCACACCGGCCATCTGCCACAGCCACTCGACGTTGGCATGGATGAACCAATAGGTCGCCCCCATGAAGAGGCCCATCTCCCAGCCGTAGACGGAGGCATCCCGTCCCCACCGGCTCGTCCGCTCCGGCCGGCCGGCTTCGGCCTCCTCGTGCGCCGCGGGTGCGCGGGCGCGGCGTCTGCGCAGCCAGGTGGCGCGGGCACCGGCCCAGCCGGAGGCGAACCGGGGCCAGAGGATGCCTCCGGCAGCGAGAGCGGCACCGCCCAGCGCCAACACCGCCCCCACCACTCCGGTATCCCCCAGCAGTTGCAGGGTGATCGAGTGGGCCTGCTGGGGTTTGTAACTGGGCACGGTCCGCAGCCGGTTGTACTCGAAGACGAAGTTGTCGGCTCCCACACCCAGTAGCGGTGCGGCCTCGAACTGGCGCCAGGCCACCTTCCAGATGTTCACGCGGCCCGAGGAGGAGACTTCGGTGAAGCGGATCTCCTGCCTGCCTTCGGTCTCGGGGATGTCATCCTGGGCCGGGTCGGCCGTGAATCGCTGCCAGGTCTGCGAGACCCAGCGGAAGGGTCCCCCGCTGTCCTCGGTCAGGGTCATCGCTCCGTATACCAAGCCGGCCACACATGCCGCGAGCACCAGGGTCCCGAAGACCGCCTTCATGCGTCCGCTCACCTTGACCCAGCGTTCGAGAAGAGCGAGGACCGTGCCTATGAGCACCGCCGCCAGAGCGGCCGTCAGCAGCGTGCGGGCGGCGACGCTCCCACCGACTACCGCGGGGCCTTCGAGCCAGTAGCGGTTGAGTTGGGGGAACGCGTAGACCATGAGCAGCGCGGGCACCAGCAGGTAGAAGAGCATGCGCAGTCGCGCGGGCGAGAGCAGGAACATGAGCACCACGGTGATGGCAAGGCTCCACATGCCCCCGCGCGACTGGGTCATCAAAGCGAGGCCCAGCAGGCCGGTGGCCAGCCCCAGTGCCACTCCCCGGACAGGGGCCCGCTCCTCCGGGCCCGAGGCCAGCCACATGAGAGGCCAGAAGCCGACGAGGAACAATGCCGCGGCGTTATTGGGATAGCTGGCCGGGTAGGCCAGCCTGCCTATGAAGAAGAGCGGCGAGGGGTCTGCCGCGGTCCACAGGCGCACGACGCAGGCAGCCAGGAGGAAGAGACACGCGCCCATGAGCAGGTAGCGGAATCCCCGTCTGGCCTTGGCGTCGGTGAAGTAGGTGACGGCCAGGGCGAAAAGGAGAAGATACCCCAGCGTACGTCCCGCCTCCAACCACACCCTGGTGGTCGATGCCGCCCAGATCGCCGAAGCGGCCACCCAGACCGCATACCCGGCGAACAAGGCGAGGACGGCGGACGATAACTGGCGGGGCCGGCGGGGGTAGGCGACGAGCAGAGCAGCCACCAGGCCGAACAGGCCCAGGGCGAGCACAGGTGGAAGCCACTGACGGGGGACGTAACCGCCGAACGAGAAGGCCAGCCACAGCCAGATAGCCACCAGCGCGGCGATGGGAACAGTCCAGAGGGCCGAGCCATCCCGGCGACCACCATCAGCTACGGCGGCGTCATCTCTCGGAGACAAATACTACCACCGAGTCCGGGGCAGGGAAGGTCAGGACTTGTGCGTCCGCGGGCACCGACCCTCGCGGCCGTATTCTTTGGGGCATTGTCTTCATGCTCTGCTGGAGGGCCGGCGGCTACCGTCTGCTGGAGAGACCATCGTAAAACAACTCTATCATGCCTATCACGCCCGGCAGGCCACGATTGACGGCACTCTGATTGACAACGACCCCATTCATCCGTACCGTGAATCAGGAAGGTCGCGTTGCGTCCACGACATGAAGGAGGGACAGAGTGGCTGACGAGATGAAGACCTGCGCCAACTGTGGCCACACCCAAGCGACCGGCGATTTCTGCGAGGCCTGCGGGACCCGCCTTCCCGTTGCGGGGGCGCCTCCGGCTGCGGAGGCGGCTGCGGCCGCCGCAGCGGCCGCTCCTCCACCGCCACCTCAGGCGGCGCCTGCCTACGCCGCCCCGGCTCCGGTCTATGTCCCGGGCCAGTACGCCGAAGTCACCCAGAAAGGGTTTTGGAGCCGTTTCTTCGACTTCTCGTTCCGGTCCTTCGTGACCCCCAGCCTGATCAAGGTGCTCTTCATCGTCTTCATGGTGGTGATAGGCCTCAGCGTCTTGGGGTTGATCATCAACGGCTTCATGTGGTCGGCGGCCACAGGGGTGATGTTCCTGATCGGCGGCCTCATCTACGGGTTCCTGGCGCTGCTGTGGGCGCGGGTTGTCCTGGAGCTCGTCGTGGTGTTCTTCCGCATCAGGGAGAATACCGAGGATATCGCGAAGAACACGAAGAAGGACTGACATCTCGAGCCGGCCGTTCTCCACGCGGCTCACAGGCGGAGAGCAGAAGGGGGTCGTCGCAAGACGACCCCCTTGTTGTCCCCGTTTGTGAGCGGGACGCTAGTCCTTGACGAGGAAGACCTCGTGCCCCCGCTGCACCACCTTCACATCCGTCCGTCCATCCACCTCGATCGCCTTGCGGAGCCCCTGAAGGAGGGTGATCGGCTTTCGCTCCGTCCCCGCGACCAGCACACTCGTTTCGCCACTCGCAAGGAACTCAGCCACGATCTCTTTGTAGATACTGGCCCGTTGTCTGGTGGGCACGGGCTGAGGGACCAACTCGTACCCTTTGCCCTTAGCCATTGTCCGCCTCACTTTCCAAATCACAGACTGAAGGCTCATCTGATTCTAGCACCGATTGTATCGGCATCCAGAACGTGACCTTTAGCAGAAAGTGAAGAGACCCACCCGCAGGACCAGTTAGTTGGCTAGGTGATTGTGCACCCTCTTGCCCACGCCATCGTATATGAATCCCTGCGCGCTCAAGGCATCACCATCGAGCACATTGCGACCATCCACTACGATAGGGCGAGCCATGAGCTTATGGACACGGGCCCAGTCTAAGGTCAGGAACTCATCCCATTCTGTGACGAGGACACAGGCGTCGGCACCGTCCAGGGCGGCCTCGGCCGACTCGGCGTACTCCATGGTGGGGACCAGGCTGCGCATGTTGTCCATAGCCACGGGGTCGTAGCCCACCACGCGGGCGCCCTCGGCCAGCAGCCGGCCGGCCAGCACGATGGACGAGGCCTGGCGGATATCGTCGGTGTTGGGTTTGAACGCCAGACCGAGCAGGGTGATCCGCCTGCCCCGGAGCTCGTCGCCCAGGTGCCGCTTGAGCTTCCCGATGACCCGGCGCTTCTGGAGTTCGTTCACCTCTATCACGGCGTTCAGCAGCTGGAAATGGTAGCCGGAATTGCCGGCGATCTGCTTGAGGGCTGACACATCCTTGGGGAAGCAACTGCCTCCGTAGCCGATGCCCGCCTGCAGGAAGTGCGGCCCGATACGGTGGTCGAGACCCATCCCCTGGGCGACTACGCAGACGTCGGCCCCGGTGGCTTCACAGACATTGGCTATCTCGTTGATGAAGCTGATCTTGGTGGCAAGGAATGCGTTCGAGGCGTACTTGATCATCTCGGCCGAAGCCACGTCCGTCAGCAGGACCGGGCACTCGATGCCGCGGTAGAGACCGGCCACCCGTTCGGCGACGCCGGGCTCGTCGGATCCCACCACGATGCGGTCGGCGTGCAGGAAGTCGGAGACGGCAGTGCCTTCCCGCAAGAACTCGGGGTTGGAGGCGTAGTGGACGTGAGCATATCCGCGGGCGGCCAGCTCGGCCTTGACCTGAGCGCCCGTCCCCACCGGGACCGTGGACTTGGTGATGAGCACGCGCTCGCCCAGATCAGGGGGCAGTGCGTCGAGAGCCTGCCAGATACGGGACAGGTCGGCGTCGCCGGAATAGGTGGAGGGGGTGTCCACACACATGAAGACGAACTCGCTGGTGCAGTAGGCGGTCGCCGGATCGGTGGTGAAGTCGAGTCTGGGTCTCTCGGAGGCCAAGAGTTCGGCCAGGCCCGGCTCGTAGATGGGGACGACGCCCGCCTGCAGCGAGCGGACCTTGGCGGCGTCGACATCGAGACACACGACCCGGTGGCCCAGGTGGGCCAGACAGGCAGCCGTGACCAGCCCGACGTAGCCTGCCCCCACCACTGTGATGTCGCTCACTGCTCTCCCTTCCCGCCAGGTCAGTCCAACTGCAGGAACTGGACGATCGCCCGTACCAGGCCCTGGACGATTTTATCGCGGTAGGCGTCGGTGGCCAGTAGCTTGTCCTCTGTGGGGTTGGTCATGTAACCGAGCTCGGGCAGGACGACGGGGACATCCGACCAGTTGAAGCCGGTCAGGTCACTGCGCGGGTTGATGCCCCGGTCTTTGGCCCCGGTGGCCTTGATGAGCTCGCGCTGGACCAACAAGGCGGCTGCCTTGGAGTCGGCGGCGATGTCGTCGGTCCATCCCTTGATCGAGGCCGGGTAGAGGGTGTGGATGCCATGCACCGAGGAGTCGGCGTTGCCGTCTGCGTGGATGCGGACGAAGAGGTCGGCCCCGGCCTTGTTGGCGATCTGGGCCCGCTCGCTGTTGGATATGTCCACGTTCTCGCTGGTGCGGGTCATCACCACCTTGATGCCGCGGGCCTCCAGGGCGTCGCGGAGCTTGAGACCGACGGCGAGGTTGAACTCGCTCTCAGGAATACCGGTGACGACGCCGGAAGTGCCGCTGCTCACCTTGGCCTTCATGTCGGTGGCACCGGGGCCTACCGGTTCCAAGCCGGAGTCGGCCTCGGCCTGGTGTCCGGGGTCGATGCACACCACCTTGACCGGCACCGGAGCCGCCGTGGTGGTGGCGGGTGGCTTGGTGGTCGTCGTGGTCTTGGCCGTGGTGGTGGTGATCGTCGTGGTGGTGGGCGCCGGTGCGCCGGTGGACGTCGGCGCGGCCGTGGTGGTGACCGGCCCGCTGGTGCTGGGGGTGCTGACGGAGGACCTGGCGGTGGAGCCACCTCCAGCCAGCGAGACCGCTGACGCCTGGGGATCTTCGGCCGGGCCGCTCGCCAGCAGGGCGACGGCTACGACCACGAGGACGGCGAGGGCCAGGAAGACGGCGGTCCCCTCAACAATGCGCAGACGGCGCCTGCGGGCCCGCCGGGCCTGCAGGCGGGATATCAGCTCCCGGGTCTCGCGGTCTCGTGGTCGCGGGGTCGACATCAGGGGGACGCCAACCGCGAGGACAGCGCCTCGAGCACGAGTCCGAGCGCCTCCCCGGCCGAGGCCGCGTAGCGGACGGCCGCGGGAGCGGCGTCGCTCTCGACGCGCCACCCTTCGAGCACGACCACCGGCCGCCCGAGCTTGGCGGCCAGGCCGATCTCGGAAAGGGTGCCGTAGCCGCCGCCGACGGCTATCACCGCATCCCCCGAGCTGACCACGGCCAGATTGCGGGCGTGCCCCATGCCGGTGGTGACGACATGGTCGAGAAAGGGATTGGCAGCCGTCCGGTCATGGCCGGGCAGGATACCGATGGTGGTTCCCCCCGCCTCCTTGGCGCCGCGGGAGGCCGCCTCCATGACGCCGCCGAGGCCGCCACAGACCAGAGTGGCCCCCGCTACGGCAACCAAACGGCCGATCTCCTGGGCCAGCGCGTACTGGCGGGGGGTGCAAGCGCCTCCGCCGACGACCGAGATGTACAAGGGCCGCGTGTCCATAGGCATAGTATCGTCTCTTACAGCATCCCGGCCAAGAGGCGGACGGCCATCTCCTTGTCTAGGGGCTCGTTCCAATTTCCGCACTTGGGAGACTGGACGCAAGACGGGCAGCCGCCCTCGCACGGGCAATCGCGGACCAAGCGGTGGGCGTCCCTGACCCACTCCGAGAACCGCTCGAACCCCTGGCGGGAGATGCCCACCCCGCCGGCGTGCCCGTCGTAGATGAATATGGTGGGTCGCTCGGTCTGGCTGTGCACGGGGGTGGAGAGCCCGCCGATGTCCCAGCGGTCACACATGGCGAACAGCGGCAGGAGGGCGATGAGGGCGTGCTCCACGGCGTGGATGGCTCCGGGGAGGCGGGCGAGGTCCTCCTCCGCAGCGAAGAGCTCGGCGGGTATGGTGAACCACATCGATTCGGTGACGAACTCTTGGGCGGGCAGGTCGAGCTCCTCCGTCCCCAGGACCTCGTTGCTGCCCGTGTGCCTCTTCTGGAAGGCGACCACCCTGCTGCTGACTGAGATCTGACCGAGGTGGAGGGTGAGCGGGCCTTGGGTGGTCTGCATGGTCTCGCTGATGATCCGCGTCTCGGTCTCCCGGCGGGGCAGCGTGTGGTAGGTGTCCCAGAACTGCCGGACCAGCGCCACCCGGCCGTCGAGATCGAGCTCGGTGACCAGATAGGCATCGCCCATGTGCAGATAGACCGCTCCCGGGTGCAGCGCGGAGAAGGCGGTCTCGGCTCCTTCGGTACCCACGATGTCGCCGGTGTCGGCCTCGACGATGGTGAACTGTTCCCCCGCCGTCGAGCGCAGGCCGATCTTGCCCGCCGGGAAGCCGGAGCCGGCGAAGAACCAGGCGTCAGCCCGGTGGCGAAGGAGACCTTCCGCCGCTCCCCGGTCGAGAGCCGTCTGCAGGCTGGGTCCGAAGAAGCGGGCGTCGTCGGCCGTGAGCGGCCCTTCGTAGGCGGCGGCGGCCAGATGGCCGAGATGGATGAACGGGTTGGTGAAATCCACAGTCGCCGCCTCCACCTCCCGTTCGAGCAGGCGGTCGGGGTGTTTCACGAAGAACTGCTCGAGGGCGTCGTTGCCGGCTACGAAGATCCCCAGGCTCTCACCCTTGCCCCGGCCGGCGCGTCCCCACTGTTGCCACAGGCTGGCCATGGTCCCCGGGTAGCCCACCGTGATGGCGGCGTCGAGGGCGCCGATGTCGATCCCCAACTCCAGCGCGCTGGTGCTGACCACCGCCAGCAGGTCGCCGCTGAAGAGCAGGGTCTCTATGCTTCGCCGCTGCTCGGGCGTATAGCCGGCCCGGTAGGGGGAGAGCCTCTTGGCCAGACCGGGATCGGTCTCCCGGAGCCGGTCGACCGTCTGCTGGTAGATGAGCTCCGCCGTCCGCCGGGACTTGGTGAAACAGATGGAACGGATGTGATTACGTACGAGCTCGGCCAGGAGCTCGGCCGCTTCGCCGGTGGTGCTGCGGCGGAGGTTGAGCCCTTCTTCCACCAGGGGCGGCTGCCAGAACACGATCTTGCGGGCGCCCACGGGCGCGCCGTCGCCGCTGATGTGGCTGACCTCGAGCCCGGTGAGGTGGTAGGCGTGCTCGCGGGCGTTGCGGATGGTGGCGGAGGCGAGGATGAAGCGGGGCTCGGCGCCGTAGAAGGAGGCGACCCGGCGCAGGCGACGCAGCACGTTGGCCACGTTGCTGCCGAAGACACCGCGGTAAGTGTGGGCCTCATCGATGACTACGTAGCGGAGGTTGTAGAAGAAGTCGTCCCAGCGTTCGTGGCGGGGCAGCAGACTGAGGTGGATCATGTCGGGGTTGGTGAGGAGAACCCGCGCCTTCTGCCGGGCCGTGTGGCGCGCGGCGCTGGGCGTGTCGCCGTCGTAGGTGGCCACCTCCACCTGCCTGCCGGCCAGCAGGCGCAGGCGCCGCAGTTGGTCTTGAGCGAGGGCCTTGGTGGGGTAGAGATAGATGGCCCGGGCGTGAGGGTCGCGCAGGAGCCCGTCGAGCACGGGCAGGTTGAAACAGAGGCTCTTGCCGGAAGCGGTCCCGGTGGTGACCATAATGTGCTCGCCTCGCTCGGCTGCGTCCCAGCACTCGGCCTGGTGGGTCCACAGGCGCTTGATGCCCTGGGCGGCCAAAGCGTCGGCCAGCTGGAGGTGAAGCCCGGAGGGCGCCGGCGCCGGCCGGCCGGGGCGCGCGGGCAGCACCGTCTGCGCCTCCACCTGGGAGAAGCGTTCGGGCGACAGCAGCTCGAAGAGAGTAGGCCTGGACTTCACGAGGCTAGAGTAGCCGAGCGGGCGCGCCGCGGCTATCAGACCAAAGGTGGACAAGGGCCCCGGCGGCGCGACCGGCGAGCCCGGCGGCGAGCCCGGCGCCAAGATTACCATGCGGACGCCCGTGCGACCGCTCTCCTATCGGGTCTGCTCCAGGGTGACCAGCGCGATCTGAGGCCGGGCGAAGAAGCGCACCGGGGGGAAGATGGTCCCCACTCCGTTGGAGACGAGCACGGTGGTCTTGCCGGTCCGCACCAGACCCGTGCGGTATCGCTGTCCGTATTCAGAGGGGACGTAAGGAGCCCAAAGACCGAAGAAGGTCACCTGCCCTCCGTGAGTGTGGCCTGAGAGCATGAGGTCGACGATGCCGGGCGGCAGTTCCTCCGCGTAGTCGGGGTTGTGTGAGGCCAGGATCACCAGGTCGCCCGCGCCGGCGCCGGCGGCCGCCGGGGCGAGAGCGGGATCGTCTCCCCAGAGGTCGCCGACTCCCCCAAGCCTGATCCGAGCGCCCCCTCGCTCCAGCCATACCCCCTCGTTCTGGAGCAGGATGATGCCGGTCTTGTGGATCGCGTCCAGGGCCTGGGTGAGGTCTTTGCCCCCGGTGTCGTACACACCGTAGTCGTGGTTGCCCAGGACGGCATAGGTCCCCAGGGGGGCCCGCAGGCCGCCGAGAGCCCGAAAGCAGGAATCCTCGTAGGAGGTGCTGCCGTATACATAGTCTCCCCCCAGCACGATCAAGTCGGGCTTCAGGGAGTTCACGCGGTCGACGATACGCCGCACTCTGCCCTCGGTGAAGAAGCCGCTCCGGTGGACATCAGTGACGAAGGCGATGCGGGCGCCGGCGAACGCGGCCGGGACGTCGGGGCTGGCGAACGTGTACTGTTTGACCTCAAGACGGTAGGTCTCCGCGTAGCCGTATGCGAGAAAGGCCACTGCGAGCGTGAGTAGCGCCAGCACCACATAGCGCCACGGGCGCCGGCTCTTGCGGATCGGCTGCGGCGGCGCCGCCTGGTCGCCCGTCGGGGCGGACGGGGGGGCGACTGAGGTGCCAACCAGGCCGGCACCCAGGTTCCCGGTGGCTTCTTCCTTGCCGCTCAGGCTGTCCTTGCTCGTATTACTCCCTCTAGACCGGCACCCGGACCAGGTCGCGCTCGACCAGCAGTTCGGCGATCTGGACTGCGTTGAGCGCCGCGCCCTTGCGGAGATTGTCCGCCACTACCCAGAGGTTGAGACCGTTCGTGACGGTGGGGTCGCGGCGGATGCGGCCCACATAGGTATCGTCCTTGCCCGAGGCCACTATGGGCATGGGGTAGAGCTTGGCTGCGGGGTCGTCCGCCACCTGGACCCCGGGCGCGGCGGCCAGGAGCTCCCGGGCGCGCTCGACGCTGAGCGGCCGCGCGAACTCCAGGTTGACCGACTCGGAGTGCCCGTTCTGCACCGGCACCCGCACGCAGGTGGCGCTGACGGCGATGGAGTCGTCCCCCATGATCTTCTTGGTCTCGTCGACCATCTTGCGCTCTTCCTTGGTATACCCGTCCTCAAGGAACACATCGATGTGAGGCAGGCAATTGAACGCGATCTGGTAGGGGTAGACAGCTATCTCGGGCTCCTCATCAGCCAGCAGCCTTCCCGTCTGCTGGATGAGCTCGTTGATGGCCTTGGCTCCGGTGCCCGACACCGCCTGGTAGGTGGAGACGACCACCCGGGTGATCCGCGCCTCATCGTGGAGCGGCTTCATGACCACCACCATCTGGATGGTGGAGCAATTGGGATTGGCGATGATGCCACGGTGCCAGTCGACATCGTCGGGATTGACCTCGGGGACGACCAGCGGCACCTGGGGGTCCATCCGCCAGGCCGAGGAGTTGTCCACCACCACGCAGCCGGCGTCACGGGCGATGGGGGAATAGGTGAGAGAGGTGCCTCCGCCCGCGGAGAAGAGGGCCAGGTCGATACCTTTGAAGCTGTCGGGCGTCAGTTCCTGGACGACCACCTCTTCCCCGCGATAGTCGAGGCGGGTGCCGGCGGACTTGGCGGTGGCCAGAGCCACCAGCTGCTTGACCGGGAACTCCCTCTCGGCCAGGATGCTGCGCATCGCCCTCCCCACCGCACCGGTGGCGCCCACTACTGCTACTCGATACTCCTCGCCCACGGCTCCTCCTTGCCCGGAAGACTGCGCGGAGATTCTAACATCGTGACCGGGGCACGGTCCGGCCAGGAAGCAGCCGGGATGGATGCCGTTCAATGGGATAAATATTCCGTCTGGTGGGATACCGACCCGGCTCTCCCCGGATGCCCACGCGGCCCGGGCGGCGGCGCGGATAATGGAGGTACGCCGTTCTACCATCAACGTCTCAGGAGGAAAGGTACATGCCAGAGCAGGAACCGCGCACGGTAAGCCGCAGAGAATTCCTTAAGATCGCCGGCGTCGCCGGTGCCGCGGTCGGCGTGAGCGCCGGCCTGGGCGGACTGCTGGCCGCCTGCGGAGAAGCGGAAGAGACCACAACCACCACCGCGGCCGGGGACACGACCACCTCTGCGCCGGCAGGTGAGACCACCACGACGGCGAGCGCCGGGGTGGAAGAGGGGGAGGAGGTCAAGGCCGGCTACGTGATCCCCATCACGGGGAGCATGGCCGCCTTCGGTGTGGCCGCCTCCTGGCACATCGACTACTTCAACAAGAACGTCTGGAAAGACGGTCTGGTCATGGGTGACGGCAAGAAGCACAAGTTCACCGTCATCGTCAAAGACATGCAGTCCGACTCCAACCGAGCCTCCCAGGTCGCGCAGGATCTGATCCTCAACGACGGGGTGATGCTGGTGGGCGCCAGCGCCAGCGCGGCCAACGTCGTCCCGGTGCGGGACGTGGCCGAGAACTTCGAGTGCCCGTGCATCACCTATGACTGTCCGGGCGACGCCTGGAACGCGGGCCAGCCCGACGGCGGCTTCAAGTGGTCCTGGCATACGTGGTTCATCTTCAAGGACATGGCTGCCAACTTCATCGCCATGTGGAACATGATCCCCACCAACAAGGTCGTAGGCGGTCTTTATCCCAACGATGCCGACGGTCTGGCCTTCGCGGGTGGGCTGCCCCCAGCCTTCGAGGCCCAGGGCTACACCTACGTCGATCCCGGGCGTTATGAGAGCGGGACCGAGGACTACACGGCCATCATAAGCGAGTTCCGCAAGGAGGGCGTCGAGATCGTAAACGGCGTGCCGACCCCGCCCGACTTCGCCAACTTCTGGAAGCAGGCCGTGCAGCAGGGCTTCCGGCCCAAGATCTCGACCCAGGCCAAAGCCATGCTCTTCCCCGACGGCGTCAATGCGCTGGGTGATCTGGGCGACGGCCAGACGGTGGAGTGCTGGTTCCATCCCAAGTTCCCCTACACCAGTTCGCTGCTCGGGGTGACGCCGCAGCAGATCTGCGACCAGTGGGAAGCCGAGACGGGCAGCCAGTGGACGCAGCCGGTGTGCTTCTTCGGCCAGTTCGAAGTGTGGACCGACATCCTGCAACGCTGCACGAACCCCCTGGACAAGAACGCCATCATCGAGGCCACCAAAGGCACCAAGATCGTCACCATCGGCGGGCCGGTCGACTGGACGGCGAACCCGGACCCGTACTCCGGCTTCTTCAACTTCTGCACCAAGCCCATCACGGGTGGCCAGTGGGTCAAGGGCACGGGCAAGTATCCGTACGACATGGAGATCGTGGCGAGCGTAAGCCAGCCCGAGATCCAGACGACGGCGGCCATCAGAGAGGTCCAGTACCCGGCCTAAGGCGAATCCCGGGAACGGGTGAATGCGGAACCAGAGTGACCCAGATCCGAGTCGGGGCGGGGCAGGCGCGCGGCGCCGGCCCCGCCCCTACCGCCTTCGCGCAAGGACGCAGTTCGGCCGGCTTCAGCGGGGCGAGGCGCCGGTCCCGGCCAGGGCGGCCCGCAGCGCCTGCGCCACCGCCTCGGGCCGGTACGGGCGCTTGATGACCGCCGCGACCCCGTGCTGCTCGTAGCCTTGCACATCGACGTCGCTCGATAGCGCGACGGAAAGGGTCGGACCCAGCGAGCGCAGGGCCGCCGCCGTGCGCAGGCCGCTGTAGCCCCCGGGCCCCAAGAGCGCCACCACCGCCAACGAATAGGAAGTGGCGGCGTCCGCCTGCTCGAGGAGGGCGGCCGCCTCTTGCACCGACGCGCAGCGCACGGGGATGTGCCCCAATCCGGAAAGAACCGCGGCCAGTTCCTTGCCCCAGCCCTCACCCCCGTCGATGACGAGCACCCTCGCGCCTTCCTGTTCGGTGGGGCGAGGTGTTCCCTGCGCGTCCACCCTCCGTCGGTTGGTCTCTCCTGTGTCCGCGGCGGAGCTCCGGCCGGCCAGGCCCTCCAGGGCGGCCTCCAACTCAGCCACCCTTCGCTCAGTGGTGAGGTCCTGCGCCATCACCACCAAGCTGGAGTCGTTGCCCACCACGTCGCGGAACGGCGCGATGGACAAACGGACAGGCACAGCCCCCCCGTCCTTGTTGACCAGAACCGTCTCCCGGGTGGTCCCGGGAGAAGCGGGGCCGACGGGGTCGAGGTCCGCGCCCTCGTACCAGGGCGGGCGCCGGCCCATGACCTCCGCCGCTCTCCAGCCGAAAACGGTCTCGGCCGCTCGGTTCCAGACCTTGATGCGTCCCCGGCAGTCGATCACCCAAGTGGCGACTGGGGAGACGGCGATGAGGGCCTCGAGGTCGGCGATGGCGTCACCCCGGCAGCGTTCGGCCAGGATGCGCGAGATGGCGTTACCGGTGGTGGTGCCCAGCGTGTGCAGGCCCGCTCGGAGCGAGGCGGGGATGTCGGGGTAGGTCGAGGTGCCCGCCAGCAGGGTCGCCATGGTGCTGCCCCGATGCAGTATGGGGACCACGGCCAGGGCGCGGAGGTTACCGGCCCGCGGATCGTCGGCCCTGAAGGGCGCCCCTCTGCTGATGTCGGCGAACAGGTCGAGGAGGCCGGAGGAGACCCCGTGCATCTGCACGAGCTGGTGTTCGCGGCTGGCCTGGTCGATCTGGTAGACCGCCCCCAGGTCGATCCCCTCCACCAGGAGGGCGGCTCGCAAGGCTTCACGCAGGGCGCGGGGCACGTTCTGGACGGCGGTGAGCGCGGTCTGCAGGTCGGCATCGATCTGGGCGATGCTCTCCGCCCGTTTCTGTTCGGTGATGTCCTCCACCACCTCTATGAAGCCGGTGGGCTGATCGTCGGGCCCGATGACCGGGTGGGCGCGGATGCGGGCGGCGAAGCGGGTCCCGTCGTCCCGGACCCCCACGGTCTCGGCCTCATGCGGCTCTCCTGTGGCCAGGGCCAGCCGGCCCGGGCAATGGGGACAGGGTTCGTCGCGCTTCTCGAACTCGCGGTAGCACTTGTTGCCGAGCAGCGCGACCATGGGCTTGGCGTACAGCCGCTCGTTGGCGCGGTTGACCATGACCAGGTCGAAATCCACTGAGATCAGGTTCATCCCCGGTTCCGCGTCGGGAGCGATTGCTTCGAAAGAGTCCTTATCGAGGTCCACGGAGACCCTTTCCGGTGATGTTGCTGAGTCGCACCGCCACCACCAGGCGGTCGTCACCAGGGAGGGCGGGATCATGGAACCCCTGAGCCCGCTCGTGCACTGTGCGCGCGATCTCCCGCGGATCGGCGGGCGAGGCGGCGACGGCTGTTCGAGCGATGCCCTCGGTCCCGAAGGAGGCCAGGCAGTTGCGCGAGTCGGACACCCCGTCGGTGTAGACCAAGAGCACATCTCCCGGACCCAGGCTCTCCCGGACCGCGCCGAAGCGCAGTCCCGGGAACACCCCCAGCGGCGGGTTGTGGGGAGCGCCCAGCTCGACTCCAGTCGCGTCCGTGATCTTGAGGGGGGATGGATGACCGGCCAGGCAGGTGGTGACCGTGCCCGTCCTGGGGTCGATGAGGCAGGCGGCGGCGGTCACGAACCGGCCGGATGGCAGCGACCGGGCCAGGACCTCGTTGGCGGCGGTCATGAAGGCGGGAGGGTCGGGGTCGATGCCGGCCTGGGCGTTGATGGCGTAACGGGCCTTCGCCGCGATGCCGGCGGCTTCCACGCCCTTGCCGGAAACGTCGCCCACCAGCACCAGGGCCCCGGGCTCACCCAGGTCGAGGACATCGTAGAAGTCGCCTCCCAGCCGGGCCAGATCGGTGGCCGACCCGAAACTGACCCCCACTTCGAGCCCCTCGATGGCGGGCGGGTCCGCGGGCAGCAGGGCCGACTGGATGGTATCGAGGAGGGCTCGCTCGCGGTCCCGGCGTTGGTGTGCCAGGAGGATAGTGCCGGCCAGCCGGCAGGCCGCCTCGATGATCTCGGCCGAAGCGGCGAAGTGGTTTGGTCGGCGGTCGGCCAGGTGGAGGGACCCGATGACCCGGTCTCCCGCCCGGATGGGGAAGATCGCCACCGACTCGTAACCCTCTTCCATGCATCTGCCGCGGACCAGTCCCAAGGTCTGGGCGTCGAAATCCAGAGCGAGGGTGCTCACCCGTCCCCAACAGAACGACCCCCCCTCCGTGTAGAAGGGCAGGGACGGTTCGATAGCACCCGAAGCCACCCGGCCGCAGAGGCAGTCGGCGTGGCCCACCACCGCCTCGTCGCGGATGAACGCAGCCGAATGGCCCTCGACGGAACATCCGGCGAGCCAGGCCTCTCCTTCTCCGTTCTCTTCCAGCAGGCGCAACAGGGCGCTCTGGCAGTCGGCGAAGGTCCTGGCCCAGGTGGTCAGGCTGTCGGCCACCTCGGCGAACGTCTCGGCTCGATCGAGAGCCTCGATGACCGCGGTGAGTTCGCGCAGCGCGTTCATGCGCAGATTGTATCTATTCCGGGCGGAAGCGCCACACGGCGAGGCTGAAGACCACCACGATCCATATCCACACGATGCCCAGGGGCCGCAATACCTCGGCCAGCCCCCAGTCGCTCAGGGTGATGCCGTGGAAACAGTCCATGATCCAGGCGGTAGGAAGGAAATGGGCCACCCTAGCGAAGGAGGCGCTGGTCACCTCGAGCGGGAACCAGGCCCCTCCCAGCGCCGCCAAAAGTTGAGCCGTGATGACGGTGGTGGCGATGATGGCCTGCTCGGAGCGGAACACCGACGAGATCAGGAGGCCGAGGGAGGCGGCCAGCACCGACAGGGACAGCATGGTCAGGATCAACGCGGCCGGACTGCTGAAGTAATCGACGCCGAAGGCCGCCTGGCCCAGAATGACCAGGAGGAGCTGTTGCAGGAAGGTGATGATCACCATGGCCAGCACCTTGCCGTTGACTATCTCGCGGTTGCTCACCCCGGTGGAGGAGAGCCGGCGGAGCAGGCCCTGCCGCCGTTCCCACGCCACCCCTGTGGTGACCGTGAGCAGGCCGAAGAGCACCCAGTTCACCAGACCGCCGGGGGAGGACTGCGCGAACCCGGAGGCCTCCACCTGGGACGATCGGCCTGCCTCGATGACGGCCACCGTCGCGGCCGGTTGAGCCAGGGCGGCTTCGACCGGACCGCGCACGGACTCGCGCAGTCCGGCGTCGAGGGGAGATCCCGTGGCATCGGCCACCGCCTCCGCGGCGGTATCGGTGGCGAGCAAGACCACGTTGGTCCGGGAGACCGCGGCTTGGACGGCTTCCCAGGCGGTTTGGGCGCCGGAGACGGTCTCGATGCGGACGAAGGCGAGCTCGGTCTGCCGGTTGTCTGCCAGCGCGGCCTCGAAGCCGGCGGGGATGATGAGGCCGGCGGCGGCCTCGCGGCCCAGCACTGCGGCGTCGATGTCGGCGGCCGCCATGGTGTCGACCTCGAGCAGGGGTGAGGCGTCCAGCCGGGAGAGGAGCTGCCGGGAGGCCGGAGTGCCGTCCAGGTCGGCGACAGCCAGAGGTACCCGGGGATCGTCGGCCGTGCCGATGAGAAGCCCGAGGAAGATGGTCATCACCACCGGGAGGACGAGGGTGAAGAGGGCGGCCAGGCGGTCCCGGCTGGTCTGCAGGAGTTCCTTGGTGGTGATGTGCCAGGCCCGTGTCATGCGTACCGCCGGCGGAAGAAGAGAGTGGCCACTGCGAAGAAGAGAAGGGTGAACCCCAGCACCGCCAACACCGGCAGGGCGATGCTGTCCCAGGAGCCTCCGAACATGACGTCGTTCCAGGCCTCGAGCAGCCAGCCCAAGGGGCTGACCCGGCGGACGGCGCCGAAAGCGCCACCGATATCTGCGGTGCCGGTGAAGTTGCCGCTGATGAGGCCGATGAACACGAAGATGGCGGCACTCACCGCCCCCGCCTGGGCGGGGGTCTTGGCGAAGGAGACGGTGAGGAGGCCCAGGGAAGCGGCCACCAGGGCCCCGCACAGGGTCAGCACGATGACCGGTCCGACTTCACCCCAGCGGGCGCCCAGGAGGAACCGTCCGGCCACGATGAGGATCACCGACTGGAGCAACACCACGAGAAAGACCGCGATGTACTTGCCGCCCAGGATGGCACTGCGCGGGGTGGGGGTGGTGAACAACCGGGGCAGAGTGCCGGCCCGGTGCTCGTCGATTATGCTGCGCGCGGGGAGGGAGGCTCCGAAGAGCATGAAGAACAGCATCATGCCCACCAGGACCTGGCCGGCGACATTCGGGCTCTCGTCCACGCCCGCCCCCGGTGTCACCGGCGCCCGCGCCGCCAGGCCGATCGCGGGCTCGCCCCGGGCGCGCCCGGCGAACTCCTGAGCGGCGCGGGCGGCCAACTGGGAGAGGGCGGACGGGTCGGTCAAGCCCGCCGCGGCGGCGGCCTGGGCGGCCGAGCCGGCAGCGGCCCGGGCCCCCTCGAACGTGGTGAAGACCTGC
>CAYNPL010000041.1:0-16064 GCA_964399135.1 uncultured Gaiellales bacterium
GGCCTCGCCGCCGAGGTAGCGGCTGGGCGGTGTGCCCAGCGCGCGGCGGAACATCGCGGCGAACGCCGAGGGCGACTCGTAGCCGAGGTCGAGCGCGACCCCGGTGACGGGCTGGCCGGCGGCGAGACGGGCCATCGCCTCCAGCCAATGCACGGCCATGATCCGCCAGGCCGTCTCCTCGGAGTCGACATCAGCGCGGATGCAGCCCTGAGCCTTCCCCTCCTCCACGATGGCGGCGAAGCGCTGGGCCTCCCGGAGCTGTTGCTCCCTTAGGTGCTCGCGCAGCCCGTCACTCGCCGGAGCCACCGCCAGCTCGGTGATGTAGCGGACCACCCGGGTCCTCTGGATACCAACGGTGTGCAGTTCGCAGATCTTGCGCAGATGGTCCATGGCATCGGTGGCCTCGAAGGACTCGAGTTCGTCGTGCCGCTGCTGCCAGACGCGGTCGGCGGCGGCCAGGAGCATCTCCCTACGGCTGCGGAAGGTCCGATAGATGGTGGGCTCGGATACGCCCGCCGCAGCGGCGATGCGCGCCGTCGTGGTCGCCTGTACCCCGTGCTTGGCGATGACCTGGAGCACGGCGTCCACTATCCGGCGCCTCTTCTCCTCCTCGGTCATCCGCTTCCAGCGGGTGGAGAGCGGTTCGCGACCCCGGTCCTTGCTCGGACTCATCATGCTTTCAGCTCCGATCCACCTCCGCCTGCGGTCGCGGCCCCAGCTCTACCGGCCCGACCCCCGGCTTCGTAGTCGTTAGTCCTTTCTAGCTAAGCACACCCCGCTTGCATTTGCCTAGTAGCGTGTGCTAGTAGTGGACACTAGTAGGGTGCACTATTCAATTCTAGGATCGGCGCTCGTCCCCTTGGACGGGGCCGGGCCCTGGGGTTGTATCATCGAAGATACTCGCTGGTGGCGTGGGGCCGGCACCGGCCCGGGAAGGAGGTCCTGCAGGCTCAACCTGATGATCGAATGCTGTCGACTCCAGACGAGTGAAAGAACGGGGGGTTCTCTCATGAAGAAACTGGCACTGTTGAGTATCAGCCTCGTCCTAGTCCTCACGATGTCCTTCCTCGTGTTCGGGTGCGGTGAGGAAGCGACCACCACAACCGCCGCCCCCACCACCGCCTCCACCACAGCCACGACCGCCGCCCCCTCCACCGAGACCACCGCGGCCCCGTCGACCGAGACCACCGGTGCCGTCACCGTCGAGCCCATCGAGCTCACACTGATCAGCTTCCTTCCCGACATCCCGCCCGGGGGCAACTGGGCCCGTGACTTCATTGCCAAGGTGGAGGAGTATTCCGGCGGTGCCATGAAGATCAAGCTCAGCGGACCGGAAGCCGTCCCCTTGCCCGACCAGGTGGCGGCCGTGCAGCGCGGCACCTTCGACATCGGCAGCATACTCAGCAGCTTCGCCGACACCCTGGTGCCCGGCTCGAGCTCCATCGGCCGCGCCGAATACAATCCGATGCAACTGAGGGCCAAGGCCAATGAGGAAGGCGCCTTCAAGTACTACTCAGACGGGTTCGCCGCCAACGGTCTCAAGTACCTCGGCGCCTCCGTGTCCTCGGAGCCCCAGGTGCAGACCGTCCTCTACTTGGGCGAGGTCATCGACAGCCTTGACGACCTCAAAGGTATGAAGATCGCCGCGGTCGGGGGCTCCAACAAGGCCTTCATCGACTCGCTGGGCGCGACAACCATCCCCATCGACTTCACCGAGTACTTCACCGCGATGGAGCGGGGCACGGTCGACGGCTACAACGTGGGCATCCCCGGTATCCTCGACTTCGGCCTCACCCCGGTCACCAAGGCCATGCTGAACGAGCCGTTCAGCTCCTGCGGCGGCATGATGATCATGAACATGGACAAGTGGAACAGCTTGAGCCCGGCTCAGCAGGACGTGCTCACCAAGGCCATGGAACAGACCGAGATCGATGGCGCCAAGATGTTCACCATGACCGTCGAGGACGTCATCAAGCAGATCACGTCCGAGGGCGTCGTCGAGGTCAAGCTCTCCCCCGAAGAGTCCAAGGAGTTCTACCTCCACTACCGCGACAGCATGTGGGCCGAGGACCTGAAGCGCTGGCCCGACATCGCCCCGAAGCTCAAAGAGTGGCTGGTCGACCCGAACTTCCCAAGGGCCAACTAGACACGATCAGCCGACACCTGCGCGGAACCCGCCGCCCGCCGGGCGGCGGGTTCCGCGCCGACACGCCAGGTGACCGGGAGCCGCGCCGGGGAAAGGGGTGAAATGCAGTTCCTACGCAAAGTGGAAAGAGGCTTCGACAAGACCATGAACGTCATGCTGCTTCTTTCCGGCGTGATCGTCATCATCGACATGCTGGCGGTGGTCCAGGACGTCATCATCCGCAAGTCGTTCGCCTTCACCTGGGCCCCGCTCTACGAGCTCGTCACGTACTCTCTGGTGTGGATGACCTTCCTGGGCACCACCGCCATCTACCGGGACAACGGCCACGTCAAGCTGGACTCCTTCTTACAAATGCTTCCCAAGCGCACCCAGACCTTGATCAACTTCATCACGTCCTGCGCGGTCGTGGTCCTGTGCGCGTTCCTCTGCTACCTCACGGCGCGGCTGAACATCAACGACTACCTGAACGAGTTCCATCTGGCCACCATCCTGAATCCTCCCAAGTGGCCGATCGAGATCATCATCCCCCTTTCCTTCTTCATGCTCTTCGTCCAGGCCATCCGACACTCGGTGAGCTACTTCAAGGTCTACCGGTCGGGAGCACCCACCCAGGCGGAGGCCACCGAGGCGCCCGCGGCTCCCGACGAGCTCAGCGAGTTCTAGGGGAGGATCAGCATTGGAATGGTATGAGGCCCTCATACTGATGTTCGGCTGCCTGATCGCCATCATGGCGACAGGCATGCCTATCTCTTTCGCCTTCATGTTCACCTGCATCATGGGGGCGGCGCTCTTCTGGGGCGGCTGGACCGGACTCGATCAGCTGGCCATGAGCTTCTACAGCTCGGTGGCCAACTACGTCTTCCTGCCCATCCCCCTGTTCGTCCTGATGGGGGACGTCATCTTCGCCTCGGGGGTGGGCACCCAAATCGTCGGAGCGGTGGACAAGCTCCTGGGCAAGTTGCCTGGTCGACTCAGTCTGCTCTCCATCGGCTCGGGCGTGCTCCTGGGGACGATGATCGGCATCAGCGGGGGGTCCATCGGCATCCTAGGCCGGACCCTTGCCCCCGAGATGGTCGCCCGCGGCTACAAACCCCCAATGATTTACGGGCCCATCGTCTCCAGCGGCACCCTCGCCATCCTCATCCCGCCCAGCGCGCTGGCCGTCTTCATCGGCGCCATCGGCCAGGTCTCGGTCGGCAACCTGCTCATCGCCATCCTCGTCCCCGGGCTGCTGCTGGCGGTCTTGTTCTCCGTCTACATCATCATCCGCTGCAAGCTCAACCCCGAGCTGGCCCCGCCGTATGACGTCGGCAAGGTGCCTCTCCTGGAGAAGATCCGCGCCTTCGCCTTCTACATCCTCCCCATCGTCATCGTGATCCTCGCCGTCATCGGCAGCGTCTTCGCCGGGGTCGCCACCCCCAGCGAAGCAGCCGCCCTGGGGGTGGTGGCCTGTATCATCCTGGCCGCGCTCTATCGAAAACTGACCTGGAAGACGCTATTCACTTCAGGCATGAACACCGTGCGGGTCACGGTCATGGTGTTCTTCATCGTGGTGGGCTCCATCAGCTTCAGCCGCATCTTGGCCACCACCGGCGCCATCAACGAGCTCATCTCCCTGGCCACCACCGCCGACATCTCCCCCGTGCTGGTCATCATCTTCACGCAGATAGTCTTGCTCTTCCTGGGGATGTTCATGGACCCGGCCAGCATCGTGATGATCACGGCCCCCATCTTCTTCCCTCTGGCCAAAGAACTGGGCTACGACATGCTGTGGTTCGCCGTGCTCTCTCTCATCAACATCCAGCTGGGGCTCATCTCCCCACCGTTCGGCCTCGACGTGTACACGATGAAGGCGGTGGCTCCCGCAGACGTGAGTCTGGGGAGCGTGTTCCGCTCGTCGATGCCGTTCATGATGCTGGGCTTCTTGCTTATGGTCCTCATCTTCATCTTCCCCGAAATCGCTACCTGGCTGCCCAGCCTGGCAGGCAAGTGAGCGGGGAGACCGAGACATAGACCGCACGTAGGAGGGATCAGGTGGGTTTTGGCGCTATGGAGAGGATCCTGTGGGTGGATCTTTCCAAGAGAGAGACGCGGGAAGAAGCGCTCGATGAGAGGACGGCCAGGAAGTACCTGGGCGGCTACGGCCTGGGGGCGCGCCTCCTTTATGACCGGCAGAGACCTGGGGTGGACCCCTTGGGTCCCCACGCCACCCTCGGCTTCGTCACCGGGCTGGCGACCGGCACCGATTGCGCGGGGGGCTCGCGCTATGTGGTGGTGGGCAAGTCGCCGCTCACCGGAGGTTGGGGCGACGCGAACTCCGGCGGGGAATTCGGGCCCCAGCTCAAGTCCGCCGGCTACGACGCGGTGTTCTTCACGGGGATCGCGGACGAACCGGTGTATCTGCATATCGACAGCGGCCGAGTGGAGCTGCGGGATGCCGCCGCCCTCTGGGGCCTCGACACCTTCGCGACCGAGGACGCCCTTCGACAGCAGCACGGCAAGGATCTGCAGGTGGCCTGCATCGGGCCGGCCGGGGAGAAGGTCGCCCTCATAGCCAGCGTGATGAACAACAAGGGCCGCGCCGCCGGCCGCTCCGGCCTGGGAGCCGTGATGGGCTCGAAGCGGCTCAAGGCCGTCGCCGTCCAGGGCGACCTGCCGGTGCCGGCGGCCGCCACGCCCGCGGAACTGCGGGAGATGCGCAAACGGCACGTAGCCGCTCTCACCGGCCATGCACCGCAACTCCACGAGACCGGCACCCCCGGCATCTACGAGATGTGCTGCCGCATCGACGACGCCCCCGCCAAGAACTGGGCCGGTGTGGCAGAGTTCGACTCCCCCCACTTCGAAGACTGCAAGGGGGAGAACGTCGTGGCCAAGCAGAAGCGCAGATACGCCTGCTGGCGCTGCCCCATCGCCTGCGGGGGCATCATGCAGGCCGGCACCGGCGAGTACTCCTATCCAGAGGGGGCGCACAAGCCCGAGTACGAGACCATGGCCATGTTCGGCAGCAACCTCTGCAACGATAACCTCGACTCCCTCATCGTGCTTTCCGACATCTGCAACCGCCACGGCGTCGACACCATATCGGCCGGGGCCTGCATCGCCTTCACCATCGAGTGCTTCGAGAACGGCCTCATCACCGCGGCCGACACCGGCGGCCTGGAGATGAAGTGGGGTGACCATCGCGCCATCGTGGCCATGACCGAGAAGCTGGTCAGGCGAGAGGGTTTCGGTGACATCATCGCCGACGGGGTCAAAATCGCGGCGGAACGGATCGGCAAGGGCTCGGAACGCTACGCCATGCACATCGGCGGCCAGGAGATCGCCGGCCACGACCCTCGGGGCGGCTGGGGCTTCGCCACCGGGTATGGCATCGACCCCACCCCCGGCCGCCACAACCAGGGCGGCGGCCAGCATCCTCCCGGTCTCGACATCCCCGAGATCGACAAGAAGGAGCGCAAAGGGCGCGGTCTCTACCACAAGATCAGCACCAACTACATGCACGCCGCCAGCGCCCTGGGTCTGTGCCAGTTCGTCATCGGGGCCTACCCTCATGCCGACCAGCTCATCGAGGCGCTGCGTGCCATCACCGGCTGGGACGACATCAGCACCGAGGAGCTGCTTGTCACCGGGGAACGGATCACCAACGTCCGTCTGGCCTTCAATATCCGGGAAGGCGTCAAGAGTCCCTTCCTCTATCCCGACAGGATGCGGGGCGTGCCTCCCAAGACGGTCGGCCCCCGCGCCGGCATCACCTTCACCCATGAGGAGATCTACAACGAGTATCTGGCATTGATGGACTGGGACCCTGTCACCGGCAAACCGAGCAAGGCCAAGCTCCTCGAACTCGGGCTGGACGACATCGCCCAGGCCATCTGGCCCTGAATCCTGACGGCGACGAGGAGGCACCCATGGATCTCGGGTTCGAAGGAAAGATGGCCCTGGTGACGGGGGCCGGCAGCCAAGTGGGGTTCGGTAGAGAGATCGCCCTGCTCCTGGCCGAGGAGGGGATCGACGCGGTGGCGGTGACCGACATCGACCTGGAGGGGACCGAGAAGACAGCGGCGGCAGTGCGGGAGCTGGGCTGCCGCAGCCTGGCCCTGCAGGCCGACATCACCGACAACGCCGCGGTCAAAGCCATGGTGGCCGGGGCGGCTACCGAGTTTGGTCACATCGACATCCTCTGCAACGTAGCCGGGGCCATCCTCCATAAGGATTTCGTGCCCATCGACCAACAGGACCCGGCCGTCTGGGAGAGGCAGTTCAAGCTCAACCTCATCGGCACCATGAACGTCACCCAGGCGGTGGTGCCCTTGATGCGCGCCCAGAAGTACGGGGTTATCGTCAATATCGGCTCGGGGAGCACGCATCAGTACGCCATGGGAGTGGGCGCGTACGCCATGTCGAAGTACGCCCTCGACCTCTTCACCAAGCAGCTCGCCTACGTGGAGGGCAAGAACGGCATCCGAGTCAACTGCGTGGCCCCCGGACCCGCCGCCACCAACTTCGGCGCCATCCTGCGGGAGGGAGAGCCGGAGCTGACTCCCGAAGAGGCGGAAGCCCGGCGGCAGGCCTTCCTCAGCCACTTCCCGTTGGGGCGTATCGGCACGGCGCGGGACATCGCCAACACCGCCGTCTTCATGGCCTCCGACGTCAGCAGCTACGCCACCGGACAGGTGTTCCACGTGTCCGGCGGCTCCGTCATGTAGAAGGCTGAGGCGGGCTCAACACGCCCCGCCGCCACAAGAGAGGTGAACATGAGCGGCAAATACGACCAGTACGTCCATCACCCGCCGCACATGCGGCTGACGCTTAAGACAGGGGGGAACCCGGTGTTTGACGGCCTGATGATCGGGCACCAGCAGATCGGGTACCCCTTCATGATGGGTCACCAGTTCGTCCGTAGACCCTTCAGGGGCGACAACCCCTGTCACACCCACAACTTCCACGAGATCCTGGCCTGGTACGGCGGCAACCCGGAGGATCCCGACGACTTCGGCGGCGAGGTGGTCCTGCATCTGGGACCGGAGTTGGAGAGACACGTCTTCACCCGCCCCACCCTGGTCTATCTGCCGCCGGACATGCCTCACGGCCCCCTCGAGATCACCCGGGTCGACAGCCCCATCATCCAGATCGAGATAATGCTGGCCGGGGCTGAAGGCACCCGGGTGCCCTATTTCGAGAAGGACAAGGACTTCGACCCCCACAAGGTCATGGACTTCGAGACCATCCCCTTCACCAGAGAGGGGTAGACGCGATGGGCGAGTTCGACAAGTACATCTGCACCACCCTGCAGAAGCGGCACCTGCTGCCCGGCCCCACCCCCGAGCAGCGCGACCGCCTGGCTGCCCAGGGCAAGCGCATCAGCATGGAGCACGTCCACTGGATCGACGAAGAGGTCATCCCCGGGGCCTACTACGGGGAGACCACCTGGATCTGGCCACCCAGCTTCCCCCACCAGGTGACCTGGGAGGAGCTGGCCAAGGTGGGCTACTCCACCCCCGACATGTTCCCCCATGTGCACGGCTTCCCCGAGCTCCTTTCCTGGTGGGGCACCGACCCCGACGACTTCGCCCACACCGACCCCATGGCCATGCAGATGGGCGACGAGATCATCCCTCTGCGCTCGAGCTGGGTGGCGTACATCCCCGCCGACCTGCCCCACATGCCGGTGTTCCGCACCGGAGTGCGCAGTCAAGTCTACACCCGGCCCACCCTGCACTGGGTGTCGGGTCCGGGCGGAGTGTACACGCGGGAGAAGGATGAGAAGACCAAACAGGCGGAGGCCGAGCATAAGGCGCCCCCTGTCGCGCGGGAGGTCGACCCGGCCGCATCCAGGTACGGCCGCTACATCGTCTACGGGACCGACCCTGCCATCCGGCGACCCGACTACATGCTCCCGCTCGACCCGGACTACTGCCGCCCCATGGCCTACATCGACCAGACCGTCATCCCCGACGCCGAGTTCGGCTGCGACACCCGCTGGTACCTGCCCGGCGACGCCCCCTCGGGCGGGCATGCGGTCATGGAGGCTCACGAGGTGCCGCACGGCACTTCCATCGCCTGCATCGCCCTTAACTACGACGACATCACCGACCTCTGCGCCCAGGTGGAGCTGTGGATAGGCGGGGAGAAGCACGTCATCGACAAGGGCTTCTGGGCCTACATCCCCCCCAACGTCACCCAAGGCCCGATGGTGATCCGCAATGTGAGCAAGCAGATGTTCTTCATGATGTCGTGGCCGATGGGCGAGGGCATCGCCAAATACCCCGGTGGAAAGTGAGGGACCTGTCATGGGCGCTGATGAGCTCACGCGGAGGATCGAGCAGTTGGAGCACCGGCTGGGGACGCTCGAGGACGTGCACGCCGTCCGCCGGCTGCAGCACCTCTACGGCTACTTCATCGACAAGTGCATGTACGAGGAGGCGGTGGCCTGCTTCGATGAGGAGTGCGAGATCCACTTCTTCGGCGGCATCTTCCGGGGGCTGGCGGGCGCCCGCCGCATGTACTGCGACGGCTTTCGCAACCGCTTCACCGACGGCAAGAACGGTCCGGTCTTCGGTTTCCTGCTCGATCACCCCATCATGCAGGACGTGGTCGACGTGGCCCCCGACCGGCGGACCGCCCAGGGCCGCTTCCGCCTAATGATGCAGGCCGGCACCCACTACGAGCGCGACCCCAGCCCCCGAGTGGTCTCCCGCCAGTGGTGGGAGGGGGCTCTGTACGAGAACGAGTTCATCAACCGCTCCGGGGTCTGGAAGATCAAGAAGCTGAACTACCGGCCGGTATGGATCTGCACCTTTGAGAACGGCTGGGCCTTCACCTCTCCGGATTTTGTGCCGCTGCTCAAGACCACCTACCCGGAGGATCCCTTAGGCCCGGACGAGCTCACCGACTACACCCCCCTGCGCTGGCCCGAGCACGAGGTATTGCCCTTTCACTGCGTGCACCCGGTCACGGGCGCGCCGATCACCACCCCGGCCCCGGGGCGGGCGCCGGGGAGGTGAAGGGGAGGTAAGGCCTGCCGGCGGGGCGATGGGCGTGAGAGGCGCCGCCGGGCTGCGGCCCCGCCCCGTAGCCGGCGGCCGTGCTACCCGGCCTCGCTACCCGGCCTCGCTACCCGGCCTCGCTACCCGGCCTCGCTACCCGGCCTCGGGGCGCTCCGGGTGCAGAGCACGCCGGAGCGCCCGGCTGATGTCGGCGTTGAACCGCCGGCTGATCTCGGCCTCGGGAGCGAGCAGGTCGAAGCCGTGGCACGCCCCCGGATATACGTGCAGCTCGGTGGAGACACCGGCGGCGATGAGTCTGCGGGCGTAGTCGACATCCTCCAGCGCGAAGAGATCCAGGTCGCCCACGGCCACGTAGGCTGCAGGCAGCCCCTCGAGGATGGCCGCCCGCGCCGGCGAAGCATGGCAGGAGACGCCCTCGCTTCCCGGCTCACAGCCCAGGTAGGCGCGCCAAGCGGCAAGGTTGGCGGCCCTGGTCCACAGGAGCGCGTCGGGCAGGCTGTCGCTGGGGGGCGCGACATTGCGGTCGTCAAGCATGGGAACCAGCAGGAGTTGGAACACCACGGCAACCTCGGCCCGGTCGCGGGCCATGAGCGCGAGGCCGGCGGCGAGCCCGCCGCCCGCGCTGGCGCCGCCGATGGCCAGGCGCGCACGATCGATCTCGCTGCTTTGCCCGCCGCCTGCGCCGGCCATCCAGCGCAGAGCCGCATAACAGTCCTCCAACGGTCCCGGGAAGGGGCATTCCGGAGCAAGCCGGTATTCCACGGCCACCACGGCGCACTCCGCCTCCGTGGCCAACCGGGCGCACACCGGGTCTTCGTGGTCGATGCCGCCGAGCACGTAGCCGCCACCGTGTATCCACAGTAAGGCCGGCAGCGGCCCCCGTCGTTCCCGCGGCCTCCAGATCTTGACCCTGACCCCGGGGGCTCCCCCCGGTCCGGGGACCACCAGCTCCTCCACGTCGACCGGGTAAGGGAGCGGCGCCTCGGCCTGCAGGGCTTCCATCAACGCCGCCCACCCGGCCCGAGCCGCCGGGATGTCGTCCAAACTGACAGCTTCACCCGCCACCGCCGCGGCGATAGGGACCCTCAACTCGGGGTCCAGGCGTGCGATCAGGTCGCTGCTCATCGGCCTCCTTGGACCACCTCCGCCCGCACCGGTGTCACCGGTCCCCGCCGGTGTCACCAGACCATGCTACCGCACCAGTTCGGGAGACAGTTTGAGCCTTTCGACCACTTCCTCCACGGTGGCCGGCCGCAGGTTCAGCGAGCGGGCCACGCCCACCAGCTGTTCCACTAGTTGGGCGTTGGAGGTCGCCAGCTCTTTCGGCCGCACGTAGATGGTGTCCTCCAGGCCCGTACGGGCGTTGCCCCCCATGGCCAGCCCGATGGTGGTCAGCGGGAGATTGGCCTTGGAGATGGCGATCACCTGCCAGCTGGTGTTCTCGGGCAGTTCTTTCACCAGGTAGGAGAGCAACATGGGGTCGGCCGGCATCCCCCCCTTGACGCCCATCACGAAGGAGACCTGGAGAGGCTCGGTCAGCAGACCCTCCTTCAAGAGGTCGAGCATCAGCCCCAGGTGGCCGGTGTCGTAGATCTCGCATTCGGCCTTGACTCCCAGCTCGATCATGCGGGCGGCCAACTGCCGCATCTGCTTGGGCGGGTTGAGGAACTGGTTCATCCCGATGGTCATGCTGGCCGGGTTCAAGGTGGCCATGGCCGGCCGGGCCTCGACTATGCGCATACGGTCTTCATAGGGAAAACCGCCACCGGTGGAGAGTTGCACGATCCCCGGGCACTTCTCGCGGCAGAGCTCCACCGTGCGCCGGGCCACGTCGAGGTCGGTGGTGAAATCGTCATTGTCCCGGAGATGGATGTGGATGACGGCCGCACCGGCTTCGTAGGCCCCCTTCGCGGCTTCCGCGATCTCCGCGGGCGACCCGGGCATGGCCGGGGTGTCCTTCTTGGTGGCGGCGGGGCCGGTGAGCGAAGCGGTGATGATGGGGTTCATGCCTTTTGCTCCTTAGCGGTTGACGATCACCAGCATGGTGGCCGGCTTGTTGCCGTTGTTGACGATCGAGCGGCCCTCGTTGGGGCCGATGTAGAGGGAGTCGCGCGGTCCCAGCACGAACTCCTCGTCCTTGCCCTTGACCGTGAGCTCCCCCTCGAGGACGAAGTACACCTTCTCCTCGGCCGAGTCCTCTCCCGACCACTCCACCCCGCCCCCGGGGAGGTAGTGGGACATCCCCATCCAGAAACTCTTGAGCCCGGTCTCGGCCTCCCCCTGGAACCGAGTCGAGACCACGTTGATGTGTTTGGGCGGGACCCCATACGTGGTCAGGTCTGCATAGGCGATCTTTTTCACAGTCTTGTTCTCCTTCCGGGAGCGGGCGAATCACACGGCCGACAGGCCCCCGTCGATGTAGATGATCTGCCCGGTCATGAAGTCCGACTCGTCCGAGGCCAGCAACACGGCAGGGCCGACCACCTCCTGCGGTTCCCCCAGCCGCTTCAGGGGGATGTCGCGCGTCACCTTGGCGTACACCTCCGGTTTGGACAGGAAGTCCCTGGTCATGTCGGTCATGATGAGGGCCGGAGCCAGAGCGTTGACGTGTATGCCGTACTTGGCCCATTCGGCCGCCAGGGTGCGGGTGAGGGAATCCACCCCTCCCTTGCTGGAGGAGTAGGCCGAGCCACCCATGTCAGGCGCGACCCGGCCCCTCACCGAGGACATGTTGATTATCTTGCCCCGCTTCTGCTCGATCATCACCCGGCCCACCGCCTGGCAGGCCAGGAAGGTGCCCAGGATGTTGAAGCGGATGACCCGCTCGAACTCCTCGGGAGCCATCTCTTCGGCCGAGAAGCGGGCGTTGGTCCCAGCCACGTTCACCAGGATGTCGATCTTGCCGAACTCGTCCATGACCCGATCGACCATTGCCCTCATGGACTCAGCGCTGGTGACGTCGGCCGCGATCGCCAAAGCCCTACGGCCGAGGCCTTGAATCTCTTTCACCACGGGCTCCAGATGCGCCACATCCCGGCTGGTGACCACCACATCGGCCCCGCAGGTGGCCAGCCCCACCGCGATAGGCCGGCCTAGGCCCCCTCCACCCCCAGTCACGATCGCGACTCTGCCTGTAAGATCGAACACCGGACCTCCTTTTGGGGAACGACGACGCTCCCCCCAGGTTCACTGTTTCTGCATGAACAACTTGAGCTGCCGCAACAGCCGGCGGTTCTTCTCTTCCAGCACTTCAGCCCGGGTCTTGCCGCTGTAGTCGTACCAGCCCTTGCCCGTCTTGATCCCCAACTCACCCCGCTCCACTTTCTCCACCAGAAGGGGCGACGGCTCGGTGGCGTTGCTCAAGCCTTTGAACACCCGCCCCGACACGGTCATGGCGATGTCGAGACCGATCATGTCCTCTACTTCCATGGGACCCAGGCAGGCGAAGCGGAAGCCGATGCTCGAGGTGATGGCCACATCCAGGTCCTCGGGGGTGACGATCCCTTCGTCCAAGAGGTAGTCGATCTCGCGCTCGATGGCGCCGGTGATGCGGTTGACGATGAACCCCGGCACTTCTTTGCGCACAAGCACGGTCTTCTTGCCCGAGGCAGCCAGAAGCCGCTGGGTCAGATCGTGGGCAGCATCGGAGGTCCGGCTGCCTCGATGGATCTCCACCAGCGGGATGATGTGGGCGGGGTTGAAGTAGTGGATGCCGATGACGTTCTCTGGGCGGGGCAGCCCCTCGGCCAGGGAGTCAATGGTCATGCTCCCCGTGTTGCTCCCGATGACCAGGTCCGGGGCGGCCTCTTGCAGGGCCTTCAAGAGTGCCCTCTTGTCGTCCATCACCTCGCGGATGGTCTCCACCACGTAGGCGCACCCCTCCACCGCCTGAGCCATGTCGGTGGTCTCCATGCCCTCGATCCGGCTCATCACCTGGTCGACGGTCTCGTCGATGAGTCCGAATTCGATGAACTGCTTGACGTTTTGGGGAATCTGGCCCATGCACTTTTCCAGAGGTTCCCGCCGGCGCGCCACCAGGCGGACGGGAAAACCGTTCTGCGCGAAGGTCTGGGCGATTCCCTCGCCCATGGTACCCGTGCCAATGATCAGTATCTTCAGCGGATTATTCATCATCTCGCTCCAAGGTGTGCAAACCAGTTCCCGCGCATACATATTCGTATACGAAGTATATGAACCGTATCGTGAGAATTGCCGAAAGTCAACAGCCTGGGGCCCCGCCGGCCGGCTGGTTGCCGGCCGGCGGGGCCCCCGTCACCAGGGCGAGAGGGACTCGCTCTGGCGTCGACACTCCGCCTACCTGTCTTCCCCCTTACGAGTACACCATAGGCCGAGCCGTGTCCTGCACAGGGGCGCCCGGCGCGGCAGCGGTGCTGCAGACCACGACCTCGAAGGGATGCTTCGTTCCTTCTCTCCACTGGCCCGCCGCCATCCACGCCTTGTAGATGTTCGGATGGGGGTGGAAGCCCTCCGGGTCCACTGGTTCGGTGAAGTCGATGTGACCCTGCTGGAACATGCCCTTGGTTGTCTTTATGGCTGCAAGCACAGCTTCCTTGTCCTCTGGGTCCGTGGCCCGCTCATACACGTCGACGGCCCACTCTAGCTTCCCGTACGCCCCGATGGCCGCGGTCCACTGCATGCCCGTCTTCGCCTCGTAGTCGGCCGCCAGTCCTTCGGAATCGAGATCGCTGAGGGTGTCTCTGATCTTCCAACTGGGGTGCCAGCCAACCTCCCCGATCAGCCCATCCCCGATATTGTTGGGGAGAGACTCGACGGCCTGCGGGAAGAGTAGTGCTTTGCCTGAACTGCAGCACTTGGGCTGGAAGCCTTGCTGGAAGCACTGGGTCCAGAAGTTGGAGAACCACGGCGGATCGTTGGTGCCGCAAACGATCTCGCAGCCTTCCTGCTTGAAGATGGTTATCTGTTTGGTGAAATCCTCCCCCGGAGGCTGATAGTAGTCGGGGACCACCATGGTGTAGCCCCTTTCGGAGAGAACTTTGGGCGCGGCGAACGGCGCCATCCAGCCCATGGTGTCGGCGTCGTTGGCGAAAAGCATCCCCACCTTCTTGTTGGTCTGCACCTGCTCGAACATCTCGATGAAGCAGGCGATCGTCTGCTCCGAGCCAATCATGTTTCCGAACACCCACTTGAATTCGATGGGCTTGCCATCTTGCGCAAGGAAGAGAGCCTGCCACGGGCTCAGTGTATTGAGGGTGGGGCACCCGAGGGCCTCGCCTTGAGCGGAGACGGGGTTGCACGTGTCGGGCGTCCCCGACGCGAGCAGCATGTCGACTTTGTCAAGCTGAACCAAGTCGGCCGCTACCTGTGAGGCCCGGTTGGCATCGGATTGGGTGTCTTTGACCACCAACTCGACCTGGCGCAGCTTGCCGTCACCGGTGACTATCCCGTCTTTGAGGACTTCCCTGCCACGGCCGATCCACCAATCGTCGGCGATGGCGAAATTGGCAAAGTTGCCCGTCTTGGGGGACACCACCCCAAGTTTGATGGGCCTGCCTCCCTCGGGTCCGGCAGAGACGGTGGTGGTGGCGCCAGCCGTGGTGGTAGTGGCGCCGACTGTCGTCGTCGGACCGGCAGTAGTGGTAGCCGGTTCGGAGCCGCCGCAGCCCGCCACGAGCCCGCCTAGTCCAACCCCTACACCGATGGTCGCGCCGGCGATGCCGGTGATTTTCAGGAACTCACGACGGCTTACTGTTCTCTCATGCGGCATCAAACGCCCCCCTCCTGCGCGGGTTACTACGTGCTCCACTCATTAATCCACATGGAAAGACTTGTGTCAAGGAAAAGTTCATGATATAGCATTGTTGTTCATATTACGAACACCCGCACGCGCCTGCTCGGCCTTGTCAGTCCGCCCGGCGTGCGAGAACATCAAGGTGAATCGCTCTTGAGCGCCGAAAGGAGTGCTGTGGCTCCAAAGCCAGACACGCCGCAACGAGCCGATAGTTATCAGGTGAAGGTGCTCGACAAGGCCATAGACATCCTCGACATCTTCACGCTCCGCCGGAAAGAGCTGAGCATCTCGGAGATCGTCCATGAGACCCGACTCAATCGGTCGACGGTCATCCGCCTTGTCGCGAACCTCGAACGACGTGGGCTTCTCCAGCGCATACCCGACACCCGGCGCTACCGCCTCGGGCAAAGGCTCTTCGAGATGGGCAGCATCGTCTACTCGTCGTTCTCTCTGCGAGACGCGGCAGCCGAGACCCTGCGTTCGTTGGAGCAGCGCTCGAAGGGCACCATTCTTCTGGCCATGCGCAGCGGCGAACACACGGTGATCGTCGACAGACGACAAGGCACTGGCGGGCCAGCTATGGCGTCTATCCCGGGCGCCGTTGGAGATGTTCATCCGTTGACATATGGGCCCTTGGGGCACCTTGTCATGGCGACCCTCACACCCGATGTCGTCGAGGAATTGCTGGACAAATACCCGCTGGAGCAGCGTACTCCCTACTCCATCGTAGACCGCGATCGCTTCCTTGACCGTCTTCCCAAGATCCGTAGCGACGGATATGCAGTGGAGGTCAACGAGGTCGCGGAAGGCCTCATGGGGATGGCCGCGCCGATCCTGGACTTCGCCGGCAACATCGTCGGCGGGCTTGCTTTGGGCTTCCCCGCAACCCGCGAGAACGACGCGGGGTTCCTGGAGTCGGCCCTCCGTGATCTCAGGCAGGCGACGGCGGAGATATCGGCGAACATGGGCTACAGCCCGGATGAAGTCGCAGACGAAGAACAGGAACCGGCGACTTGATCCGCGGTCCTCGCCCTAGGAGGCCGGGGGCGCGGCCGGCCACCCCGGCTTGGGATAGATGGGAGCAGCCGTCCGCTTCACGCCCACGTCGACAACCTCGGCGATGCCGTTCTGCCACTGC
>CAYNPL010000041.1:16164-19358 GCA_964399135.1 uncultured Gaiellales bacterium
AGCCGTCCGCTTCACGCCCACGTCGACAACCTCGGCGATGCCGTTCTGCCACTGCCCGACCTGACCCGCGTAGCATGAGAGGTCGAGAATCTGGTTGGTGAAGAACGTGTCCGGGCTCATGACCGTGGGGAAATGGGCCGTCCGCATGACCTCGGCGATCTTGTCCTGATCCAGTGTTGCCGCCTGCTCGATGGCCTGCTGGAAGAACTCCAATTGCGCGCGAGACAGCAAATTGCCGTAGAAGTCCACGTTCTGGGGGCCGCCCAGAAACTCCACCAACTTGTCGTAATAGGCCTTGGCCTCAGGTGAGCTGTTGACACTCCAGGCCCCGATGTACATGGCGCCATCCAACGCGCCCCTGAACGAGTCGTAGTACCACTGGCTGCCGCCCCCCGGTCCGATGAAGACGGCATTGGGGCTGAAGTTCATCTGCATCATGGTCACCAGAAGCAGAATGCTCTGAGGCGGGTAGACGAACGCGCACACCGCATCAGGGTTCTCGCCCTGTATCCTCTTGACGATGCTCGACACGTCTTTGATTTCGCCCGGAATCGCGATATTGCTGAGGATCTGGATGCCTGCTCCACTCAAGAAGATCTGTGCCTGCGCCTGATACTCTATGCCGTGAAGATCGTCCAGGTAGACGACCGACGCCGTCTTCGCACCGACCTCACTCATGACCTCTGCAAACGCCGGCAGGTGGGCGTGGTTGGAGTAGTTCACGCACTGGAAGAAATATGGCAACGTGCCCTTTTTCATCTCGGTCTCGAGCGTAGTGGCCCCCCCTTCCGCGCTCATCAGAATGTACTTGTGCGCGTTCGCTACACCTGCCGCGGCGAATTGGAAAGCTGTGCTTACGGGTGAAAAGACGAAATCTACCTTGTCTTCCTCAATCAGCTTGGTAAGAAGACGCATGCTGGTGTCGAGGTCGCTCTGATCGTCGTAGACCTTCATCTCCACCGGCAACTTCTTGCCGGCCACGTTGATGCCGCCCGCCGCATTCACATCCTGCACCCACAGCCGATACGTCGGTCCGAAACCATTCTCCTCGAAGAACGCTAGGGGACCGGAGACGGGCCGTGCCGCCCCAATGACGATCTTGTCCTTCGCCGGAGGCTCCGGCCCGGCCGCCACCGTCGTGGTGGGCCCAGAGGTCGTCGTTGGCCCCGCGGTCGTGGTGGGCCCGGCGACTGTAGTCGCCGTCTCCCCTCCCCCGCAGGCCGCCGCCAGCCCTCCCAGTCCTGCTCCCAGACCGATCGCGGCGCCGGTGGCGCCCGCATATTTCAGGAACTCACGCCTGCTGACCAACCTCCGCTCGTCAGACCTCTCCCCGAAAGGCTCCCGCGTCTCCTTGTGTGTCATTGTCCGCCCCCCCAATCAGTACCGGTCTCGTGGCAAACGCGCAGCAAGGGGATCGGCCCAACATTGAGGCCCCGCACCCCCTCGTATTTAGACTCTCACATTTCAATCCTTATTTCAAATAGCGTAGTGACGCCACATGCGACTGGTCGGCGCACAAATGGGCAGACAGTGCAGACGGTACCCCCGCCGCTAGACGCTCACTGGTCCCCAGTCTCCTCGAAGATGGGAGGCGGCGGGGGCATCCGCCCGGAGAAGTACTCGATCAGTTCCTCGTAGTGCCTGCAATCTGAACCGACCTCACTCTCGCCGGTCCGCTCCTTCATCGCCGCCAGAGTGAACCATAGGTTGGCCCGCATGAGATCCTCGGTGCGGAACCGATCGCTGTTGAACGAGCCAAACAGCATGGTTGTAGCTCCGAACAGACCCTCGGCGATCAGCCTGTCGCTGATTCCGGCACGCGACTCCCGGGGGGGGCCGGATGCAGCGAGCGCCTTCATGATGCGCTCAAGGATCGCCGATCTGGCCGTGCTAACGGACCGATACAGCTCGTGGTCCGTATCGGGGGCGTCAACGTGGATGACCCCTCTCCATGCTTCGCCCAGTTGGAACACCGGAAAACTGGCGAACGCCAGCCAGAGGAGCTCCTCGGCGGGATCTCTTATCCGATCTCTGTTCCGGTCGACGAACTCAAGGCTCCACCTCATGAGCTCCACCAGACATCCGGCAAGAACCGCGCGCTTGCTGGGAAAGTGATCATAGAAGACGTTCACCGAGATGTTCAGTTTTTCGTAGATCGTCTTCACATGGGTCTTCTTGTAGCCCCTGGTGGCGAACTCATGGGCGGCTGCCGCAAGAATACGGTTGCGCGTCCGCTCGTACTCCTGGGCGGCCAGATCGACTTCAATCTGTCCGGCCCGAAGCACTTCGCTGTGCAGCCGTTGTTCGATTTCCGGCAGTGACAGTCCCGCCTTCCGCAGCGCCGCGATCTCCTTGAGGATGGCTACGAGATCCCGGGAGTAAAGGGAGCGACCGGACGGAGTCTTCTGAGGTCGGGGGAGCAGGCCGCGACGAAGATAGTAGTAGATCGTCGTCCGCGGCTCGCCGCTCGCGGCTTCCAGCTGTCGTAGCGTCAGTACAGGGACGCGCATCGCTCCCTCGCGGCTTGATGAACATGCGGGCCGGTGTGTGGGATGGATGGTAACGACCACAGTGAGCCCACCATCTTGACCCTCGGCAAGCATAGCTCAAGGAGCCGCTGTTGCCCCGTTGCTTGAGCGAAGCAGCGCGGCGCCATCCGAAGCGGCGATCGGCGTCGTCATATCTCATACGCCCCTTGCTCCTCCTCGGACCCGCTGCGGTCGGTGACCCCAGCCCCGGGACGCCGAATCACATCTGCATCATCTTGTCGTCCGAGTACTCGATCTGGTTGAAGTCGTGGTGCGACTTCTCCAGGTTGAAGGAGTACATCTCGGCGTAGACGTGCTGGCGCAGGTTCTGCTCCACCAGCTCCCTCCAGGGGCGTACGCAGACGTGGTGGCTGAGCCGGCGGGTGGAGCGGTTGGTATGCATGATCTGGCGGGCGATCTCCCAGGCCCGCTCGACGATCTTGTCTCGCTCGACGATCTCGTTGACGGCCCCCAGCCTCAGGCAGGTCTGGGCGTCGAGGCCTTTGTTCATCAGACTCATGTAGTTGCCCCGCTTGATGCCCAGTATGAACTGCAGGGCCAGAGTCATGCCGTCGCCGGGGACATGTCCGCCGGCGTGGACAAAGTGGTCATCCTGCAGGATGAAGTCGGGAGTGCAGATGGTGATATCGCTCATCATGGCCATCT
>CAYNPL010000042.1:0-16111 GCA_964399135.1 uncultured Gaiellales bacterium
CGAGAGCGGCAGCCGGGGGAAGCTGTATCCGGGCAGGAAGCCCTCGCTGGCGAAGTATCGGTAGCTGTAGAAGTCGGACTGCAGCAACTTGTCTACGTCGGTGAGCAGGTTCATCTGCTGTTCGGCCTCCCCGCGGAGGCGTTTGGCCAGCGCCTTGTCCTGTGCGCTCCTGGTGGGATCGGCGATCACCTTGTTCTGGGCCTTGAACTGGGCGAGGGCGCTGCGGTAGAGGTCGCGCCAACGGTCGCAGGCACGGTCAAAGCGAAGGTGGACTTGAGCGAGGACTTCATCCAACCAGCCATCGCTATACCAGTCGGCGGCCTCCAGCTCGGCCCCGCAACCCTGGAGAATCGCAGCCGCTCGGGCCCGGGCCCGTTCGCGCGGCTTGTGCATTTCAATGGCGTCCCGGACGTGCGCCTGCAGCTCCAGCGACGGTTCTTCGCCGCCCAGATCGAGCAAGTCCTTGAGGGACTTGCCCAAGGAGAGGTCGGTCTCGGCCAGCCACACCGCGTGGACATGGGCGCGGATGAGGTCCTCGTTGGCCAGATCGAGCCGAGGAGGCGTGACCGCTCCCGCCACCATCAGTTCCGGCCGCTTGAAGAAATATTGGTCGTGCGGGCTCCCGGTGGTGCAGTAGCTGTAGACGAGGGCCGGTTGTCCGCTCCGGCCCGCGCGCCCGCTCCGTTGGGCGTAGTTGGCCGGGTTGGGCGGAACGTTGCGCATGTTGACCACGTTGAGCTCGGCGATATCAACGCCCAGTTCCATGGTGGGCGAGCAGAAGAGGATGGGGAGGCTGCCTTCCCTGAAGCGCTCCTCCCGTTCTTCGCGATCGTAATAGGCGACCTGGGCCGTGTGCTCTCTGGCCTCGATCCCGGCGATGCCCCGGGCCGTGTTCCTGTAGAACCCTACGAAAAAGGAGTTGCTCCGCCCGCCGCCGGCCGGCAGATTGGGCACGCGGATGGGATCGTGGTAGGGAGTCGTCCCGTCGCCCGCCTTCCAGATCATAGCCGCGGCCGGCACCTGGTAGCCGGGGACCTCGCCGGCCGTCCCTTCGACAACCGGCTCCACCAGTCCGGCCTGACGCAGGATCTCGAAGAGTTGGCGGATGATGTCCTCAGCCTCCGACACGGGCAGCTTGGCCCCGTACCCGGGAAAGGTGTTCGATCGGCGCAGGTACTGGCCGAAGCCGCTCCTCCCCGAAAGGAATAGATCGCCGCCGGAATCCCCCACCTTGCGCGAGCGGGGGAACACCACCCGGGCGGTCTCCAGCCGCTCCTGCTCATCGATGGCCCAGGGCGAGCGGAGCCGTTGGCTGCTTTGCTGCTTCAGCCCTTCTTGATACTCGCCGCGGAGGTAGTCCACTTTGACGGCGAGGCCCCGCCGCATCCAATCCAGCATGGTCTTGGCAACGGCAGCGCGGGTGGCCGGTGGCGCGGTGACCAGGGCCTGGTGAGCCCCGGCCCATTCCTCCTCGGCAGAGCACAGCTCGTCGAGCGACTCGTAGTCGATGCGAAGCAGTCCGCACTGCTCCAAGTTGGGCAGGGTGATGCGCCAACCCTTCTGCAGGTCTCGATAGAGCCGATAGCCAAGAACGTTTCGGAGCGCGGTCTGCGTGCCCGACAGAGCCGCGAACTTGACCGTGGGATCGGTCGCATACTGCTCCAGGGGCAGTTCGAGGGCCTCGAAGACCCGTTGGGTCAGCTCGTCGTGACGTATGCCGGACCCGCCCGCCTCCTCGGCCGCTCGGTAGAGCGCGGCACGCAACAGACCTACCTCGACGAAATCGTTGAAGTGACCGGCCTGCAGCGACGCGTCCTGGCGATTGTCGGTGAAGCTGAGCAGCTTGCGGGCGCGGGGAGGGAGGTCAGGATCGGCCCGCAGTCTCTGGATGGCCGTGAGGCCCAGGATGGTGGTGGCGGTGCTCCGCCCCTCCGAGCCCAGTTGGCCCAGCTTGGCGAAGTCGCCGATGCGGCCGGCGTAGGAAACCCCGCAGGAGAGGCAGAAGCCGAACGGCGCGGGCACGAAGTGGCAGGAAACGCCTTCGGAGCTGGCGGCGGAGCCGTGGCCCCCGGGGCCGCCGCTGAGGCCGGCGGCGGAGCCGTCGGCCCGTACCCGCACGGCCTGAGGCAGCTTCTTGAGACGGTCCTTGCGCACCTTGCGCTCACCGTTGGAGACCTCGAGCCATTCCTCGGGAAGGCGGTCGAGAATAGACTCCGTGTCGTCCGGCCAGGGGTTCTCAGCGCTGAGGAAGAGGAAGCCCGCAGCGCCGTCCTCCTCGCTCACCCGCTCCGAGACGCTGCGGGGGGTGAAGACCAGGTTCCCGTCCGCGCTGTGGGCAGCCCGGACCACGTAGTACTCTTGGCCGCATTCACGGCAGAAGGCCAAGGGGAGCAGCACCTTGTCTCGGGACCCGGGTACGAACTGCTGGGCGTTGGTGGTCAGATGGCGGGTCTCCTCCGGCTCGATCGAGGCGTACACCGCGTCGCCCCGGCTGATGAACTGGTGCAGCCGGAAGGCGAACGGCGGAAAGCCGGTGACCGGATCCCTTTCGCAACGACCGGCGCCCAACAGGAAATCGGCGATGCGATCGGCGCAGATCTCCTCGGGCACGCCAATGAACTCAGCGAGCGCTTTCGCGACGCCGGTTTCCCCGGTGATGCTCTTGGGCTGGACACGCACTAGACGCCCGTCCGCAGGGTCGGGCTCCACTCCCAAGGCTCCCTCGATCCAGCGTGAGAGTGGGTGAGCCAGGAACTCCGCGTACCGGTCTGGGACGGGGGCCGTCTGCTCCAGAAGAGCGTCGCGCAGTTCTGCCACGAACCCAGGGTCGTCGGTGGCCGCAGGAAGGCTTGCTCGGCGGAGCGTCTCGCCGATGACCCGCTCCGGCTTGACCGTCGCCCCGAAGAGCTGGGAGGCCACCCGAGCGACCTCGGCCCGTTGTTCGTCGTACGACCCCGCGCCGGCCAGCGTGGCCGAGGTGCCCACCAACTGCAGGCCATCGGGAGCCAGCCGGTCGCGCACCCGACGGACAAGGTAGGCCACGTCGGCCCCTTGGCGGCCCCGATAGGTGTGCAGCTCGTCGAGCACCAAGAACCGCAGTCCCTGCGCCGCCCCAATCAGACCCTCTTCTTTGGGGCGCGTGAGGATGAGCTCCAGCATCACGTAGTTGGTGAGGAGGATATCCGGCGGGCTCCCGATGATCTCCAGCCGCTCGTCATCCGACTCCTGGCCGGTGTAGCGGCGGAAGGTGACCGGGCCCTTGCCATCCGGATAGCCGTCACAGAGGAACTTGCGCAGTTCGCCGGCCTGGCTGTTGGCCAGGGCGTTCATCGGATAGACGACGATGGCGCGGATACCCTTGCCGGAGCCTTCTCGAAGCACACGGTTTACGATGGGGATGATGTAGGCGAGGCTCTTGCCCGAACCCGTACCCGTGGTCAGCACGTAGTCGTCGCCGCCGGCCGCGGCGCGGATGGCCTCGGTCTGGTGACGGTGAAGCGCGATGGGGTTGCCCGTACCGTCCTTGTCTTTTCCCACCCGGAAGATCCGCTCGCATTCGGGGTGGAGCGTGCCTTCGGCCACCAGGTCGGCTATTCCGCCCCCCGACTCGAACGACGGGTTGAGCTGCACGAGAGGCGCCGGCCACAGGAGACCGGCCTCGATCTCCTGATCGACCTTGTCGCGGATACGCTCATCTTTGATCTGGATGAAGCTGTCGACATACAGGTGATAGTCCTCGATAAGCCGACCATGAAGATCAAAGACGTTCATCCGCATACCCCCGCGTTGCGACAGCGTCACCAGGGCCGGTTGCGTGTTGGGGCGGCCCAGGTGGACCGCTTTTTCATACTACAACCTAAGGCGGATAGGAACGAAGCAACTGAGTCCCTACTGAACCCAGGGCGGTTCAGTTCAATACGACAGTAGTCTTGTCAGAAGCTCGCCATGCCGACCAGCAGCTCCGACCTGAGCGTCCTCACGTCATCGCGGCGTCTTTCTAGATCCGCTCCTGCGCTTCCCCCTCGGAGTCGGGCCGCAGGAGCACGCCGCTCGCGATGAGCTCGGCCAGCCCGCTGGTGAAGCGGGCCGCCGGGGCTCCGTCGATGATGTCATGGTCGAACGACGCCGTGAGGCAGAGGTGCTCGACGCTGCGGACACCCTCGCCGGTCGCTGCGGGGCGCTCCACTATCCCCCCGACCGAGAGTGCTACCGTCGAGGCGCTCAGCGGCACGAGCCACATCGCTCCACGCGAGAACATCCCCACCGAGGTCACCGAGACCACTCCGTAGCGCTCCGCCATCCGCACGCTGCGCGATGCGACGCGGATCATGAGCCTGAACAAGAAACTCGGGATGAACCGCACCCAGGTGGCTCCCGACAGGCCGCCGAGGCGATCGTCCTCCGCCTTCTGCGCGTCCCTGAGTCGGGCGGTCAACTCGCTCACGGTCAGCGAGTCAGCCGAGTGGATGGCGAGCGGCTCCGGGACTCGCTCACCCGCGATCGTGCGCTCCACGAGGACACCGATCGTCACCTCCCTCAGCGTGACGAGCCGGCCGCGGGAGATCATCGTGTTGAACTCCGGGTTGTCGCGTATCGCACGGGCGAGGCAGGCGACGATATACGCGGTGAAGGAGAGGTGTTCGCCTGTGCGGTCCGCGTGTTCGCGGATCAGTCGCCGGGGAAGGGAGACGTCGACCTCCGTGACCGTGTGGATCGTGTCGCGCTCGCGGCACACCGCCGCGCTCGCGGCCGCCATGCGCCGATTCACGCTCAGCTTCACGCTGCGGGGATCAGATCGAGCCAACAGAGCCCCCGTCCTTGTCGGCCTGCTAGGCGCGAGGACGCGATCTGAACACGTAGATCGCCCAACCAAGCGTGTCCCGGCCCCAGCGCAGGTACGCCGCCCTCGCCTTGCTCACGCGCTCGACCAGCTCCGCCACATCCGGGTCATCCGGATGGGCACGGGCGTGCTCGGCGGTCGCGAACCACTGCAGGCCCTCATACCGGTCCCAGTCGTCCTGGCCGCTCACGATGGTGTGAACGAGGTCCAGCCCCCGCCGCTCCCCAGCTTCCGCATTGGAAACGTGGCTCCCGAAATCTTCTCGGGCCACCCCGGCTGCCTCCAGGTAGTCCTCGGGCGGCTCCCGCAGCCAGTATGGCTCTCCCACGATCACCCAGCCCCCGGGCTTCACCATGCCGATCAGCGCGTCGAGAGTGCCGGCGTGCCCCCCGAAGACCCAGCTGGCTCCGATGCACGAGGCCATATCCAGGCTGTGCGGCTCGTCCGGCCTGAAATCGGCACCATCCATCTCGATGAAGGTGATGCGCGCATCCGGTGCACGCGCCGTGAGCCTTCGCTTCGCATCGGCGATGTAGAAAGGAGAAATGTCGATACCCACGCCACGAACGCCATAGGCTTCGGCCAAGCGGATCAGGAACTCGCCCTTTCCACAGGCGATGTCGACCACCTGCGCGCCCGTCGGCAGGCGCAGAAACTCCACGAGACGTGCCAGCTTTCCCTCGCTCGTGGGATTGCATACCACATGTTCACGGTGAGTGATGTCGTAGAACTTCCATATGTCCATGATTCTCGATCCTTTGAGGGCCTGACAGCGACTACGCAGACTATACGCAGCGCCTGGGCCGGTCAAGCTTGAACCAGCCGCCCACATTTCACGCCACCTGGTGCGCTGCTCTTTCGGAATCGGCGCGCCCGAATCGGCGACCGTGATCTCTCTGCGCAAGAGCACTTCTCCCCCGGGGCTCGCCGGTCATGCCACGGATTCCCGCAGCACGACGCCGGCCGTCGCCCGGTCTGGGATGCCGACATACAGCAGCGCCGCCAGCCCGAGTATCGATCCACCCACAACCCACGCTACCGGGATACCGTATGCGGCCGCCATGGCGGGAAGCGTCAGCGCGCTGACAAAGCCCCCGGACTGCATGCTGAGCGAACTTACCGATACCATCGTTGTGCGGCTATCCGCGGAAACATGCTCGTGGAGCAACTCCTGCAGATATGGGGATATGAGTCCGCTGAAGAGGAAGGCGACCACGAAGGCAGCCGACGCCGCGATCAATGTCCCCGAGACCGCCAGGGCGAGTAGCGCCATGCCCATGAGTCCCTGGGCAGCGCTGAGGGCCGGAGAGATGCGGCCGCGAAAGCGGCGGCGAAACCTCGGGGCCGACAGCGCCCCCAGCGCGGACGCTCCGCAGGCCACCGCCAGCAGGATGCCGAAGAACCCGGTCTTGTCCGCCGCGTCAACGAGGAGCGTGGCGAACCGGGGTTGCCACAGCACCTCGATCGCGGAGACGCCGACACCGATGGCGACGTAGCCCAGCATCAGCCTTCGCAGGTAGCGGTGACGCACGGTCAGCGCCGTTCCGGCGCGAATCACCTGGGGGATCCTGGCGAAGGCGATGCGAAGCCGGCCGGGAGACGCTTGCCGATCTTCGGTCATGAGCAGGGCGACGGCGCCGAAGTAGACTCCGGAGAACACGAGCGCTGCCACCAACGAGACGGCAAGCCGGCCGCCGAACAACTGGGGGAGGAAGCCGCCGACGATCGCGCCGAGGGCAAGTGCCACGCCGTCCAGCGTGCCGCCGAGGGATAGGCCGCGCTCCAGCTTGGCATCCGGGTCGATAGCGCGGGTGGAGTCGACGAACCAGGCCTCGAGCGGCCCCGAGCCGAGTGCTCGGCTAACGCCCCCCACGAAGGCGGCCACAGATAACCCCACGATCCCGTCCAGAGCGAGAACCAGGGCGATGAAGACCATACCGAGGAGCGCGGAGAGGAGCAGAACCGGACGGCGGCCCATTGTGTCGGCCAGGCCACCCGTAGGCAGCTCAAGCACGGCGGTCGTGATCCCGTAGACCGCTATCACCACGCCCACCTGGGCCAGAGTCAGTCCCCGATCGACGAGGACCAAGACAAGCAGAGGGGCGATGAGACCGACCGGCAGCCATCGCAAACCCAGCAGCCACAGGAACCGGCGACGAACGGAGTCGACGCTCATCGCAGGAGCTCGCGCACGGGCACCGCGTGGAAGATAGCCCACACGCGCTCACGGGGCAGGTTGTCGTCTCGTGGGGTCTGATAGCGCCCCACGAGCGCCAGGTACTCTTCCTTGAGCGACCGTAGTTCGTCGGCTGTCAGATCGAGTAGGTGGTCGCTCTCCGCGGCCGAATCCACCCACTCCGCCCCCCACGTCGGCTCCTCGACGAGCCATTGCTCCAGCGTGACCTGCTGCAGGCGCAGGATCTCGCGTCGGACAGACACGTCGTCGCGGCGCGCGCTCGCGGAGTCGAGGAACCGCCCTGGCGACCAGGAGGTCTCTCGATGCGAAGCCCGCCACCAACGCTGTCGCTTCGTACCGAGTTCGGGTGCCTCCTCGATGAAGCCAGCTGCGGCAAGCTGGCGGAGGTGGTAGCTGGTGGATCCGCTGCTCTCGCCCACCCGATGGGCAAGACCGCTCGCCGTGGCAGGTCCGTCGACGCGAAGGAGTCCGAGCAGGCGCAGGCGGAGTGGATGAGCGAGCGCATGGAGCGCGGTCTCGGTGGTGATCTCGTAGACGCCATTGCCGTTCATCCCTGCCTCCATGATGCAAAGGACCTTTGCAAAAGAGCTTTGCATCTTGGGCACGACTTGTCAAGGGGTCGCGAGCGTGGATGCGCTCCGAGACCGCCGCGAGGCGGGCGCGGAGGGCTGCCCGGCCTCCTCACCTTGTTCGAGGATCATCCGGTATCCGCCACTAGCACCACCGACATCTTGTTCCGGCTGGTGACGGCAGGGAAGCACACATCAACCTCTCGACTTCCCGTCCCTTATTTGAGTGCTTCCACAAACACCGGACACAAGTTGACGTGTGTCACGTGACGCGTTAGACTTCTGACTGTGATCAAGTCCTTCGCTGACAGACAGACGCAGCAGCTCTATCTGAGCGGCAAGGCCCAGCGGGTGCCGCCTGACGTGGCGAAGCGAGCCGTACGCAAGTTGGAGCAGGTGAACGCCGCGACTGTACTCGAGGACCTGAAGGTCCCACCGGGCAATCGTCTGCATCCACTCGAAGGAGATCGAGCCGGGCAGTACTCGGTCTCAGTCAACGACCAGTGGCGCATCTGCTTCAGGTTCGAAGACGGAGACGCGTTCGACGTCGAATTCTGCGACTACCACTGACATGAGGTGAAGACCATGAGCATCCCCAACGACACAGCGATTCAGCGCCGGCCCACGCATCCGGGCGAGATTCTACGCGAGGACTTCATGCCGGATTACGGCCTCACTGTCTCCGTCTTGGCTGAGTCTCTCGGAGTGTCCCGTCAGACGGTGAACGAGTTGCTGCGTGAGCGGCGTTCCCTGTCGCCCGACATGGCGCTGCGTCTCTCCGCGCTGTTCGGCAATACCCCGGAGTTCTGGCTGAATCTGCAGAGAGCGGTCGACCTTTGGGACGCGCAGGTGGCAGCCCAGGACGCCGTGCGGCGCATCAAGCCGCTTCGGGTTGCCTGACAAGAGCGAGAAGTCGAACATGGGCCGAGGCCAGCGGACGCAGAGTACCCCGGCTCAGCACGGCTGGTTTCGGCTCGGTCCACGAAGCCCAGCTGCGCTTGACGCGAGAGTGGGTCGCGCAGGCGCTGGAAGACCACCTGGCATGATCGGGGCTTTCACCTATCGCTGAATTTGACGCGTCGAACAGGAAGAGCTGCCGCCCATTATGAACACCCGTGCGGCGCAACAACATTGTCCCTCGGGACAGTCGAGGGACAGTCTTGACAACTTACAGACTCCACACGAACAGCCGCGAGGGGTCGACGAGCAGGATGCCAGGCCGCTCCTGCGTTCACCGTCGCAATGCAGGCTCACCTTATAACGCTGACTGGCGAATGCTTGGCAGACCCAGGCGTGCTTGGACCCGCCTTCGCCGAATGCGCGCTTGCCGCCTAGAGCCCGACCGGCAGCGGTGCCCATGCTCGTTGAGCGTCATCCGCCTCCCCTACCTCAGTACCCCCCTCACATCCACCGCATCGATGTTGATGTTGGTGCCGGTGGCGACGGCACGCTTGGTGCCGGTCCATTCGATCTTAACGCTGTGGTCGCCGGGAGTAAGGAAGCCGCTCGACCAGACGGTCTTTTTGTAGTAAGTGGTGGCGCTGTAGAAGTCGACGTTGAAGGTCTTGGTGCCATCGAGAGTCACCTTGGCGATGCCGTAGTTGGCGGCTTTCTTGGCGACCAGGCTGAGACTCACCCCCGTGAAGTTGATGGTGACGGACCCGGTCTTGTTGATGTACTTGAAGCTGCTTCCGGAGTAGTAGGAGCTGGTGCCGGTAGTCCAGGTGCCGGCATACGTCAGCTTGGTGCTGGTCTGCTCGGTGCGAACGCTGGAGACGAGACTGCCGGCCACGTCAAAGGCATCCACGCTTATGTTGGTGCCGGTGGAGGCAGGGTTCTTCGTCCCGGTCCATTCGACCTTCACCGTGTGATATCCGGCCGGGAGCGTGGCCTCCCAGGCCTTCTGCTTATAGCCGGTGGTGGAGCGGTAGAGGTCGACGGTGTGGGTGGTGGTCCCATCCACGGTCACCTTGGCGATGCCGTAGTTGGCCCCCTTCTTGGTGATCAAGGCCACGTAGGTGCCGTTAATAGTGGCGGTGACCGAGGCGCCGGAGGCGTTTGCGTATTTGTGGCTTCCGCCGGAGTAGGCCGTGCTTGAGCTCAAGGTCCAGGTGCCGGTCCAGACCAGGCTGCTGCTGGTCTCCTCATAGCGCGTGGTCGTCGAAGGAGTGGTCACATAGGTGAAGTCATCAGCCGCGGTGTCAGGGGTCGAGCCTCCGGCCGCCGTGACTTTCACCGAAACGGTGCCGGGGGCGTGAGCAGGGGCCACGGCGGTGATCTTGGAAGAGGAGTTCACCACGTAGCTGGTGGCGTTGGTTCCCCCGAAGGTGACCGCTGAGGCTCCGGAGAGGCCGATGAACCCACTGCCGTTTATGACCACCGAGGTGCCGCCGGCGATGGAGCCGGTGGTGGGAGAGAGCGAGGTGATGGCGAGTGGAGGTGCTTTGATGGCCCCCCAGATGTCGACCGCGTCAAGCACAAGGTACTCGGTCGACAGGCTCCCGGAGTTGCGGACGAGGTCCATGCGGTGGGTGCCGCTCTCCAGGGTGTCGCTCGTCCACAGGGTCTTTTGGTAGACGGCCGGGGAGGCGTAAAGGTCGAGCGTGGCCTTCTTCACGTCGTCGATCCACACATCGACTATGCCCGGGGTGCTGCCCTTCATGCCGATCCAGGCGATTTTGGTGCCGGTGAACCAGACGGTTGCCCTGGCTCCGCTGGTGCTCGAGCGGCCGTAGCTACCCAGGTAGCTGGCGGTGCTGGCGAAGTCGGTCCAAGTGCCGGTCTTTACGATGTTGGGGTCGGTCTGGTCGTAGCGGGTGGGAGCCACGGCCGCTACATAGGTGTAGTCGTCGGCGGCGGTGTCGGCAGTGGTGCCGCCGACCGCAGTGACCCTCACCCGGACCGTTCCCTCGGCATGGGAAGGAGCGACGGCGGTGATCTTGGTGGGGGAGTTGACAACGTAGCTCACCGCCGGTTCGTCGCCGAAGAGAACTGAAGACACCAGGTCGAAGCCTGTGCCGTTGATGGTGACCGAGGTGCCGCCGGCGGTGGACCCGGAGGTGGGGGAAAGCGAGGTGATGGTGGGAGTCACAGGCAGCGTGTAGGTATAGTCGTCGGCGGCGGTATCGGTACTCGAACCGCCGGGTGACTTCAGTCTCACGCTCACGGTGCCTTCGGCATGCGCGGGTGCGATGGCCCGCATCTGAGTGTCGGAATCGATCAGGTAGCTGGCCGCCTTGGTGTCCCCGAACTTCACCTCCGAGACGCCGATGAACCCGCTGCCGGTGATGGTGACTGACGTGCCGCCAAGCGTGAGCCCCGAGGTGGGACTGATCGATGTGATGGCGGGCGGAGCCTGGGTGAGTTCACCCAGCACCTCGACCCGGTCAAGGGTGATGTATTTGCCCACGGTCGAGGGGTTCACCGAGATCTTCACCTTATGAAAGCCGTATGGCAGGACGGGCGTCGACCACACCTTGACTTGGTAGATCGCGCTGGGATTGTATAGGTCGACGGTTTGCTGGAACGCGTCATCCAAATAGACATCGGCTTTGCCGGTGGTGGTCCCCTTCATGGCGATCCAGTCGAGCCCGATCCCCTTGAAGTAGACGGTGGCCGAAGAACCGCTCGCGCTGGCCCGGCCGTAGCTACCCCCGGAGGCCGAGCTCGTATAGAACGTCTCCCAACCGGCCGAGTATCTGATCCGGGCGTCGGTCTGCTCGTAGCTCCCGGAAGCTGCCAAGTATGTGTAGTCGTCGGCCGGTGCATCCTCGGTGATCCCACTTGCGGTCACCACCTGGACTTGCACCGGGCCGGGAGCGTGCGGCGGGGCCACTGCCTCGATACGGGTGGGCGACACCACCGTGTAGCCGAGCGCCATATCGCCGCCGAACGTGATTGCGTTCTCGCCGGTCACGCCCTTGAACCCGTTCCCTGAGATGACCACGGTGTTTCCCCCGGCGCTGGGACCCGACGACGGGGTCAGTCCGGTGATGCGGGGAGGTCCGTAGATCCACAGGATGCCCTCTTGATCGGCACCCGAGAGGCTGCGCTTCGTGACGCCCGGGCTGCCGAAACCGTACATCGCTTTGGCCGAGTCGGCCGGTCCGTACAGATCGAGCAGACACAGCCAGTGACCCAGCTCATGGAGTGCTATCGATTCCGCGTCCATGGTGCCGGTGGACCCATCGCCCCAGGGGTAGGCGTCGTTGAAGCAGACGTCGTTCTCGACGATGAACGTGCCGCTGCTGTCGTAGACACTGCTCGTAGCGGCGATGACACCGGTCGGCAACTCCGAAGCACTCCAGAACAGGACGTTGTGACCATCGACCACGAAGCCGGAGGCCGTTGACGCCCCGCCGTCCATGAAGCGGAATGGCGACGGCACGCTCCAGGTGGCCGCAGCCGCGTCGATCATGGCCTCCTCGCCGGTGGTGTCTCCCGTGTTGGCGTTGACCCGATAGGTGACTTCGTTCGACTCCCACCGGTGCTGCCCGTAGCCGAAGGTCACTCCGAAATCATAGCCGGGCGATGTGTAGTAGCCGCCGTTGTAGTTGGTCACGGTCACCGGTCCGCTGCTGGCCGAGACATAGGGGTAGCTCCAGTAGGTCCCGGCGGGTACTTCGGCGACTATCGAGGTGTCGCTCCACGACACGATCGGGACCGGGATGAGCGGCCGGCCCGGACAGTAGGGGAAGTTGACACTGCTGTAGCCCGACGGACGGTTTCCGAACTCGGCGCCGGCTATGGTCACAAGGCTCCCCGTTCCCGCCGAAGCCGAGCGGGGACTGATGCTGCTGATGCTGGGAATCCCCCACCCAGCGGGCAGGGGGACGAATTCCTCAGCGATCCTGACCTCGTCGACGTAGACACCCTCATATTGGATGGTGTCATCACTGAAGAACTCGAAAGCCACCCACACGTATGGCTCTCCGGTGATGTCCCTGGGTCCAGCGGGTCCCGGGGCGCTCTTGAGATTCACTCGCTTGTGGACGAAACCGCCACCGGTCGTGCCGGTATCGGCAACACCGTAGAAGTTCACGCCGTCTGTCGAGAACAGCGCCGCGAGTCCGTCGACGGCGATGCCGTTGTACATGCCCTCGGTGTCTATGCTGAAATCGAGATCAAGATAGGCGGTGAAGGCAGAGGAGAGATCGAACGGGCCCGCGATCATGACCGAATCGACCAGGGGCGGATACTGACCCGGAGGAGAGACGTGACTCCCCACACAGTATGCCGACCTGAGGCCGGCCGACTTCCGATAGGTCGTCGTGGCCCACGTGGCAGGCGACCCACCCGGGCCCGAGGCGGAGAAGACCTCCCACTGGCCCATGCCGTTCTCGAAACCATCGCTGAAGAACACTCCGGCGGCGGCCGGGGTCGCGGTAGCCGAGGCACTGTCACCTTGAAGGGCCGCAGTGGTGTTCACGGGCCGGCTCAGCTGGAGCGTGAGCAGGTCACCTTGGCGCTTCGCCGACCAGAGGGGATCGGGCTTCTTCCCGCGGGCTCCCGCTCCGGCCCGTTTGACTCTATCTTCCAGTTGAGCCAGCGCTACACGAGGGGAGCGACAAGGCCGTCCTTCACCTCCAGCTTGCCCTGAGCACCGCCAATCACTCGACCCTGCTCATCGAGAAAGAGCACGCTGGTTTCGCCGACCGCGAATTCGGGCATCAGAGCCACCTCAACGACCTTCCGCCCGACTCTGCCGCCCGGCGTGACCACCTTGCGGGCGGAGGGCGACTGGCCCTTGAGGACCTTGGTGACCCTGAGGTCGGCCACCGTGTGGATGGAGAACCCGTTCGCGACCCCCTGCGGCGAGGCCTTGGACTCGGTGCGGACGCCGGTGGTCTCGGCCACGACGACTACGGTCGCCCGCTCTGTCAACTGCTCGATGGTGAGGGGCTCGAGGGTGGTGGCGGTCGCCTCCCGGGGTGGGAGGGATATCGTCATGACGGCGGCGATCAGCCCAATCGTGAGCAACAGGACTAGACCTTTGCGCGACAGCCGGACCACTCTGCCTCCAACCATGACTCGCCTCCTGGCATCGGTGTCCACGACTTGTCAACCTCCGGGCCCGCCATCCGGAGCGGCTCACGCGCGACTCTAGCGCGGCCCGTCCCCACGCGCAAGCGAAGAGCCAGCCCCCCACTTATCTACCTTATTCGACAGGACGAGGAAGATCCCACGCCCAGCAGGGCTCGCGCTGTGCTGAGGATCACGTCGTCGATATCGGGGCCCGGCTTGAACCAACCACCGGCGGCACCTTGAACCGATCGGCTGCATGACACCGGCGGAACCAGAAGACATGGTGTATGGTGGAGAAGTCTCGGCCGCAGCAGCCGGACTGAATCAAACGAGCCCCTACTGAATCCGGCCCGATCCAAGACAGCATCTCATCAACCAGGGAGATCGAGTCCAATGACCAACAGACCCAATATCCTGATGATCGTGACCGATCAGGAATATGCCCATCAGCCTATGCCCGCGGGATTTGTTCTGCCCAGCCGGGAGCGTCTCCATGCCCGCGGCGTCACTTTCAACAATCACCACGCCACCACCACGGTTTGCACCCCCTCCCGCTCGGTGATCTACACGGGCAGGCATACGCCGCACACCCGCATGTTTGACAACACCAACTTCGCCTGGATCGACGATATGAGGGCCGATCCGGAAGCCTTGCCCACTATCGGTCATATGCTGCGTGATCTGGGCTACCACACCGTCTACAAAGGCAAGTGGCACCTCTCCGAGTTTCCAGCTCAGGGCTCCCGTGAGGCTATGGAGCCCTACGGCTTCTCCGAGTACCAGGATTGGGGCGATGTTATAGGCGGGCCCATGGATGGCTTCGTGAAAGATCCTAAGATCGCGGATGAGGCCGTTGACTGGCTGACGAATCGCGCCCCTGAGGTTGCTGCGACCCATCCGTGGTACATGGCCGTGAACTTCTGCAACCCTCACGACGTCATGTTCTTTGATACCGACGCTGAAGAGATGGTCCAAGTCAAGAGCATGTTCCCGATCTTTGACGCGCCCGATGCGCCACTTTACAAGCAAAAATGGCAGACAAGCCTGCCAGCCTCCTTCTTTGACGACCTGGAGGGACAGCCGCCGGCCGTCCGCAGCTATAAGCACCTGTGTGACGTGTACTATGGCCGGATTCCGATGGATCGCCGGGATATGTGGCACAACCACGTCAACTACTACCTCAACTGCCATCTCGACGTAGACCGGCACATCGGAGCCGTGCTGGATGCCCTGGAAGCGTCCGGCCAGGCCGACAACACGATCATCATCTTCACCTCGGATCACGGCGAGATGGGCGGGGCTCATCACCTTCGCCAAAAAGGCAGCGTGGCTTTCCGCGAAACCGTCAACGTGCCTTTGGTGATCGCAGATCCGCGCCACCCTGGCGGAGGCAGGACGGATGCGGTGGGTTCCCACCTCGACATGGTTCCCACCATTCTGGCTTATGCCGGCCTGCCGGAAGCTGAACGGCAACAGCGCTACCCGTTCCTGAAAGGCCATGACCTGTCGGGCGTGGTGCGCGATCCCGCCTCAGTCGGACCGCGTGGCAGCAGCGGGGAACCCGGCAAGGGCTGTCTGCTGACCTATGACATGATCGCCACCATAGACGCAGAATGGTTCAGCCGCAACGCGACCAAGGTGTTTGATGCGGCCGCAGCTCAGGCGGGCCAGGAGTTCCATCGCGGTTTGGAGTCGTTCAAGGGCATGCTGGATGAGATTGGCGTGCCGAACCTTGAGAAACGAGAGTTGTTCCGCTGTGTTTTCGATGGTCGCTACAAACTGGTCCGTTACTTCGGACTGGGTCACTACAACCAGCCAGCATCGGTCGAGCAACTGCTTGCCGATAATGACACCTCGCTTTACGATCTGTTACTGGATCCTGAGGAAATGGACAATCTGGCCAACCCGGCCAATCCCAAATACAACGAAGAACTGTTGTCGGCTATGAACCAGAAGCTCAATGCGCTGATCGAGGGGGAGATCGGGGAAGACAAGGCCCTCTTCACGCCGCCGAAAAAGGATTAACAGAAGTCAAGGTTCAGTTCGGGGCTAAATAGAAGAAGGCCCGGATTTCCGGGCCTTCTTCTTCGCATGGTAGCGGGGGCAGGATTTGAACCTGCGACCTTCGGGTTATGAGCCGATTCAGTGGGGTTTCCGGTCGCCTTGGCTGGTCGAGGTCAGTGCGCCCGAAACCGCGTGGGAAACGGGCTTGCGGCCAGTCGGGCCAGAGAGGCTGAGACCAACGAAGACCATTCTCGAGCCGTTTTCGTGGGCAGCTTGTGGGCAGAACCTCTCCCCGACGAGGTAGATCAGCCCACAATCGTTGGACCATACTTTCAAGGGATGGCCGGGGTGATCCTCAGTAGGCGCTGGAAATGGTCCAAAGGCCACCAGCACGCAGTCGGATACTCGCAAGCGCCGCCGAAGGAGGTAGTGTCCCCGGACGTGGTGTAACAGGAAGCAGTTGCTGATGCTGTCTTC
>CAYNPL010000043.1:0-15629 GCA_964399135.1 uncultured Gaiellales bacterium
CGGCTTCGGCGTAGGTGGCTTGGAACTCGGGTGCGTCGGGATCGCGGTGGAGGATGCCGGTCACGATCTTGCCGGTCAGCTCCTCAGGCGTCATGTTGGCCGCTTTGGCCGCGGGGATGGAGCAGGCCTTCTCCTCCTCCAGCATGTCAACGGCGCTCGCGGGCGGGTTCCGCTTGCCGTACTCGGTGGGGCAGGGCACCACCGCCTCGATGAAGGCGAACCCCGGGTGCTCGATCCCCTGCTTGATCATCTTCTCCAGCGGGCGGATCTGCGCCGCCGTACCCCGGGCCACGAAGCTCGCCCCCGCCGCTTTGGCCAGAGCGCAGAGGTCGAAGGACGGCTCCACCTGGCCGTAGGGCGCAGTGGACGCGCGGTCGCCCAGATCCATGGTGGGGGACAGCTGCCCGCCGGTCATCCCGTAGACCTGGTTGTTGAAGAGGATGCACGTGACGTCGATGTTGCGCCGGCAGGCGTGGATGAGGTGGTTGCCCCCGATGGCCGCGCCGTCGCCGTCGCCGGTCAGGACCACCACGGTGAACTCCGGCCGGGCCATCTTGATGCCGGTGGCGAAGGCCAGCGCCCGGCCGTGGATAGCATGCACCGTGCCCACGTCGATGTAGCCAACGGCCCGGCTGGAGCAGCCGATCCCTCCCACCACCACCGTCTCTTCCCGTTTCAGACCCAGATCCAGCGCCGCCCGCAGGAAGGCACCGGTCACGATCCCAATCCCGCAACCCGGACACCAGATGTGGGGCAGGTGCTCGGTGTGGAGCAACTCCTCGATGGCCAGCTTCTCAGACACCTTGACTCTCCGGCGGCCTAGACACTCTCGTACTTGCCGATCAGCTCGCCCACCCGGTCGACGATCTCGCGGGGAGTGATGAGGGTGCCGTCGACTTTGCCCATGCTGATCACCGTGGTCCAGTTCTCCGCCATCTTGCGCACCTCCCGGGCATACTGCCCCAGATTGAGCTCAGGGACCAGCATGAACTCCACCCGGCGGGCCACGGTCTGGATGATCTCCACCGGCAGGGGGAACAGGGTGTAGAGGTGAAGCACCTCCACCGGCAGTCCCTCCTGCTCCGCCAGCTTGAGAGCGGCCCGGGCGCTCCGCGCACACGAGCCGTAGGCCACGACGCATACCCGGCCCTTACCCTCGTTCTTGACGTCGTACAGGCAGAGCTCGTCGCGGTGATTGCCCACCTTGTCGTGGAGCTCCCGCAGGAAACGCTCACTCTTGGCCGGGTCGTTGGTGGGAAAGCCGGTCTCGTCGTGGATGAGGCCGGTCACGTGGGGATGGGTCTCGGAGCCGAGCACGTGAGGAGGATGGACCTCCCGCACCAGGTCGGGATGCAGGTAGCCGGGGGTGAAGTCGAAGTCGCCGCTGGTGAGCCGGTAGCGGCCGATGAGCTCGGTGGAGAAACTCTCTCTCATGTGACCCACCACCTCGTCGGCCAGCAGCGTCACCGGGGTCCGGAAGCGCTGGGCGAACCGCACCGCCGCCATGGTCAGCCTATACATGTCGGCCACGTTGGAGGCGGCCAGCACGACGGCCGGGTGATCACCGTGGGTGCCCCAGCGGGCCTGCATCACGTCGCCCTGGGAGGGAGCGGTGGGACGGCCGGTGGACGGGCCCGCCCGCATCACGTCGACGATGACGAGGGGCGCCTCCACCATGATGGCGTACCCTATGGCCTCCTGCATGAGCGAGAACCCGGGGCCGGAAGTGGCGGTCATGGCCAGGCTGCCGGCCAGCGAAGCCCCGATGCAGGCGCAGATGGAGGCTATCTCGTCCTCCATCTGCACGAAGACGCCGCCCACCCGAGGCAGCTCGTAGGCCATGGTCTCCATGATCTCCGAGCTGGGGGTGATGGGGTAGCCGGCGAAGAAACGCACGCCGGCATCGAGGGCTCCCAAGGCGCAGGCGCGGTTGCCTTGGACCAGCATGGTGCTGGAGTCTATGGCCTCCTGCAACGCGTGGGTGTGCCAGCGTTCCATCTCACCGGCAGTGTAGCACCGGGAAGTCGGCCCAAGCGGGACGGCGGCGCGGGCGCGGCCCGCGGCGGGCCGCGCAGGCTAACCGGGCGCGCCGTCCGGAGACTTGAGGTAGGCGATGATGACCTCCGCCAGCTTCTCCAGCAGCAGGTCGGGCGGAGCCGTGGCAGGGAACTCGACTCCCGAGAGTGACCGCTGCACAAACTCTTCCTGCGCGGCCTGGGCCAGGCGCGAAGCCACCCGGCTGGCCGTCTCGGCGTCGGCATGGCCGAACTCCGCCGCGTGCCGCATGAGCTTCTCCACCTCAAGGCCCTCGATGACGGCCTTGTGGCGATAGCCCTGGGCCCGCAAGATGGGATCGGTGGCTCCGTGCACGACGAAGGCCTCGAACAGGCGGTCGTTGCCCTTGGTGGCGGCCCGCTTGATCTCCAGCAGGCGGCGGACGCACTCCTCCAAGGTGAGGGCGTCCCAGTCGACCTCGTCCATCTGCTGCCGGATGAGCGCTTCTTCCCGCTCCTGCACCCGGTCCTGCACCGCATGGAGAAGGGCGGTCTTGTCGCCGAAGCGGGCGTAGAGGGTGCCGATGGAGGTACGGGAGCGGCGCACCACCTCGGCGGTGGTGAGGGCCTCGAAGCCCTTGGTCTTGATCAACGCCTCCGCCGCCCGCAGGATGCGCTCCTGGGAATCTCGGCTTCGCTGCTGGCAGGGCGCCTTCACCAGATGTACGGTCTCGGCCACATCCAGATTCTAGCACCAGGGAATCCATAGTGAAGAGGGCTTGACAATAGAATCTAGATTCTATATTTTAGAGAGGCCGCAGGCTCGCCGGGTGGCTCAGCCCCCCCGCCCCCGCCGGGTCCGGCGTGCAAGCTGTGACCTGCGTGTCACGCGTTCCTCTTCCGCGCGCGGCTCCCCCTGCCGCGCGCGGACTCTTTTTCGGTGGCACAATAGCGGCAACCAGGCCCCGCCACGGGGGAGGAGGTGGGTTCGGTGAAAGCGGCCGATCTGTTCGCCCGCTGTCTGGAGAACGAGGGCGTCGAGTACGTCTTCGGTCTGCCCGGAGAGGAGTCGCTCCAACTGGTCGACTCCATCGCGTCGAGCGGAGTGAGGTTCATCACCGCCCGGCATGAGCAGGGAGCGGCCTTCATGGCCGACGTCTATGGGCGGCTGACAGGAAGGGCGGGCGTGTGCCTGTCGACCCTGGGACCGGGCGCCACCAACCTCGTCACCGGGGTGGCAGACGCCAACATGGACATGGCCCCGCTGGTGGCCGTTTCCGGACAGGCCCCCACCACCCGCCTCCATAAGCAGAGCCACCAGGTCATCGATCTGGTCCGGCTGTTCGAGCCCATCACCAAGTACGGCGCCCAGATCCGTTCGCCTAAGACCATCCCCGAGATCGTGCGCAAGGCCTTCAAGGTGGCCGAGACCGAAAGCCCCGGGGCCTGCTTCATCGAGTTCCCCCAGGACGTGGCCGAGATGGAGGTCTCTGGAGAAGTGCCTCTGCGCAGGCAGAACCCCAGGCCCCCCTACCCCAACCCGGCCCACGTGGCCGAGGTGGCCGCCCTGCTCGACGGATCGCACGCCCCCCTCATCATGGCCGGACATGGGGTCATCCGGATGGGGGCCTCCGACCAGTTGGTCGCCTTCGCCGAGAGGCTGAACATCCCGGTGGTGACCACCTTCATGGCCAAGGGAGTGATCCCGGCGTCGCACCGCCTGCTGCTGGGCACCGCCGGCCTGCAGGCGAACGACTACAACTACTGCGGCTTTAAGCAGGCCGACCTCATCGTCTGCGTGGGTTTCGACATGGTCGAGTACCACCCCTACCTGTGGCGCAGAGACGAGCACAAGCTGGTCCACATCCACGGGACCCCGGCCGAGGTGGACGAGCACTACATCCTCGACGGTGGGATAGTCGGGCAGATCGGGCCCAGTCTGGAGGCCCTGCAGTCACTGTGCCGCCGCCACCGTACCCGGGTGGCGGCCACCCCCCGGCGCAACCTCTTGGCCGAGATAGACGAGTACGCCGGCGACCAGGGCTACCCGCTCAAACCGCAGAAGATCATCAACGACATCCGGCGCGCCCTGGGGCCGGAGGACATCGTCATCAGCGACGTGGGGGCGCACAAGATGTGGCTGGCCCGCCTCTACCAGGCGGAGCGCCCCAACACCTGCATCGTCTCCAACGGCTTCGCGGCCATGGGTATCGCGCTGCCGGGCGCCGTGGCCGCCGGGCTGACTCACCCCGACCGCACCATCGTGGCCGTCACCGGCGACGGAGGGTTCATGCTCAACTCCCAAGAGTTGGAGACGGCGGTGCGGTTGGGGCTCAGCTTCGTCGTCCTCATCTGGAACGATTCCTCCTACGGGCTGATAGAGTGGAAGCAGGTCTGCCAGCTGGGACGGACCGGCTGCGTGGACTTCGACAACCCCGATTTCGTGCTGTACGCCAGGAGTTTCGGAGCTGAGGGGTACCGGATCGAGAAGGCGTCGGAGCTGCTGCCCACGCTGCGGGCCGCCGTCCACAAGAGAGGGGTGACCGTAATCGACTGTCCCGTCGACTACCGGGAGAACATGTTCCTGACGGAGCGCCTGGGAGCGCTCGTGTGCACGGACTAGGAGTGATGCACATGTCACAAGCCGCCAGACTCATCATCGACGACAAGGACTACGACCTGCCGGTGGTAGTCGGCACCGCTGGAGATCGCGCCATCGACATCTCCCGCCTGCGCGACTCCACCGGCCACATCACCCTCGACGAAGGCTACATGAACACCGGATCCTGCCGTTCGTCCATCACGTACGTCGACGGCGAGAAGGGCATCCTCCGCTATCGCGGCATACCCATCGAGCAGCTGGCCCGCCAGAGCACGTTCGTGGAGACCTGTTGGCTGCTCATCTACGGCGAACTCCCCACCCGCGACCAGCTCAAAGGCTGGAGCGGGCTCTTCACCAAGTACGAGATGATCCACGAGGGGCTCTACCATCATTTCGACGGCTTCCCCTCCACCGGGCACCCCATGGCCATCCTCTCGGCCATGATCAACGCGATGAGTTGCTACGAACCCTCCCTCATGGAGATGGAGGGTCCCGCCACCTTCCAGGTGGCGGCCGCCCGCCTCATCAGCAAGCTGCGGACCATCGCCGCGGCCAGCTACAAAGCCTCGATCGGGCAGCCCATCATCTATCCCAAACCGCACTTGGACTACTGCAGCAACTTCCTGCACATGATGTTCTCTCTCCCCTTCGGCGACTACGAGCCCGAGCCCGAGATCGTCGACGCCCTGCAGCTCATCCTCATCCTACACGCCGACCACGAGCAGAACTGCTCGTCGAGCACGGTGCGGATGGTGGCCTCCTCGGGAGCCAACATGTTCGCGAGTTGCGCCGCCGGGGTGTGCGCCCTCTGGGGGCCCCTGCACGGGGGGGCCAATGCCGCGGTGGTGGACATGCTCCAGTATCTGCACGACCACAACGTCGACCTCACCGACTACATCGCCCGGGTCAAGGATAAGAACTCCCCCCTCCGCCTGATGGGCTTCGGCCACCGCGTCTACAAGAGCTACGACCCCCGGGCCAGCATCATGAAGGAGCGGGCCGACAAGCTGCTCGGCAAGCTCAAAGGGCGCGACCCCCTGCTCGAGATCGCCAAACGGCTGGAAGAGGTGGCCCTGAGCGACCCCTACTTCATCGAGCGGCGCTTGTACCCCAACGTGGACTTCTATTCCGGGGTCATCTTGCGGGCCATGGGCATCCCGGTGAACATGTTCACGGTCATCTTCGCCATGGGTCGGATGCCGGGCTGGATCGCCAACTGGAAAGAGGTGCGCGACAGCGGCAGTGCTCTGTATCGGCCGCGCCAGGTATACGTGGGCGAAAAGGAGCGCGACTACGTTCCCATCGAGCAGCGGGGCGAAGGGGGTTGCCTGGCCCCTGGTGGGCCTGACGGCGGGGTGTTCTGCCGCTAGAAGTGCACCACCGCGGTGGATTCCCAGGCCAGGTGCTCTCTGATGAGCGGCAGGTGCTTAAGGAAGTAGCTCTTGCCGTGGGCCCGGACGGTCGCCTCATACCAGCGGGTGGTGCCCCGGTGGTAGGCCACGTCTACCAGTTCCACCCCGGCCTCGGCTGCCACCGCCTCAGCCACGCGCTCGGCCGCCTCCTCGCTGCCCTTGGTGTCGACGTAGGTCAGGGCGGCCTGTTCGGCCACCCGCTCCGACAGGGCGACGGCCTGCCGGTGGGCCACATACATGCCCACCCCGTCGACCACCAAGAAGCCGACCAGGCCCAGGATGACGAGTAGGAGTATGACTGTCCTCATACGCCTAACAACGAACCGAGGCGCAAAAGGTTACGCACGCGCTCGGCCTCTTCGTCTGCGCAGGATAAGGACGGTCTCGACGGTGCCGCCCACCACGAGTGCGCCCAGCACCAACCAGGGGACGAGGCCGGTGAAGGTCACGAAACGGATCGTCAGCGCCTTTTCGGCCAGAACGGTCGTCCCCGCCAGAAGACGGGCTTGGAGGGTGGGGGACGGACCCGTGCCCTTCACTTCGACCTCGAACTCGTTGAGTCCCGGCTGAAGTGAGGCCACGAGGCCGGGATCGCTCGCGAACTCGATGCCGTCCCCGGAGAGCTCCAGCCCCACCTGCACCGGATAGGCCGCGCCGTTCTCGATGGTAAGGCGGACGGAACCTTCGTCACCCCAGACGAGAGAGGGACCCATCCCGTCGATGGCGATCTTGTCCAGCTCGCCCTGAGCCGTGGCCCCTGCCTTCACGGCGTAGGCGAGACCGGTGCCGGCTTCCTCCGGGCCGACATCCGGGCGGTACCACCACCGGCTCTGAGCCGAGTAGAGAAGCCGGCGCGAGGTCTCCAGAGGCGTCCGCATGGCGTCGGCGATGGCGCCCAAGTCGGCGACCAGGGCATGCGCCGTCCGCACCTCGGCCAGGATGGTGTCACCGATATAGCCGAACTCCTCGACCGCGTCACCCGTGAACACCACCGGCCGGGAGTCGGGTGGGTGGGACTGCAGCAGACCGGCGAGGGTCGTGGTCGCTATCCACGGCTCAGCCGCCAGCTCCTTCCCGATTGCGTCCAGATACTGCTGAGGCGGGATGACGTATTCAGCCGCCGGCGTCACCACCAACGCGGCGGGAGAGGAGGTAGCCAGTCGGGCCGCCAAGCCGGCGAAGAACACGCCCGCATCCCAGGGCGGACCCACGAGCTCGCGGATCTCGCTGTCGGCCAAGACGAGGGTGACCCGGTCGTTCTGATCGTCGCGGGCCCGGACCGCCACCGTGCCGGCCGGCGGCGGTTGGCTGAGCGTCCCCGCCATTGAGCCATCGACCACCACATGGTCGATGGAGGCCTCCCCGTAGTAGCGGATGCTGCCCGCGGTCAGACCGAGGCCGGGGGAGTAGGCTCCGACGGGGGGCAGAGCCAGGCCCAGAGTCTGCCGCACCTCCTGTTTGCCGAGTTGGAGCTGCTCGAAGCCGTCGCGCCAGCCCTCCCGAGCGAGCACAGCCAGGTCGGGGGTGGCGAAGGGCATCACCGCCAGACCGACCGCGCCGGTGGGCTCGAGTGCGGCCAGGGCGGCCAGCGCGGCGGCCGCGTTCTGGGCCGGCTCGCTGTCCGCCGGCACCTCCTCCGCGGCACCGCCGGCGCCGAGACGCCGGTAACCGCCCGCCATGTCGCGCAGCTGGGCGAGGAGCACCGGCTCCACCGCGACGGTGAACTTCCAGCCGGGGAACCGGTCGTGCAGGCCCAGGAGGGCCCCCAGACGCCCCCCCGAGGTGGTTGCGATCTGCCCCGGGAGGTCGCCCGGGACGACAGCCTCCTCGAGCACACCGTCGAAGAAGACGCCGTCAGGGTCACGGTGGATGCCCAAGGCGGCCGGCCAGACGAAGGCGAGGTCGAGCTGAGACCCGCCGGGAGCGACTTTCCCGATCCAGGCGACTCCGGAGGACGCCACCGCGCCGCCGCCCACCACCGATGCCGTCACCCGGTATGCTCCCGGGACAGTCAGGGTGCGGGCGGCGGGAGGCACCGCGAACGTGAACGTGCCGCCCTCGGCCGCGGTCGAGGGCGAGGGCGGGCCGACGGTGCTCGCGTTGATCCTCCAGCTCGTCGCCACCGGCAGGCGCACGTCGCTCCGCCCCACCTGCTCGGGAGCGGCCGGTCCCTCGATGAGCACGACCAGGTCGGCCCCCGAGTAGAGGAGGTCAACATCCTCACCGCTGATCGTCATCGGGCTCCACTCACCGAGCGAACTGATGAGACGGCCCGGGTCGACGGTGAGAGACCCGGCCGCGTGCGCCCGCGCGGCCGGGACGGCGGGGACGATCGCCGCCAGAAGCCCAAGGACAAGGACGAGGGCCGCAGCCATAGCGAGCCGCTTGGCCGCCGACGACCGCCTACGGGGATGACCTGGCCTCATGGGCCGCAGTGTAACACGGGCGCTTCCCCGCCCCGGACCGGGCCGGGACGGGTCGCGGAGGGCGGCAGCCGCCGGGTGCCTCAGCTCGGATCGCCCGCCGGCGGCGGCACCCGCTTCACCAGGCGCAACACGCTGCCCCCGCCCTCGGTGTCGCTCTGCTGCACTTCGTCGGCAAGAGCCTTCATGATGGTGAGCGCCAGCGCGCCTTCACTCAGCGCGCCTTCACTCAGCCCGTCGTCAGCGGCGAGAGGTGCCGGCCGGTAGCGGCGTTCGGGGTCGGAGACCGTCACGACCACCGCCTCGGGCAGGGTCTCGAACTCCACTTTGATAGCCGGCCCTGTCCCGTCCGCGTCGTGCGCTTTGTCGAGAAAGCAGTTGCAGGCCTCGGTGACCATCACCTTGAGGTCGGCGATGGTCTCTTCATCCACGCCTTCCTGTGCCCCCACGGCTCCGGCCACCAGACGGCAAAGGGCGACGTACTCAGCCCGGCCGGGTATGACGAGGGACACCGGCGATGTGCGCTCGCCCGCCTGTGCTCCACCTGTCTTTGAAACCGTCATGGTCCCCGCCCGTTCTCGCCCGCTCTGCCGGCGCCCCGCCGGCGCCCGCCTGCCCCACACAACCTTGCTTCCCCGAGGCCGCTAGCCTCTAAACAGCCGCCGTGCCGGACGCCCGTCCCGGCGCGGCGGCCCCCCGGCGCCGCCTCAGTCGGAGGCCCTCACCACGCCGAGGTCCTCTCCGCAGGAGGCGCACAGCCCCCGTTCCACCCACATCTTCTCGATGGTGTGCTCGCCCCGCTGGATCACGGTACGCCCACACCCCGGACACACCGTGTTGCGGCCGGGATGCCCCTGCACGTTGCCGATGTAGACGAAGCGCAGCCCCTCCGCCCGGCCGATCGCCGCCCCTCGCTCCAACGTCTTGATGGGGGTGGCGGGGAGGTACGAGAGTTCGAAGTCGGGCAGAAAGCGGGTGAGGTGCCAAGGCGTCCGCGGCCCCAGAGCGTCGCGCACCCAGCGGGCCATCGCAGCCAGGTCGGCCTCGCTGTCGTTGAGACCGGGGACGATGTTGGAGACCACCTCGATGTGGCACCCGTGCTGCCGGGCCCTGATGGTGGCGGCCAAAGCCGGGGCCGGGTCCTTGACCTTGCTCAGACGAGCCCAACCCTCAGCGGCGGCCGCCTTGAGATCGAACTTGAACGCGTCCACGACCGGGGCGATGTAGTCGAGCGCCGCTTCGGTCATATAGCCTGCCGTGATGAAGGCGGTGTAGAGACCGGCCTCTCTGCAGGCGCTGAAGACATCATGCGCGTACTCGATCCACACGACGGGGTCGTTGTAGGTGAAGACGACCCCTGCCAGCTTGTGCTTGCGGGCCATGGCCACCGCCTGGTCCGGCGAGAGATAGGGTAGCCGGGCGGTCTCGGTGCGGGCGTTGGCGTGTGATATCTGCCAATTCTGGCAGCCCGAACACAGGACGTTGCAACCGTAGCCGCCCAGGGAAAGAGCCCGGGTGCCGGGGTGGAAGTGGAAGAGCGGCTTCTTCTCGATCTCGTCGCTGATGATGGTGGCCGGCCGGCCGTAGGTGAGCGACACCAGACGGCCGCCGCGGGCTCCCCGAGCCTTGCACAGTCCCTCGGAGTTCTCCTCCACCAGGCAAAGATGGGGGCAGACCAGGCAGCGGACCTTGCCGTCCGCCGGTTCCCAGAAGAGGGCCTGGCCCAGTGACTGTTCGTGTGCGGCTTCCATGATCGAGGCCGAAGTATACCTGCGGGGCGCCGTTCGCCGAGCGACCGTTAGACACAAGGGCTTGACCTGGCTACAATTCACGTTAGGGAGCGGCCATACAGGCAGGAGAAGGGGCTTCCCGGCGCATCCGCGCCTCCGTGTACGCCCGGAGACAAGCATCTAGGAGGTAACTGAGTTGAAGAAGAAGCATGTCCTACTGCTCGCGCTGCTCGTGCTGGCGCTGATTCTCATCCCTACCGTCGCGGCCTGCGGTGGTGAGGAAGAGACCACGACCACGGCGGCCCCCAGTACCGACACCACCGCGGCGCCTGCCGACGATCCGGCCGCCATCGCCGATGCGGCCGTCGCCGCCGTAACCAAGTCCGACGCCATCGAGACGCCCAAGACCATCAAGGCCGGCGTGCTCATGGCCGGGTCGGACACCTCGTTCCCGCCCATGGAGTTCTCGGATGAGAAGGGCGGCTACATCGGCTTCGACATCGACCTGTGCACCGCCATCGCCAAGAAGATGGGGCTCGAACTCGAGACGGTGTCCACCGCTTGGGACGGCATCATCCCCGCCCTCCTTGCCGACCGGTTCGACATCATCATGTCGGCCATGAGCATCACTGAGGAACGCCTCGAGCAGATGGCGGCCACCGAACCCTATCTGCCCGGCATCCTCTCGATCAGCGCCCCCATCGACAAGCCAATCGCCGACGCGGCCGGACTGGCGGGCAAGATCGTGGGAGTCCAGGTCGACACCACCGGCCAGTTCGCCGTGGAGGAGATCGAGGGCGTCAAGCAGATCATGAAGTACGACACCATCCTGGCGGCCTTCCAGGATCTCGCGGCCGGCCGGGTGGAAGCGGTCGTCAACGACCAGCCGGTCAACGCCTACATCATCGAGACCAACCCCGACTACAAGGCCAAGTTCGCCAATACCGGCGAGATCGTCACCGACAACAGCTACGGATACTGGTGCAAGCTCGACAACACGGCGCTGCTTGCCGCCATGAACCAGGCCCTCAAGGAGCTCCGGGCCGAGGGTGTCTATCAGAAGATCATCGACAAGTGGGGTCTCGTAGGCAACTAGACGTTCCGTATCCGGTCAAGCGCGGAGACAGCTAAAGGAGGGAACGCGACCGGGGGCCCGGGCTTCGGCTCTGGCCCCCGGTGTCGTGGAGCGGGACCGGCGGCCGCAGAGCGATCTCCAGACAAGACCAGGGGGAGACCATGAGCGACCTCATCAACGCCTTCTTCAACCCTGAGATCTTCAGGGAGTCCCTGTGGCTCCTCATCAGGACGCTGCCGATCGTGTTCGAGGTCCTCGTGCTCGGCGTCATATTCTCGTATCTGTGGGGCCTCATCTTGGCTCTCATGAGACTTTCCCGCTTCAAGGTGCTGCGCGCGATCACCGGCGCTTACATCGACTTCTTCCGCGGTCTGCCTCTCCTTCTCCTGTTCATCTTCATCTACTACGGGCTCGCCATCGCCGGCATCAGACTGAACGCCATCACCTCGGGCGTGCTCGGGCTCACCCTCTGCTACGGCGCCTATTCGGCCGAGATCTTCCGAGCCGGCATCCAGGCCATCCCCAAGGGTCAGACCGAGGCGGCCCGCTCCCTGGGCATGACCGGCGGTCAGGCCATGCGGTTCGTGATCCTGCCCCAGGCGGTCAGACTGGTGGTGCCGCCGCTCACCAACGAGTTCATAGCCATGATCAAAGACACCTCCCTGATGTCGGTGATCGCCGTCCCCGAACTGCTGTTCACGGCCAAAGAGAAGATGGGAGTGGTGGCCAACCCCACGCCGCTGACAGTGGCCGCCGTGATCTACGTGGTCTTCACCATCCCGCTCATCCGGGTGGCCGCCCGCCTGGAGACGAGGCGCAAGAAGCCCAAGCCGCCGGACGCCAAGCCCGGCCCCGGTGAGATCAGCCCGACCGCCGAGAGGGACATCCACAACACCGACGTCGCCGGCCAGATGCCCTAGGAGGTGGTGAGAGTGACCGCGATGATCGAACTCATCGACGTCCACAAGTCTTTCGGGCATCTGAACGTCCTGTGCGGAGTCGACCTCACGGTCAAAAAGGGCGAGGTGGTGGTGGTCATCGGGCCCTCCGGCTCGGGCAAGTCCACCATGCTCCGCTGCATCAACGGGCTGGAGCCCATCCAAAAGGGCAAAGTCATCATCGAGGGTGAGGACCTGCACGGGCCCAAGACCGACCCCAACAAGATCCGGCAGAAGATCGGGATGGTGTTCCAGCAGTTCAACCTCTTCCCCCACAAGAACGCTCTTCAGAACATCATGCTGGCCCCCATGAAGGTGCAGGGGAAAGGGGCCGATGAAGCCGAGGCCATCGCCCGGGACCTACTCGACAAGGTGGGCCTGGCCGAGAAGGCGGCCGCCTATCCCGACGAACTGTCAGGCGGCCAGCAGCAGCGCGTGGCGATCGCGCGGGCACTGGCCATGCAGCCCGACATGATGATGTTCGACGAGGTCACCTCGGCGCTCGACCCTGAGTTGGTGGCCGAAGTGCTGGGTGTCATGCAGAGACTGGCCGAAGCGGGGATGACCATGGTGGTGGTGACCCACGAGATGGGCTTCGCCCGTGAGGTCGGCTCCCGCCTCATCTTCATGGACGGCGGAGTGGTGGTCGAAGAGGGCGACCCCCGCGAGATGATCGTGAATCCCAAGGAGCCGAGGACCCAGAAGTTCCTCAGCATGGTGCTCTAGGGCCTGCGCCGGCGTTTGCGCCAACGCCATAGGCCCCAGGCGATGAGCGCCGCCACCGCCACGCCCACCACGATGTAGAAGATGTGGTTGTAGCGGCTGAACTGCTCCTGCAGCCTGCTCCAGGGGTCTTCCCCTGCGGCCTTGCCCGCCCCGAAACCCAGCCAGGCAAGCCCGGCGTTCCAGACGATGGCGCCGAAGAAGGAGTACGTGAGGAACTTGCCCACCGGCATCTTGGCGATCCCCGCGGGCAACGAGATGAACGTGCGGATGCCCGGCATCATGCGGGTGAAGAAGACGGTGGCCTCCCCGTGCCGGTCGAACCAGTTCTCGGCCTTCTCGAGGTGATGCGGCCGCACCAGCACGTAGCGCCCATACTTGAGGAAGAGGGCCCGGCCCCCATAACGGCCGACGCCGTACGCGATCATCGAGCCCACCAGGTTGGCCGCGGTCGCCACCAGGATGACCATCCACAGGTGGGTATGACCCTGAGCGGCGAGAAAACCCCCGTACGGCACTACGATCTCACTGGGGATGGGGATGCAGGCGCTCTCCGCCGTCATAGTGAGGAAGACGATGAGCAGGCCGTTGTTCTCCAGCAGCGGGATCAGCCAGTTCTCGAAGAAGGCGGTCATGGTCGGGCATTCTACCGTACCCGAAGGAGGAGACGCGCGAAGCGGAGCGGTCAGGCTTGGAGGTCGCCCGGGAGGGCCCCCGGGCCGGCGGACGCCGGGCCGGGGGCGTCCGGCCCGGCCGGCCCAGGGGCGGCTGCCGGGCCGCTGAAGCCGGCCGCCCGCAGGCGGCGCTCCATGTCCTCCCAGTGAGTGGCGGCCCAGGTGACCCGGTCGCAGCCGGGGCAGTAGGTGAAACGGGCTTGGGTGGCAGCCACATAGGGCGGTACCCGCCCGCGGGCTTGGGCCGCGGGTATCTCCTCGAGTGCGCTGTTGCAGACCAAGCAGCGCGGAGGCCCTATCCGGCGCAGCCCCAGCTCCGCCCGCAGCTGAGCCAGTTGGTCGCCCACCAGGTCATGACGCACGAGAACGGCCCGCACCGCCCCCCGACGCAGGACGCGGCGTTCCAGCAGAAGCGTGTCCCGGCTCAGCAGCACCCGCTGTTCGGTCTCCGCCCGCCTCAGCAGCTCTTCGGGGGCCGCGGCCGCCTCCCATACGGTGTCATAGCCGAGCATCCGCAGGTACCGGGCCAGGCGGCCCAGGGTGCGATCGGCGAGCAGTCTCACCGTCCCAGTCCGTGCTCGAAGCACTCGCGCAGACGGTCCTCGAGGTCATCGTGGTCGAGCTCGAGGCCGCGGCTCTTGAGCTGCCGGCGGATGTCCTGCTCCACTTGGCCGGCCAGATGGGTGGTGTCGTCGTCGAGCCGGTGCATGAACTCGGCCTCCCCCAGTTGTTCCCGCAGCGCGGAGAGGTAGGTCTTGGCGGCGGCGAAGGCTTCGGTGGGGTCGGCGATGCCGGGGCAGGCCAGTTCCAAGTAGTAGGCGGTGAAGGCCCGCTTGAAGGCCAGCCGCAAGGACTGAAGAGAGGGGACCATGAGAGCCCTCAGCGGGTGTAGGCCACCTCGTGCCAGGAGGGGTGGGGAGGAGGTCCGATCCTGCGGGTGCGGTGCCCGGTGGGGAAGTAGGCGAACGAGCCCGACTCGTCGTCGAAGGCCACTTCGAGCTGCCCTTCCATGAAGCGCAGGTCGAGCCAGGCGCTGCGGAACACCAGCTCTCGGAGCCAGTAGACCAGACATTCCCCGTGCAGAGTGAGGACCTCGTCGCCGCGCTGCAACAGGTACTCGCCCAGCGAGCTGACCGGGAACTCTATGCCCCCAGCAGCCACCAACTGCACCAGGTCGGCGCACTCGTCGCTTTGGAGCAGGCCCGGTTCGACCAGCCCCAGCTCCACGGCCGCCATCTCCACCCGCTGCGAGAAGTCGGTGGCGTTGAAGCCGTACCGGAAGCTGCGGAACTCCAGGATGTAGTCCTCACCCGAGGAGTAGTTGGGGTGGGTGTGCTTGTTATCAGACGCCATCGACATCCCCCGTCGCGCCGCCGGTACTGCTGGTGTTGATTTTACCAGCACAAGGCCCCGCCTACTCGCGCGACGCCGGTGCCGCTTGTGTGCTGTTCGGTGAGGACGGATAATGGGCCCATGAAAGCGCGCAGACCTCTCCGTCTTGCCGGTGCAACGGCCTTCATCGCCGCCGTCTCCTTCTTGCTCCTCCTTCTGCTCGCGTTCGTTCCCGCCGTCGCCGGCTGCGGAGGCGCGGAGGAGGAGGTAGACCCCCAGGCCGTTCTCGCCGCTTCATCGGCGGCTATGAAGCAGATCGACGGGTTCCATTTCGTCTACGAGGTGCACCAGCCCGCCGGGGTCAAGCCCGGCATGGGACTGGAGATAGCCCGCATCACCGGCGACGTCAACTCCGATGGCAACATGCAGGCCGTCATCGATGTGACCCAGGCCGGCATACCTCTGTCGCTATCCTTCGTGGCGGTGGGCGACACCCACTATGTACAAGACCCCTTGTCTGGGCAGTGGCAGTCCATCCCCGCGGCCTCCAGCCCAGTGGGCACGCTCAGTCTGAGCGCCGGGACGATCCGCATCCTCGACCGCATCACCGACACCACTTTCGAGGGGGAGGAGTCCAAGGGCGGGGTCAAGACCTATCGCATCAGCGGCAAGGTGGCGGCGGCCGAGGTCGAGGCCATAGCCGGAGCCGTCGACACCGAGAATGAG
>CAYNPL010000044.1:0-7746 GCA_964399135.1 uncultured Gaiellales bacterium
CGGTGAAGTCGGGGTGGCAGAGGGGGCGGCCCCGCCCGCGGCGGCGGCGGCGGCCGCCCCCACGGTCAGGCGCAAGGCCTGCTCGAAGGGTTCCACCGTCACCACCCGGGCGAAGCCCAGCTCCCCCAGGGCGGCGAGTACCGCGGTGGGCGGGTAGTCGGGCCCGCAGCCGGCCAAGAGCCCCTGGGGGACGGCCAAGACCATTCCCTCCCGGGCGGAGAGTTCTTCGAGGGGGGAGGAGTCGTCGTGGAGGCCCAAGGCTCCCGTGCCGCAGGCGGCGATGCACTGGGCGCAGTCGATGCAGAGGTGTTCCAGCACACTCGGCCTTCCCTTCCGCACCCGCATGGCCTGAGTGGGGCAGGCGGCGAGACAGGCCCGGCACTCCCGGCAGCGGTCGGTCGAGGCGTAGAGGGAGAGGGTGTTGACGGCACAGGTGGGCCCGGGCTTGAGGAAGACGGTGAAGCTCACCCGGGTGCCTTCGCCCACCCGCGAGGTCACCCGCAGGCGGTCGCTGCTCCGCTTGATGTTGGGCAGACCCATGCCCGCCCCGAAGCCGAGCGCGCGCGCCTCGGCACCGGCGGTGGAGAAGCCCTCGGTCATGGCCTGCTCCACGTCGGGGATGCCGGGCCCCTCATCGATCACATTCACGTCGATGCGGGAGTCGGTCAGGGCCGCCTCCAGACGCCCGCCCACCGAGTGGATGACCACGTTCATCTCTGCTTCGTACGCGGCGATCATCGTGCGGCGGATGGCCTCGGCCTCGGCCCCGATCCGCTTGAGATGCTCCTTGATGGCGCGGGAGGCGGCTCCGGCCCGGCGGAAATCGTTGCTCTCGATGTCGTAGGAGACGAACTCCACGTCCTTACGCTCCGCCTGAGGGGCCGCTGTTCCCGGCCAGCAGCTGGTAGATCAATCCGCAGGTCTCGAACACCCCGACCGGGGAGACCATCAACATGGTGCGGTTGGCCTCGGCCAGGTCGACGATCTCCTGCTCGGGGTCGATGCCTTCGACGAAGCAGATGCCGGGGACCTCCATGAGTTCGGCCACCCGGACCATCTGCAGGTTGGCCAGGTTGGTCACCAAGAGGGTCTTGTCGGAGGCCTCGTTCAGCAGGTCGCTCACCCGGTCGCCCGCATAGATCCTGGTGATCCTGACCCCCGAGGCGGGCCCGGGGGTGAGCACTCTGGCTCCGATGCGGCGGGCCAGCTCGTCCAGGCTCATGTCGGCGGCGGCGAGGAGTGAATCGATGGTCTGGATGATCGGCGCCATCGCCCCGGCCGCCTCTCCGTTCTCCCCCTCCACCTCCGGTTCACCCGCCACTTCCTGCCGGGCGAAGAAAGCGGCCGACTCCAGAGCGGAAGTGATGTCCATGTAGTGGACGTACACCTCGTCGGGCACGCGCAGGGGGGTGGCGGTGAAGTCGACGATGCTGCGCACGCCCGCCCGCACCAGGGACTCGGCCAGTGTCTGGGCGTGCTCCGGCGGGACGGCCAGGATGGCGATGCGGATGCCCTTTTCCGCCACCACCCGCTCCAGGTCGGCCACGTTGTACACCGGGCAACCTTCCACGCAGGTGCCGACCACCGTGGGGTCGGTGTCGAAACCGGCCGTGATGCGCAGGAGGGGACGGCGGCCGGCGAAGTGGGCCAGCACCGCCCGCCCCAACCGGCCCAGGCCGATGAGGGCCATGTCCTGACGGGTGGTACCGTCGAGGAAGCTGTCGATGCTGGCAAGGCAGGTGTCGATCTGATACCCCCGGTTGGGGCTGCCCGAATAGCCGATCACCATGAAGTCCCTGCGGACCTGGGCCGCACTCACCCCGGCCAGATGGGCCAGCTGGTGGGAGTAGACGTTCTGGGTGCCGGACCGGCCCAGGTCGGTGAGAAGGCGGCGGTACAGGCTGAGCCGGGCCACCGTCTTGGGCGAGACTACGGGTTTGGGGGCAGCCGCCACGATCCTCATCCGCCGTTACTTGAATAACACCGTTATATGTTTCACAATTTACTAGACCAGGTACAAAAGGTCAACAGGCGGAGAGCGTTTCGAGAAGGGGAACGGCGGTGATACTCCGCGGGGAGAGCAACAGCAAGAAAGGGGCTACGGTGAAACACACGATCTTCGGCATCCACATCGACCATCGCACCGAGAACGTCCCGGCCGTCCAGGCCTGTCTCACCAAGTACGGCTGCAACATCCGCACGCGGCTGGGCATCCACGACGCCGACGCCACCAGTTGCTCGCCCAGCGGCCTGGTGCTGGTGGACGTGTTCGGGCCCGAGACCGAGGAGTTCTACCAGGAACTCAGCGGCCTCAAGGGGGTCGAGCTGCAGCGGATGGACTTCACCGACTAGATCTGAAGCAGTCGACGAGGAAGGAAACGCACCACGATGTCATCACTCAAGAGCAGACCCGGCACCTATAGGCTCCTCCTGCTGGCGGCAGCCGTGTCGATCCTCGTGGCCGCCGGGGTACTGGGGCTGGCTGGATGCGGGTCGTCCGGCTCTGACACCGCCGCCTCTACCCCCAGCACGGCGGCGCCCACCACCACTTCATCTCCTACCACCACGGCCCCGGCGGCGAAGCTGCCCAAGCTGACCCTGGTGGCTCCGCCCGGGCCCATGGCCATCCCCTTGGCCTATATGGCGGTCAACAACAAGCTGGCCGACGTGGCCGAGACCACCGAGGTCATCATCTGGGAGAACCCCGACCAGCTGCGGGCCATCGTGGCCGGCAGCCAGGGCGATTTCGTGACCATACCGTCCAATACCTCCGCCATCTTCTATAACAAGGGCCTGCCCCTCAAGCTCTTGGACATCTCGGTATGGAACATCACGTACCTGGTGACTCCTGACGACGATGTGACCAGCTTCAGCGACATCAAGGGTGAGTCCCTGGTGGTGGCCTTCGAGGGTAGCGTCCCAGATGTGATGTTCCAGTACATCGCCCAGTCGGAGGGGCTCGATCCCCAGAAGGACTTCGAGCTGCGCTACGCGACCGACCCCACCCAGGCCGCCCAGCTCTTGGTGTCGGGGCAGGTGAAGAACGCCGTGCTCAGCGAGGCGCTGACCACGGCCGTGATCCTGCAGACCGCCTCGGCCGAGAAGCCGCTGCGGCGGGCATTGGCCTTCGACGAGGCTTGGCAGAAGGCGGCGGGAGCGGGAGCCAGCAGCCCCATCGCCGGCACGGTGGCCACGGAGAGCATGTTCGACAAGCCTGAGGTCATCGCCGCCTTCCAGCGCGAGTACGCGGCCGCGGTGGAATGGATGCTGGCCAACCCCGAAGCGGCGGGCCAGCTGGTGGAGACCGAGCTGCCCCAGCTCGGCCTCAAGGCCGCGGTCATGACCCAGTCGCTCCAGAACATCACCTGGAAGTACACGCCGGCCCTCGAAGCCCGGGCCAGCCTGGAGGCGTTCTACACTGCACTGGCGGAGCTCTCGCCCGAAGTGATCGGAGGGAAACTGCCCGACGATGGCTTCTACTACGCCCCGTAAGGGGTCAAGCAGGACGGCCGGTCGCAGAGGCCGGCTGCTGTACGGCATCGCGGGGGTGGCTGCCATCCTGGTGGGGTGGCAGCTGCTCTCGCTGACCGTCAACCCGGCCATCATGGCCTCGCCGGCCGAGACCGCCAAGGCCCTGGCCGGTCTGGCCTGGGACGGCACGCTGTGGGTGCAGGTGCTGATCACCCTCAAGCGGCTGGTCATCGGCCTGGCCATAGGCGCCGCCGCCGGCTGGGTGCTGGGCGTGCTGGCCGGACTGGAGCCGCGGCTTCGCTCCTTCCTGGAGCCGTTCCGTTGGGTGGGGATGACCATCCCCGCGGTGGTGGTGGCCGTGCTGGCCATGCTCTGGTTCGGGTTGGGCGACTTCACCGTCATCTTCATCGTGGCCTTCATCGTGGTCCCCACCATGTACGTGAACACCCTCGCCGGCGTGCTCGCCATCGACCGGCGCCTGGTGGAGATGGGCGACGTCTACCACTTCCCCCGCCGGTTGATGCTCACCGAGGTCTACCTGCCGGGCATAGCGTCGCCGGCCTTGGCCGGGTTGACCCTGGCCACGGGCATCGGGGTGAGGGCGGTGGTGCTGGCTGAGGTGCTCGCCGCCATGAGCGGCATCGGGCACGCCTTCTCCCGGGCTATGAGCTATCTGGAGACCCCGGAGATCTACGCCTGGGTGGTGGTCCTGCTCGCCCTCATGGCGGTCATCGAGTTCGGAGCGCTGCGGCCGCTCAAGCGGCGGGCCATGCGTTGGCGGAAGGGGCCGGAATGATCGTCTTCGACCGCGTGAGCAAGTCGTTCGACTCCCTGCGGGTGCTGGACGACCTGTCGCTCCAGGTCCGCTCCGGGGAGATCGTGGCCATCGTGGGCCCCTCCGGCGTGGGCAAGACCACCATCCTCAAGCTCATCACCGGGATCGTCAGACCCGACGAGGGCACGGTGACCGTGGCGGACGGGGTGGTGGGGTACGTGTTCCAGGAACCCCGCCTGCTGCCTTGGCGCACCGCCCTCGACAACGTGGCGGTGCCGCTCAGGGCTCGGGGGGCGACCAAGGGCGAGGCGCGGGAGGCCGCCGCCGGCTGGCTGCAGCGGGTGGGGCTGCAGGCGTTCGCGCGCTACCACCCGGCCGAGCTCAGCGGAGGGATGGCCCAGCGGGTCTCGGTGGCCCGGGCCTTCGCGGTGGGACCGCGCATCCTGCTCATGGACGAGCCCTTCAGCAACATGGACGCCGAGCTCAAGGCGTCGCTCATGGGCATCCTGAAGGGGATCATCAAGGAGCTGGGGACGACCGTCGTCTACGTCACCCACGATCTCTTGGAGGCGCTGCAACTGGCCGACCGCATCGTGGAGCTCACCTCCGACCGCAGGACGCGGGAGGTCGATCTGAGTGACCGGGCCGCCGTGGCCCGGGATTGGTTGGCCAAGATTCAACCTCTGTTGTAGTCCCCTTCGGCCTTCCCTCTCGTACCATCGCCCTGTCGTCAGTGACAGCGGTGAGGAGGGACCATGTTCGAGAAGCAGCCATGGATGCACCGAGCGGGGGAGTATCCCCGCTCCGACCGGGAGTATTTCGGCCTCTTGGCCCGGGCGGTGTTCTCCGCCGGGCTGGGCCCCAAGGTGGTCGAATCGAGGTGGAAGGAGATGACCGAGGCTTTCCACGGGTGGGACCCGGCCGCCGTGGCCCAGATGGATGAGTCCGACGTCGGCCGCCTGCTCGCCGACCCGGCGGTCATCCGCAACCGGCGCAAGATCGAGGCCGTCATCCGCAACGCGGGCGTGTTCGCGGAGGTGGTGACCGTCGCGCCGGCTGGGCGGCCGGCCGGCGCGCCCTCGTTCCACTCCTACCTGGAGGGGCTGGGAGCCGGGCGCGACCTGGACGCGACCTCGGAGAGCCTCAGCCACACCTTCGCCCACTTGGGGCGCACCTCCGCCCTGTTCTTCCTCTTCAGCGCCGGTTGGCGGCCGCGCGAAGCTGCGGACCCGGCGGATGAGCGGGCGTCCGGAGCGGCCGCGATGGTGCCCGCGAGTTTGGGCGCGGCCGCAAACGGTTAGAACCTTGGTGTCGAGACACCCTCGGGGTGGCGCGCCGGCCCGGCCGGCGCGCCGGCGAAAGGGGGCCGCATGGACCCGATCTTGTTCCGGGAGTTCGAGGCCAAGCTCACCGACTGGCTCGCCCAGGGCTACCAGATCCTGGCCGACGACGTCGACGGTGAACTCCGGCTCACCGTGCACTACGTGTCGCGCGAGGGCGGGGTGGGCAGCGAGCGTCTGCAGGAGTACTGGCCCATGAGCGCGGAGACGGTCCAGCTCCTCACCGACAACGGCATCATCATCTCGAAAGCCCTGGCGGGTCCGCGGTCTTGGTCGGGAGCGCATCCAGAGGAACGCTGATAGCCGCGGGATGGTATCTTCTCTCCCGCAAGTCATCACGAGGGCTGTGCAGGCCGGCAGGATGTGCGGGGGCCATCTGATCGGCGGGCATGCCCGTAGGAAAGGAGACCCCCGTTGTCACGAGAAGTTGTGATCCTCAGTGCTGCCCGCACCCCCGTCGGCCGCTTCTTGGGCAGCCTAGCCGAGATACCGGCGAGCACGCTCGGCTCCATCGCCATCACCGAAGCTCTGAAGAGAGCCGGGGTCGAAGCCGCCGAGGTCGAAGAAGTCATCATGGGCAACGTGCTGCAGGGCGGCCAGGGGCAGAACCCCGCCCGGCAGGCGGCGATCAAGGCCGGTATCCCTCAGGACACTCCCGCCTGGACGCTCAATCACGTATGCGCTTCCGGGGCCAAGTCGGTGCACGTGGCCGCGAACACCATCAAGGCCGGTGCGGCCGAGGTCTTGGTCGCGGGCGGCATGGAGAACATGAGCCTCGGTCCGTACGTCATCCCCAAGGCTCGCACCGGCTACCGCATGGGTGACGGGGTTCTCCAGGACATGATGATCCTCGACGGTCTGTGGTGCGCCATGTGCGACTACCACATGGGCATCACCGCTGAGAACGTGGCTGAGAAGTATGGAATCACCCGGGAGATGCAGGACGAGATCGGCTATCAGAGCCAGATGAAGGCCGTCGCCGCCATCGAGGCCGGCAAGTTCAAGGCCGAGATCGTCCCGGTGGAGATCCCGCAGAAGAAGGGCGACCCCAAGATCTTCGACACCGATGAGCACCCCCGGGCCGACACGACCCTGGAGGGGCTGGCCAAGCTCAAGCCGGCCTTCAAGAAGGACGGGACCGTCACCGCCGGCAACGCCTCGGGCATCAACGACGCCGGGGCGGCTTTCGTGGTCACCTCCAAGGAGTGGGCGGACAAGCGAGGCATCAAGCCGCTTGCCACCATCGTGGCCTACGCCAGCGCCGCCCTCGACCCGGCCTACATGGGCATGGGCCCCTACTACGCCACCAAGAAGGTCATGGAGATCGCGGGCATGACCGTCGACCAGATGGACATCATCGAGTCGAACGAGGCCTTCGCGGCCCAGGCCGGGGCGGTGGCCAAAGAGCTCGGTCTGGACATGTCCAAGGTCAACCCGTACGGCGGTGCCATCGCCCTGGGCCACCCCATCGGGGCCTCGGGCGCCCGCATTCTCACCACCCTCATCCATGCGCTCAAGCAGGAGGGTGGCACCTACGGACTCGCGACCATGTGCGTCGGCGGCGGCCAGGGGGTCGCCACCATCCTCAAGGTCTGAGGCGAACGGGAGTACAAGAGAAGCAGCACGTGACGGTAAGGAGAACCACGTGAGAGAAGAAGTCGAAAAGGCGCTGGACCTCATCCGGCCCGCCCTCCAGAACGACGGCGGCAATGTCGAGTTGGTGGACGTGGACGAGGGTACCGGGACTGTCAAGGTCAAGTTGGTCGGAGCCTGCGGGAGCTGCCCGATGTCGCAGATGACCCTGCGCATGGGGGTGGAGCGGGTGCTCAAGGAGCAGGTCCCGGCGGTCAAAGAGGTGGTGCCGGTCTAGCGACCGCAGCCGCCGGCCGCCGGGCGGGGCGGAGGCCGCCGGCAGGCGCCGTCCCCGCGCCGCAGCGGCCGCAGCCGCGGCAGGCGCCGCGGCAGCGAGCCGGCAGGCGCCGCTAGGACTTGAGCTTGGTGAGGGGACCGAGAGCTCGGTCCACCTCATCCTTGAGGAAGTACAGCTCGGACGTGGTGGCCGAAAGGCGGTCCAGCCGTTCGGGCCCCCCGCGTTGGTTGTTATCCCGGTCGGCCAGCCGCGGGGCCAGGGCCTCTAACCGGCGGGCCACCACCAGCCCG
>CAYNPL010000044.1:7756-14468 GCA_964399135.1 uncultured Gaiellales bacterium
CCTATCTTTCTCTCGTCCCTCGCGCTGTGGGGGCCAGCGTGGCCCCCCTCGCTCCCCCCCACCACTCTTTGGTTCTTCTCCAGTTCGGCCAGCCGCGGGCCCAGGGCCTCTACCCGGCGGGCCACCTCCTGCACGTCGCTGAAGGAGGTGATGCCGACCTCCCGTGCCTGCTTGGTCAAGGTCACGAAACGGCTGACGACGAACCCCAGGGCGACGAGCACCAGGACACAGCCCACTGCGATCATGATGATCATGGCGAGCGTCATGCCGCCATTCTACCTGACCAGGGGCGGACCGGTCCTGGGTTCGAGGGGGAAGCGGCGGATGGCGGCCAGGTTGCTCCGGCTGCTCAGGCGGGAGATCTTGATGACGTCGCCGGTGCGGGGCGCGTGGATGAAGAGGTCGTCGCCGATGTAGATGCCCACGTGGTGGACAGGAAAGCCGAAGGCCACCAAGTCGCCCGGCTGGATGTCGGACCGGTCGACGGGGAGGCCCATCTCCGATTGATAGCGGGAGTAGTGGGGCAGCCTGACCCCGTGCTGGGCGTAGACCCAGCGGGTGAAGCCGGAGCAGTCCATGCCGGTCGATGGAAGGCTGCCGCCCCATACGTAGGGGATGCCGAGGTAGGCCGCGGCCGTCTCCACCACCTGGTTGAGGATGGCGTCGTCGGTCTGGGGTAGAGGACCATGGTAGACCTGGCCGCCGTTCAGGAGCGCGGCCATGGCCTCCCGCAGGCGCCGCTGCTCCTCTTCCTGGCGGATGCGCTCCTTCTCGATGATCTCGGCGATCTTGCTGTCGAGACCGGCCACGATGGCCTGCCGCTCGGCCAGGAGCACATCGATCTCGGCGGCCCTCTCCTCCACCTTGCGTCGCAGGTTGAGCTCCACCCGCTTCTTCTGGTCCATCTCGGCCAGCAACGAGTCGATCTTGTCGGTGCTGCGCTTGAGGTTCTCCACCAGTCTCTGATCCTGGTCGGCCAGGCTGGCCACCAGACGCACCCGGTTGTAGAGGTCATCGACCCCGTCGGACAGCAGGAGCAGCTGCAGCAACTGGTCGCGGCCACCCGCCTTGTAGACGGCGCGGATGCGCTCCTCGAACGCGCGCTGGCGGTAGGCGTGGTCGGCCTCGGCCGCCTGCAGCTCCCGCCGCAGGTCGCCCATCTGCACGTTGATGTCTTCGAGTGCGACTTGGAGCTGGTTATAAGCCTCGGTCTGCTGCTCCAGCTCGGTGTCGAGGGCGTCTATCTCGGCCCGTACTGCGTCGGCCTTGGCGGTGAGGGCGTCGACCTGGACCTTCACCGGACCGGTGAGGGTGATGGTCGTGGTCGTCTGGCCCGGTGTGGCCTGGACCGGGGCGGCCGCCGCCCAGAGGAGGAGGGGGATCGCGGCGGCTGTGGCCAGAAGGACGGTGGCGAGGCCCAGCCGGGTCGCGCTGAGGCCGGGCCTGGAGGGGGCCGGGAGGCGTCGCCTGACCTCAGAGGGGGTGCGCGCGCCCTGCGGCCTGGTGGCCAGGGGGAGGGACCACCATCTCGACCGTCTTTCGTCGGGGTGACGGGACGCCATCAGAGCGCGCACGACCTTTCTCCGGGTTGCCTGAAAGATGTATCGGCAGAATCGCGCGGAGGCTTATGGGTCCGCGCGATCGCCGGGACGGCCCCCGGTCGTCGCCGCGGCCCGCGCCGCGGTCGGCGGCGGTAGCGACCGGCCGTCGCGCCGAGTGTGGCGCTACGAATGGGGCGTGGCGCTGGGACTTAGGGTGGAAGTTGGCGGACCGGGCATCGGGCCGCCACTGTGGAAGGGGCCGCGCTGAAAGCGCGGCCCCTCACCGTGTACGCCTGGCGTCTGGCGCAGCGCGGGATCAACCATCTTCGGGATGCTCGGCGATCTATGTGACGTCCGCGGTCACGTCCGGGGTCGTCGCTGGGTGGACCCCCGGTATCGTTTGGCGTGCGCCTACGGTACTTGGATGAAAGCGCTCGTTTCGACGTTGGCAGCGTAATCGTAGGTCCAGCCGCTCAGGACGACCCCGGTCACTGTGAAGGTGAACGTAGTGCCGGAGCGCGGTTTCCTCAGCTTGTTGGACTCCACCGTCACCTGGCCGCTGCTGTTTGTCAGTGCAGTGTCGGTGTCGGTGGTGGCTCCGCTCCACTTGCCGGTGACCTGCGCCCCCTGGACGGGGTGACCGGAGGAGTCAACGATGGTCACGGTGGCCGTGGCCCAGGTGTTGACTCCGGACTTCTTCAGTTCCATGGTGATATTTGCCACATGCATCTTCAGCGCGGCCGGGTCGTACACGGTGATCGTAACCGTGGCGGAGGCGCTGGTGAGGTTCCCGTCATTGACCGTGAAGGTGAAGCTGTCCGCGCCGTGGTAGTTGGCGGCGGGCGTGTAGGTCAAGTTGGGAGCCGTCCCGGTCAGCGTCCCGTGGGACGGCGATGTGGCAGCGTAGGCGAGGGCGTCCCCGTCCACGTCGCTCCCGGTCAGAGTTATGGCCACCGCAGTATTCATGGGGGTGGTGACAGACTGGGGGTTCGCCGTGGGCGCGTCGTTGACCGATGCGATGGTGATGCTCACCGTCGCGGCTTCGCTGTACGCCTTGCCGTCGTACGCTGTGAATGTGAAGCTGTCCGCGCCGTGGTAGTTGGCGGCGGGAGTGTAGGTCAAGTTGGGAGCCGTCCCGGTCAGCGTCCCGTGGGATGGCGATGTGGCCGCGTAGGTGAGCGCGTCGTTCTCCGCGTCGGTGGCGGTCAGGGTTATGCCCACGGCTGCGTCCTCATTCGTGGTCACCGACTGCGGATCGGCCACCGGGGGCGTGTTGGGCGTCGCTCCGCCCCAGTTGAGGGCGGCATAGGCGTCCACCAGCCCCCAGCCATACCTGTCGTCCCGGTCCTGCGCTCCCAGATCCACTGCCGTCTCTTGGATGGCCGAGCGCACGTCGCTGGGTGAGGTGGCCGTTCCCTTGGCGATCACCAGGGCCGCCACTGCGGCCACGTGCGGCGAGGCCATCGACGTGCCCTGGAAGAACCAGTAGCCGAAGTCGCTCACCTTCTTGGTGCTGGGATTGAAGGTGTTCTGCAGGACGCCGTCGCCGTAGCCGTCACCGTTCTGGTCCACACTGGTGTCCCCGCCGGGAGCGACCACATCCAGACTGGGCCCGTAGTTGGAGTAGGCGGCTAGGTTCTTGTCGTAGCGGGTGGCACCCACGGCGATCACGTACGCATCATACGCCGCGGGATAGCTGACCTTGCTCGACCCATTGTTGCCCGCGGCCGCCACGATGGTGACGCCCTTCGCGTACGCGTACTCCAGCGCCGAGCGTAGCGTCTCCGACCCGGACGACCCACCTAGGCTCAGGTTGATCACCTTCGCCCCGTTGTCTGCTGCGTAGCGGATGCCGTTGGCGATCGCGGTATAGGACCCGGAACCATCCTTGCCGAGCACCTTGATAGGCATGAGCTTGGCCCCGTAGGCCACTCCGGCCACGCCGACGCCGTTGTTCGTGCTTTGCGCCACGGTGCCGGCTACGTGGGTGCCGTGGCTGTTGTCATCGTTGGGATGGGCGTCGTTGTTGATGAAGTCGTAGCCCGGCACGAACGCGGTTTGGGCCAGGTCGGGCGCTAGGGCGTAGGACCCGAAGTTCTCGTAAGCGATACCGGTGTCCACAATCGCTACAATTACTCCGTTACCGGTGGACACGTCCCAGGCTTGCTCCGTCCCGATGCCGCCGTAGGCCGTGGGGCCGAAGTGCCACTGCAAGTTGAAGAGAGGGTCGTTGGGCATCGAGAGCGCGTACGCGATGTAGTTGGGCTCAGCGTAGACGACCCCCGGTTTCTGCGAGTACTCGGTGACCTTGGCCTTCACCTGTCCCGGCGGCACCTTGATCACGCGGAAGGGCTTGGCGTCCCCCTTGAATTTGACCACGATCTCATCGGGGACGAAAGCCGCCTGGGCCTTGCCGAGCGACGAGTACTCCTTGGGCCCTCCCCCAGAAGCGCTGACCATCACCGCGCCGAGGGCGAGGAACAGGATGGCTACGACCACCAACGAGCCAACGAACGTCTTGAGCTTCATGACCCCGCCTCTCTTCGAATGAAGACGCAGCTCGATTCTACTCTCAGCTTCGCTACAGTCAATGAAGCGTGTCCTGGATCTCCTCGGTCGCTTCCCTGCCCCGGTCATCCAGGGGCGTCACCCTGATGGCCGAGGGGGAGGCGGCGCCTATCCCCAGCTCCGCTGCCCTGCGGATCTGGTCCAGCTCGAAGATGGGCTTCTTGCTCAGGCTGAAGGCGCCGAACTTGCGCAGGATCGCCACTCCCACCGCGTCGATAGCCACCCGGTCGGCACTCGCCAGCATGAGCCCGGGCTCGACCCTGTCCCCCTTGTCGGGACCACCGCTCACGAACGCTTCGGACCCGTCCATGACCACCCAGTCCACCCGGTAGAAGTCGTTGATCTCGGCGATCATCAGGCGCTGGTAGGGAGACCCGTGCAGCTCCCACATGTAGTCGTAGACCCCGCCGGGGACCTTCTTGGCCACCAGCCCCACGGAGTTCTTGAGCGACATGGTGAAGTGGCCGCCGAAGCGATGGGTCTTCAAGCAGCAGGTCTGGACCACGACATCGGCCTCGAGGAAGACCCTGGCCAGGTAGAAGCCCCGGAGCCAGTGGGTGCCGCCCCGCTCGATCTTGACCCAGTTCTCCAGCGGTTCTTCGTCCAGGACCACGACCGTGAAGCCCAGGCGCCCAGCCAGGTCGAAGACGCCGAGCCGCTCCAGGTTATCGCGGGTGTCGCCCATGCCGCTGCGTTCAGCTACGGTGATCTCTCGAGCGCCGGCCTCCTTGAGTACGGTGACCATCGCCGCCAGCGTGTCGGGATGGGTGGAGGCGGGGAAGGGGTCGGCGCTGTTGAAGTTGGCCTTGAGGGCCACGGTCTTGCTGGCGAAACGGGCCGGGTCGGTCCGGGCGAAGAGGCTCCTGACCGCCGCCTCCCGGTCGGCGGAGTCGACCAGGAAGACCTCGGATGTGTCACGGGCGTTCAGCTGCGGTTCCATCCATCCTCGCTTTCACTGGTGGTCGAGACCGGCGCTCAGCTCGGGGGCATCAGTGAGCCCACCGGCCCTGTCACCTCGACCGCGTCGATACTGATGTACAGGCCGCTCGGGTTGCCGGGGTCGCGCCAGATCTTGACGGTATGGTTCCCGGCCTGCTCCAAAGCCACGCTCCACACGTTTTGCTGCCGCCTGGTGGCCGGGCGGTAGAGGTTAACCGTCTCCGGAGGGCCGCCGTCCAGAGAGACGAACGCTCTGCCGAAGCTGGTGCCGCAGGTGGCGATCCAGGCGAAGGAACTGCCCGCGAACGTGACGGCGACCGAACTGGACCCACTCGACGTGCGCTTGTAGCCGGGGCCGGACGACCCGCGGGCGGCGTGAGTCGCCCAAGTGCCGGAGTACCGCAGGTTCTCGTCGGTTTCTTCGTAGCGAATGCGGAACGGGGTGTCGTCGATAGGCGGGGTCGCGTAGTCGAGGGGGACGCAGGCCACGATGGAGTCGAACACGCTCTGGGCATAGCCCTCCTTGTGGGCCTGGGTGCGGGGCACGCCGGCCTCCAAGAGCAGCCAAGGCACCTTGGACCACAGTTGCACGATGGGCAGGTTGCCCGGAGCCAATCCACGACCGCCCCAACTGGTGTTGACGGCGATGCGGATGCGGGAGCCCTCGATCTTCCGACGTTCCCCCAGGAAGATCTCGCCGAACTGCTGAGAGAGGGCGGCGGTACCGGGGAGGTTGAAGTAGACCCGCTGCCCGTGGATGTTCTCCCGGTAGCTGTCCATGCGCTGCACGTAGATCTCCCCGTACTGCCCGAAGGTGTGGCCGGAGGTGTGCAGGCTGACGCCGAGAGCGGCGTTGTTCTTGTTGGCATGGTCGACCCGTTCCCGCTTGGGGACGGTGTCGAAGGGACCCTCTTTAGTGAGCAGCACCCGGTAGCCGGCGGCTTCGAGCTTGGCCTTGAGGAGCACAGCCACGTCCCACATGTTCTGGGTCTCGGGGGTGTTGCGATATTCCTCGTCGCGGATCTGGGTCTCGGGATCGATGGTGGTGAGACTGGAGCCGCTGTGGCCGGGATCGATGACGATGAGGGGTGGCAGGGGCGCGGGGGGTGCCGGGGTCGGCGCGGCTGTGGTCGGCGCGGCTGTGGTCGGCGCGGCCTGGGGGGCGCCGGTGGGCACGGTGGGCGCAGCGGGTGCGGTAGGCGCAGCGGGCGCGGCGGGCGCGCTGGTGGCCAGGCTGGAAGCCGTGGAGGCGGGGTTAGCGGGGTTGGACTGGGCGCAGGCGATGGGGCACAGGAGGAGAGCGAGCAAGACCAACAGCAGCGGTGCGAGGCGCGCCAGACGCCCAGTGGATGCAGCTTTGCTTGACGTGCTCATCACGCTTGCCGGCCTCCGGCCCCCTGGTCTCTCCGCCTCATGCCGCCATCATCATATCGGCTGGGGAGGACAGGGGGTGGGCCGGGGGGCCCGGGACGGGGCGAGAGGCCGAGGGGCCACGAGAGTGCAACCATCGTTCAGCGCGGCGAGACGCCGCCCGGCTGGGGGAGCTTGGTTTCCCCCCTTGCGCTTATGCTATACTCCCGTTTCCAAGCGGCGCGGGGTGGAGCAGTCCGGTAGCTCGTCGGGCTCATAACCCGAAGGTCGCAGGTTCAAATCCTGCCCCCGCT
>CAYNPL010000045.1:0-10353 GCA_964399135.1 uncultured Gaiellales bacterium
TGGGCAGCCGGACGCTGGTCTGGATCGGCATCGCGGTGGTCGCGGTGGTATTCTTCGCCACCCTTCCTCTCTACTACGACGTCCACAACGGGCAGCTCGGCATCTTCTTCTTCACGGTCTTCATCTACGGGACGGTGGCCCAGGGGTGGAACCTGGTGGCCGGGTACACCGGGCAGATCAGTCTGGGCCAGAACGCCTTCTTCGGCTTGGGCGCGTTCACCACGGCTCTGCTTTGGTTCTTCGCCATCACCCATACCGGTTACTGGTTCGACCCGGTCCTCATGATCCTGAGCGCCATCGCCCCGGCCATCCTGGCCATCCTCATCGGATTGCCGCTGCTGTCGCGCCTGCGGGGCGACTACTTCTCCTTCGGCACCCTCGGCATGGGCATGATCGTGTCGGTGATCTTCCTCAACGGGGGCCGCATCACGGGCGGGAGTGAAGGCAAGCTCCTGATCAAGGTGATGCCGGAGGGCGTGGAGTTCAACCTGCGCAGCCACTACTATGCCGCGCTGGCGGTGGCCATAGTGGCCACCATCGTGGTCTATGGCATGTCCCACTCCCGGATTGGGCTCGCGCTCAAGGCCATCCGTGAAGACGAGGTCTCAGCGGCGTCCCACGGCATCAACGTGCTCAAGTACAAGATCATCGCCTTCGCGACGGCGGCGGCCCTGGCAGGACTGGCCGGCAGCATCTACTGCTACTACCTGCTACACCCCATGCCCATGAACGTGTTCTCGATGAGCTGGCTGTTCATCCCCATACTCATGGTCGTGCTGGGAGGCACGGGCACGATCCTTGGGCCGTGGGTGGGCGCGTTCATCGTCTATTTCATAGCCTGGTACGGCGACAAGTATTTCCCCGGCTGGCATCCGGTGATCTTGGGCGTCATCATCATACTGGTCATGCTGTTCATCCCGTCCGGCCTCATGGGCATCGGCGATAATGTCAACCAGTTGTGGAGAAAGGGCTCGCGCGCCCCGTAGCGCAGGGTGCCGGTCTCGCCGGTCACCAGCCCGGTCTCCCCGTGTTCCGGCCGAGGCGGGTTCTTCCCCCGAAGCAGTGACCTACTCAGAAAGGAGGGCTCCGGTGCCCGACGACAGACCCACATTCCCCACCAGGCGGCTCCACCATGTGGGCGTGGTGGTCAAAGATCTGGAGAAGGCCATCGCTCAGATGGAGGCTCTGGGCTTCGGCCCCTTCATGTTCGACGATGAACACCGCACCTTCACCATCGGGTTCAAGGGCGAACTGCACGGCCGCCCCGCTGAATGGGCCACCAAGATCAGCAACGCCCGTATGGGCGATGTGGAACTCGAGCTGCTGGAGCCGGTCGAGGGCGACCAGGCCCTCAAAGAGACGCTGGACGCCCAGGGCGAAGGTCTACACCACATCGGCTGGCTGACCACCGACCTCAAGGGCGACATGGAACGCATGAAGGCGGCCGGGGCTACGGTCTGGACCAGCTCCATCGTCCCCGGGCAGCCGGGCTTCTGTTACTTCGAGCACTCGCCCATCGGTAACCTGGCCATCGAACTGCGGGAGCCGTAGACCATGAAGGCTGCGCTGACATACGGGCCCTTCGACGTGCGGGTGGAAGACATACCCGAACCTGTGCCCGGGCCGGGACAGGTCAAGGTCAAGATCGCCTACTGTGGCATCTGCGGCACCGACCCCGACATCTACGACGGCAGCTTCGGCCTCATGAAGGCCCCCTGGTGGCCGGCGCCACCGTTCCAGACCGGTCACGAGGCTTCGGGCACCATAGTCGAGCTGGGCCCCGATCTGGTGCGCGAAGACTTGCGGGTGGGCCAGCGGGTGGCCATGAACTTCCGCACCTACTGCGGCAAGTGCTACTACTGCAAGTCGGCCCGAGAGCACATGTGCGAGCACGTCACCAACTACGAGGCCGGTTTCGCCGAGTACGCGGTGTACGGGGAGGCGGCGGTCTATCCGCTCCCCGACGACGTGAGCCTGGAGCACGGCGCCTTCTTGGAGCCGGTGACCATCGCCGCTCACTGCGTCGACCAAGGCGACGTCATCCCGGGGCGAACGGTGGCCATCTGCGGCGGGGGCACCATCGGCTCGTTGGTACAGCAGATCGCCATGAAGGCGGGGGCGGCCCGGGTGTTGGTGTCGGATCCCATGCCCGAGAAGCGCGAGCTGGCCAAGAAGCTGGGGGCCGACTGGGTGGTCGACCCGCTGAAAGAGGACCTGGAGGCTGTGGCCCGCGGCTACACCGAGGGCCGGGGCTTCGACACCGTGTTCGAGTGCAGCGGCAAGTTGGCGGTGACCGGGCAGTGCGTCAAGATGGCCGACAAGTGCGGCACCGTGGTCTGGGCCGGGGTGTACCCGGAGGAAGCGGAGATCCCCTTCAACCCCTTCTATCTGTTCGCCAACGAGTTGACGGTGCGCTCCACCACCCTGGCGCCCTACCTGTTCCCCCGGGGGGTCAAGCTCCTCTCCAAGCTCGACCTTGACCCGCTCCTCAGCGAGATCGTCCCCCTGGAGGACATCGCCAAGGCATTAGCCGGGCGCAAGACCAGCACGGCCGTCAAGATACTGGTCAAACCGTAAGGCGGCTCCGCGGCGGGGCCGCCCGAACAGAGGCCGTAGGAAGCGAGGTCGCCGGAAATGAGGTCACCCTATGAGTGAGAAGATCAACTGCGGTAACTGCGGCATGCTGCTGTATTTCGGGGAGGAGATCAGCCGTCGCCTCTACATGCGGGCCATCCCCGACGAAGCGGCGGTCCTTGCCGCCTACAACAACACCTGTCCCCGCTGCGGGGCCGCACTGTCGGCCGGGTCGGTGAAGGTCGAGTTCAAAAGGCGGGTCACCCATGGGTCATAGTGAAGCCCTCATCCAAGAGCTGGAAGCCCGGGCCAAGACCATGGCTAACCACTGCCTGACCCAGTTCTGCACCTTCAGCCAAGGGCACGTGGGCGGCACCATGTCGGTGATGGAGATCATCACCGCACTCTACTTCCACCATCTCAAGTTCGACCCCAAGAACCCCGATTGGCCTGAGCGCGACCGGGTGATCATGTCCAAGGCCCACTGCTGCGAGGCTATCTATGCCGCCCTGGTGGAGCTGGGCATGTATCCCGAAGAGACCCTGGGCACCTACTACTGCTACGGCTCCCCTTTCCAAGGGCACGCCGACCGCTGGTGCACGCCCGGCATCGACTTCTCCGGAGGGTCGTTGGGACAGGGTCTCTCCTTCGCCTGCGGCCTGGCCCTGGCGGAGAAGCTCAAGATGAAGTTCAACCCACCCTCGCGGGAAGACACCTTCCTGCCCCGCTACATCGTGCGCTACAACCCCAGGTTCCGCACCTACTGCATCCTGGGCGACGGGGAACTGCACGAGGGCCAGGTGTGGGAAGCGGCCATGTTCGCCACCAAGTTCAAACTCGACAATCTCATCGCCATCGTCGACTACAACAAGTGGTCGCTGGACGGGCCCACCAACGACGTCATGCAGATCGAGCCGCTGGTGTCGAAGTGGAGGGCCTTCGGCTGGAAGGTCTACGAGATCGACGGCCACGACTTCCGCCAGATCCTCGATGCCCTCGACTTGGTGGTCAAGCAGTACGGTGACAACCGTCCCAAAGTCATCATCGCCCACACCATCAAGGGCCGCGGCGTCTCCAACTGGGAGGAGCTGCACATGCATCTGGGCCGGGGCGAAGAGATGATGAAAGGCGTCCGGGAAGGGAGAGCCAAATATGGCGACGTGGAATAAGCATGTGGCTATCGGCGAACCCGCCATGACCTACAAAGGGGTGGGTACCGCCATCAAGGCCGCCTTCCAGAAGAACCCCAGCGCGCTCGCCATCCTAGAGGACATGCAGTTCCCCGAGATCGAATGGTTCACCGACAACATGTTCGACCGCATGATCGAGTGCGGCATCGCCGAACAGAACGGGGCCTGCGTGGCCGCCGCCTTGGCCTCGGAAGGCTTCGTGCCCGTGCTCAACAACTTCCTGTTCGCCAGCATGAGCCGCGCCTACAACCAGATCCGCCAGAGCATCCTGGTGGACCGCTTCAACGTGAAGTTCATCTCCCGGGAGGGGGTCTGGGGCGAGGTGGGGGTGTCCCACGCCACCGTCGAGGGCATCGGCAGCCTGCGCAATCTGCCCAATCTGGTGATCATGAACCCGGCCGACATCGTGGAGGCCGAGAAGGCCACCGAGGCCATGATGCAGTACATCGGCCCCTGCATGGTGAGGGTGGAGCTGAGCCCCAACCCCTTCCGCATCTTCACCGACGACTACCCCTTCGACATCGGCAAGGCCTACTCGCTCCGCGACGGCAAAGACGCCACCATCATCGCCACCGGGTACATGGTCACCGAGGCCATCAAGGCGGTCGACCTCTTGGAGAAGGACGGACTCGATGTGGGGGTCTTGAACGTCTGCACCTGGAAGCCCATCGATGAAGAGGCCATCGTGGCCGCGGCCAAGGCCACCGGAGCCATCGTCACCGCCGAGAACTGCAGCGACATCAACGGCCTGGGCGACGCGGTGGCCTCGGTCCTGTCGGAGAGTTGGCCCACCCCACTGGTCAAAGTGGGGGTAGAGGACGAGTTCGGCCAGTCCGGGCTCACAACGCCCGAGCGGGACGAGCTGATGGAGCATTTCGCCCTCAGCGCGGCCGACCTGGCTGTCTCGGTCAAGGAGTGCATCAAGAAGAAGGAGATGCTGGCTCGATGAGGGTCTTGGTCATCGGGGGCAGCGGCCTCTTCGGCAAGAAGTGCGCCCTCGCTCTGCTCGCCGACCCCGAGGTGGAGGCGGTCGTCACCTTCGATCCGGCGCCGCCGGCGGAGACGTTCCTCCGCCGGGTCGAACCCTATGCGGCCAAGTTCAAGTACATCCGCGGCGACATCTCCGACCTGCAGCAGGTCTTGGCGGCGGCGAGCGAGAACAAGGTCGACCGGCTGGTCAACTGGGCCATGATCCTCTCCAAGGACCCCATGCCCTGGCTCAACATGAAGATCGGTCTGCAGGGCATGGCCAACGTCTTCGAGACCGCCCGCCTCCTCGGCATCAAGCGGGTGGTGTACGCGAGCTCGGAGACGGTCTACGGCGAGCAGAAGGACTACGGCGAGCGCGACATCACCGAAGACGACCGGCTGCTGCCCTTTCCCGGCAGCGTCTACGCGCTGTCTAAGTGTCTGGCCGAGGTGTTCGCCGCCCAGTACGACGAGCTGTACGGGATCAAGTCGACCGCGCTGCGGCCCTGCATCGGCTACGGGCACGGGGGCAAGGACCCCAAGTTCGTCCGCTGGTTCTCAGACATCGTGTCGCTGCCGGCGGTGGGCAAGCCGGTGCACCTGGAATGCACCGGCGACTGGTTGTTCTCCACCATCCTCTCCGATGAGGTGGGTGAGTTCACCCGGCGGGCCCTCCACGCCGACTCGTCGCCCCACCCGGCGTACAACCTCGGCGGTCCCCCTGTCACCCTCAAGGATTTCGCGGCGGCGGTCAAGAAGTTCATCCCCGACGCGGTGATCACCTTCGGTGCGGAGCCGGAGGATTGCGAGCTGCCCTGGCGGGTGAGCTGCGACCGGGCCAAGGAGGACTTCGGCTTCACGCTGATGCCCCTCGAGGAGGCGGTGCTCAAGCACATCAACGAGGCTCGGGCCGAGGTGGGCATGGAGCCGCTCGGGTAGGAGGCTGCCGTGAAGGCTGCGGTATGTCGGGAGTTCGGTGCGCCTCTCACCATCGAGGAGCTGGTCCTGCGGGAGCCGCACCCCGATGAGGTGCTGGTGCGGGTGGCCGCCACCGCCGTCTGCCACAGCGACATCCACGATATCAACGGCGACTTTGGCGGAGGACTGCCCTTTGTCGGTGGGCACGAGACCGCCGGCAGGGTGGAGGAGGTGGGTGAGGCCGTCGACACGGTGCGGCCGGGCGACCCGGTGGTGGTGAGCCTGCTGGAGTCGTGTGGCGCCTGCCGGTACTGCCTCACCGGCCGCTACTCCCTGGAGCGGATCAACGAGGCCCTCGAGTCGTCGGCGCGGGGCGAGGCCCTTCGCAACGTCATCCTGTTCACGTGACCGCGGCCTATCGACCGGATAGAGAGACCATGACCGCCGACACCTTCAAACTGGTTGGCATCGCCGGCAGCCTGCGCACCGGTTCGTACAACCTGGGGCTGCTGCGGGCGGCGGCCGAGGTGCTGCCACCCGGGGTCGCCCTGGAGATCGTCACCCTGCACGCTATTCCCCTCTACAACGCCGACGTCCAGAGCCGGGGTGACCCCGAGCCGGTGGAGGAGCTCAAGCGGCGGGTCTACGCCTGCGACGCCCTGGTCATCGCCACCCCGGAATACAACTACTCCATCCCAGGAGTGCTCAAGAACGCCGTCGACTGGCTGTCCCGGCCGCCCAAGACCTGCTGTCTGCGGCAGAAGCCCATCGGCATCATGGGGGCCTCCGGCGGCGAGAGCGGCACGGTTCGCTCCCAGCTGGCGCTGCGGCAGGTGTTCGTGTTCACCGACTCTTACGTGATGGCTCAGCCCGAGTTGCGCGTACCCAACGCCGGCCCCCGGTTCGACGGCGAAGGCAGGTTGGTGGACGAGGAGGTGCGGGCCCGCCTGCGGGTGTTCGTGGCGGCGTTGGTGGACTGGGCCCGGCTGGTGACCCGGGCCTGAGCTCAGTCCTGCCCGGGCTCGGGCGGGCAGTCGGCCGCGCGCCGGCGTGCGCGCACGCCCATGATCTGCTTGCTTCCGGAGAGGACGGCGAGGGCCAGAGAGACCCACAGCAAGACGAGCGCCACCTCTATCCAGGGCTCGGAGTCAAGGATGGTCGCCAGCAGCAGGACGCCGAGGGCCGCGCTCTGCACGGCCATCTTGATCTTGCCGAAGACGTTGGAGCCGCGCGCGCTGCGGGTCCGCAGCAGCAGGCTCGCTCCCAGCGCGGTCATGACGAGCTCCAGCGCGATGAAGGCGAGCATGATCTGGACCACCAGGTACTGCCAGCCCACCAAGGCGAGCACGGCTCCGATCAGGAGCTTGTCGGCTATCGGGTCGATGTAGGTGCCCAGCAGGGTGATCTGGTCCCGGGTCCGGGCCATGGTCCCGTCGATGAAGTCGGTGGCGATGGCGACGATGAACACGGCAAGGGCCCACCATTGATGGTCCAGGTACCACAGCACCAGCACGACGGGGATGAGAAGAAAGCGGAGGAAGGTGAGGTGGTTGGGGCGCACCCGGTGGGGGAAGGCCCACAGGAAAGCCGCCCTCACGAAGGGGTCGGTGAAGCGTTGGAAGCTCCGTTCGGCCGCGTACCCGTCGGGCGTGGCGGTCTGCTCCGGATACTGCCGCGTAGGTCCTTCCTGGTTGCTCATTGGGGCATCGTACTGCCCGGGGCCGATTCTGTCGACACCCGGCCGGCCGGCCCGGGGGGCGGCGGTGTTATGATGGCCGCTGACACCTAGACTCTCCAAACCGCTGCAGGAGCAGGCACGATGAACACACCGGATCTCAGCCTTTCGGACCTCGGCTCGTATTTCCCCGACGACTTCACCCCCGAGCAGAGGGCCAAGGCTCAGACCATCTTTCTCAAAGAACTGGCCGCGAGCGTCCACCGCTTCTACCGGGGCAAGACCGTCAGCATGCCCAAGGCCGGCATCTACGGCTTCAACTGGTTCAACGTCTACTACACGCCGGGCGTGTCGATGATCTCCACCTCCATCCGCGACGACAACGACGCCTCCTTCGACTTGAGCAACCGGGGCAACCTGGTGGCGGTGGTCTCGGATTCCACCCGGGTGCTGGGCGACGGCGACGTCACCCCTCCCGGGGGTTTGGGGGTCATGGAGGGCAAGGCCTTCCTCATGAAGTACCTGGGTGGGGTGGACGCGGTGGCACTTTGCATCAACAGCTACAACAAAGAGGGCAAGCACGACGCCGACAAGATCATCGACTTCGTCAAGATGGCGGAGCCCAGTTTCGGCGCCGTCAACCTGGAGGACATCTCCCAGCCCAACTGCTTCAAGGTGCTCGACACCCTGCGGGAGGAGTGCGACATCCCTGTCTGGCACGATGACGCCCAGGGAACGGCCAGCGTGACCCTGGCCGGCCTCATCAACGCCCTGCGGGTGGTGGGCAAGGAGCTCAAGGACGTGCGCATCGTCCTCTTAGGGGCCGGCGCTGCCAACAGCACGGCGGCCCGCCTGCTCCTGGCCGACGGGGCCGACCCGGAGAAGATGGTCGTCTTCGACAGCAAAGGCGGTCTGCACAGGGGCCGCGACGACGTCAGAGCCGACGCCGCCTACTACCGCAAGTGGGAGATCTGCGAGGCCACCAACCCCAAGCGCATCGAGACCGAGGAGGAGGCCTTCAAAGGGGCCGACGTCATCATCGCCGCCTCCAAGCCGGGCCCGGACACCATCAAGCCCGAGTGGATTCGCTCGATGAATGAGAAGGCCATCGTCTTCGCCTGCGCCAACCCGGTGCCCGAGATCTATCCCTACGCCGCCAAGGAAGCTGGCGCCTACGTGGTGGCCACCGGCCGGGGCGACTTCCCCAACCAGGTGAACAACTCCATGGGCTTCCCCGGCATCCTCAAGGGGGCGCTGATGGTGCGGGCCCGCAAGATCACCGACGAGATGGCCATCGCCGCCGCCTACTCCGTGGCGAACTTCGCCGAGAAGAAGGGCATCCATCCCGACTACATCATGCCTACCATGGAGGAGACAGAGGTGTTCGCGGCCGAGGCGGCCGATGTGGCCATGCAGGCCATCAAAGACGGGGTGGCGCGGGTCAAGCTGGAGTGGGACGAGGTCTACCAGACCACCCTCTCCGACATCAAGGAGGCGCGGGCGGCCATCGACCTGCTGCAGACCAACGGTCTTATCAAGGCTCCCGACCTGGAGATGCTGATAGAGGCACGCGACCGGGCCGTGGCGGCGGTGCGGTAGGCGGTCACCCCCGCGCCGCCCGCCGCCGGAGCCCCCGGTTTCCCGCGGGGTCTCCCGGGGTATTGTCCCCGGAGGCTGGTTTGTCCTGTGCTGTCCGGAACAAGGGGGTACCGATGGCAAGTCTGATAGAGATCGAGGGGATCGGCGCGGTGAACGCCGCGAAGCTGAAGGAGGCCGGACTGACCACCACCGAGGCTTTGCTCGAGGCGGGTCAGAAACCCAAGGGCCGGGCTGATCTGGCGGCGGCCACGGGGATCAGCGAGAAGCTCATCCTGCGCTGGGTCAACATGGCCGATCTGTTCCGCATCAAGGGCGTCGGCGAGCAGTATTCCGACCTCCTGGAGGCTGCCGGTGTCGACACCGTGGCCGAGCTGGCCCAGCGCAAGGCCGAGAATCTGCAGGCCAAGATGGTCGAGGTCAACGAGGAGAAGAAGCTCGTGCGCCGGGTGCCCACGCTGAATGAGGTGACGAGCTGGGTGGAGCAGGCAAAGGCGCTCCCGAGGGCAGTCGAGTACTAGCGCGCGAGCGGAGGTGGCGGACGGCATGGGTCTCTTTCCGATGAGGATGAGCGACTGGGCGTGGGACTGGGCGTGGAGCGGCTGGGGATGGCTGGCCGGGATCGGCTTCATCATCCTCCTGGGTATCTTCCTCCTGCCCTGGTTCTTCTTCCTCCTCAATCTGCAGAATCTGCTCAACCGGGTGAGCCCGGTCAACCGGGCCATGCCGGCCGGCCACGTCTGGCTGAACTTCATCCCGATCTTCAACCTGGGGTGGTTCATCTACACCGTCGTCAAAGTCAGGGACTCGGTGAGGGCCGAATACGGTTCGCGAGGCTGGCTCGGCGAAGGAGATTTCGGATACAACCTGGGTCTGGCCACGGGGGTGCTCGCCATCGTGACCTTCTTCCTGGGTTGGGTGCCGGTGCTCGGTTGGGCTCTGGGCATCGCTCAGCTTATCTGCTGGATCCTCTACTGGCTGCGGACCAACGATCTCAAGAATCGGCTGGAGGCCGGAACCTATCCGCGGCCGGCCGTCTACCCGCCCTATGGCGCGCCCTCCGGTGGCCGGCCCTCGCCGGCGTATCCGCCCGTCGCGCCCGTGCCTCCGGGCCCGCCCGCGCCGTACGCGGGTACGGCTGTGACTGCCACTGCGGCCGCGGCCGGAGCAGCCGCGGTAGTGGGGGAGCAGGCCGGCGCGGCCCCTTCGGCCGGGACCGGCTCTGAACAGGAACTGATCTGCGCTGCCTGTGGCGCTACCTACGCCCAGGAAGACCGCTTCTGCCGCGCCTGCGGCCTGCCGCTGCCGCAGGGCAAGGAGCCCTCGGAGGGGGCGCCGGAGGACGCGGGGTAGAGTGGAGCCGCGTGGGGAGTGACGGGGGGCGCCGCCGGGGACCGGCGGCGCCCCCCCCGCTTTTCAGGCCACGCCGTT
>CAYNPL010000045.1:10363-14229 GCA_964399135.1 uncultured Gaiellales bacterium
GGGGCGGGGGGGGGGCGGGGGGGGGGGGGGGGTTGGGGGGGGGGGGGGGGGGTGGGGGGGGGGGCGGGGGGGGGCCCGGGGGGCCGCCCCCCGCTCTTTTCAGTCCTCTCCGTTCAGGAAGAGCCTCTCGCTGCGGTCGAGGGCGATATCGCAGGTGATCTCGTAGTTGATGGTGTCCAGCCGGCGGGCCACCTCTTCCACGGTGATGCGCTCGTCTCCGTCGGCCCCGATGAGGGTCACCACGTCGCCCACCCGCACCTGGCCTTCGGTCCCCACGTCCACGCCGAAGGAATCCATGGACACCCGGCCCGCCATGGGATAGCGGCGGCCGTTGATGAGCACCTCGCCGCGGTTGCCCAGGGCACGGAAGACCCCGTCTCCGTAACCGATGGGGACCAAGGCCACATCGGTGGGCCGGTCGGGCCGGAAGGTGTGACCGTAGCCGACCGCTTCTCCGGCTGGGACCCGCTTGACCAGCACCACCTGCGACTTCCAGGCCAGGGCCGGCCGCAGACCCTCGGCTGCGGCGTCCGCCTGCCAGGGGGAGAGGCCGTAAACGGCGCATCCGCAGCGGACGAGGTCCAGGTGCGAATAGGGAGCAGCCACGGTCGCCGCGCTGTTGGCGGCATGGGCGAGGGCGCGCGGCCATTCCCTGCGCACCAGCTCGACCGCGGGCAAGAAGCGCTCGAGCTGGGCGTCCACGGCGGCCGGTTCCTCACCGGCACAGGCGAAGTGAGTCATCACCCCCACCAGCTCGACCTCCCTGATCCCCCGGATGGACTCCAGGAAGGGCCGCACGGCCGCAGGGAACAGTCCTTGGCGGTTCATCCCGCTGTCCACTTTGAGATGCACGCGGGCCCGCAGCCCCGTTCCCTGCAGATGAGGGAGCATCTCGGCCATGTGGTCGCTGACCACGGCGAACTCTACGCCCTGCCGGGCCATCTCCTCGTACTGGTTGAAGCTGTAGAGAGGGCCCATCACCAGGACCTTGGAGGTGAAGCCGGCGTCGCGCAGGGCGACCGCCTCTTCGGCCGTCGCCACCGCCACGCCCTGTGCCCCGGCCGCCACCGCGGCTCTTGCCACGGGAAGGGTGCCGTGGCCGTAGCCGTCGGCCTTGACGGCGACGAGCATGCGGACGCCGGGACGGAGGAGGGAGGCGAGATAGGCCACGTTGTGGCGGATGGCGGACAGATCTATGAGTACGCTGCTACGCGGTGAGGTCTTCATGCCCGGCAAAGGCTAGCACATGGCGCTCAGTCCTTCACCGAGATCGCGAGCAGGGCGACGTCGTCCGCAAAGGGCCCCCCGTTGCCGGACTCCACTTCCTCCAGGAGTGTCTCGAGCGCCCGGTCATCGAGCGCCCGGCCCACGGTCCCGGCCAGCCACTGTCTCAGCCGTTCCTCCCCGAAGCGCTCGGGTGCGCCGGGCGACACCCGGGCGTCGGTAAGCCCGTCGGTGTAGCAGAAGAGGCTCCACTTGGGGGGCAGAGGGAAGCGGTTGACGGGCCAGTCCCGCTCTTCGCCGAAGCCCAGGGGAGGTGACGGGTGGGTGTCCAAAGACACCACCTCGTCAGTGAGGAGCAGCGGGGGCGGGTGTCCGGCATTCAGAAACGACAGGATCCGCTGCTCGAGGTCCACCGCCCCTACGACCGCGGTGGCGAAGGCGTTCGCCTCTCTCCGTTCGGTCAGCAGCATCCGGCGCATCACGGCGGTGGTGAGGGCGACTCCCTCACCGGCCGAGACCAGAGCCTTCCACGAAGAGCGCAGGGTGGCTCCCAGAGCGGCGGCGTCGGGGCCGTGCCCGCTGACGTCGCCTATCACGAAGTGCAGGGAGCCGTCTGGTGCCAGGGCGGTGCCCAGGAAGTCGCCGCCCAGGCGCAGGCGTTGCTCTCCCGTGCGGTAGGCGGTCACCACCCGCAAGGTAGGATGGTCGAGCGGGGCGGCGGGCAGCAGGCTGGCCTCCAGCCGAGCATGAAGGCTTTCGGCCGAAGCGTTGGTGAGCGCGAGCGCGGCCTGGTCGGCGAAACGCTGCACGACCACCAACAGCCGCTGGTCGGGACGTTCGCGAGGTGTGTCCCAGCCCAGGACGAGAAGGTTGCGCGGGCCCCGCTCGTTGAAGCGCATGGGAACGTACATGGCCGAGCACATGCCGGTCTGGCGGACCACCTCTGGCGGCCAAGGGCGAAGCGAGCGGCTGGGGTCGTGCACGTCGGGGACGAAGGTGGAGGCGCGCGAGCGGAGCTCGCGCGCCAGGGGCATGTTCTCGGTCAGAGGGAAGGTCATGCCCGTGCTGAGGGCGTCGCTCAGCGGGAGCCGGGCGAGCACGCGCAGCCCGCCCGGCTCGACCCTGTACAGAGCCGCGGCCGCGCAGTCGAAGGTGGCGAGGGCGGCCTCGCAGATGGCCCGGGCTACCTCTTCCCGTGTGCCCCGGATGTGAAAGGTCGGCGCGAACGCCAGCACTCGGTCCAACGTCTGCCGGAGCGACTCCGCTCTCTCCTGGGCCTCGGCCCGCAGGGCGCTCTGCCAGGCGATGGCGGCCTGGTCGGCGAAGCGCTGCATGATGGCCATGAGCTCGGCGCTGGGTCTTTCAATGACGTGGTCCCATCCCAGTGAGAGCACTCCGATGATCCCGGTGGGGTGGACGATGGGCAGGCGGATGGTCGACACCACGCCGAGTCTGCTCTGGAAGAGGAGGGCGTCGTCGTCGAGGCGCAGCCGCCGCATGTCGCGGACAAAAGAGGGCCGGTGGGTACTCAACAGGTCCTCCAGGTCGGGGAACGCGGCCGTGGGGAGCAAGGAGCCGGGCGCGGGGTCGCCCACGGGGACCGAGCCGAGCATTTCCAAGCGGGGACCGCGCAGCGCGAAGAGACGGGCGCTGTTGCAGCCGAAGGTGGTCACCGCCGTCTCGCAGATAGCCTGGGCGGCCTCGGTCAAGGAGGCGGCGTCGTGGAAACCGGGGCTGAAGTCGAGGACCCGCTGCATCGTCTCCCGGGCCGCGACGGACCGCTCGAGCGCCTGCCCGAGAGCCGCTTCCCGGCGGGCCACCTGTCTCCGCAGGTAGCCGACGCTGAGACCGGTGACCACCGCCGAGCCGCACCATATGATGGCCGATCCCAGGGCGTTGGCGAAGCCGACGCCAGCACTCAGGTCGGCCAAAAGCAAGAAGGAGGCCAAGACTCCGGCCAGCGCGGTCAGGAGACCGACGAGGGTCCCGCTCAAGCCGGCCGCGACCACCGAGATGAAAACTACTCCGGCCCCGACCGGATCCAGAGGATGCAGGTAGGAGTCGGCCCAGTCTACGACGAGCACGACCACCACTTCCAGCGCGACGGCGACGACGAGCACCAGCCAGCGATAGCGCTGGAAGCCGCTGCTGGGGGCAAGGACGACGTCTCCCAGCGGCTGAGCGATCACCGGTCTGCGCAGGCGTGACATCGACCTCAGACTATCAAGGCGGTAATCAGCGGACAAGCGGGCCAGAACGGCCGTTGGACGGCACCGACGCTCCTGTGTTAGCATCTTTCGGCTGCGGGCCGCACGTGCGCACGTGGGCTCGGCAGCGCCATTTGTGCCCCCATCGTCTAGCGGCCTAGGACATCGCCCTTTCAAGGCGACGGCGGGGATTCGAATTCCCCTGGGGGCACTTCGCATGTGTGGAGGAGGCTGCTGGATCCAGCCGCCTCCGGGGCCTGGGCGCATAGCTCAGTGGGAGAGCACCTGCCTTACAAGCAGGGGGTCGCAGGTTCAAATCCTGCTGCGCCCACTTGCGTGCATCAAGGGCTGTGCGATAATCTCCCAGCCTGGTCGAGGGGGCGTAGTTCAGTTGGTTAGAACGCCGGCCTGTCACGTCGGAGGTCGCGGGTTCGA
>CAYNPL010000046.1:0-12736 GCA_964399135.1 uncultured Gaiellales bacterium
CGGCCCCTCGTCGGCCGATGGTCGAGGCAGTGTCCGGTAACCGCTAGGAAGCCATCGCCTTGAGCTCGTCGATGCGCTCGCCCCTCTTGCGGGCCACGATGGTGAAGGCCCTGGGCACGTCCGCCATGAGGCCCTTGGACTGCTCGGCTGCGTCGGTGTAGAAGCGGACCATGGTCTCTTCCACGGCCACTGCCTTCTCCAGCGCCTCGGCCCGGGTCACTCCCTCGGGCAGAGTCACGTCGATCGCGTAGTCCGCGGGTTCGATGTTGAACGCGTAGCAGCCCTCGAGCGCGTCGGTAATCACACCGAAGTACGCCCGCTCGACGGTGGACACGTTCTTCTTGTTGGCCGCGGCGTAACCGCGGAAGGTCTCGGCGTCGGAGGCGAAGAGCTCCGCCAGCCGCTCGTAGAAAGAGGCCGCGGTCTCTTCCAGCTCCCGGGCGAAGGAGATGCCTTCGGAACAGGTATTCAGTGCCATGTACCAGTCAACTCCCTGCTAGAACCAGCGCTGGATGACGACCTTGCTCTCGGTGAAGAACCGGATCGCTTCCTTGCCCTGAGTGTGAAGGACGCCGAAGAACGAATCTTTCATCCCGCTGAAGGGGAAGAAGGCCACCGGCGCCGTGATGCCGATGTTGATACCCACGTTGCCGCTGACCACGTTGTACTGGTAGTAACGGGCGGCCGGACCGCTCTGGGTGAAGATGGAGTGGCCGTTGGCGAAGGGGTTGGCGTTGGTGATGCGGATGGCCTCATCCAGGTCTTTGGCGCGCATGATGCTCATGACCGGGCCGAAGATCTCTTCCGAGCCCAGGCGCGACTCGGGGTCGACGTTCTCGAAGATGGAGGGACCGATGAAGGCGTCGTCCGGATAGTCGCCCTGGATGGTGAACTGGCGTCCGTCCAGGATGAGGTCGGCGCCCTCTTTGAGGCCGATCTCGATGTAGTTGAGGACGTTCTCCTTCTTGGCCTTGTCGCGCAGCGGGCCCATCTGGACCGACTCGTCCAGACCGTAACCCACCTTGATCTTGGAAGCCATGGCCACGACCTTGGCCACGAACTCCTTGTAGAAATCGTCATCCTCGCCCACGATGACCGCGTTGGCCGCAGCCAAGCAGCGCTGGCCGGCGTTGCCGAAGAACGAGGTCATCATGGAGGCCACGGTGTTGTCGATCGCGCAGTCGGGCATGATGGTCATGAAGTTCTTGGCCCCGCACTGGGCGATGACCCGCTTGCCCGTCTCCCCGCACTTCTTGTAGATGACGTCGCGCCCCACCGGGGTGGAACCGACGAAGGTGATGCCCTTGATGTCGGGGTGTTCGAGCATGCCGTTGACCACGGTGCGGCCGCCGTGCACCACGTTCCACACACCTGGAGGGAAGCCCGCCTCTTCGGCCAGTTCGGCCAGGAACTGCTGGCTGTTGGGCACCTCGCTGGAGGGCTTGATGATGATGGTGTTGCCGGTGGCCACGGCGTAGGGAGCCGACCACAGCGGGATCATCCAGGGGAAGTTGAAGGGGCCGATGATGCCGAACACTCCCAGCGGGGTGGGCATGCACCACTCGTCGATGCCGTGAGCGATGTCTTCGGAGATGTAGCCCTGCATGAGAGTGGGTACGCCGCAGGCCACTTCGACGTTCTCGATGCCGCGTCGGGATTCTCCCCGCGATTCGTCGATGGTCTTGCCGTGTTCCTGGGTCTGGATGCGGCTGGCCTTCTCGAAGTTCTCCTCCAGCAGGTCTTTGAAACGGAAGAGGATGCGGGAGCGGGCCAGCGGGGTGGTGCGCCGCCATTCCGGGTAGGCGGCCTGGGCCGCGGCTACCGCCTGGTCGATCTCCTCACGGGTGGAGATGGGGACCTTGGAGATGACCTTCTGGGTGGCCGGGTTGACCACGTCGACGATCTCGCCTTTCGATTCGACCCACTCGCCGCCGATGTAGTTCTTGAGGGTCTTGACTTGCTTTATAGGTTCGTCCAACAGCGCCATCTATCGTCTTCCTTTCCTTTGGACTGCTAACTGCTGAGCTTCTTGTCGATCTCGGCCAACCCCTCCTCCATGATGTCCAGACCGTGGTCGAGTTCTTCGGTGGTGATGATCAGTGGCGGCGCCACGAAACAGACATTGAAGCGCATGTATGTGTAGACCTTCTTGCTCCGCAGGTAGGCGTTGAACGCCGTCATCTCCGGGGAGGTGCCGGCGAACGGAGCCAGAGGTTCCTTGGTGGCCTTGTCACGCACCAGTTCGACCATGCTGAAGAGGCCCTTGTAGCGCACGTCCCCCACGCACGCATACCGGGCCTTCATGGCCTCCAGCCGCTCGCCCAGATGCGCCCCTTGCTTCTGCACGTTCTCGAACACTCGGGCCTCTTCATAGAACTCCAGAGTGGCCAGCGCAGCGGCGCAGGAGACCGGGTGGCCGGAGAACGTGAGCCCGGTCCACAGCATGCTGCTCTCCAGGTGGTCGGCGATCTCTTTGGAGACGATCACCGCACCCAGGGGCACGTAACCGCTGGTGAGGCCCTTGGCGCAGGTGACGATGTCGGGCTTGATGCCGTAGTGCTGGGTGGCCAGCCAGGTGCCGGTCCGCCCGAAACCGGCCATGACCTCGTCATCGATGAGCAGGATGCCGTACTTGTCGAGCAAGGCTCTCAAGCGGGGGAAGTAGTCGTCGGGGGGCACCAGCAGGCCGTTGGTGCCGGTGATGCCTTCGGCCAGCATGGCCGCGATGTTCTGCGGACCTTCCAGTTGGATGATCTCCTCGATGTGGCTCACGCACTCCCGGCCGCAGGAATCCACGGTCTTGCCGAAGGGGCAGCGGTAGCAGTAGGGGTCGAACACCCTCACGATGCCGGGAACGCCCGGCTCCACCGGCCACCGCCGGAAGTCGCCGCCCGCGCTGATGGAGCCCATGGTGTCGCCGTGATAGGAACGGTAGCGGGTGATGATCTTGTTGCGGCCCGTGTAGGTACGGGCGATCTTCATGGCGCTCTCGTTGGCCTCGGTGCCGCCCAGAGTGTAGAAGGCCTTGGCCAGGCCGGTGACCTCGGCCAGCCGCTTACCCAGCCTGCCCCGCGGTTCGGTGGCAAAACCCGGTCCAGCGAAGCACAGTTCTTCGGCCTGCTTCTTGATGGCCTCGATGACCTTGCGGTTGCCGTGGCCGATGTTGAGATTGATGAGCTGGGAGCAGAAGTCGAGCCACTTGTTGCCCTCCCCGTCCCAGAACCACACCCCTTCCCCCTTGACCAGGTGGATGGGGCTGTAGGAACCCTGGACAGCCCAAGGAAACAAGGTGTAGTCCCGATTCTCCTGAACGATCTCAGCGGATGTGCGGCCCATGAGTCCTCCCGTGGCGTCGACGACTCATGGTACCGGTCGCGACCCGCGTCCATCAACGGACAATGTGTCAAAATCCGGGCGTTTGAGCAGCTGCAGGGCTATGACGAGTCCGGTCTTGCGTCGGGGGACGTCCAGATCGCCCAGCAGGCCGGTGAGCTGCTCGAGGCGGTAGTAGAGACTCTGCCGGCGCACGCCCAGCCGGCGGGCGGTGGCAGCCACATTGAACTGACAGTCCATCCAGGCCTCCAGGGTGGCGAGCAACGTCCCCCGCGGCCGCCCGGGTAGGGCCAGCACCGGTCCCAGCACCTCGTCGACGAAGCGGGAGGCCCGCCCCGTCTCGATGAGAGCGTCCAGAAGCCCGTCCAGCCAGAAGCCCCCGTCTCCCCCCTTGGTCGGCTTGAGAATGGCCTCATGGGCGGCCTTGGTGAGATCGGCGAACCGGATCTCTTCCCGAAAGACCACCACGGGGAACTCCATGAGCCGCGCGGCCTCCAGCATCTCCGCGGGGACGTCCTGGAACCATTGGACTAGTTCGAGCACGAGACCCTGCGCCCCGGCCTCGGCCAGTGAGCGCACGTAGGCCTCCCGGGCCTCGGGGTCCACCCGGGATAGCTCCAGTCCGGTGCTCACCACCACTTCACCCCCGGAGAGGAACCGCCAGGCGTCCATCAGTTCCGAGACGTGCACCCAGGTGACAGGCTCGTCGAGGCGCGATTGCCCGGAAAGCAGCTCCGCGCCGGCGAACGCGGGGAGGGCAAGGATGTCGCGCAGGGTGGGCAGGCTCATAGGGACCGCCTCATCACGATCTCGTCGCCCTCCGTCTCCCCGGTCTCGACGAAGCCCACAGAAGTGTACAGGACCCGCGCCGCCTCATTGTCCGGTGAGTAGCTGAGCGCCGCGGTGGAGCATCCCCGGTGCCGGCGCAGATAGAAGAGCAAGTTCTCGACCGCGGCGCGGCCCAGGCCGCGACCCTGCCGGGCGGAGTCGATGGTGAGCCCTCCGATCCAACCGCTGCCGTCCTCGGGGTCGACCGCCCACATGACGAATCCAACCACCCGTCCCCCGCTGCAGATGGCGAGCGGATGCCAGACCTGCCCGTAGTGACAGAGCGCCAGGTAGTAGCTGACCGGCATGACGAAGTCGCGCTGGCGCTCCGACACCTGCACCGCAGCGCATTCGCGCCAGTTGGCGGCATCTACCTCGCGCAGTGAGACGGGGGGACCGACCGGCATCCCCGGGGTGGTGGGGGACTGGTCGGGCTCGGTCATCGAAGCAGAAAGGGTGACGGCCACCGGCCGGCTACCCGGCCGGTGGCTCTTCCGGCGACCCGAAGCCGCCCTCGGTCAGCTTGCCCGGCTGTTCCGCCGATTGCCGGGGCGACTCCTCGACGAAGCAGACCGTCTCCAGGCAGAGCCGGCGGCGCACCGGGAACAGGTCGATGGCCCGCTTGCGCACGATCGTCCCCCACAGTCCACGCTGGGCGAACACCACCACCCCGGCCGCCAGGGCCCCGATGAGGATCAGGTACCAGGTACCGTAGTCGGCCAGTAATTGCTGCAGAGCGAAGAAAACGACAGCTCCGATGATGGGACCCTCGATGGTGCCGAGGCCGCCGATGACCACGGCGAAGATCATGAGGGCGCTCCACTGCAGACTGAAGGCCGCTTCCGGCTGGGCCCGCAGCAGGTTGAGGTAGATGACGGCCCCGGTGATGCCGGTGCCGAAGGCGGCGATGATATACACCCAGAGCTTGGAGCGGAACACATTCACCCCCAGGCCACGGGCCCCCGTCTCGTCGTCGCGGATGGCCGTGAGCGCGACCCCACGCCGTGACCTCAACAGCAGATACACCAAGACGACCGAACCTACAGCCACGCCCAGGGCCAACCAGAACACCACCGCCTCCCGCGTGGCCCGGTCCACCTGAGTGACGCTGTTGAAGCTGACGCCCGAGCCGCCGCCAAGCCACTTGGTCTGCGTCACCAACAAGCGATAGACCTCGGCGATGACCCAGGTACCCACCGCGAAGTATCCCCCGCGCAGCCGGAAGGCCAGGCCGGCCGTGGGCACGGCGAACAGGGCCGCGACGATGCCCGCGATGGGCACGCAGAGGAAGGGGTTGATGCCCGCCCGTTCCGAGAAGACCCAGAGCGTGTAGGCCCCGATGCCGATGTAGGCCTGCTGCCCCACCGAGACGAGCCCGGCGTAGCCCGCCAGAAGGTTCCACATCTGGGCCAGGGCCAGCAAGGTCAAGAACGTGACACCCTGCTTCATGATGGCGGAGGAGCCCCAGGCCGGGATGGTGCCGGCGGCGACGATGATCACCGCGGCCACCGGGAGCGCTATGCGGCTGGTGCGCGTATAGCGCTCGACCTTCACCGGTTGGGTGGAGACCGACCCTGCCATCACTGCGCCTGCTTCGCGAACAGTCCCTGAGGCCGGAAGGCCAGGATGGCCAGAAACACCAGGTGCCCGGCCAACATGCCCCAGCCCTGGCTGATGTGGTCGCCCAAGACCTGGGCGATGCCCAGCACGATGCCGCCCACCAGCGTCCCCCACAGCGAGCCGAGGCCGCCGATGATGACCGCCTCATACGCGAAGATCAGGCGCAGGGGTCCGGCGCTGGGGTTGAAGGTGGTGCGGATACCGATGAACACCCCGCCGATGGCCACGATGGCCAGAGCGAGAGCCATGGCCATGCCGTAGAGGTGGCGGTTGTCGATCCCCATGAGCTGGGCCGCCCGCTGGTTGTCGGCCGTGGCCCGGAAGGCCCGGCCCATGCGGGTCCGGCCCAGGAAGAGTTGCAGCCCCAGGAGCACGACGACCGCCGCCACCAGCGTGATCAGCGGGAACCACCCGATCACCACCTGGTCGCTGATGCGGATGAAGGCGTTCTCGATGCGGCCCGCGTCTAAGCCCTTGCTGTTGGCGGTAAAGCCCTCCAGCAACAAGTTCTGGATGATGATGGCCACGCCGAACGTGGCCAGGATGGCCTGCATGGGGCCGGCGTCCATGGCGAAGTTGAAGAGACCGCGTTGGATGGCGTAGCCGAAGACGGCCATGACGATCATCACCAGGATGAGCGTATAGAAGGGGTTGATGCTGAGCGAACCCACCAGGACCAGGGCGATGTAGGCGGCCATGATGCTGAAGTCGCCGTGAGCGAGGTTGACCAGCTTCATGACCCCGAAGACCAATGCGAGGCCGGCGGCGAACAGTGCATAGAGACCGCCCAGCAACAGCCCTTGGATGATGTCGTTGACCCAGACCAACGTCACACTCCGAAGTACGCGGCCACGATCTGGTCTTGACTGATCTCGCCGGGGCTGCCCTCGAGGACCAGCCGCCCCTCCAACATGCAGGTGACCCGGTCGGCGAACTTCATGGCCTGGCCCACGTCCTGCTCCACCAAGAGGACCGTGGTGCCGGCGCCGATGATGGCCGGCATGGCTTCGTAGATCTTTTCCACGACCACCGGAGCCAAGCCCAGCGAGACCTCGTCAAGCAGAAGCAGGCGCGGGTTTGACATCAGCCCCCGACCGATGGCAAGGGCCTGTTGCTCGCCCCCGGACAGGCTCAGGGCCTGCCGGGTCCGGAGTCGAGCGAGCAGGGGGAAGAGTTCGTACACCTTGTCGATGGTCCAGACGCCGCTACGCCGGGAATGCCCGCCCACCAGAAGGTTCTCCTGCACGGTCAAGCTTGGAAAGACCCAGCGCCCTTCGGGCACGTATGATATTCCCAAGCCCACCCGCTTGTGGGGGGAGAGCTGCCCTATGGGCTGTCCATCGAAGCGCACCTTTTCGGCCTCGGTGCGGATGAGCCCGCAGATCGTGCGAAGCAGCGTGGACTTGCCCGCGCCGTTGGCGCCGATGATGGCATGGGTCTCCCCTTCTTCCACGCGCAGGCTCACATCGAACAAGGCCTGGAAGTGCCCGTATCCGCTGCAGATGTTGTCGAGCTCCAGCAGGCTCATACGATCATGCTCCCCATGTACACATCACGCACTTGGGGGCTGTTGATCACGGTCTTGGGATCGCCCTCGGCGATAAGACGGCCGAAGTCGATGGCGATGAGCCGGTCGACCACCGCCAACAGCGCGTGGACTATGTGCTCGATCCATACGATGCTGATGCCTTCGCTGCGTAGGTCTTTGACGGTCTCGATGAGAAGGAGCACTTCTTTCTCGGTGAGCCCACCCGCGATCTCGTCGAGCAGGAGGACCTTGGGTTCGATCGCCAGCGCCCGAGCCAACTCCAACCGCTTGCGGTCGAGCAGACTGAGGGACTCGGCCAGCACGTTGGCCTGCGGCAACATGCCGGTGCGGTGAAGAGCGCGCGCACACAGTTCATAGGAGGCCTTCTCCGACTGGCCTCGACCGTAGGTGGCGCCCACCAGCACGTTCTCGAACACCGTCATCCCCTCGAAGGGCTTGGGAATCTGGTAGGTCCGGCCCAGGCCGGCATGGCAGCGTTGGTCGGGACTCCAGCTCGAGACATCCTGACCGGCGAAGACCACCCGGCCGTGGTCGGGATGGACGATGCCGGTCAGAAGGTTCAGCATAGTGGTCTTGCCGGCACCATTGGGGCCGACGACCCCGAGCGCCTCCCCCTGGTAGAGGGAGACGCTCAGGTCGTCGACTACCTTCACGCCGCCATAGGCCTTCGTGAGGTGCTCAGCTTCGAGGATGACGGTCAAGAGCCGGTCTACCCCGTCAGCGTGCTTGTTCGGTCCGACCGCCTAGAAGGTGGTCAGGTCCTTGATCTCGCCGGTCTGCGGGATGTCCGGATAGTGGGAGTTGTCCACCACTTTCCGCTCCCACGCGCCCGTCTTGCCGATCCACTGGCCGCCCACCAACGGGGTGATGGCGCAGTTGGGAAGAGCGTTGGCGAACTTGACCGGGCCGACGAGGGTGGCCAGGTCGGTGGTCTTGATCGCCTCGACAAACGAAGCCGGGTCGTCCAGATTGGCCGTCCGCTTCACCACGTCGGTGATGACGTCGAAGCCGGCGCCGCCGGTCAGACCGAGGGCGGGACTGAAGGGAGTGCCCACTTCTTCGTTCCAAGCGTCGACGATCTCCTGGCAGGTCCAGCCGTACAGTGGCGATGAGAACGGATGGGTATTCTCCCACCAGACCTCGTTGCAGAGACCCTCGCCGATGTCGCCCACGGCGTCCATGTCGGGCCGGGTGAGAATGGCCCGGCCAATGGCGGTGACCTTCGGTATGAAACCGTTCTGGTTGGCCTGCTTCCAGAAGTTGGCGAAGTCCGGGGGGTTCATCAGGGCCGAGAGGCATTCGCAACCCTCAGACTTGAACTGGTTGATGACGCTCGAGTAGTCCTCGGTGCCGTTGGTGACCAGTCCCGGGTTCACCCAGGTATAGCCGGCCTGCGCCAAGGCGCTGGGGAAGCCGGTCTTCTCGTCGGCGGTGGCGGCGCCGTCCGGGTCGTTGGCGTAGAGAAGAGCGACCTTCTTGTTGGTCTGGATCTTCTCGAACAAGCCGATGTAGACCGGGGTCAAGTCAGTGTTGATACCCCAGAACACGTTATAGGCCCACTTGAAGCCCACCGCCGGATCGCCGCCCATGCCGAAGAACCACGGTTCCATGGGGCAGCCGTAGGTCACGCACGGAACGCCGTTGGCCTCGCACTGCTGGCCCACGGGGATGTTGACCACCGGGGTCATGCCCGCGAACACGACATCCGGGTTGTCGCTGGTGATAAGCTGGCCGGTCACTTCGGCCGCCCGGTTGCTGTCAGACTGGCTGTCTTTGACCACCCAGGCGATGGGATGCTTCTTGCCGTCGGCGCAGACCAGTCCGTCACCAATGGCCGTCTTGGCATGCTCAAGCAGGAAGTCGTCCGGTTCGCTCAGGCCTGCGAACACGCCGGTGGTCATGGTGACCCAGCCGATCTTGATCTCCCGGCCCATCTCCACGCCGGCGGCAGTGGTCGTCGTAGCCCCACCCGTGGTCGTGGTAGCCCCGGCAGTCGTGGAGGTCGCGCCCGCCGTCGTGGTGGTCTCTTCCTCTTCGCCGCAGGCCGCCAGCAGGCCGCCGAGGCCTGCGCCCAGGCCGATGGTCGCACCGGCCACACCGGCGATCTTGAGGAACTCTCGTCTCGATACTGATTCCATTGCTACCCCCTCACTCTCTGTTGGCGAGCCTTCGCCCGCCTCGAATCTTGCATGATACGCCTGTACTTGATGAGTTGTTCGATCTGGGCATCACCTTCCCGTGGTCGATGGACCCTCCCTGGAGGGATCCTTCCCGCTAGGCTTCCCCCGCCGCTTTCTGCATCTCGCGGAAAGCTGAGATGAAGCGCATGGCATAGTTGTCCCGGCCCAGCACCAGGTCGGCCGAAAGGATGGCCAACCGCACCTGGGCCACGTCGACGGTGGGGCAGGTGAGGCCGGCTTCGATGCCCATGGCTAGATAGGCCGCGGTCAGCACCGGCCGGTTGGGCAGTCCATGGCTGATGTTGCTGCACCCTTGGGTCTGGTTGACCGTCAGCTCGTCCCGCACCCGGCGGGTGGCTTCCAGAGTGGCCAGACCGGCTTTGACGTTGGCTCCCAGCGAAAGAGTGAGGCAATCGATGATCACGTCCTCCCGCGGGATGCCGATGGCCTCCGCCCGCTCGACGATGCGATGGGCGATCTCGACCCGGGCCGAAGCCTCCGCGGGGATACCCTTCTCGTCCAGAGTGAGGCCGATGACGGGCAGACCGTGCTCTTTGACCAGCGGAAGGACCTCCTGCAGCGACACTTCCTCGCCGGTGACAGAGTTGACGATCGGCCGGCCCGGACACACCGCGAGGGCGGCGGCGAGAGCCTTGGTTTTGCGGCTGTCGATGCACAGGGGCACGTCGACCACAGCCGCCACGGCCTCCACCGCTCGGGGCAGCATCTCGATCTCATCGACGCCGGTGGCGCCCACGTTCACGTCGAGGATATCGGCACCCGCGGCCACCTGCGCCAGGGCCTCTTCACGCACCACGCTCAGATCACCGGCGCGGAGGGCCTCGGCCAGACGCTTCTTGCCGGTGGGGTTGATGCGCTCCCCGATGAGGACGGTGGGCCGGCCCCCGCCGATGATGAGCTCTTTGGTCGCGCTGCTGACACGAGTCTCCACTTGGTCACTATCCTCCCTTTGCGTTCTGCCCTGCGAACAGATGGTCAAATCCGATCTTCTCCCCCGGGGGGACCACGACGATCTCGCTGTCTCTCTCCCCCCTGAACAGCTTCTCCAGCAGCTGCACCGAGCCGGTGACCACCCCGTGGTCCAGCTTGAGGTCTTCCGCCACGCTCCTGCTCTTGGGGATGCACTCCTCCAAGTCGTAGGCCTGGGTGTCGATGAGGTTCACCTGCTCATAGCCGGCGAACATGGTCGCCCGTAGGGTTTCCGCCCGCTCCCGGCCGAACCGCTCGGTCCACTCCTCGAAGGCCTCGGTCATGGAGCTCTCGTGGTCGAACCAGCCCCGGGTGAGGTAGTAGCTCCGCGGGTTCCGCGGGATCTCCTCTCGAACGCAGCCGTGGTTCAACAGCAGCGAGATGCAGTCGTCCACCCGCGGGAACACCAAGGCGAGATGCTCGGCGCCCAGGCCTTTGAGAGCGTTGCCGCAGAAGCCCAGGGCCAGGATGACCTCGTCCACCGGGCCCACCTGCACTTCCTGTCGCCGCTCGGCCGCCGGCCCCCGCCCGGGACGCACCGACGGCACCGTCACCGGCTTGCCCTCGCGGGCTCCTTCGTCCAGCCGCCCGATGAGCTCGGTGAGTGCCGCCTTGAGCCGTTCCGGCCGGTCGTGCAGACCGCTCTCGATCCACACGAGCGGCGGACGCGCTTCGGCAGGCAGGCTCGTGAGAGCCAGCCGCACCTCGTCTTCGATCATCTCGCATGCCAGGATGACTGCGCCCGGCATTCCTCCCCCTTGCTTCGGAGGCCGCCGCGGCGGGGCGCCCGCAGGCGCCCCGCCGCGACCGGCTTTGACCGTGAGTCTTACTAGTAGACGCCGTACTCCTTGGCCGTTTTGATCATCACCTCGAGATTTTCGTCCTTGCCTTCGTCGGCCACCGCCCCCACGTCGAGGATGAATCCCCCGTCCGGGCCGGCGATGTCGATCAACTTGCGCGTATGCTCGGCCACCTGCTCGGCGGTGCCCGCATGCAGCAGCGACAGGGGCATGTTGCCCTGGATGCAGGCCACCTGGCCAATGGTCTCTTTGGCCCGAGCCATGTCGGTCTGGTCGAACAGCCACACCGTGCTGCCCTTGGGGAGATCCATGATGGCCTCCAGGCGGCTGTTGTAGCGGCCCTCCGCGAACAGGAACGGGATCATGCCTTCGTTGATGAGGCCGATGAGCGTCTTGCGCAGCGTGGGCCAGTAGAAGGTCTGGAACTGCTCGTCGCTCATGAAGCCGTCGGCACCCTTGTGCAGCGGGATGAAGCACAGAGGTACGGTCGGGGCGGCCGCCCGCTTGAGCGGCCAATCCACGGCCACCTGCACCAGGCTCTCGCAGGCAGCGAGCACCTTGTAGGGATAGCGGAAAATGTCCACCACCACCCCTTTGGTGCCACGCAGGGTGTCGCCCAAGATGTCGAACGGAGCTTTGGTCGCCGAGCCGGCATAGGGCGGAAAGCCCAGGGCCATGACCTCGCCCATGGCGGGCAGCACCAGTTTGAACCAGTCGTTGGCCGTCTTGGCCGCCGCCGTGAGCTTCTCCAGCCCGGCCACCATCTCGTCGCTTCCCCAGCCCAGCACCTGGCCGAACACGAAGGGGAGCTCGATGTAGTCCCAGAAGGAGGAAAGACCGGCGAAACCTTTGAACGCTCCCACCGTGCGGGGCAGATACGTGCGGATCAGGTAATCGCTGGGATCGGAGATGAGGTGGTCATAGTCCGCGGGGACCATCCACTCCTTCTCGTTGTACTGGTAGCTGGCGGCCTCTGACACCCCGTGACCCGGCCAGGCATACAGGTCGTATTCCAGAGCCGCGAACATGGCGGCGGGGACGGTGTTGTGGAGAGGGTCCACCGACGCGTCCGGCTGGAACCTGAGATTGAAGTCCTTCCAGGCCTTCACCGCCCGCGGAGTGTCGCTCATGGCCTCGTAAGCGGTGAGCCCGGCGCTCTTGGCCGGCCAGAAGCCCATGTTGAGGCGGATGGGCACCCGGTCCGGCTTCTGCAGGTCGATGGCGGCCACGATGCGGTCCACTCGGGCCTTGTAGGCGGCCTCGGCTTCGGGGCTCTTCCACTCGATATCGGGGTTCCGCCACTTGTCGATGCGCCAGGCCCGCTTCTCGGCCGGCGTAAGGTCTACCCAGGCTTTGTCGGCCATGTCAGGCTACCCCCACTGTCTCTTTGGCAAACGCGACCGCGGCCATGGCATCGTCGCCGTAGGCGTCGGCCC
>CAYNPL010000047.1:0-11207 GCA_964399135.1 uncultured Gaiellales bacterium
CGCGGCGCCGGCGGGATGCCCATGAGCTGGAATTTGCCCAGGGTCTTGTTGTAGGCGGCCAGGTCGCGTTCACCCTGCAGCACGTGGATCTCCACCGAGGTCTGCCCGTCTTCGGCAGTGGAGAAGATCTCGCTCTTGCGGGTGGGGATGGTGGTGTTGCGGTCGATCAGCCGGGTGAACACCCCTCCCTTGGTCTCGATGCCGAGAGACAGGGGGGTCACGTCCAGCAGGATGACGTCCTTGACCTCGCCGGCCAGCACGCCGCCCTGGATGGCCGCGCCCAGCGCCACCACCTCATCGGGGTTGATGCCCTTGTGGGGCTCCTTGCCCGTGAGTTGGCGCACCTTCTCCTGCACGGCCGGCATACGGGTCATTCCGCCCACCAGGATGACCTGGTCGATGTCCCCGGCTTTGAGGCCGGCGTCTTCCATGGCCTGCTTGGTGGGGCCGACCACCCGGTCGAGCAGGTCGCGGGTGAGCTCCTCCAGCTTGGCCCGGGTCAGGGTCATCTCCAGATGGAGAGGCCCGCTCTGGTCCATGGTGATGAACGGCTGGTTGATGCTGGTCTCCAGCACCGAGGACAGCTCCACCTTGGCCTTCTCGGCGGCTTCGTACAGCCGCTGCAGGGCCTGCCGGTCTTTGGTCAGGTCCACGCCCTTCTCTTTGCGGAACTCGGTGACGATCCAGTCCACGACGGCCTTGTCGAAGTTGTCGCCACCCAGGTGGGTGTCGCCGTTGGTGGACTTGACCTCGAACACGCCGTCGCCCAGCTCAAGGATGGACACGTCGAAGGTGCCGCCGCCCAGGTCGAAGACCAGGACCGTCTGTTCGTGCTCCTTGTCCAGACCGTAGGCGAGTGAGGCCGCCGTAGGCTCGTTCACGATGCGCTTGACCTCGAGTCCGGCGATGATGCCCGCATCCTTGGTGGCCTGGCGCTGAGCGTCGTCGAAATAGGCCGGCACGGTGATGACCGCCTCGGTCACCTCGGTGCCCAGGAAGGCCTCGGCGTCACGCTTGAGCTTCTGGAGGATCTTGGCCGAGATCTCGGGAGGCGAGAAGAGGCCGTCTTTGACCTTCACCCGCACGTCGCCGTTGGGGCCTTCGACCACCTTGTAGGGGACGATCTTCATCTCTTCGCTCACATTGGCGTACTTTCGCCCCATGAAGCGCTTGATAGAGAAGATGGTGTTCTCGGGGTTGGTGACGGCCTGCCGCTTGGCCACGGTGCCCACCAACTGTTCCCCGGTCTTGGTGAAGGCGACGACGGACGGAGTGGTGCGACCCCCTTCCGCGTTGGGGATTATGGTCGGCTCGCCGCCCTCCAGCACCGCCATGGCTGAGTTGGTGGTACCCAGGTCGATGCCGATTATCTTGCCCATTACATGTCCTCCGAGATTCGACGTACAGTCATTAGCACGGCGCCATTATAAAATCTGAGTCGGCTATTGTCAAGTCGAGCGGGCAACGGGCCCCACCTGCGGTCGATCGGCCCGCCGGCGGCCCCTGAGCGGGTCGGCCGGCCCTGTCGAAACCTTGTTCGGGTAACATACGTCCTGCAAATCGTGGTGCAGGCAGCGGAGCAGACAGTCGGCGGAGCGGCATGAGGATCGGTCGAGAACGACGCAGCGCGAGGAAGCGGCGGGCGGACAGGCGGCGGCGGCGGCGGACGCTCATCATCGTCGCCGTGCTGGTAGCCATCCCTCTGCTGGTCGCCGCCACCGTGGCCGTGCTTCTCAGCTTCAGCCTGAACGCGGTCGCTTCGGTGCAGGACGACCTGCCGTCCCTTGAAGCCCAGGGCGAGGTGTCGCTGGCCCAGACCACCCAGATCTACGCCGCCGACGGCACCCTCTTGGCGTACCTGCACGGGGTGGAGAACCGGACGGTCATCAGCGGCAAAGACATCCCCAACATCCTGCGGCACGCCTTGGTGGCCATCGAGGACGAACGGTACTACAGCCACAGCGGCGTGGACTTCGAGGGGTTCATGAGGGCCCTGGTCGAGAACGTCAGGGCCCAGAAGATCACCGAGGGCTTCTCCACCATCACCATGCAGTTGGTGGGCAATCTGTACCTCGACCGCACCGACATGTCCCTGTCCCGCAAGTTCAACGAGATGGCCCTGGCCTGGCAGTTAGAGCGCAAGTACTCGAAGAACGAGATCATCGACCTGTACCTCAACACGGTCTACTTCGGCTCCAACGCCTACGGGGTGGAGGCGGCGGCCCGCACCTACTTCGACAAGGACCCCATCGACCTCACCCTCGCCGAAGCCGCTCTCATCGCCGGTCTTCCCCAGGCTCCCAGCGCCTACTCTCCGCGCAAGCATCCGGAGCGGGCTCTCGAACGCCGGAACCTCGTGCTCCAGAAGATGTACGACACCGGCTACATCACACGGCAGGAGCTGGACAGGGCGCTGAGCGAGCCGCTCGTCCTGGCCCCCTACTCGCCGTACACCAAGGTCCAGGAGCCCTACGTGGTGGCCTTCGTCCGCAAGCAGCTCATCGACATGTTCGGCCAGGAGAAGGTCTTCAGCGGCGGCCTGCGGGTGGAGACCACCATCGATCCGGCCCTGCAGCAGTTGGCGGCGGAGGCCATCTCCTCCACCCTCGACGAGAAGGGCGACCCCTCTGCCGCTCTGGTCAGCATCGAGGCCGACACCGGCTACATCAGGGCCATGGTGGGCGGGAGTGACTACGACAGCTCCAAGTTCAACCTGGCCGCCCAGGGGCGCCGTCAGCCCGGCTCCGCTTTCAAGACCTTCTGTCTCACCGCGGCCATCGAGACCGGGATCAACCCCTACGAGACCTACTACGAGTCCATGCCCCTCAGCATCAAGCTCCCCGGTGAGGACAAGCCCTGGACCGTCAAGACCTTCAGCGGCACCTACGGGGGGGCCACCACGGTAGCCAAAGCCACCCTGCGCAGCGACAACAGCGTCTTCGCCCAGCTCGCCCTGGACGTCACGGCGGAGCACATCGTGGACGTGGCCCATCGCATGGGCATCACCTCCTTCCTCAACGACGACCCCGCCATCGCCCTGGGCGGGCTCACCTACGGGGTCTCACCGCTGGAGATGGCCTCGGCTTACGCCACTCTTGCCAACGGCGGTGAACACGTGTCGCCCACCATCATCCTGCGCATCAAGGACTCCCAAGGCAAGGTCATCTGGGAGGCCCATCCCAAGCGGACACAGGCCATCTCCGCCGGAGTGGCCTACGAAGTCACCAAGATCCTCCGGCAGAACATCGCCTCCGGCACCGGCACCAAAGCCGACATCGACCGCCCGGCCGCCGGCAAGACCGGCACCTCCCAAGAGTATTTCGACGCCTGGTTCTGCGGGTACACCCCGCACCTCTCCACCGCGGTGTGGATGGGCCATCCCGAAGCCCAGATCCCGATGGTGGACGTTCACGGCATCCGGGTGACCGGCGGAAGTTTCCCCGCCGAGATCTGGCAGAAGTTCATGTACGTAGCCGACCGGCAGTATCCGGAAGAGGACTTCCGTGAGCCCGAGGTCAAGGTGGTGTGGGACTACTTTTTCGTCAGCAAGTGGGCCGTCTTTCCCACCTCCACCACCACCAGCAGCACCACGACCACGACCCTGCCGACCACGACCCTGCCGCCCGCCCCGCCCACCACCAAGAAGCCTCCGTCAAGCACCATCACTACTCTGCCGACCACCACCGTCTTAACCGAGTCCACGACCACCAGTAAGACTCACCCGTAGCGCCTCCATCGGGCCTTGAGCCGGCCGGTCTGGGGGAGTCCCGGTGTTCGCCCCCTTCCCTTTCCCTTGACAAATATGAGCGGAGCCATATAAGATTTTCTCACTCAATTGACTACATGGGGGGCCCTCAAGCGGGCATGCCCAAGGAGCACTGATAAGCCATGCAGCTGGAACGGTTCACCCTCAAGGCGCAGGAGGCGCTGGCCGCCTCGCAGAAGCTCGCCCATGAACGAGGCCATGCGCAGATCGAGCCGGAACACCTGGCGGTCGCCCTGCTCGACCAGGACGGCGGCTTGGCCGCGCCCATCTTGGAGCGCATCGGGGCGAGTCCGGGCGCCATCCGGGGTGAACTGGAGAGACGTCTGGGCTACTTCGCCACCGTCCACGGTGCCACTCAGACCGGTCTGGCTCGGGAGACTCAAGAAGCCCTGGACGCCGCCCAGGCCGAAGCCGACAAGATGAAGGACGCCTACGTCTCCACCGAGCACGTGCTCATGGGCCTGGCGGCGAACGAGGGCTGGCTGGGCGACACCTTCAAGCGCTACGGGGTCACCCGCGACGCGGTGTTCCAGGTGCTCAAGGACATCCGCGGCTCTCAGCGGGCTGAAGACCCCAACGCCGAGGAGAAGTACCAGGCTCTGGAACGTTTCGGCCGCGACCTTACCGAACTCGCCCGCCGGGGCAAGCTCGACCCGGTCATCGGGCGTGACGACGAGATCCGCCGGGTCATCCAGGTGCTCTCCCGCCGGACCAAGAACAACCCCGTCCTCATCGGCGAGCCGGGGGTGGGCAAGACCGCCATCGCGGAGGGATTGGCACAACGGATCGTCTCCGGGGACGTCCCCGAAGGACTCAAGAACAAGCGGGTGATCGCCCTCGACATCGGGGCGATGGTGGCCGGAGCCAAGTACCGGGGCGAATTCGAGGAGCGGCTGAAGGCGGTCCTCAAGGAGATCGCCGACTCGGAAGGCCAGATCATCACCTTCATCGACGAGATGCACACCATCGTGGGCGCCGGTGGAGCCGAGGGCGCGGTCGACGCCTCCAACATGCTCAAGCCCATGCTGGCTCGAGGTGAACTGCGGGTGGTCGGCGCGACCACGCTGGACGAATACCGCAAGTACGTGGAGAAGGATGCCGCCTTGGAACGGCGGTTTCAGCCGGTGCTCATCGGCGAGCCCTCGGTGGAGGATACCATCGCCATCTTGAGGGGCCTGAAGGAGCGCTACGAGGTCCACCACGGGGTCCGCATCCAGGACTCGGCTCTGGTGGCCGCCGCGGTGCTGTCGCACCGCTACATCTCCGACCGCTTCCTGCCCGACAAGGCCATCGACCTGGTGGACGAAGCCGCCAGCCGGCTGCGCATCGAAATCGACTCCATGCCCATAGAGATAGACCAGGTGGAGCGGCGCATCAAGCAGCTGGACATCGAGCTGCACGCCCTGAGCAAAGAGAAGGACGCCGCCTCCAAGGAGCGGCGCAAGGCCATCGAGGCCGAGCTGGCCGAACTCCGGGAGCAGTCGGCCGGCCTCAAGGCACATTGGCAGGCGGAGAAGGAGGCCATCAGCCGCATCCAGGCCCTCAAGGAACAGATAGAGGCCCTCAAGACCGAAGCCGACAAGGCGGAGCGGGTGGGCGACCTGCAGAAGGCCGCGGAACTGCGCTACGGGCGTATGCCTGAGGCCGAACGGCAGTTGGCGGCAGAGAACCAGCGGCTGGCCGAGCTGCAGCGCGACGTCAAGATGCTTAAGGAAGAGGTGGAAGAGGAGGACATCGCCGAAGTGGTGGCCAAGTGGACGGGCATTCCCGTCTCGCGGTTGCTCGAAGGCGAGGTGGAGAAACTCATCCATATGGAGGAGCGGCTGCACCGGCGGGTGGTCGGCCAAGATGACGCGCTCGCCGCGGTGGCCAGCGCCATCCGCCGGGCCCGAGCCGGCCTGCAAGACCCCAACCGTCCCATCGGCAGCTTCATCTTCCTGGGCCCCACCGGCGTGGGCAAGACCGAGCTGGGGCGGGCTCTGGCCGAGTTCCTGTTCGACGACGAGAAAGCCATGGTCCGGGTGGACATGAGCGAGTTCCAGGAACGGCACTCGGTGGCCCGGCTCATCGGGGCGCCCCCCGGCTACGTGGGCTACGAGGAGGGCGGCTACCTTACCGAGGCCGTACGGCGCCGCCCCTACTCGGTGCTGCTCCTCGACGAGATCGAGAAGGCGCACCCCGACGTGTTCAACCTACTGCTGCAGATCCTCGACGAGGGACGCCTCACCGACGGCCACGGCCGGACGGTCGACTTCAAGAACACCGTGGTCATCATGACCTCCAACATCGGCAGCCAGTACATCCTCGACCCCGACATCACCGAGGTCGAGATGGAGGCCCGTGTGACCGAACTGATGCAGGCCACCTTCAAGCCGGAGTTCCTCAACCGGGTGGATGAGATCATCATCTTCCACCGGCTCACGCTCGAGCACATCAAGGGGATCGTCGACATCCAGCTCGATCTGCTGCGCAAGCGGTTGGCCGAGCGCGACATCTCCCTGGAGATCACCGACGCCACAAAGAGCTACCTGGCGCAGCAGGGCTATGACCCCGCCTACGGCGCCCGGCCGCTCAAGCGCCTCATCCAGAAGGAGATCCAGGACAAGGTCGCCTTGGGCTTGCTCAAGGGCGAGTTCCGCGACGGCGATACCATCCGAGTGGACGAGCGCAACCTGGAGCTGGTGTTCGAACGGGTCGAGAGAGGCCCCGAGGATACCGCCGGCTCGGGCTAAAGGCAGGCCGCGGGCGGCGCGGCCTCCTGCCTAGTCTAGAGGGCTTTGGCTCTCCTCCGTATCGCCGGGCAAGCGGGCAACGCCGGCCCGGCCGGCGGGGACTGCCGTGCCCGCCGGCTCCGTGGAGGTTTGGGCGTGGTCGGGGACGGCCACCTGAGACGCCGGGGTGGCCGGCCTCATCTTGGTCCTGAGCAATGTGGCCAGCGAGAAGGCGTTGCGTCCCAGAGAGAGACCTATGGCTACTCCGCCCGCGATGGAAAGAGAGATGACGGCCGCGTCCTTGAGAGGGCCCGAGGCGTCGCCGATGCCGGTCGCCAGAGCCATCATTCCCTGGTAGATGCTGAAGCCGGGCACCAGGGGAAGGATCGCCACTCCCGTGTAGACGCTTGCGGTGCCACCCTGCAATCGCGCGCTGGTAAGACAGGCGAAACCGACAAACGTCGCGGCTGCAAGGTAGATCAGCCAAGACGAAGCGCTGCCCTGCCGTGAAGGGACCGCTACGATCAGCCAGCCTATGGCACCGATCAGCGCCGTGGGGACGACGCGGATTCGAGGCATGCCCCAGGCGATGGCTATGCCCAGCACCCCGAAGGCGGAGGCAAGGACCGATATCCACAGAGGAGCGGATGTGAAGTCGGCTTGCAGTTCCACCCCAAGACCGGCACCGATCTCTCCGCCTACGATGACGCCCACCGCAAGCGCACCCGCCGTCAGCAGGGCCTCGAACGCGCGGGTGATGGCTGAGACAGGAGCGTTGGCCAGACCGTCGATGACCGCGGTGACAAAGGCGCGTCCCGGCAGATGGATGAACAGCCCCCCCACGACCGCCGCAGCGACCGAGAGCGCCACTCCGGCAGCCGCGATCAGGTTGGGGACGGCAGCCAGGATCACGGCGGCTGCGAACGTGCCCGAGATGAGAGGCAGACGGAGCCTTGCGACTACAGAGTTGACGGGGAACGTGAGGGCGGTTGCCAGGAGTGCGATGAGGACAGTCACCAGGTCGATACCGTTCAGAAACAGCACCCACCCCACGACCGAGACGAGGATCGCCGTCCGCGCCCAGCGACGCCGCCTACCCGGAGCCCTCGCCAGAGACTGCAGCTGTTCGTAGGCCGCCGCGAGCCCGACTTCCTTCCGTTCCACGCGCTCGAGGAGCGAGACCGTCTCGGCCATCCTCTCCAGCCGGGGCTCCGAGGCCCTCACATCCAGCATGGTGGTCACGGGGAAAGCCATCCCCGGCCCCCAGTAGCTGAGGGTGAGCGTGCTCAGGTTGGCATCGATCGTGGCGCCCACAAGCCCCACTGCCGGCAGGAACGCATGGAGCCGGTCGACCACCTCGCTTACCGAGGGGCTGGCCTCCAGCATCTGCTTGCCCGCCTCGGCGACGAATCTCATGGCAAGAGCGGCCTCGGAGGTCAGCGCCAAGGCGGGAGCGGTGACGGGACCGGCCGCGGAATCGGCTGGTTTGGAGTCGCTCCTGGATGCCTTGCGTGCGCGGCGCCGGAACATTGCTCCACAATAGGGAATCGCGGCCGGCCGGACAAGACGGACGGCAGGATGCCGCCGGTGTACCGGTCGACAGCAGCCGGCCTGCCCGCGACAGGGCCCTCCGACTTCGGCCGCTCGCTATAATCCTCGGTCCTATGGAGCGCCTGCAGAAGAACCAACTCATCGAGCTCAGCGTCACCAACCTGGCATTCGGAGGCATGGGCATCGCCAAGGTGGACGACTTCGTCGTCTTCGTGACCGGAGCGGTGCCCGGCGACGTGGTCACGGCCAGGGTCACCAAGCTCAAGAAGCGCTACGCCGAGGGCCGGGTGGAAGAGCTGGTGACACCGTCGCCCGACCGGGTGACTGCTCGCTGCCCCGGCTTCGGTGGTTGCGGCGGCTGCACCTGGCAGGACCTCGACTACGGGGTCCAGCTGCGCTACAAGGCCCAGCAGGTCCGCGAGTCACTGGAGCATCTTGGCGGCCTTGCCGGTTTCGACCTGCGGCCGATCCTGGGTCCGGCCGACCCCTGGCGCTATCGCAACCGGGCCGACTTCTCCATCGGTGACAGTACCGGCGGCGCGGTGATCGGCTTCCGGCCCCCTGGCCGGTGGGACAGCGTGTCCGAGGTGTCCCAGTGCCACCTGCTCGCCGCTTCTGTTGAGGCGGTGCGGCGGACGGTGCAGGGCTGGTTGCGGGAGCGTGGCCTGCCCGGTTGGAACCCCCGTACACGCACCGGGTTCGCCCGCCATCTGCTGGTGCGCTCGGCCCGGTCGGGAGCCGAAGTGCTGGTGAGCTTGGTCACGGTCCCGGAGCGACTCCCCGATGCCGCCGGGCTGGTGGAACACCTCCGGGCCGCCCATCCAGAGGTGGTGGGGATCGTCCACGCCGTCAACGGAGGCAGCGCGGAGCTCAGCGCCGGGTTGGAGTCCACCACTCTGTGGGGACGCCCATATCTGCTGGAGCAGGTGACTGGGCTCACGCTCAAGATCTCGCTCAACGCCTTCTTCCAGACCAACACCCTGATGGCCCACGTGCTCTACGGTCTGGCCGCCCGTGAGGCGGGGATCGGCGACAGTGATGCCGGTGTGGACCCCGGCCCCGAGGCCAAGCCGGACGTGGGCGCGGCCGACGGTGGTCCGGCCGCCCGCCGTCCCGTCGTCTGGGACCTTTACTCCGGCGTCGGCTCCATCGGTCTCTCCCTGGCCCGAGGCGCAGCCGGGGTGCTTGGCATCGAGGCGGTGCCCTCGGCCGTCCACGACGCCGAGGAGAACGCCCGACTGAACGGCATCACCAACGCCCGCTTCGTCATAGGCGATGTGCGCCGGGTGCTCCGCGAGGTGGCGCAGGGAAGTCGTACCCTACCCAGAGGCATGGAGAAGCCCGACGTCATAGTGGTGGACCCGCCCCGGGCCGGTCTACACCGGAGGGTCGTGGACCGGATCGGCGAGACGAAGGCGCCTCGCATCGTCTACGTCTCCTGCAACCCCTCCACCATGGCCCCGAACGTGGCCCAGTTACAGGGCTACGGCTACCGTCTCGAGCGGGTCACCCCGATAGACATGTTCCCACACACGCCGCACGTGGAGTGCGTGGGGCTGCTGACCCTCAGTACGGCGGCTGATCCCGGAACCAGTCTCCCAAGCTCTTGAAGGCCTTCCAGAACTCGGCCTTTGCTTTGTCCTGATCCAAGGCCCCGTCGATGTCGGGGGTGACGAGCGCCTTGCAGAACGGGGTGAAGTCCTGGAGTTCACCTGGGTTCCAGCTCAGCTTCTTCATCCCCGCCACCCGCTCCCGATTGACGACCTCGAAGGCATCCCGGCCCATGATGACCATGATGCGCGGGTGGGTGATGTGGAACTCTTCCAGCCAGTAGACGGGGCAGTTCTTCTCCCCCTCCCGCAGGCGTACGTCGTGACACTTGATGATGTTGGTACCGTAGACAGTCAAGGGGTCGATCCCCAGGCGTTCCAGACTCTTGAGGACGGCCGTCCCCGACCGGCCGAAGAAGGCCACCCCCTCCGTGACCTCGAGGTAGTGGGGCTGATACTTGACCAGGAAGATGTCGGCGAGCGGATGGCCGGAGCCGACGGTGGGGATGTAGTCGCCGCGGCGGCACTTGCGGCAATGGGTCACACGACGATTCAGGTCGTTGTTGTCGCTGATCGCCCGCTCTTCGAGCTTGCGGTATATCTCGTTGGCCTCGACCAGAGGCGGCGAATCCTTCATGCCGGTTATATTGGCGGGCGGCCGGGGAAATCCTCCGGCGCCCTGCACCATCGGGTCAATCCTCGGGCAGCACCCGGTCGAGGGTGGTGCGCAGGAGCTTGAGCGACTGCAGATAGAGCAGGCTCTTGCGCCGGGCGATGATATCCGCTTCCCACAGGGCGGCCATGAAGCTCTGCTGATCGTGGAAGCGGGGCATGCGCAGCATGGCGGTGCCGAGCGCCTGCACGACGTGGGCGTCACTGCCGGCTCCGGCCACCACGTTGTACTTGGCCGCGAAACGTTCGGCGTTGAGATTGAACGACGAAAGCGCCACCTTGGCGTTGTAGATCTCGATCACGTCGATGCGGTGCAGATTGTCCACCAGCGTGCGATACGTCGGGGTCGTCCGTAGGGAGTCGAACGGGTGGGGCACGTAGACCAGACCACCCTGGTCCTTGATCAGGGAAAGAGTCTGGTCGAAGGTGAGCCCCTTGGGGATGTGCTCCTGGAGGAAGAGCCCGATGACCTCACCTTCAGAGGTCTTGATCTCTTCAGCCACGATCACGAAGGGGTCGCCGTCCGCCATCTCCCGGGCGCGGAAAGCCCCTTCGATCTCGTTGTGGTCGGTCACGGCGATGGCCCCTAGGCCGATCTCTCGAGCCGTGCGCAGGACCGACTCGACCGTGCTCGTGCAGTCCTTGGAGAAGTTGGTGTGCATGTGAAGGTCGGCGTTGATCCAGTCGGGCCTGGTGGCGCGGGCGGCCGCCCGGGTACGCCGGCGGACGCGCTCCTCGCCGATGCCACGCACGTGCAGGGAGTGCACGGCCGCCGGCGTCCTTCCGACGAGGCCTTCGCGCGAGCGGGTGGCCTTGAGCGTGTCCTGATAGAGCGCAACGAGCCGCTCGGCCACCGCCCCCATGGTGTAAGCGGCGGCTTCCCGGTCGGGGGTTGGCGCGGCGGGGGGGGGGGGGGGGGGGCCCCCCCCCCCCCCCCCCCCCCCCCCCCCCCCCCCC
>CAYNPL010000048.1:0-1832 GCA_964399135.1 uncultured Gaiellales bacterium
AGACCGCTGATCTCGGCGATCTTCTCCAGCCGGTACCGGATGGTGTGCCGGTGGGCGTAGAGCTCAGCTGCCGTCTTGGTGAGGCTCTCGTTGTGCCTGAAGAAGACGGAGAGAGTCTGCACCAACTGCGTGCCGTTGGCCTCGTCGTAGCGGTCGACGGGTCCGACCGTCTCGGCGTACAGGGCGCGGATCTCGTCTGGGTCGCGCTCCCAGATGTCGAGCAGCAGCCTGTAGGTGCCCACGTCCTCGAAATGGAGAACGCTGCCGGGCCCGTTCAGCTTGCGACCGACCTTGAGAGCGACCAGGGCCTCCTGGTATCCGCGGTCCATCTGGGTGGGGTCGGCCACAAAGCTGCCGATCCCCGCAGATACACTCAAACCGCCGGCGGCATGACCCAGCCGCTGCAAGACCGCGGCCAGACGGCGGAGGGCCGCAGGGTCACGGGCCGTCTTGCCGCAGACGAAGATCACCACCTGGCCCGACTTCAGGCTGGCCAGCGAAGACGGCTCGGTGGCCGAGACGTGGCGGGAGACCAAGGTGAAGAACCGCTCGACCGCCCTATCCAGCTCGGCCTGCCCCATACCCTTGCGCGACACCGGGGCGCCGACATCATCCACTCCCAGCAGTAGCACCGCTGCGCCCTGGCTGAGGTCGCAGCCAAGAAAGGCGCCGCGCCGCAGGAGCGAATCTCCCGCCCTTTCCCCCCCGCTGATGACGTCGTCGACGAAGTCGCCTTTGAGGCGCACTTCCGTCTCGAAGCGGACCCGGTCCTGGGCCATCTCCAGCGCGGCGATGGTGGCCGAGTGCTCCAGGACCAGCGTCTCCATGGAAGACGGCTCGGGTGCCTCGGTGAAAGCGCAGAGATATCCCAGCGGCTTGTGACCGGCCACGATGGGCAGAGCGAGAAGAGGAGGCAGGCCCTCCTCCTGCAGGCCGAAAAGTCTCTCCCCTCTGCCGTGGGAGCTGAAGCTGGCCCTGATACGAGGCTGCTCCAGAAGGGTCACGAGTTCGTTCAGAGGCACAGGCAATGCGTCGGAGGCGGCCAGCACCTCCAAAGAAACGTCGAGCACCACTACCGGCCGCTCCAGAAGCCGGGAGGCTTCGTCAACCAGCTCCTTCCACCCGCCGCCCCGGATGACCACCCCCAGCAGGCTGCGATGGATCGCCTCCGACTGCTCGAGTTGGGAGGCCTGCCTATTGATGATGACCTCGGTGGCATCCTGCATGAGCCGGGTCCAGCGCAGACTCTGGGGCACCTCGATGATGGGGAAGCCCCGCTTGTCGGCGAGCTCGATGATGTCCGGGGGCATGCTCTGCACGAAGCGGGTGGTTTTCACGAAGAGGGCGGCCGCCCCGGCGAGCATCACCCGGCGGCAGAACTCTCGCTGCCGGTCGCGGTCGCCGCTGACCGCGTACAGGGTGGAGAGAACCATCTCGCCGCCGGAAAGCCAGTCGGCGATGTCGGGCACCTCCCCCACGGTCACCGACGTGACCCGACGATCCAACCCTTCGCGCCCAGCCAGGAGCTTGGCCTCCTTGAGGACGTCGAGTCCAAGGATCTGGGCGACAGTCACCGTCATGATGGTCAAGGATAGCACCGCCTCTCTGCTTTGGCCATCAGGACATGTGACCGCGCGCAGAGGCAAGACATTATGCCCATTTGCAGATTCTTCTCTGGTCGTGGATGGTGGTGTTTGGTGCAAATGTACATAGCACCGGCGGCTAAGCCTGTGGATGGGATCGGCCGGCGGGGGGGGGGGGGGGGGGGGGGGGCGGCCCCCCCCCCCCCCCCCCCCCAACCCACAGGGGATAAAAAAAAAAAAGAACACAAC
>CAYNPL010000048.1:1842-9369 GCA_964399135.1 uncultured Gaiellales bacterium
TCCCACGGGCGGCTACGCGGGTGGTTGGGAGCGGCCGGGGGGGCGGGGGGGCGGCCTGCGGGCCGCCCCCGCGCCCCGCTACCGAGTACCTTCGTGGTAATCTATCCAGGCTGCACGACCGGCATACGAACAGGCGGTCAAGCCGCGCCGGGGCTGTCGCACGGCCTAGGCCACCGGGGCGGCTTGCCACTATACATCGCGGAGGGCGACTCAGACCACGATGGCTACGCTTGGCATCGATATCGGCTGCATCAGCGTGAAGATCGCTGTGGTGGGTGGCCCCGAGGATAGAGAGTCGTTCCAGGCTCTGGCCGCGGGTTCCACCCTCTTTCATGAAGCTGCCGGTGAAGGTAGGGTCCTCCCCCACCCCGACGCGCCTCCGGTCCTCGCCACGGCGTACCGCCGCATTAAAGGGAGCCCCACCGACGCCGCCCGCGAACTGCTGGGCCAGGTGCTCGCCGCTTTGCCGGCAGGCTCCATCACAGCCGTCGGCGTCACCGGCACTGGAGGCCGCCTGCTCGGCAAGATGCTCGACATCCCCTACGAGAACGAGTTCAAGGCCATCGCCCGCGCCATCGGGGCTCTGCATCCAGATGTGACCACCGTCTTCGAGATGGGAGGCGAGACCTCCAAGTTCATCCGCCTGGAGACCGACCAGGCCTCCGGTCGCGTGGGCATCGCCGACTACGGCACCAACGGCGATTGCGCGGCCGGCACCGGTTCGTTCATGGACCAGCAGGCCAACCGCCTGCTGTACGACATCGAAGACGTGGGCGACATCGTCGGCAGCGCGGGCAAGGCCGCTTCCATCGCCGGGCGTTGCTCGGTCTTCGCCAAGTCCGACATGATCCACGCCCAGCAGAAGGGCTATCAGCCCCCCGAGGTGCTGAAGGGCCTCTGCAACGCGGTGGTGCGCAACTACCGGGGCACCATCACCAAGGGCAAGGAGATCGGCGAACGCGTGGCCTTCATCGGCGGGGTGGCGGCCAACAAGGGGGCCGTGGCCGCCCTGCGGGAAGCCTTCGAGACCGACGCCGACCACCTGATCATCCCCGCCTACTACGCTTGGATGGGCGCCATCGGCAGCGCCCTCACCGCCGCCGATGAACAGGCCGGAGTGGAGATGGTCACCCTCGACCTCTCTCTGCTCGAGCCCGGCCAAGCCGCCGACTTCCAGACCAGTGAGGCCTTGTCGATGGACCGGGTCATCCTGCTGCGTGACCGGGTCAAGCCCTATCAGTTCCCGGCCGAAGGCAAGATCGGAGCCTACCTGGGTGTCGACGTGGGTTCGGTGTCAACAAACCTCGTGGTGCTCGACCAGAACGGCGAGATGGTCAAGGAGATCTACGTCAAGACCGACGGCCGTCCGGTGGAAGTGGTCAACAAAGGGCTGGCCGACATCTACAACGAGATGGGCGATCGCCTCGAGATCCTGGGGGTGGCCACCACCGGCTCCGGCCGGGAGTTGATCGGTGAGCTGATCGGCGCCGACACCATCAACGACGAGATCACCGCCCACAAGACGGGCGCCACCTTCATCGGGCGGAAGTTGATTGACCGGGTCCCCGACACCATCTTCGAGATCGGGGGGCAGGATTCCAAATTCATCAGCCTGCAGGACGGCGTGGTGGTCGACTTCGCCATGAACGAGGCCTGCGCCGCCGGCACCGGCTCCTTCCTCGAGGAGCAGGCGGAGAAGTTGGGCATCAAGATCATTGGCGAGTTCGCCGAGTTGGCCCTGTCTTCCCAGGCCCCGGTCAAGCTGGGGGAGCGCTGCACCGTGTTCATGGAGCGCGACGTCAACTCCTACCTGCAGCGTGGAGCCGACAAGAAGGACCTGGTGGCCGGTCTTGCTTACTCCATAGCCTACAACTACCTCAACCGGCTGGTGGGGCAACGCCACATCGGAGACACCATCTACTTCCAGGGTGGGACCGCCTACAACGACAGTGTGGCGGCCGCCTTCAGCATGATCCTGGGCAAGGAGATCATCGTCCCGCCCTACAACGGGGTGGTGGGCGCCATCGGAGCGGCTCTGCTGGCTCGGGAGAAGATGTCGGCCACCGAAGCCCCCTCCCGCTTCCGGGGCTGGGACCTGGAGCAGGTCGACTACACCGTCCGGGAGTTCACCTGCAAAGGCTGCAGCAACGAGTGCGACATCCGTCAATTCACCATCGGCGACGAGAAGACCTACTGGGGCGACAAATGCTCAGACCGCTACCGCAAGCGGGCCAAGGTCAACAAGGAGCCGGTCATCCGCGACTTGGTGGAGTTCCGCAACGCCCTCTTCTACTCGTACATCACTTCGGCGGAGGACTACACCCCCCTGCTGCGCACCGGCATCGACGCTCCGCTGGGCAGCATCGGCATCCCTCGCGCCATGTATACCTACGACCGCCTGCCCTTCTGGGCCACCCTCTTCAAGACCTGCGGTTTCGACGTGGTCATCTCTCGACAGACCGACAAGAAGATCCGGGCCCTCGGCATCGACGACGCCGTGGCCGAGCCCTGCTTCCCCATCCGGGTGGCCCACGGGCACGTGGCCGAGCTGCTGGAGGAGGGGGTGGACCGCGTGTTCATCCCCAACCTGCTGAACGAGGAGACCGACCAGCCGGACATCGAGTCTCACGCCTGCCCCTGGGGCCAGACCTTGCCCCACGTCATCCGGCTGGCTCCCCGGTTCGAGGCCTATCAGGACCGCTTCCTCACCCCCACCATGCACTTCCGGCGCGGGCCCGAGTACGTCAAACAGACCCTGCGCAAGACTCTCAAACCGCTGGGGGTACCCACCAAGACCATCGACCAGGCGGTCAAGGAGGCCTACGAAGCCCAGACCGAGTTCCGCGCCCGGCTCATGTCGGCCGGAGCTGAGGCTCTGGCCACCCTCGAAGAGCAGGACGAACTCGGCATCGTCCTGGTGGGCCGCCCCTACAACATCTACGACGCCGGCGTCAACATGGATATCCCCGCCAAACTACGCCGCTACTACGGCGTCAACCTCATCCCCCTGGACTTCCTCCCTCTCTGGGGGAAGGACACCCGGCAAGTGACCCCCAACATGTTCTGGAACTACGGACGGAAGATCCTGCAGGCCGCCAAGGTGGTGGCGGAGCACCCCAACCTGCACATCATCTATATGACCAACTTCAAGTGCGGCCCCGACTCTTACGTCAAACACTTCATGCGGGGAGTGTCGCCCGACCCGTTCCTGGTGCTCCAGTTCGATGAGCACACCAACGATGCCGGAGCCATGACCCGCTGCGAGGCCTACCTGGATAGCAAGGGCTTCCTGCGCTGGTGGGTGCGCGACGACAAGGCTAAGCAGCCGGTAAGAGAGGGCTGATGGAGACCCGGACCACCACCAAGAGCGGCAACGGCAAGGGGACCAAGGAAGCGGCCGAGCTGGCGCTGGCGGCTCTGCCCAAGCCCATCGCCGCCCACACCCCCGACACCAGTCCGGTCTGTGGCGACGTCGACGTCAAAGACCGCGTCCTCTGGCTGTGCCGCATGCCCTACGGCGGCTCGCGCATGCTGGCCGCGGCCTTCTGCTCCATCGGGCTGGAGACCCGGGTGACCCCAGAAGAGGACGCCCGCACTTTGGAACTGGGGGGCAAGTACACCTCCGGCGACGAGTGCTACCCCCAGCGCATCGTGCTGGGCGACTACATGAAGCTTGTCGAGGACGAAAAGCTCGACCCCCGCAAGACCGCCTTCCTCCTCCCCACCGCCAACGGCCCCTGCCGCTTCGGCCAGTATGTGGGCCTGCTCCGCCGGGTGCTGGACGAACAAGGCTACCAGGACGTCCGGATCCTCTCCTTCACCTCGGCCGACGGTTACGCCGGCATCGGCGAGCAGGCGGGCGAGCTCATCCGCACGGCTTGGCGCGCCGTCATCGTGCAGGACATCTTGATGAAACTGCTGCTCATGACCCGGCCGTATGAGCTCGAGCCCGGCCAGACCGACCGGGTCTACCTGGAGTGCCTGGACCTGATGAGCGAGATCGTCGCCCGCCGGGGGGTCTCCCACAAAGACCGCATGGCCGAGCTCAAGTCGGGCCTTCGCCGCTGCAGGGACAAGTTCCTGGCCATCCCGGTCAAGAAGGAGGACCGGCCCCTCATCGGCGTAGTGGGCGAGATTTTCTGCCGGCTCAACACCTTCGCCAACAACGAGCTCATCCGCCACATCGAAGCCCAGGGCGGGGAGTGCTGGCTGGCTGGGGTGGGCGAATGGGTGTGGTACACCAACGCCGAGGCCTTCCGGCGCCATCGGGAGGAGAAGCGGCGCTTCCGCAAGGAGTGGCTCAAGACCCTCCTCACCGCCCGCATCATGCACAGCGACGAGAAAGCCCTCATGGAGGATTTCCAGGAAGTCTTCGCCCACCATCCAGAGCCGCACATCCACCAGGTGCTCGAGTACGCCCATCCCTATCTTCCGCAAGAAGGGGCCCTGGGCGAGATGGTGCTTTCCACAGGGGGCGCCGTCTATCTGTATCACCAGGGAGCCGACGGCATCGTCGACATCAGCCCGTTCACCTGCATGAACGGCATCGTCACCGAGGCCATCTACCCCCGGGTGAGCAAGGACCACGACGACATCCCCATCCGGGTCTTCTACTTCGACGGCACCCACAGCGACCTCGATCGCGACGTAGGGATATTCCTCGAGCTGGCCAAGACCTACAAACGGCGCAAGAAGATCGCCCGGGCCTAGCCCCCGCAGCCATGACGGCCCGGGAGTGAGCAGACCGTGTTTGCCCGCCTAGGCTCGTTCGCCGTCCGCTTCCGCTGGCTGATCATCGCCGCCTGGGCGGTCGCGGCCATGGCCCTCACCCTGGCGGCCCCCAACATCGACGACGTCGCCGTGAGCGACCAGCGCGCCTTTCTACCCGCGAGCGCCCCCAGCCTCGAGGCCGGCCGGCTCATGAAGGACTACTTCCCCGACCGTTACTCCCCCTCGAGCGCGGTGCTGGTGGTCGATGCCGGTGAGGGAGCCCGCATCTACCCGGAGAGCGGGGGCGCCGCCGAGCCTGCCGGCATGACGCCTGCCGCCAACCTCATCAGCGAGCTGACCGAGTGGCTGAGCGGGACGGACGCTCCGGCCGGTATCGGCCGGGTGTTCTCGCCCGAGTCGGGTGATGAGCAGACCAAGGCCGGCCTGGTCAGCCCCGACGGACAAGTGGGGCTCGTGCTGGTCCGCTTCGAGAAGGTGGGCACCGAACCAGTGACCAAGGAGGCCATGGCCGCCATCCAAGAGCGTCTGGAAGGGGCGCCGGCCGGCGTCAACGTCTACATGACCGGCGACGGGCCTATCCTCGCCGCTTACAACCAGAGCTCCAAGAGCAGCGTGGACTCCACCACCTGGATCACCATCGTGTTGGTGGTGGTCATCCTCTTGGTCATCTACCGCTCGCCGGTGAGCCCGTTGATCCCCCTGGTCACCATCGCCCTCGCTTACATCATCTCCCGGGCGGTCGTCGCCTTCTTGGGCGAGAGTGCGCTCACTATCTCCATGTACACGAACGTGTTCCTCATCGTGGTTCTGTTCGGGGCCGGCACCGACTACTGCTTGTTCCTCATCAGCCGTTTCAGAGAGGAGATGACCGACGCCCCCACGCCCGCGCCTGCGGTCAAGACCACGGTGCGCTCGGTGGGAGAGACCATCGCTTCCAGCGCCGGCACCGTGATCGTGGGCCTGGCCATGATGACGTTCGCCGAACTCGGCCTCTATAACACCACCGGGCCCGCTATCGCCATCGGCGTGGCGATCGCCCTACTCGCCGGCCTCACCCTAACCCCGGCCATGCTCGCCGTCTTGGGCCACCATGCCTTCTGGCCGCGGAAGGCCCGGCATATGCGAGACTCCGGCTACTGGTACTCCTGGGCGGGCAGGGTGGTCAGGCGCCCGCTGGTGGCGCTGCTGGTGCCGGTGATCGTGCTGGTGCCGTTCGCGGTGTACGGCAGCGGCCTGGTGCGTGATTTCGACCTGCTGGCCGACCTGCCCAACGAGAGCGAGACCAGGCAGGGTTTCCAGGTGCTCGCTGACCACTTCGGGCCCGGCCAGATGCAGCCACTCAACGTCATAGCCGTGGATCCGAGCGGGTTCACCACCCCGGCCGGCCTGGCGAAGACAACGGCTCTGGCCGCCCGCCTGGCCGCTCTCCCCCACGTCGAGCTGGTGCGAAGCTTCACCGGCTCCCTGCCCGACCCATCCACCCTGAGCGTGGCCGACCAGTTGCGCGTGCAGGCGCAGGCGATGCGGGAGGGGATCGAGGCGGCGCGGTCGGCGCTCACCACCGACCTCGGGCCCGGACCCGAACTGCAGGAGGCGGCCACCGGGCTGACCGCTGTCTTCGGCTATCTGAGTCAGCTTGCCCAAAGCTTTCCCGAGGTGACCGCCGAACCCGGATACCAGACGGCAGTCGCGGCGCTGTCCGCACTCGCCGGCCTGGCCCAGGACTTGGGCAGCACGGGCCGGGATGGGACGGCGCCGATCGACGCGGCGCGGCAGGCGCTGACCCAACTCGACGCCCTGGCCGAGGGGCTGGAGTCGCTCCAGGCCCACTTCGCCGCCAGGCCGGACGCCCTGCTGCTGCCCGATCTCTATCTGGACAGTAACGAGGGCCTGAAAGCCCTACGAGACGCGTACATCTCCGCCGACGGGACGGCAGCCCGCCTGCAGGTGGTGCTCGACACCGGCCCCTACACGCCGGAGGCGGTGGCAACCGTTGAGGAGATCCGCCTCGCGCTGGCCGACAGCGGCGTCCAGGGCGGGGTGGAGGGCAACTCCTCGGTGCTGCTCGATCTGGGCAAGGCCTCTGATCGCGACATGACCCGGGCCTATGTGTTCGTCCTGGGCGGCGTCTTTGCGGTGCTCATCCTGCTCTTGCGGGCTCTGGTCGCTCCCATCTACCTCATCCTCACCATTCTGCTTTCGTACTCGGCCACTCTGGGCGTGACCCGGCTGGTCTTCGTCGACATCCTGGGCGCACCGGGGGTGACTTGGTGGGTCCCCATGTTCATGTTCGTGATGCTGGTGGCCCTGGGCATGGACTACAACATCTTCCTCATAGGGCGGGTCAAGGAGGAGGTCGTCGCCAACGGCAGCCGGGACGGCACCCGCCTGGCCCTGGCGCGGACGGGCGGCATCATAACCTCTGCCGGCATCATCATGGCCGGCACCTTCGCCAGCCTGCTTAGTGCGAGCCTTCTCGGGCTCCTTCAGATCGGCTTCGCCGTGGCCTTCGGCGTGCTGCTCGATACCTTCGTGGTCCGCACCACCCTGGTGCCGGCGCTGACCGTGCTCTTGGGCCGCTGGGTCTGGTGGCCCCGGCGCGGGCCGGGGCAGGCACGACCCGAGCCTGACGGCATGAGGCCGCGCGAGCCATGAAAAGGCCCCCGGGCCGGCTGAGCCGGCCCGGGGGTTCGCACGTTCGTCCTCGGCCCATCGGGCCCGGGAGCTGCAGACTATTCCAGCGTCGGCGGTATCAGCACCTTGTCGATGACGTGGATGACCCCGTTGGAGGTGACG
>CAYNPL010000049.1:0-9081 GCA_964399135.1 uncultured Gaiellales bacterium
GCTGCCCAGCTTCCCCATATCCGCCATCGACCTCATGTGCGCCCCATCGCTATGTCCGCTCTCGCCCCCATCAGACCTTCTTGACCACCCCTCGCTTGCCGAACAGGCCCTGCGGCAGGAAGATCAGCACCAGGATGAACACCCCGTAGGAGACGGCCTCTATCCAGCTGATGCTCAAGTAGTAGGCGGTGAGGTTCTCGATGATGCCCAAGATGAGGCCGCCCGCAAGAGCCCCGAATACGTTGCCCAGGCCGCCCAGGGCCAGGGCGATGAGGGCCTTGAGGGCGAAGGTAAAGCCGAACTGGTAGTCGAACGAGTACACCGTGGCCATGCCGACGCCGGCCACGCCCGCCAGGCCGATGCCCACGGCGAAGCTGATGGCGCACACCCAAGCCGAGTTGATTCCCTGCAGGGTGGTCGCCTCCATGTCCTCGGAGGCGGCCCTCACCGCCGTGCCCAACCGAGTCTTCTTGAGGAAGAGGAAGACCACGAGGGCCGAGATCAGCGCGAGGCCCAGAAGGATGAGGCGCAGCCAGGATATCCGCAGTTCGCCTACCTGGAAGGCGGATCCCGCGTACGAGAGGTTCAGCCCGCGCGGGCTGGCCGACCACACCTTGAGGATGGCGTTCTCGATGAGATACATCAGACCGACGGCTATCAGAAGCGAGACGTTCTTGTCCTCTAGAGCGGCGGCCTTGCGGAACAAGGTGTAGAACATGCCCAGGCCGACCAGGAAGGCGAAAGGCACGATGATGAGCAGGCACAGGTAGGGGTCAAGATTTGCCTTGACGAAGAGCCAGTAGACCACGAAGGCAAAGAAGACGATGACGGTGCCTTGGGCCAGGAAGATGATCCTCATGGTGCCGAAGATGAGGCTGAGCCCGGCGGCCGCGATGCCGTACATCGACCCCAGGAGGATACCGTTGATGATGACTTGAAGCAGCGATGAGATCACAGCTTGCTCCCCCGCTCACCCACATAGGCTTTGCGCACGTCGACGTTGGCAAGCAGCTCTTCCCCGGTCCCGCTCAGCATGATGTGACCGGTCTTCATGACATAGGCGTTGTGGCAGATCTTCAAGGCCATATGGATGTTCTGTTCGACCATCAGCACCGTGGTCTGTTGCTGATTGAGCGCGACGATCAGGTCGAAGATGGTGCGGGTCAGGATGGGGCTGAGCCCCAGGGAGGCTTCATCGATCATGACCAGCCGGGGGTGCGCCATGACGGCCCGGGCGATGGCCAGCATCTGCTGCTCGCCGCCGCTCAAGAGACCGGCCTTGCCGTTCGCCCGCTCTTTGAGGATGGGAAAGAGGCCGAACACGCGCTTAAGCGACTCGTCGAAGTTGGCCCGAGCCCTGGGCAGATACGCCCCCAGCCTGAGGTTCTCGAGGACGGTGAGGGTCTGGAAGAGCCGCCGTCCCTCCGGCACCAGTACGATCCCCTTGTCCACCCGGTGCTTGGTGCTGATCCTGCCCAGCTCCTCTCCGTCGAAGAGGACCTGCCCATGAGAGGGGTGAAGCAGGCCGGCGATCGCCTTGAGGAGGGTCGACTTGCCGGCACCGTTCGACCCCACCAGGGCCACGATCGTCCCCTCTTCGACCCGCAAAGAGACGTCGACCAGGGCCTTTACGTCCCCGTAGGAGACGCTCAGTTCTTTGACCTCAAGCAGCGGGCTCGCCAAGATACGCCTCTATCACTTTCGCGTCGCAGGCCACATCGTCCGGGCAGCCGTCCGCGATCTTGACCCCGTAGTCGAGCACAGCCACCCGCTCGCAGAAGTCTAGGACCGCGTCCACCCGGTGTTCGATCCAGAGGATCGCGAATTTCCGTTCGTCTTTCGTCGCCTTGATCACCTTGAGAAGGGCATCGATCTCGGTGGGGGTGAGACCGGCCATGGGCTCGTCCAACAGGATCAGGGACGGCAGCGAGGCCATGGCCATGGCTATCTCCAACAGCCGCCGGTCGGACAGGGTCAGATGCGCCGCCTTGATGTCGCTCTTGGCGGAGAGTCCCACCAACTCCAGCGCCTCGAGGGTGCGCTGCTTGGGACCCTGGGGATGCTTTCCTCCGTACACGGCGGCGGTCATGACGTTGTCGAACACCGACATCTTGAGAAAGGCCCGCACCAGCTGATAGGTCCTGGAGATACCGAGATGACAGATCTTGTGGGGAGCCAGGCCCGCGATCTCGTGCCCCTTGAAGCGGATGCTACCGCTGTCGATGGGGTAGATCGAGGTGATGAGGTTAAAGACGGTGGACTTGCCGGCGCCGTTGGGGCCGATGAGGCCCACGATCTCCTCTTCCCGCACCTCGAAGTCAAGTGTGTTGATGACGTGCAGACCGCCGAAGTGCTTGTCTACCTGGGTGAGGGTGAGGAGAGGATCGCCGGCCGCCATGGCGCCCGCCTAACTCCCCGCCGAGAGCTCTGAGCGGCAATGGCTGGGGAGACCGTGGGCAAGAGGGGCGCGCGACAGGCGCGCCGGCGCAGACGCAAACCAGCCCCTCCCCTGCATCACGAAGCGCACGCGAATCCCCCCTTGACGATCCGAGCCGCCGCGACCGCGGTCAACCCCCTTGGATGCGGGCCCACGATAGCAGATGGTCAAGGCTTTGGGAAGCCGCTCAAACGGGCCCGCCTACAGCTCGGACGGCACCGCTTGCAGGGTGGTAGACGGTGCTAGTAGAATCAACATAGTGTTCCAGGATGGGGATGGATCCCCGTGAAAACGGCAGGGGGGAAACTCAAGGGGGGAGTCTATGGCGTGAACACGTCCCGCTGTGTGAGCTGTCCGATGTCCACTCCACGATCGACAAGGGGGGTTTCGTGAGAAGCAAGAGATCATTGCTGCTGGTGTTCGTACTCCTGGCCGTCGCTCTGGCACTGACCCTCTTCGCGTCCGCGTGCGGCGAAGAGGAAACCACCACCACCACCGCTGCACCCAGCACCACCGCCGGGCCGGATACCACCGCCGCACCGAGCACAGACACCACCGCCGCCGGCGGCGAGATGGGCGAGGACCTCGTCATCGGCGTGCTCAACTCCATCACCGGCGTCAACGCCCTCACCGGTGCCGAGCAGAAGTGGGCCCAGGAGCAGGCGGCCGCCGACCAGAACGCCAAGGGAGGCATCAAGCTGGCCGACGGCAAGATGCACAAAGTCGTCTTGAAGTTCTACGACGACAAGAGCTCCGACACCGAGGCCGCGGCGGCTATGGAGAAGGCCATCAAGACCGACGGCCTCAAGATCCTCCTGAGCTCCAACACCACCCCGTACAACCAGGCGGCCGCGACCGTGGCCGAGCAGTATCAGGCCTACTACCACATCAACACGAGCTGGACCGACGAGGCCAGCCCGGACGGGTCCTTCCCCGGGTTCATAGGGGGCATGGACCTCGAGTGGTCCTCCGACATCTTTGAGTCGGCCGCCGACGCCGGCCTCGCCGCTCTCGGCGCCGCCGAGAACCTCACCGAGCCCATAAGCAAGTTCGCCGTGATGACCGAGAACAACCCGGACGGCATTGGCTTCGGCGACGGCACCGTGGCCGCGCTCGAGGGTGCGGGTTACGAGGTCGTGGCCTACGAGAAGTTCGTGGAAGGCCAGAAGGACTTCTCCTCGATCATCCTGAAGTTCAAAGAGGCCGGAGTCGAGGGCATCGTGGTGCTGATCTCCCCGGCCGACGGCATCACCTTCGTCAACCAGCTCCAGGAGGCGAACTGGGCGCCGAAGTTCATGTTCGGGTACAAGGGCTTCTGGCCGGTGGAGTTCATGAGGGCCCTGGGTCCCAAGTCCGACTACATCTGCTTCGACGGCTTCTGGACCGAGACTTACCCCTACCCCTACGCCAAGGAGCTGGGACAGCTGTTCCAGGATACGCATGACGGCGCCACCTCGGTGAGCATCGGCCTGCCGTATGCCGCGGCCCAGATCCTCTTCATGGCCATCGAGCGGGCCGGCGTGTTCGAACCCGGTCCGGTCAGGGACGAGGTCTTCGGCGGTACCTTCCCCGGCACCACCATGGGGGACATCACGTACAACGACCAGGGCATCGCCGACATCCCGTTCCTCGGCTTCCAGTGGATGGGCGGCCAGCGCATGGTCGTGCATCCGAAGGAATTCGCGACCGGGCCCACCCAGATCATGAAGCCCTGGGACGAGAGGTAACCTGCGCACAGACGGCTGTGCATCAAGGCATGAGCACGTGAACGTAGGCCCCGCCCCTTCCCGTGAAGGGGGCGGGGCTCTTTCCGTCCCGCTTCTTCCACGCCTTCCCCGCGCACCGGCGACGCGCATGGCCGACTACCCCCGAGGGAGGATCCAGTGTCCGAGATCGACTACAGCAAGTTCTTCATCACCGACACTCCGCGGCACCCTCAGCACCCGCAGAGCCGGGAACGCGACAGCGACATCCCCTGGTGCGACTCCCTATACATCTCCGACGAGCTGGACGGCAAGGTGCCCGGCGCCTTCTATCTAGAGACCTGCATGGTGCTGCGTACCGGCTCGGTGGCCGACCTCATGGAGTCGCACACCCACGACTTCGACGAATACCTGGTCTTCTTAGGCACCGACCCTGATGACCATCTGGATCTGCGGGGCGAGGTGGAGCTGTGGGTGGGCGACGAGAAGCGCCTGCTCACCCGGTCGTGCGCGGTGTTCGTGCCGGCGGGAGTGCCTCACTGCCCCCTGATAGTCCACCGGGTGGACCGGCCGTTCATCTTCTTCACCACCGGCAACGGTTTCGTCTACGAGCGGGGCGAAGCGGGGCCCCGGAGCTAGCGCACCCGCTGAAGATCGCCAGGCCGGGAGAGGCGGGCCGGGCCCGCGGGGCTCCCGCCCACAAGGCTGCCCGGGCCTCGCATTATGTCGATCCCGACATAATGCGAGGCCCCGATGCGCGGGCCCGACGCGCGGCCCCGACTCACCCCCCGCTACCTGCGAGCACTCACCGGAGGCGGCCTCACTCGGCGCCCGCGCACAGCGCCTGCAGCACCCGGAAGCGATGGTCCACCTGCGCCTGCAGCACGGCCAGTTCCTCACCCTTCAGGTGCTTGAACTTGCCCACCATCTTGGTGAGCTCAGCCACAGGCTTGGGCTCCCGTACCTTCTGGGTGATCCTGCAGGTCCCGTGGTCCATCTCCCACAGCGGGAAGTAGTTGGTCCGCACCGCTTCCCGGCAGACCTGGATGGACGCATCGGTGGGGATCCTCCAGCCGGGCACACAGGGGCAGAACACGTGGATATAGCAGAAGCCCTCTTTGGAGACTTCCTTGGCCCTCACCAGCTTCTTGGCGTAGTCCTCCAGATGGCTGAGGGTGGCCGTGGCCACGTACGGTATGTCGTGCATAGCCATCACGAGCGGCATGTTCTTGGAGCCGGTCGTCTTACCCCGGCTCTCCCGGCCCAGGGGGGTGGTGCTGGTGGAGGCGCCGAACGGCGTCCCGCTGCTCTGCTGGATGCCGGTGTTCATGTAGCCTTCGTTGTCGTAGGTGATGTAGATCATCTTCTCGTTGCGTTCCGCGGCCCCGCTCAGGGTCTGGAAGCCCACGTCCATGGCGCAGCCGTCCCCCGTGTGGCACACGACCGTGGCGTCGATGCCCGCCTTCTGGTAGTAGCGGGTGAGGCCGGTGGCGCTCGAGGCCACACCGGTCATGGTGCAGGCGTAGTACGGATGGCGATGCCAAGCCTGGGTGTTCTGGCCGTGCAGCACCGGGGCCGAGCAGGACGGCGTCCCCACGAAGATGATGTCCTTCCCCAGCACCCTCGACACGAACCTGAGGTTGAGCTCGAGCACGCAGCCCGAGCAGAAGGCCACTCCAGGCGCGAACTGGTCCTCGTTCTGGTAGTGCTCGCAGACCTTGGGCTGTCTCTTGCGTTGCTGCGCCACGTCACGCCCTCGCTTGTCTTGGGCGGCGACCAACGTGCCGGGCCGGGCGCCGGCCGCAGGGGCGCGCCGCGGTCGCCGCCGGAGTCGTCGCCGGAGTCGTCGCCGGCCTCACGGCAGCCACCTCACTTGCTGATAGGGCCGCCCTTCGGAGGCGGCCTGGATGTCGTCGATCATGCTGCCGATGTCCTCTTTGGTGATATCCATGTTGGCCAAGCCGTCGATGAAGCTCAGCATGGGCACGATGCCGATCTCGGGGGTCAAGGCCCGGGTCTCCATGTAGAGAGGGCCGCAATCCCAGCCGAAGCAGATGCTGCGATCGAGCACCCCTACCGCTTTCTTGCCTTTGAGCGCCGCGCTCAGCTTCTCGGTGGGGAAGGGCCGGTAGAGCCGCAGCTTGACCAGGCCGACCTTGATCCCCTCCGCGCGCTTGGCGTCGACCACGGTGCGGGCAGTGCCCACCGCGCTGCCGCTGGTGACGAGCACGATGTCGGCGTCCTCGGTGCGGTACTCCTCCAGCTGGCCGCCGTAGCTGCGGCCGAACACGGCGGCGAACTCGGCCTCGACCTCCTCGAGCTTGGGCTTGACCCGCTCCATGGCGGCCATGTGCTTTTTGCGCAGCTCCACGTAGCCCAGGCCGATGCCGTGACTCCCGCAGCCGATAGGTTCGCCCGGCAGCAGCTGCGGTCGGCGCGGCTGGCCCTTGAGAACCTCAAGGTAGCGGTCCACGTCGGCGATGGCGGGGATGTCCACCGATTCGGCCAGGAAGGAGAGGTAGTAGCCGTCGTAGTTGACGATGACCGGCAGCTGGATGTCGAAGTCCTCGGCCAGGCGGAAGGCCATGATGGTGGTGTCGAGGATCTCCTGGCAGTTCTCCACCACCAGCTGCACCCAGCCGGTGTCGCGCACCGATATCATGTCCTGCTGGCCCGAGCAGACCGCATGAATCCCCGGGGGTTCCCGGTTGACGTTGATCATCACCACCGGAGCCCGGTAGCCGGCGGTGTTAAACATCGCGTCGTACATGTACACCAGGCCGTAGGACGAGGTGGCGGTGAAGGCCCGCCCGCCCGCCATGGTGGCTGCGCACACCACGTTCTGGGCGGAGTTCTCCCCCTCCACGTTGACGTACTCGCAGTCGAGCACCCCGTCGGCGTGGAAGCGGGCCAGCTGCTCTATAACCTCGCTCTGGGGGGTGATGGGATAGGCGGCCACCACATCGGGCCGGCACAGCATGGCCGCCCATGCCGCTGCCCCGTTGCCGGTGATCACCTTCGTCTGTCTATCCAACGCTACAGCCATCGGCGTAGTCTCCTTCGGGGGCCATGGTTATCGCCCCGGTGGGGCATTCGCGGGCGCACACGCCGCATCCCTTGCAATAGTCGAGGTCGGCCCGGTAGTGGATGCCGTCCTCGGCGTCGTGGATGCACTGGAGGGGGCAATAGATGTAGCAGAACCCACAGGCGTTGCACTTCTCGTCGTCGAACACCGGCCGCTCGGTGCGCCAGTCGCCGGTATGCAGGCACAGGAGCTCACCGCCGGCGTCCGACCAGCAAGCCTCGGTCGGCAGGATCGGCTCGGGGGCAGCGGCGGCAGACGCGGCGCTCGGGGCGCCCGCGGCAGCCGCCGGGGCACCGGCCGCTGCCCGCTTCTCTACCATGTGATCACCTCCACCTCCTGGTAGCCGCGTTCAGCGTTGCGCAGGTTCCTCTGGAGCATGTCCCCCTCCAGGTGGTCGGCCAGGCCTCTGAGTACGGAATCGAGCCGCACCCAGCCGGTGGCTTTGGCCAGAGCGCCGACCAGGCAGGTATTGGGGATGTCCCGGCCGATCTCGCAGAGGGCCACCGCGGTGGCGTTGATCACAGCCGCCTTCTTCACCCCGGGGTGCGGCGGCTCGGTGAGCGGCTTGGGGCTGTTGAGTACGAGGATACCGTCCGGCTTGAGCCCGTCGAAAAGGATCTTGAGGCCCAGCAGCGTGGGATCGATCACCACCAGCGCGTCGGGGGTGTAGATCTGGGTCTTCTCCCGGATAGGCTCGTCGTCGAAGCGGGTGAACGCCACCACCGGCATTCCCCTCCGTTCGAACCCGTACATAGGGAAGCTGGCTACGTACTTGCCCTCGACCGCGCAGGCCGAGGCCAGCATCCGGGCGGCCAGCACCGCTCCCTGTCCCCCGCGGCCGTGGAATCGTATCTCTCGTAACGGCATCTCGCTCCTATCCTCTCCCAGCCTCACGAGCCCGGGCTTCGGCTTCCAACTTGCCGATGATATCCGCCCTGAGGGCGGCCTTGTCGATCTTCTGCACCCCGGTGTAAGGCATGCTCTCCACGAACTCGATGCGCTCCGGGAGTTGCTGCACCGAGGCCTTCTCTCCCCGCAGGAACTCGATGATCCCCTCGAAGGTCAAGGCGCATCCGGCCACCGGCTGGATGTACGCGCAGACCCGCTCGCCCATGAGGGGGTCGGGCATGGCCACCACCGCTACCACGGCCACCTCGGGATGCCGGTTGATCAGCCCCTCGATGACGGTGGCGCTGATGCTCTCGCCGCCCCGGTTGATCATCTCCTTGAGGCGGCCGGTGAGGCGCACATAGCCTTGCTCGTCGATGACGGCGAGGTCCCCGGTCTTGAAGAAGCCGTCGGCGTCGAACACCTTGGCGTTCTCCTCTGGGTTCTTGTAGTAGCCGGCGAAGACCGACGGGCCCTTGAGCAGCAGTTCGCCCTGGCTGCCCGGGGGCAACGTGTTGCCGTCGAAGTCCACCACCTTGTAGACGTCTCGCGGGCAGGTGGGCCGCCCCACCGTGGCGCAGATGGTCTCGAGGTCGTCCTCGGCGGTGGTGATGCAGGTCATGCCCTCGGTGGCCCCGTATCCGTTGTGAAAGCGCATGTCCAGGCGGGCGAAGACGTCCCTGACCAGCTCGGGGAAGGCGGCGCCGCCTGCACTGTGCATCTTCTTGAGGCTGCTGAGGTCGTGCTTGTCCAGGTCCTCGTACTGAAGCAGCCGCTGCGCCAGTGTGGGCACCCAGACGACCGAGGTGACCTTCTCCCGTTCGATGGTCTCGCACACAGTCCGGGCGTCGGTGGAATCGAGCATCACCAGCTTGCCCATGGTCAGGACACTGCCGATGAAGCCCTTGGTGAAGGACAGGTCATGGCCGATGGAACCCACGATGAGGTTGACGTCCTCGCAGTGCTGG
>CAYNPL010000050.1:0-5597 GCA_964399135.1 uncultured Gaiellales bacterium
CGCCCCCCGCGCGGGGGCGCGGAACAGAGCCGTTCACGGCCTGGCCGCGCGCACCGCCTCCACTCCCGTTTCCACCGCGCTCCCGGCCTTACCAGAGGGGGTCCATGCTCCTTCCAGCCAGGGAGAGTACACCTTGATCTCTCGCTGGTATTCCCGGCCGTCCACCAGCGCCTGGTACAGCTCCTCGTACTCGTCGACCATGCGCTCCACCGAGAAACGTTCCTCGAAGACCCGCCGGATCTGGGCCCGGTCGAGCGCGGCGCAGCGGTCCACCATGCGGGCGGCCTCCTCCACGCTGTGCACGATGAACCCGGTGACCTCGTGATCGATCACCTCCGGCACCGACCCATGCGGGAAGGCGATCACCGGGGTGCCTACCGCCATGGCCTCGATTTGTACCAGCCCGAACGGCTCCGGCCAATCGATGGGGAATAGCAGCGCCACCGCGTCGGCCAGCACCGGGAACTTGTCGGCGTCTCCCCCCTCACCCACGAACTCCACGTCGGCGCGCTTGAGCAGGGGGCGTATGACCGAGCGGAAATAGGCGCGGTCGGCGGCATCGACCTTGCCCATGATGCGGAGGGGCAGGCCGGTCAGGCGGGCGATCTCGATGGCCCGGTCGGGCCGTTTCTCCGGGGAGAGCCGACCCAGGAAGACCAGGTATTCCCCCGGCATCTCTGCCAGACAGGCGCAGTCCTTGGGCAGACCGTGGTAGATGGTGGCCTTCCAGTCCGCCCAGGGCAGAGGTCTGCGCTGGGCGTGGGAGATGGAGACCAGCGGTATGTCCTTGAACTCGCGATAGAGCGGCGCCAGCTCCGGGAGGTCGAGCCTGCCGTGCAGGGTGGTCACGTGTGGGGTGCCGTGGCGGCGGGCCACCGGAAAACCCAGGTAGTCGGTGTGGTAGTGGATGATGTCGTAGTCGAGAGCATCGCGGGCCACCCGTTCGAGCATGGCCACGTGCGGCGCCAGGCGGTCTTTCGTGTCGGGATCGAGACGGAGGCCGGAACGGGCGCAGGGTATGAGCCGGGCTTGCGTCTGCGAGTCCCCACTGGCATAGAGGGTCACCTCGTGCCCGCGGCGGACGAGCTCCTCGGTCAGATACGAGACCACGCGCTCGGTACCGCCGTACATCTTGGGCGGGACGCTCTCGTACAGAGGAGCTACTTGGGCGATTCTCATGGCGGTGCCTCCTGTCACCTATAGCTTGACGATCACTTCCAAGGGCCGGTCTTTGCGCTGGACCTCGACCGCGACCCCCCGGGAGGTCCGCTCGAACCGGAGGTCGATACGGCCGTTCGCCACCCGCAGGTCTTTGAGCTCGAGCCAGTCGACCGATTCCGGCAGTACCGGTGAGACCACGTTCAGGCGACCAGCATGCGCTTCAGGACGCAGTCCGAGAAGCTCGACCAGAAGGTAGGGCACGGCCCCGGCGGACCAGGCCTGGGGCCTGCTGGCCAGGGGATAGTGGACGGGGACCTCGTAGTCGTGGCGAGAGAAGCCGGCGAACAGCTCGGGCAGGCGGTAGAGGTCGAAGTGCATGGCGGCCCGTGTCAGGCCCTGGAAGACGCGCAGGGCGGCCCCGGCGAAGCCGTAGCGGCGGAACCCGGAGGCGATGAGCGAGTTGTCGTGCGGCCACACCGTCCCCAGGTGGTAACCGACCGGGCTGTAGGCCGCCTCCTTCTCTGAGAGGGTGCGGATGCCCCAGCCGGTGAACATGTCGGGTCTCATGAGGCGCCGCCGCACCCGGCGGGCCTGCTCGGGCGTGGCGATACCGGCCCAGAGGGCGTGACCGCCGTTGGAAGCACACACCTGCACCTGCCGGGGGGTCCCGGGCGCCGGATTGCTTTCGCCCGCGTGGCCTTCTCCTTCCTCGCCATGCAGAGCCAGGGCGTAGCAGCCCTGCGGCTCCATCCAAAAATCCCGGTTGAAGCGGGTCCGAAGAGCCGCTGCGGCTTGTTCCAGCTCCGCGGCCCGCTCTGCGTCACCCGACCGGCCCGATCGCCGATACAGGTCCGCCGACCGCACGCGGGCCAGGTAGGCGTAGGCCTGCACCTCCACCAGGGCGATGGGCGGTTCGGCGGGCGATCCATCCCGGTCGGGGATCCCGTTGTCGGAGTCCTTCCAACCCTGGTTGACCAGACCGCTCGGTGCGCTGCGGCCGTAGGAGAGATAGCCCCGGACATCCAGGCTGTCGTCGAGCCAGCGGAGGGCGGCGTCCAGGTGGGGCCGAAGCTCCGCGATCGTGGCCTCGTCCGCAGTCCAGGCGAAGTACTCGGTCGCGAGGATCAGGAAGAGCGGAGTGGCATCGATGGAACCGTAGTAGGGTGAGTGCGGCACCCTCCTGGTGCGGGCCAATTCGCCCACCCGCAGTTCGTGGAGGATCTTGCCGGGCTGCTCTTCGCGCCAGGGATCGGCGGCGGTCCCTTGCAGGGCGGCGAGGACATGTAGGGTCTCGCGGGCCATGCCGGGGTCGAAGGCAAGGGTCTGCAGCGCACTGATGATGCTGTCACGTCCGAACAGCGTGGCGAACCAGGGGACCCCGGCTGCGTAGTAGTGCCGGCCGTCGATCCTGCTCCGCAGCAGGTAGAGGTCGCGGAAGGAACGCTCGATGATGGCGTCGAGCAGCGGGCTGCTGCTGCGCATTTTGGTCTGGCCATCGCGCCACGCTTGGTGCGCGCCGGCGTGGCAGGAAGCGAGAGTGCCTGGGGTGCCGGTGCTGGCGGCGGGCGCGGCGGAAGTCGCACGGCGCCGGACCGCCGCGGTCCCGCCCGCCGCGGCGTATGAGCCCGGCCCTGCTTGCGCAGGCGCCCCTCCTCCGTCCGGGGCCGGGGATTCGGTTTCCTCCAGCAGCACCGTCAACGCGATTTCGTATTCCCCGCGTGCGGGTATCGTGGGGGAAAAGGCGGCCTGCACCTCCCCAGTGCTGCCGTGCTTCCAGGTGTCGGGCTTCTCTCGGAAGGTGATCATGACCGCGCGTCCGACACCATCCGCGCCCCGGTACTCGAAGCGCAACCGGCGATCTGCGGCTTGAGGCGGGAGCAGCGTGCCGATCGGCTCCTGGTCAAGGCTGCGCACCTGGAAGACGTCCTGGAACCTGGCGCTGAAGCCGAGAGACAAGGGCAACGTCAGCGGCTCGTGGCCGAAATTGCGCAGGCTGATGGTATCGTGGAGGGCAAGGTGGCCACAGTCGAGGGTGCGGGTCCACTTGACCCCCATGATCTCGAGCGGGGCGATCACCCGGCCGTCGGGGGCGAGCAGTTCAGGGTTGGTCAGCTCCACCAGCGACTGGTAGCCCCGGCCGGCGGTGGAAACCAGCGTCTCCAGCCTATGGCCGGCCACCCTAAGCTCGTACCCGTCCAGGAAGCGACAGTCGTGGTAGTAGAGGCCGGTAGCGTGCAGATGGTCGAGGGGCACATCACCGTTGGGTTCGCTCACGAAGAAGAGATCGCCGTCTTTGAGAACCAGAGCGCCGGCGATGCTGGGCGTCTTTGCCGGGGCCAGGCGCAGACCGGCGTGCGGGAGCGCCGCGCTCTCCTGCCCGGCGGCGGAAGTCGCCCCCGCGGCGGTGGATCGCGCGGCGGTGGATCGCGCGGCTGCGCGGTTCTTGAGGGCTTGGCGGGCTTCATCCATGTCCAATCTCACCGACAGCTCATAGCAAGAAAGAGACAGAATCGGCCATGGCCCGGAAAGGGACAAGAAATATAGGACTCGCGGCGGATAACGTCAAGTCGGCCCCAAGTTCGCGGACCGACGGGGAGCGGTTTCGCGGTCGCGGGGCCGGGAAAGGGAGGAGCCGATGCCGCTGATCGTCGTCAAGATGTTGGAGGGCCGCAGCGTGGAGCAGAAGCGGCGGCTGGTCAAGGAGATCACCAACGTTGTGGTCAAGTACACGGGGGCCGCCGAGGATCAGGTGGATGTGATCATCGAGGACTATCCCCGCGAGAACTGGGCTAAGGCCGGCGTGCTCTTCTACGACAAATGACCATCGACGTCGACCCGGTGATCGGGTCTCTGGGGCCGCTGGAGTTCCGCTGGTACGGCCTGATCATGGCCGTGGCCGTGATCGCCGGGACGTTCGTGTTCGCGTACGAGATGAAGCGCCGGGGCATCTCTCCCAGCCACGCGGCCGGGCTGGCCTTGATAGCGGTGCCCTGCGGCGTCATCGGCGCGCGCATCGTCCACATCCTCGACCGGCTGGACTACTACTGGGAGAACCCCGGCCAGATCGTAGGGCCGCAGCTGGTGGGGCTGGCCATATACGGGGTGGTCTTGGGGGGATTGGTGGGTCTGGTCATCTACTGCCGCTGGAAGAAGCTGCCCATCCTGCGGGTGATGGACTGCACCGCGCTTGCCTTCCCGGTGGGGCAGATCATCGGCAAGACGGCCAACATCATCAACGGCGATACCTGGGGCTATCCCACCGACCTGCCCTGGGGTTTCGTGTATACCAACCCGGCCTCTTTCATACCCGACGAACTGCTGGGAGTGCCGACTCACCCCACTCCCGTCTATGAACAGATCTGGCTGCTGGTGATGCTCGGCATCCTCTTGTACGTCGTACCGCGTCTGCGGGTGGACGGCCTGGCCGTGCTCGCATACTTCTGGCTGTATTCGCTGGGGCGTGTGTTCATCTCCCATTTCCGGGTGAACGATCCCCTCATCTGGGGTCTGAAGGAGGCGCAGGTGATCGCCCTCGCGGTGCTGGTGCTGGCCCCTATCCTGGCCTACCTCCTGGTGCGCCGGGCGAAGCAGGGCGGTCTGTCCGGCGGTGCGCGCTGGTGGGGCCGCAGCGAGGTTCAGACCCCGTAGGCCTCCGCCAGCAGGGTCACCGGGTGGACGGTCTCCAGATCGACGGCTTGGGTAATTTGCAGGCGACAGGTGCTGCACTCGCTGGCCACCAGGTCGGGGGCGACCTCGGCGATGCGGCGGAAGAGCGGCTCGCCCACCTGCAGGGAGAAGTCGAACGTGCCCTTCTTCATGCCGAAGGTCCCGGCCATGCCGCAGCAGCCGGCCGCCAGGTCGATCACCTCTACCCCGGGGATCTCCCTGAGCAGTTCCAGACCGGGGCTGCCCACCTCCTGCGCTTTGAGGTGGCAGGGCAGGTGGTAGGCGACGCGGAGGGGGCGGGGGGGGGAAAGGGCAGAGGGGGCGGAGGAGAGCGGCGCGGGCGGCGCCGGCGGTTCGATGTCGGCGTGCGAAGGGGCCGGTTCCGCAGGCTGGCGGGCTGGCGGGCTGGCGGGCCGGAGAGTCGGAGGCGCTGGCTCGACGGGCTTGGGCCACGCGGTCAGGGGCGCGCCGGTCAGCGGCGTGAACGACGGGAACTCTTTCGTGACTGGCGCGGGTGAAGGCGAAACGACATCCACCGCGGAATCCATCTCCGGCTTGGATACTGGCCGGGCCGTCAGTGTGGTTGAGATGGATGAATGGAATCTCAACAGCGTCTCGCGCACCGCCTGCGTCGTGAGCCGGCGGACGGCGCGTTCGTCATGGAACTTCACCTCGCGCTTGGCGGGGTGAATGTTCACATCGACCGCCGCCGGATCGATCTCGAGAAAGAGGCAGCAGACCGGATAGCGGCCCTTCATCAACGCGGTGTG
>CAYNPL010000051.1:0-4949 GCA_964399135.1 uncultured Gaiellales bacterium
ACTCAGCCGTTCGGGCGCCTTTTCATAGGAAATGATGTCGTCGCCCAGGTTCTCACCCAGGTTGATGCCCGAGACGATGAGGTCGGGGCTGCGGTCGAGCAGGCCCAGGGCGGCCATGCGCACGCAGTCGACCGGTGTCCCGTCGGTGCTGTAGCCCACACTGCCGTCAGGGAGTTCGACCTCCTCCACCCAGAGCGAGGAGTGCATGGTGATGCTACGGGCAGCGCCCGAGCGGTTCTGGTCGGGAGCCACGATGCGCACGTCACCCAGAGGATCCAGGGCCTCCTTCAATGCCAGCAGCCCGGGCGAACCGATGCCGTCGTCATTGGTGAGGACTATGAGAGGACAGGAGGCCGAGAACGCGACCAGCTCGCAGTCCCTACCGGCCATGGCGGGAATCAGAGCGCTCAGTCGTGCGTGGAAGCCGCGGCGACGGGGGCAGCGCCGCTCTTGTCAGAGGCGGCCTTGACCCCATCCCCGGATGCCCCGGATGTCTTGTCCTCGGCGGCGGGAGAGGAGTCGGAGCCGCCGTTGCCTGAGGGGGAGCCGGCGGAGGCCAAGGCGTTCTTGCGGGCGTAATCGGTGCTGTAGAAGCCGTTGCCTTTGAAGTGGATGGCAACGGGGAACAAGAGACGCTTCACCGGCTCACCGCAGATCTCGCACTCCTTGACCGGATCGTCGGACATACGCTGGAAGCGCTCGAACTGGTGCTCGCAAGAGACACACCTGTATTCGTATGTGGGCACCTCTGCTGACCTCCTCCGTCAACCGGCCGTAGTATACCCGAAAACCGGCCTGATGTGTAGCCGCGTGTTGGCACTCCCACAGTGAGAGTGCCAAGACCCTCCCCTGAGACGGGGCGATGGCGACCCGCCCACCAGTCCCCACTCTCTCCAGCCGCCGCCGTCTTCAGCGGTTGCGCCACCAGGCCAGATAAGCCGCGAACAGCATGACCACCCAGTTGATGACGCCGCGGCCGGTAAGACTGAAGACCACCGAGCTCCAGCTCACGCCGAAGCTGATGAAGGCAGCCAACAGCGGGGGGAGAACGAACGCCCACACCGTCGACAGGGCCGCCACCACCGCGGTCTTCTTGCCGTGGTAGCGCCCTGAGGCCCGACTGACCGCCTCTCCCACCAGGTATCCGATCCCCGCCGAGACGAAGAAGAAAAAGAAGAAGAAACCGATGCTGCCGAGGATGTAGTAGTACGCGAAGCCCACGGCCGTGCCCACCCACAGTCCCACCGCGATGGCAAGGAGGAAGCGTCTGGTCTTGAGAGTCACCCGGGAGGACTTGGGCATGGCCGCGCACTCCTGGCACTTGATCCCCACCGCCGAGTAGACCATGCAGTCCGGGCAGAGCGGTTTTCCGCAGGCGCTGCACGAGACCATGGTGGGTCGATCCGGATGGTTGGCGCAGAAGCGTTCGTATGCGGCCGGCAGGGTGTCCGGAGACTCGGTCCGGTCGCTCATCGGCGGCCGCGAGTCTTACGGGGAGCGAGTATCACTTCGCCCGGGGCCGACAAGGGAACCAGCTCCCGGCGATAGCTGCGATGCACCGCCTCCAGCTGCTCGCGTGCTTCCGCAGCCAAACGTTCCATATCGCGCTGGAGCTCTTCCAGCCTCTTCTGCAGGGCGGCCACCTGCTCCTCCATCTCTAGGACTCGCTCGACACCGGCCAGATTAAGCCCACATTCTGCCACCAATTGCTGGATCCGGCGCAGACGTTCCACGTCGGCGAGGGAGTAGAGCCGCGTGCTCTTCGACGAACGCCGGGGACGAATGAGGCCTCGGCGCTCGTACATGCGAAGCGTCTGCGGGTGCATCTCGGCCAACTCGGCGGCCACCGAGATCATGAACACCGGTCTCATCTCGTCATCGAGCGCCACCTCTGCCTCCTATGCCGTGCGGTCAGGACCTCCAACCGGGCCGGCCCGCCCGGGGGTCTTCGGAACGTGACTCCGCGAACTTCTTAAGCAGGTCCTTCTGCGGGCCGGTGAGGTTCTCCGGGGTGAGCACCCGGATGCGCGCCAGCAGGTCACCCTTGCCCGAGGCCCCCAGGCGGGGGGCCCCCTTGCCCTTGAGCTTGAGCAGTTTGCCGTTCTGGGTCCCGGCCGGGATCTTCAGACCCACACTGCCCTCGGGCGTGGGCACGCGGACGGTCGCCCCCAAGGCCGCCTCCGCCATGGTCACCGGCACCTCTATCACCAGGTCGGAGCCTCTCCGCTCGAAGAGCGGGCTCTCCTCGACCTGGGCGATGACGTACAGATCGCCGGGGGGGCCGCCCCGCCGGCCCGGCTCGCCCTTCCCTTTGAGACGGATCTTGGTGCCGTCTTTGACCCCGGCCGGAAGCGGCACGGTGAACTTCTTGAGCACCCGGGTCTGGCCTGTCCCCGAGCATTCCGCACACGGATGCTCGATGACGGTACCGGCGCCCCCGCACCGGGAGCAAGGCTGGCTGAGGGCGAAGAAGCCTTGACTCTGCGCCACCACTCCCCTGCCTTGGCACTGAGGGCAGGTGACAGGCGCGGTCCCCGGCGCTGCCCCGCTGCCCCGGCAGGTCTCGCACGGCACGGTCTGGGGCACGCTGATCTTGGTGGTCACCCCCTTGAGGGCGTCGTCGAACGACAGCTTCACCGCCACACTGACGTCCTCGCCCCGCTCCGCCGTCCGCTGCCGCCTCCCCCCGCCACCGAAGCCGCCGAAACTCCCGCCGCCGAAAAGGCTGCCGAACAGGTCCGACCAGTCGCCGCCCATGGGCTGACCGCCCGGATATCCCTGGAAGCCTCCGGTGCCGCCCGGCCGGGCCCCCTGGCCGAAGAAGGACGGACCTTGGTCGTACTGCTTGCGCTTCTCCGGGTCGGAGAGAACCTCGTAGGCGCTGGAGACTTCCTTGAACTTTTCCTCCGCTTTGGGGTCGTTGGGGTTGGCGTCGGGATGGTACTGCCGCGCCAACTTGCGGTATGCCCTCTTGATCTCGTCCTGGCCGGCGGTCTTCTTGACCCCCAGGACCTCGTAGAAATCACGGTTTCCGGCGGCCATGGCAGCGAACTCCTATGCCTGCTCGCCTGGATCCACCGGACCCGACGAGACCACCACCCTGGCTGGACGCAGCACCCTGTCGCCCTGGCGGTAGCCCCGTTCGAGCACGTCCGCCACCAGTCCCTCCGCGTAGGTGGACGGCTGCACCAGCATGGCGTCGTGGACCCGAGGATCGAAGGGTGCCCCTACAGTGTCGATCTCCTCCACGCCGGACCGGCGAAGGAGGTCGACGAACATGTCGCGGGTCATGCGCACCCCGGTGAGCACCTTGCGCTCGTCGTGATGTTCCGCTGCGTCCAGCGCCCGCTCCAAGTTGTCGAGCACGGGCAGAAGGTCGCCCAAGAGCTCGCCCTGCGCCCGCTGGCGAGCCTCCACCAGCTCGCGCGAGGCCCGCTTGCGGAAGTTGTCGAACTCCGCCCGCAGCCTCAGCAGCGAGTCGGCCAAAGCATCGCGTTCCTGCGCGAGCCTTTCCTGCTCGGCGGCTGCCTCCTCCGGCTGGGCCCCTCCGGGAGGAGTGGGGCCGGCCGTCTGAGCTCCAGGCGCCGGACCGGCCGCCGGCCGCGTCCCCGCGGTAGCCTGGCCGGCACCGTCGCCGGCCGCCGCCTCGCCGGCGGCGGCCTCAGGGTCCGCGCCCGTCCCGGCCGGGGTCCCGTCGTTACCGTTTATGGGTATCCGCCTCTTGCTCGTCGTCATATGCGTGTCTTTCGTGTTCTGGGCCGGGCAGACCTCGTCTGCGAGGCCCTGTTCGGCGCGGGGCGGCGGCCGCCCGCCGCCCCCCCCCGCCCGCGGGGTGTTCAGACCACACAAGGACGTGGTGTCGGTGGCTTTTGCTTCCACCGTCTTCTGCTTCTGCTCGCCGACGGTCACGGCGATCTTCTTGGGCTTGGCGACCTCGGTCTTGGGCACCACGATCTCCAGCAGCCCGTTCTCGTACTTCGCTTCGACCTTGCTCTCGTCGGCCGTCGGCGGCAGAGCCAGCGACCGGCTGAACGAGCCGTAGCGCCGTTCGATGCGGTAGAACTTGTCCTCCTTGACCTCTTCCTCGAACCGCCGTTCGCCGCTGACGGTCAGGACGTTGTCCTGGAGCTCGATGTTGATGTCCTTGGGGTCCATCCCAGCGAGGTCCGCCTTGAGCTTGATGGCGTCGTCGGTCTCGATGACGTCCACCGACGGAGTCCAAGACTGGCGCTCGCCCACTTCACCGGCTCCCACGCGGGAGAACAAGCGGTTGACCTCGGTCTGGAGCGCGCTCAGCTCCCGGAAGGGGTCCCAACGTACCAGTGCCATCTTCATACCTCCTTCTCCTACGTACTTCTACTTCTACTTGTCCTCGTCGATGACCTCGTAGTCGGCCTCCTCGACGATCTCATCCTCAGCGGGGCCTGCCCCCGATGTCTGCGAGCCGCCGCCTGCGCCGCCCGCCTGCTGGGCCTGGGCCGCCTGGTAGGCAGCCTCGGACAGCTTGTACGCGGCTTCCTGCAGCTTCTCGGTGCGGCTCTTGATCAGATCGATGTTGTCGCCCTTGGCGGCCTCTTCCAGGTCGCGCATGGCGTTCTCGATGTCGCCCCGGGTGGCTCCGTCAACCTTGTCCCCGAAATCCTTCAGCGATTTGCGGGTGGAGTACACCAGGTTCTCCGCCTGGTTGCGGGCATCGACCAGAGCCTTCTTCTTGCGGTCTTCTTCGGCGTTGATCTCGGCGTCACGGACCATCTTCTTGATCTCTTCGTCGCTCAGACCGCTCGAGCTCTTGATGACGATCTTCTGCTCGTTGCCGGTGGCCAGGTCCTTGGCCGACACGTGGGTGATACCGTTGGCGTCGATGTCGAAGGTGACCTCGATCTGCGGGATGCCCCGCGGCGCCGGCGGGATGCCCATGAGCTGGAATTTGCCCAGGGTCTTGTTGTAGG
>CAYNPL010000052.1:0-4823 GCA_964399135.1 uncultured Gaiellales bacterium
CGCGGCGCGCTGAACTTCACCTCGCCCCCGCCACGCCTCGGGGCGGGGGCCCCCCCCCGGCGGGGGGCCGCCGCCCCGATCTTCCGCTCCCCGCGTCGGCGCCCGACGCCTCATGCCATCGAGCTACCGTCCGCCGCCGGGCCCCTGCGGACCGCCCGGTCCGCTTCCGTCGCAGACCCCGTCGCCGGTGCCGTCGCCGCTGCCATCGCAGATGCCGTCGCCCGGGCCGTAGCCCCTGCCGGTGCCGTCACCCTGACCATCGCAGGTACCGTCGCAGGTACCGTCGCAGGTACGGTCCTGAGCGCGCTCGGTGGTACGGGTGCGATCAGGCGTACCGTCGCAATCGCCCGAGCAGGTGCCGTCCTGAGTCCGATCGGTGGTGCGGGTCCTCTCTCGGACCTGGTCTTGCGCGCCGCAGTCCGTGCAGGTGGTCTTGGGCCCCTGCGCGGCGCCGTTCACGGCCTGCGGCCCGGCGCCGTTCCGCGCCGCCGGCCCGTCTCCGTACTGCGCCGCGGTGGTCGTCGTCGCACCGGCTGCATTGTCGCCCTGATAGGCTCCCGGCGAAGTCGCGGCCACGGCCAATGCTGAGCCCGCTATCGCGAGAGTCAAGACGAAGACGGCGGCAGTGACGATGATGATCTTCCGTCTGCTCATCTCTGACCTCCTTCTCACATTCGAGATCGCTCTGCCATTTCTCGCGGACTCTTGGTCCGCACGGTGGAGTGTAAGGGCCGCTCGTGAGAAGACGGTTAGAGACAGATGAGAAGTCTCTTATCCTGCCGGCGTCTTGGAGGGAAGTCCCCCAGGGCGCCGTCACCCCGGCAGTTCGACGGTGAAGCGCGCGCCCCGCCCAGGAGCGCTTTCCACGCTCACCGTCCCGCCATGGGCCGCCACCAGTGCCTGGACGATCGCCAACCCCAAGCCCACCCTGCCGCCGGCCGTGTCGCCCTGGCCACGGTAGAACCGCTCGAAGACGTGCCGCCTGACCTCCTCGTCCATGCCCTCGCCCTCGTCGCGCACCCAGAGCCGCACCGGTCCGCCTTCTCCCTGACGGCTGCCTCCCAGCGCGATCACCTGGCCGGCCCCGGTATGGGCCACCGCGTTCTGCATCAGATTGAGGAACACTTGGGTGAGCCGGTCTTGGTCGGCCTCCACCCGTCCGCCCGGCAGGGAATCCACCCTCCAGTCGCGGTCTCCCAGGTGTGGACCTTCGGCCGCCAGGGAGGTGAGGAACAGGTCGAGTTCGAGAGGTTCCTTGCGCAGGAAGTCGGCCCGGCCGGCCCGGGTGAGGGTCAGCAGATCGGCCACCAGACGGTTCATCCGGTCGAGCTCGTCTATCACAAGACCATGTTCGTGCTTGACCACTTCCGGGCTGGGGTCTTCTTGCCGGTCCAGCACCTGCAGATGCCCTTTGACGATGGTGAGCGGCGTACGCAACTCGTGGGAGACGTCGGAGATGAACTGCTCCTGAGCCGAGAAGGCCGCCTCAATGCGATCAAGCATGGCATCCATCGTCCCGGCCAGCCGCCCGATCTCATCGGGAGGGCCGGAATAGTCGATGCGCCTGGACAGGTCCTGCCGGGAGATGGCCGCCGCCGTCTGCGTGATGCGGCGCACCGGGTCGAGCGCGCGTCCCACCAGCACCCACGCCCCCAGTCCCGCCGCCATGCACCCGAGAACGCCCCCGACGGTCAAGAGCAGCAACAGACGGTTGAGGGTGTTCTGGATGTCGTCGAGCGACCCGGCGATCTGGACCGCTCCCACCCGGTCGCCGCCCAGGGCTACGGGGGTGCCGGCCACCCGGTAGTCCTGCCCACCCAGTCCGGCATCGGCCAGGAAGGCGCGGCCGGACTCGAGCAGAGACCGGCTCTCAGGGAGGTCCTCCGGGCGGATGTCGTCGGAGTTGGAGACCACCGAGCCACCGGCGGTCTGCAGGGAAAGGACCAGCCCGCCCTGCCGCAGGGCGTTGGCGCCTGCGCCGGAGAGATAGGTCCGGGTGAGCTCGACAAGAGACTCCTCGTCGGTCGCCGTGGCCACCGCTTCGCCGTATCGGGCCAGCTGTTGGGTAAGGCGGGAATCGAGGTCAGCGCGCAACTGCTGGGAAAGGACGGCGTAGATGCCGGCGGCGCCGGCCAGCATCACGACGACGACCCCGAAGACGAACCACAGGGTCAGCCGCAGCCTCAACTCGGCGCCGGCTCCTCAGCGGGTTCGGGGGCCCGCAACCTGTATCCGCCGCCCCGCACGGCCTCGATCACACTCGTCTCCCCGGGCCGGTCGAGCTTGCCCCTGAGATAGCCGACGTATACGTCGACGACATTGCTCTGGGGGTCGAAGCCGTACCCCCACACGCTGCTGAGGATCTGGGAACGGGACAGCACTTGGCCGTCGTGGCGCATGAGGAACTCGAGCAGGGCGAACTCGCGGGAGGTGAGATCACTCACTTTGTCGCCCCGGCGGGCGCGCCGGGTCTTGAGATCCAGATGGAGGTCGCCGCACTGCAGGACCGAGCCTTGCGGTTGCCGGCTGTGCCGGAGTTGGGCGCGGATGCGGGCGATCAATTCATCGAAATCGAAGGGCTTGGCCAGATAGTCGTCGGCCCCCAGGTCGAGACCACGGACGCGAGAAGGCACATCGCCGCGGGCGGTGAGCATGATCACGGGGGTCTCGGGGTCGCTCTTGCGGATCTCGGCGAGCACGGAGAAGCCGTCCAGGTCGGGGAGCCCCACATCCAGCAGGACGACATCGACCGGACCTTTGCCGCGCAGGTGTTCGAGCGCATCCCGGCCGGTAGCCGCGATGTCGGTGACGAACCCCACGCCTTCAAGACCCTTGGCTATGAACGAAGCCACCCGCTCTTCGTCTTCGACGACGAGGACGCGCACTCCTGTCACCTCCCGCCGGTGGTCCCGGTCGATGACGAACCTCCGCTGCCGCCGCCCGCGCCCCCGTCGCTGGTGGTCGTCGAGGAGCCGGCGCTGGTGCGCGGCCCCCCGTGCACGGTCTCCCGGACGGTGCTGCCTGTCGTGGTCGTCTCAGCCCCGCCGGGGCCGCTGGTGGTCGTGGTGGACACGTTCTGCCCGCCGCCGCGCGGGCCCTCTCCCGTCGAGGGGGAGGATCCCGGTCCGAGGCCGCCCGGGTCTCCTATCCCGCCCCCCTGATCAGGGGTCCGGCCGATCTGGATCACGGCGATATCGGAGGAGTCGACCGAGCCTCCGCCCAGATCGAGCACGAGCAAGGAGATGACCGCAAGGACCACGAGGATCGCCGCCCCGGCAAGAGGCAGTCTCGCCCGGCTCACCCGCATCCGCATCCTTCCTCCCATCGGTCGCCCAGGTCGGGTTCCTATTGGCTAGTATATCGGTACGTCCTTGTCCCGACGCGAAAGAGAGGTCCAGGTGCAGGCGATCGCAGTCGAGCGGCTGCGCAAGCAGTTCGACCCACCCAAGGGGCCGGTGGCCGTCGACCAGGTCTCCTTCACCATCGAAGAGGGAGAGATCTTCAGCCTGCTGGGGCCCAACGGGGCGGGCAAGACCACTATGATCTCCATCCTCTCCTGCCTGCTCGCTCCCGACGCGGGTGAGGCCCAGGTGGGCGGTTTCTCCGTCACGCAAGAACCCGAGAAGGTCAAACCGTTGATCGGGGTGGTCCCGCAGGACATCGCCCTCTACGAGGACTTGAGCGGGCGGGAGAACCTCATGTTCTGGGGACGCATGTATGGCCTGAGCGGTCCGGCCCTCGGCCGGCGGGTAGACGAAGTGCTCGAGCTGATCGGCCTGGTCGACCGGCAGAAGGACCGATTGGACAAGTACTCGGGGGGGATGAAGCGGAGAGTGAACATCGGGGCGGCCCTCTTGCACCGGCCCCGCATCCTCTTCCTCGATGAGCCCACTGTGGGGATCGATCCCCAGAGCCGGCGGTCGATACTGGACGGGGTCAAGGACCTCAACACCGCCGGAGTGACCGTCCTCTACACCACCCACTACATGGAGGAGGCGCAGGAACTCTCCGACCGCATCGCGATCATGGACAGGGGCGTCATGATCGCCATGGGCACTCAGGCGGAGTTGGTGCGCTCGGTGGGAGAACGCACCAGGATGGACTTGACCGTGGACCGGCAGGCGGATCTGCTCGCCGAACAATGGGGGCAGCTGCCGGGTGTGGAGAGCGTCTCCCGCCCCGGCGAGAGCCGCCTGCAGCTCCTGGTCGACGACGCCGGCACGTTGATGCCCTCCTTGTTCGAAGGAGCGCGGGCGGAAGGAGCCCGCATCACCGAGATCAGCCTGGCCGAGCCGAACTTGGAGACGGTCTTCCTTCACCTGACCGGCCGGGCTCTGCGGGACTAGGTGGGGGCGGCGAGGCCCGAGGGTGCGCGCGCTCAGCATAGCCTGGAAAGACATCCGCCACGTCTACCGGAGCGTGGCCGGACTGGCCATGATGCTGGTGGCGCCGCTGCTGCTGGCGGGGGCGATCGGCGCCGCTTTCGGGTCGGGGGACAGCTTCTCCATCCCGGAGGTCAAGGTCGTGGTGGTCGACCAGGACGGGGGCGCCGGGGCGGGCTTGCCCGCCGCCGGCGCCGCCCTCACCGGGGCCCTCAGCAGCCCCGAGCTGGCCGGTCTCCTAGCGGTCACCTCCGCCGACACCCCTGAGGAGGCCAGAGCCGCCGTAGACAGCGGCGATGCCGACGTGGCGGTGGTCATCCCGCCGGGCCTGAGCCTTGCCCTCATGGGCGCCGCCGCCGGGCCCGCGGGGCCCGCCGGCGGCACCGCCCCGGTGGCGGTCGAGATCTACAAGGACCCCGTTCTGACGGTGGGACCGGCGAT
>CAYNPL010000053.1:0-3889 GCA_964399135.1 uncultured Gaiellales bacterium
AGATCTTCGTCCTCGAGGACGACCCCCAGATGCGGTCTCTTCTCGTGCGCGGGCTCCGGGAAGAGGGCTATCAGGTGCAGGGTCTCGCCACCGGTTCCGAACTGCTGCGCAAAGTGGCCGAGTCGGTGCCCGATGTGTTCGTGATCGATATCGGCCTGCCCGACACGGACGGCCGCGACGTGTGCCAGGCCCTCAGGGCCCAGGGCGTCACTGCTCCCGTCCTATTCCTCACCGCGCGTGACTCGCTCACCGACCGCCTGTCCGGATTTCACGTGGGCGGAGACGACTACCTCACCAAGCCGTTCGCGTTCGCCGAGTTGCTGGCCCGCGTGGAAGCCCTCATCCGCAGGAGCGGGACCGAGCGCAGCCTGGAGGCGGGCGGTCTGATCCTCGATCCGGCCAAGCATGCCGTCTCGTACGGGGAGGTCACCGTCCCGCTGACGCCGACCGAGTTCCGCCTGCTGGCGAAGCTGGCCGCCTCTCCGGGGGAGGCCGTGCGGCGGAAGGTCCTCATCGACACGGCCTGGGCCCACGGCGCGATCGTCTACGACAACACGCTGGATGCGTACATCGCCCGTCTGCGGCGCAAGGTCTGCTCCATTCCTGGGGCGCCCCAGATCGTCACCGTGCGCGGAGTAGGCTACTCGCTCCGATGAGCCGGCCGCGCTCGACCTGGTCCGGGCGGAGGGCGGCGTGAGGCGGCCGCTCTCTCGGATGGGTGTACGGGACCGTCTGCTGCTCGCCGTGCTCGGCACGGTGGGAATGGCCCTGGTCATCATGATGGTGGGTTTCAACATCATCCTGGCCAACAGCCTACGTTCCGACGCCAACGACCGCCTGGTGACCATGGCTCAGGACCAGGCCCAGCTCATCAGCATCGAGGAAGGCCAGGTGAGGCTGATCCGGCCCACCGGCGACATCCAAGGGTTGGGCTCGCAGATATGGGTGTTCATCGGAGGGCAGACGTTCTCCGCTCCGGCGGTGGACCCGGCCATCGCCGCCGCCGCCCGGTCTCTGGACGGCCAGGACAACAAGTTCATCGACATCGAGGACTATGAAGTGCGGCTGTACGGCATCCCTCTTTACTTCGAGGGGGAGCGCATCGGGACCATCGTCACCGGCCTGTCCATGAGTTCGTACTACCGGACGCAGCGGCTCACCCTGCTCGCCACCGGTTCATTCACCGCCGTCCTTCTCATCATCGTGGGCTTCGCCGGGAGCTGGGTCCTCAACGCCGCCTTCCGCCCGGTGGCCAAGATGACCGCTGAGGCCGAGGCCTGGAGCACCGAGGACCTCGATCGCCGGTTCGACATGGGAGAGCCCCATGATGAGTTGACCCAGCTGGCCCACACCCTCGACGGCATGCTCGACCGGCTGGCGGCCAGCCTCCGCCGGGAGCAGCGCTTCTCGGCCGAGGTCTCGCACCAGTTGCGCACTCCGGTGGCCAAGATCAAGGCCGAGGCCGAACTGGCTCTCCGGCGGCCGCGCGATCCTGAGTACTACCAAGAAGCTCTGGGCTCGGTCCTCTACAGCGCCGACCAGATGGCCCGCACGGTGGAGGCGCTGTTGGCCGCGGCCCAGGAAGAGGGCAGTCTGGCTCGAGGCCGGGCCGACGTATGGCAGGTGTTGGCCGACGTGGTCAGCTCCATAGGAGTGCTGGCCGACGAGAACCGGGTCGAGGTGAGGGTCCGTCCGCCCGAGCGGGAGCTGCGGGTGGGGGTGGAGAGGGACATCGCCGTGCAGATCCTGCAGCCGGTGGTCGAGAACGCCTGCCACTTCGCCCGCAGTGACGTGCTTTTGGCAGCGGCACGCAACGGCAAGGAAGTCCTTTTCACGGTAGAGGACGACGGACCCGGGGTGGCGGAGGAGGAGCGGGAGAGGATCTTCGAGCCCGGAGTGCGCGGCTCGGCGGCCACCGTCGAACGGGTCGGAGGCCGGGGGGCCGGACTGGGTCTGTCACTGGCCCGCCGCCTGGCCCGGGCGGCCTCCGGGGATGTGGAGGTCGAGCCGAGCGAGTCGGGGGCTCGTTTCGTCGTCCGCCTGCCCGGTGGTTGATCGCGATGGGCGTACTGTCGCCCGAGCATCCTCTGAGGCGGCTCGCCGCGGCCTTCGGGGTGCAGACCGGCTATCGCGACTCCCGCGGCCGGGAGCAGACCGCGGCCGAGCCGGCGTTGCGGGCGGTCCTGGAGGCCTTGGGAGCCGACCTTAGTGGTCCGGACGGGCCGACGGCCGCTCTGGAGGCCCGCTGCCGGGAGCTCGAGGGGCGCCTGATCGAGCCGGTGCTGGTGGCCTGGGAAGGCCGGCTGCCCGACCTGCGGCTGCGCCTGCCGGTGAGGCGGGGGCGCGCCGGCGGTGGGGGCGTCCGGGCCTGGGGGCCGGTGGGCGGCCCGGCAACGGCCGCGGGCGCCGTCCGCTTTTTCCTTGCCTGCGAAAGCGGCGAGACCTTCTCTTGGGAAGTGCCGGCCGGCCGGCTTGTCCCGGTGGCCGCGGAGAGCGGACAGGGGACGGCGGTCTCGGTGTTCCGAGTCCCTGGTGACGCCATCCGGGGTGCGCCCGCGATCCGGGCGGGCCGCCTGCCCTGGGGCCGGCACCATCTGCTGGCAGAGTGGGAGGGGAGGTCGGCCGAGAGCGTGATCGTCTCGGCGCCCCGCCGCTGCTGGGCCCCGGACGCCGAGGGGGGGCGCGCTCCTGATGCGGGCGCGCCAGATGCGGGCGCTGCGGGCGCTGCGGGCGCTTCCGTGAGCCGGCTCGATCCGTCCGACCCGCTGGCTGCTCTGGCCGGCCGCCCCTGGGGGGTCTTCTGTCCCGTCTATGCGCTGCGCAGCCGGCGTGACTGGGGGGCCGGCGACCTGGCCGACTTCGCGTCCCTGGGAGCATGGGTGTCGGGGCGAGGCGGGACCGCCATCGCCACCCTCCCTCTTCTCGCCCCGCTGTGGTCCGCTCCCTCCGACCCTTCCCCGTATCGGCCGTCCAGCCGGCTGTTCTGGAACGAGTTTTTCCTTGCCGTCGACCGGCTCCCCGAATGGGAGCGCTGTGCCGCGGCCCGGGCCTTCTGGGAGAGTGCCGCCACCAAGCTGGAGGTGGCCCGGCTGAGGGATCTGCCTCGGGTGGACCATGAGGCGGTGGCTGCGCTCAAACGGCAGGCGCTCGGACTGCTGGCCGCCCACTTTGGCGAGCAGCCTGGCGCAGACGCGGAGGCGGAGTTCGCCCGCTTTGTGCGCGAACACCCCCTGGCGGTTGAGTTCGCGACCTTCCAAGAGGGGGGCCGGGCCGCCCACTATCACCTGTACTGTCAGTGGCGTATGGAGGGGCAGTTGGCCACGCTCTCCGAGAGTCTACCGGGAGGGCTGGTGCTGGATCTGCCGCTGGGGGTGCACCCGCAGGGCTTCGACGCCCGCCGCTGGCCGGAGCTGTTCGTGCAGGGTGTGTCGGCCGGGGCTCCGCCCGACGACTTCTTCACCAAAGGCCAGGTCTGGGACTGTCCCCCGCTTCATCCGGAGGCCGACCGGGCTGACGGCTACCGCTACCTTTCGGCCTGCCTCTCCCAGCAGATGCGTTTCGCCCGCTACCTCCGTATCGATCACATGATGGGGTTCCACCGGCTGTTCTGGGTCCCTGAGGGGATGGAGGCCGTGGACGGTGTGTACGTGAGCTACCACGCCGAAGAGGCGTACGCGGTGCTGGCTCTCGAGTCGCATCGCCATCGCACGATGGTGGTGGGAGAAGACCTGGGCACAGTCCCGCCAGGGGTCCGCTCGAGCATGAGCCGCCACAACGTCGGCCGCACGTGGGTGTTCCAGTCCTCTCTGCGGCGCCGGGGCCCGGCGGTGGCTGCCCCGGTACCGCCTGGTTCCCTGGCCACGCTGAACACTCACGACATGGTTCCGCT
>CAYNPL010000054.1:0-3863 GCA_964399135.1 uncultured Gaiellales bacterium
GGGGGGGGGGGGGGGGGGGGGGGGGGGGGGGGGCGCGCCCCCCCCCCCCCCCCCCGCGCCGCCGTTCCTCTCCGGAGACGAAGGGGGGATAATGAAGGTCACGGTCATAGGCGCGGCCGGCTCGGTCGGCTCGCCGGCGGCGTTCTACATCGGGGCCCTTGGTCTGGCCGACCAGATCGTGCTCATCGACCTGCGGCCCAACGTGGTGCAGCAGCACGCCATGGACATGAGCACGGCTTTCTCGGCGCTCGGTGTCTCGGTGAGCGCGGGGTCGTACGAGGACATGGCCGGCTCGGACGTGGTGATCAACGCGGCCGGTGTCCCCCAAGGCCTCATCGCCGACCGGATGGAGATGCTGCCCAAGAACATCCCTCTGGTGCGGGACGTGGCCTTGGAGGTCAGGCGCCACTGCCCGGCGGCCTTTGTCATCACCGCCACCAATCCCATCGACCCCCTGAACTACGCCACCTGGAAGGCCGGGGGCTTCGATCGCTCCCGGACCATCGGCTACTGCATCAACGATTCCTTCCGCTTCCGGGAGCTGGCGGCGCGGGCCAAAGGAGTGGAGGTGGCCCGGGTGGAGGCCACGGTCATCGGCGAGCACGGCAGCACCCAGGTGCCCCTGTTCAGTTCGGTGAGAGTGGACGGTCGCCCGGTGTCCTTCAGCGACGCCGAAAAGACGGCCATCCGGGCCGAGATCCCCACCATCCTCAGGCGCTACGAGGAGCTGCAGTCAGGTCGTACCGCAGGCTGGACGAGTGCCATCGGGCTGGCGGCGATCACCCGGGCGGTGCTGCACGACACGGGGGAGGTCTTCCCTTGCTCGGTGGTGCTGGCCGGCGAATACGGCCTGCGCGGCTTCAGCATGGGTGTGCCTGTGAGATTGGGCCGAGGGGGGGTCGAGGAAGTGCAAGAATGGGAACTCGCGCCGGACGAGCGGGAAGGCCTGCAAAGGACGGCCGCCGTGCTGGAAGCGGCAGCCCGTATCGTCGACGAGAACCTGGGCTAAGGGGGACTGGGATGACGAAACGTTTCGAGAAGCTGTTCGAGCCGGGGATGATCGGACCGGTCAAGACCCGCAACCGCATCATCAAGACGGCCAACGGCACCTCGTATGTGGAGCCCGACCAGACCTGCGGGCCGCGCATGATCGCGTACTACGAGCGGTTGGCCCGGGGTGGGGTGGGCTTCCTGGTGGTGGAGTCGTGCGGGGTGGAGTATCCGCTGGGCATCCAGCACGTGCACTACTACCCCGACGGCACGTTCCAAGGCGTGCAGCTGCACTTCGATGATGACCGCTTCATCCCCGGTTTTCAGAGGCTCACCGAGGCCGTGCACCAGGCGGGCTGTCCCGTCTCCATCCAGTTCCAGCACGCCGGTGCCTGGAACCCGACCGGCCTGCTGCCCCGGGACATGAGCATCCGGGACGTCAAGTGCGCCTCGGCCATGACCGAGGAGGAGCTGCCCGGTCCCGACTTCCTGCCCTGCCGGGCCATGACCAAGCAGGAGGTCGAGGATCAGATCGACCTATGGGCCTCCGCTGCCGAGCGGGCCTGGAAGGCGGGCTTCGACGCCTGCGAGATCAATCACGCCACCGCTCATCAGGGCAACACCTTTCTTTCCCGCATTTGGAACAAGCGCGACGATGAGTACGGTCCCCAATCCTACGAGAACCGCACCCGCTTCATCCGCAACATCATCACGGAGGCCAAGCGCCGCTGCGGGCCCGGCTTCGCGGTGCACGCCCTCATCAACGCGGCCGAGTACAACCATCCTCTGGCCACCACCCTGGAAGAAGGGGCCGAGATGGCCAAGCTCATCGCGGAGGTGGCCGACGGACTCAATGTGCGCGGCGAGCGTTACGGACATCGGGGCGGTATCCTCCAACCCGACCGTCTGATGTATCCCGAGCCTCCCTTCGACCTTCCCAAGGACCTGGACTGGAGCCGGCGCGGCGATGGGGCCACCGTGCCTCTGGTGGAGGCGGTCAAGCGAAAAGGTGTCACGATCCCGGTGTGGACGGCCTGCCGCATCGACGCCGAGATGGGGGAGGAATACCTGCGCCGGGGGAGCCTCGACTTCGTGGGCATGACCCGGCGCCTGCTGGCCGACCCGGAATACCCCAACAAGGTCCGGGAAGGACGCCTCGCGGACGTACGGCCCTGCCTGGGTTGCCTGCACTGCTTCGAGATGCGCAACCGCAACAAGAAGCTGGAGTGCCGGGTCAACGGCGACCTCGGGCGCGAGATCGTGCCCGAGTACCAGGCGGTGCCGGCGGAACGCAAGAAGAAAGTACTGGTGGTGGGCGGCGGCCCCAGCGGCATGGAGGCGGCGCGGGTGGCGGCCCAGCGGGGCCACGACGTGACCCTCTACGAGAAGTCCACCCGCCTGGGCGGTCTCGTACCCCTGGCCGCCATCGTCAAGGACTGCGAGACGCCGGAGTTGGTGGAGTTCGCCCGGTGGCAGGAGCGGCAACTGGGGAAGGCCGGAGTGAAGGTGCACAAGGGCACCGCCGTCACGACCGACCTGGTCCGGGCCGAGAGACCCGATGCCGTTATCGTGGCGGCCGGGGCCACGCATCCTGCCCTCGATCTACCGGGCTACACAGGCAAGACCGTCATCCGCACCGAGAAGCTCTACAAGAAGCTCGACTTCTACATGAAGTTCTTCAGCCCCGGGCTCCTGCAAAAGCTCACCCATCTGTGGATGCCGGTGGGCCGGCGGGTGGTGATCATGGGCGGCACGTTGCACGGCTGCGAACTGGGAGAGTTCCTGGTCAAGCGGCACCGGCGGGTGATCATCGCCCACGATGGTCCGGCGTCGGAACTGGGCGACGAGATGGGGCGCGACGACCTGGCCAACCTGTGGCCGTGGTTCAGACAGAAGTACGTGTCTCTCTGGCCCGACGCGGCCTACCGGGAGATCACCGCGGACGGTCTCCGGATCCAGCAGCCCGACAAGCGCCAGTACATCGTCCCCGGCAAGAGCGTCATCAACACCCAGGACTGGGCGCCCAACACGGCGCTCATCGAGGAACTGACCCCGCTGGTGCCCGAGATCCACGTGGCCGGCAGCGCCCGGGAGCCGGGTCTGATGGCCGACGCCGTCCGCGAGGGCGTCCTCGCCGGTTGCGCGGTCTAGGAAGGGAGCGAAGAGCACATGTTCGAGTACTTGGACGGGGCGCCTCCCTACCGGGAGGACGACGCGGCCGACTACCTGCGGCGCGACTGGTGGCGGGGGCTCACCTTCGGCGACCTGCTCGACCTGGCGGCCGATCTCCACCCTCACCGGGAAGCCTTCGTCGACCGGCAGACGCGCCTCACGTATGCGCAGGCCCGGGAAAGGGCGGAGCGGTTGGCCATCGGGCTGCTGGACCTCGGCATCAGACCGCTCGACCGGGTGATGATCCAGTTGCCCAACTGGACCGAGTTCGTCACCGTCTATTTCGCCTGCCAGAAGATCGGCGCCATCACGGTCATGCTCATCGACCGCTATCGCCAGCACGAGATCCAGCGGTTGGCCCAGATCTCAGAGGCGGTGGCCTGGGTGCTGCCGCCGCAGTACGGCAAGACCGATTTCGGTCCCATTGTGGAAGACGTGCGGGCCGTCTGCCCCCGCATCGAACACGTGATCACCGTGCGGGGCGAGGTGGACGCGCCCGGCCACGTGAGCATGGAGCGGCTCATCGCACAGAACGAGCGCACCACCGCTGGCCTGGCCCGAGTCGCCGCCTGCGCCCCCGACGCCCGCCAGGTGGCCCACATGGGACCCACCGGCGGCACCACCGGCGAGCCCAAGATCGTGCCCCGCACCCACAACAGCCTGATCTGCGCGGTGGAGTACTGCTCCAAGGCCTGGGACCA
>CAYNPL010000055.1:0-2760 GCA_964399135.1 uncultured Gaiellales bacterium
CGCCGAGCGCATCCGGATGGTCACCCACAAAGACGTGGACCGCGCCGGCATCCTGCGCGCCCTAGACGTGCTGAGGGCCATCCTGGCGTAAGGGGAGAGCGGCCGGCGGGGCCGGCGGGGGGCGCAGAGGGTCCCGGTGGCGGAGCGGCCGAAGCGGCCCTTTGCGGTCTGGATCGGCTGCCTTGACAACGTGTCTTTCTCGGCAACGGCCCACCGTGCGCAGATACAGGACAAAGAGCGCCTGCTGCGGCACGGGGGGACGGGATGCTCTTGACGCTCGAATTCGGCTCCGCCGTCACCGGCAGAACGCCCGAGCGGATGGACGGGGACATCGCCGTGTCCTCGACCGTCCCCGCCTCTCGCCGGAGGAATACATAGACCTGCTGCGCGACCTCCAAAAACTCTTCCCGGGCCGCGAGGCCTGGGCCCCCCATCGTACCGACCCCTTCTTTTCAGGCCCTTCGGGGCGCCCCCCCCAGGAGTGCTCCCCATCATTGATCTCAGGGGTGGCCCGCTCCATCGTCTGCGCGGGGTGGGCCTGGATGTCGCGGCTGAGGCCGCCGATCATGGGGCATCCGTCTCCCGTTGCTTCACCGGCGTCTGTCCGAAGGTCTCGGCATGGGACACGCCCTCTCCCGGCGTGCGCTCCCGGGCGGGCCCGTCTTGGCTCAAGGGGTTCCTCTAGCCCTTGATTCCGCTGGAGGTCACGCTTTGCACGTAGTACCTCTGGAGGGCGAAGAAGAGAACGACGATGGGAAGCGTGGCAAGCATCGAGCCGGCCAGGAGGCGCCCCCAGTAGGTGATGAATTCCGTCATGTACTTCGTCAAGGCCACCTGGATGACCGTCAGCTCCAAGCTGGATGTCGCCACCAGGGGCCAGAAGAAGGCGTCCCACTGCCGGAGGAAGAGGAGCAGGCTGGCGGTGATCAGGGCAGGCTTCACGTTGGGGAGGGCGACCCGCCAGTAGAGATCCCACCAGGTGGCCCCGTCCACCCGCCCCGCGTCGAACATGTCCCTGGGCAGCTTGGCCATGAACTGGCGGATCAGGAAAATGGAGAACGCGTCCGGCACCGCCGGCAGGATCAGGGCCGTGTAGGTGTCGAGCCATCCCATCGACCGTACGACAAGATAGAGCGGCAAAACGATCACCTCGAAAGGCACCATGAATGTGACCAGCACCAACCCGAACAGGAGCCTCTGTCCCCGGAACGCGAAGCGGGCGAAGCCGAACGCCGCCAGGGAGTTGACGAGAAGGCCTAGCGCGATGGTGCTGCCGGCCACGAACAGGCTGTTGCCGAGGAACCGGGCGAAGCGGTCCTCGAACAGGATTTCGCGGAAGTTGCGGAGCGTGCCGCCGATCGGCAGGAGCGTCTGCCAGGAGAGGCGGGTGGTGTACGTGAAGATCTCCTCGTCCGGCCGCAGCGACGAGGTGAGCGCCCACACCAGGGGAAGGGCCGAGACGACCGCGACCGCCGCCAGCACTCCGAAGAGGACGACTCGCCGCCACACGGCCGTTGCGTGTCCCGCCATCGCTCAGTACTCGAACTCGACGCGCAGGAAGCGCATCTGCAGGCTGACTGCCAGCGCGATCACCAGCAGCAATGCCGTGGAGATCGCGGACGCGTAGCCGAAGCGGGTGTACACAAAGGCATTTCGGTACACCTCGAACATGAGAAGCGTCGTCGACTCCGACGGCCCCCCCTGGGTCATGATGTAGACGGGCACGAAGAGGAGAAAGTTGATGACCGTATCCGCCACGACGACGAAGAGAAGGGTCGGCGATAGGAGCGGCAGCGTGATGCTGAAGAAGCGGCGCGTGGGACTGGCTCCGTCCACGACCGCCGCCTCCTGGATGCTTTCCGGAATCTCCTTGAGCCCCGCGAGAAGAATCACCATCCAGTAGCCGACCCCCTTCCAGATCACCATCCCCATGACCGACGCCATGGCTTGCGCCTGGCTCGTGAGGAAGGCCTGCGGCGGGAGGCCGGCGGCGAGGAGCAGGCCGTTGATCAACCCCGAATCCGGCGCGTACATCAGCTTCCAGACGATCGAGGCGACGACCAGCGAGATCACCGCCGGCATGAAGAAGATCGAGCGGAAGAGCTGAATGGTGCGCCCCGTCCGATTGACCAAGACGGCCAGGCCGAGGGCCAGCGCGATCTGGGTCGGCGTCACCACGCCGTTGAAGAGCAGGGTATTCAGGGCGGCCTTGAGGATCACCGGATCCCGAACCAACTCCGCGAAGTTGGCCAGGCCGATGAACTCCTGGGTCCGGGCGATCGGCTTGACGTCGTAGAAGGACAGGCGCAGCCCCTCCACGATGGGGTAGAGCTTGAACAGCCCTAACCCCACCATGGCAGGGGCGATGAACAGATACGGGATGGCCGCCCAGGGGCGAAGGCCGTGCATGGACGGAGTCGCCTACCGGTAGCGCCGCAGCTGGGCGTCGATCTTCTCTGCGGCCGCATTCATCTCCTTGGCCGGATCCGCCCCCTGGCGCACGTTGGCGAAGGCCTGACGCAGCAGGTCCTCGTACTCCCGGTAGGCCGGGGTGCTGGGCCGCGACACGGCGGTGTGTACGATCTCGGAATAGAACAGGTTGTTTGGAGCGACGGTGAATGTCTCGGGGAACGCCTTGAACGTGGAAACGCGCACCGGAGTGTAATTCATGATTTTGTAGTTGCGCTTGGCGGCTTCGAGGTCGGTGTAGGCCTTGAGGAGGGCCACCGCCAGGTCCGGGTGCTTGGTCCCTGAGAAGAC
>CAYNPL010000055.1:2770-3714 GCA_964399135.1 uncultured Gaiellales bacterium
GGCCCCGGTCGGCGTCACGGGCTTCTGGAAGTAGGGGTGCGGCGCCACGATCCAGTTCACTTTCGGGTACTGGCTCTTCAGCGTGTTGGCCTCGTAGGACGGGGCCAGGTACATGGCCAGCTTCCCGGTGTAGAAGAGGTTCGGGACTTGCTCCCGCGGCGAGATCTTGTGTTTGTTGAAGGTCTCGCCGTACCAGCGCGCCGCTTCGATGGCTGCCGGACTATTCAGGCAGCCGCTGACGGTTGTGCCGTCCGGGCTCAGGTCGCATGCCCCGTTGGACAAGAGGAGCGGCAGCATCATGTACGGCCGATCGTACTGCTGCACGGCAAACCCCCACACGTCGGGGATCTTGTTGCCGCTCTTGTCTGTCTGCACCTTCCTGGCGAGGTCCACGACCTGGTCCCACGTGAGGCGCTCTTTCGGATCCGTGCCGGGCACCTTGAGGCCGGCTTGCTTGAACAGGTCCAGGTTTACGAAGAGGCCCACGCTGGTGGAGCCCATGGGGATCGAGACCGTCTTCCCCTTGTACATCGTGATCTTTCGCTCGGCCGGCGTGATGTCGTCCAGGTTCTCCTTTGTGTAGTACTTGTCCAGTGCGAGCAAGGCCCCCTGCTGCGCGTACGAGGCGACCAGGGGGCTGTCCACGTCGAAAACGTCGATGCCGCTCCCGGACGAAAGCGCAATGGCTGCCTTCTGGAAATACTGATCGAACGGGATCTCCGACAGCACCACCTTTGCGCCGGGGTTCGCCTTCTCGAAGTCCGCCACGGCGGCCAGGGTGGCCTGGCGGCGAGGTTCTCCGCGGGCAACCGAGAGGAAGTGAATCTCCGTGGCCGCCCACGCCGGCGCCGGGCCGGCGCTCGGCAGCGGGGCGACGGCCGACGCCGCCGCCAGCATGAGCACGAGGGACAGGGCGTAGACTGCACGGAAGGACATGACGCTCC
>CAYNPL010000056.1:0-3621 GCA_964399135.1 uncultured Gaiellales bacterium
CCTGCGGCTCCCGCGGATCCTCCTGGCCCTGATCACCGGCGCCGCTCTTTCCACGGCCGGCGCTTCCTTCCAGGGGACGTTCCGCAACCCCCTGGCCGAGCCGTACCTGCTCGGGGTCTCCGCCGGCGCCGCGTTGGGCGCCACTGTCGCCATAGTCTGGAAACCTCTGACCGCCCTCGGCATCTACACCCTGCCTCTCCTTGCGTTCGTCGGGGCGACCCTCGCGGCGTTCTTGGTCTACCGCTTGGCCACCTTCGCGGGCCGCACCCAGAGCGCCTCGCTGCTGCTGTCGGGAGTCGCCGTCGGCTCCACCCTCACCGCCATCCTTTCCTTCCTCATGGTGACCACAGAACGGGACCTCCACACGGTGGTGGTGTGGCTGATGGGGGGGCTGACGGCGGCCACGTGGAACAAGGTCTTCATCACACTGCCGGTGGTGGCGGCCGGCTTCATCTTCATGATGGCGATGGCCCGGCGGATGAACCTGTTGCTCATGGGCGAGGAACGGGCGCGCGAGTTGGGGGTCGACAGTCAGCGCACCCGGCGCAACCTGATGATCGTGGCCTCACTGACGACGGCCGCCGCCGTGGCCTTCACCGGCCTCATCGGCTTCGTCGGACTGATGGTCCCCCACATCATGCGGCTGCTGGTGGGGCCCGACCATCGCCACCTCCTTCCGGCGAGCGCGCTGTTCGGGGCCCTGCTCCTGCTGCTCGCCGACACGGTCGCCCGCACCGCCCTTGCCCCCGCCGAGATCCCCGTGGGGATCATCACCGCGGCGACCGGGGGTCCCTTCTTCCTCTACCTGCTGAGAAGGCGGAAGGGAGCCTGACGTGGCCACTCCCGGACTCCTACCGCCCGCCTACGACGTGCGCGGTCTCGAAGTGGCTCTCGGTGGGCGCCCGGTGCTCGGGCCGCTGGACCTGCGGATACCGCAGGCGTCCTTCTTGGGCGTGCTTGGACCCAACGGTTCCGGCAAGACCACGCTCCTACGGGCGCTGGCCGGGACGGTCGAACCCACGGCCGGCGAGGTCCTGCTCGAGGGGAGGCCGACACGCGAGTACCGATCCCTTGAAATGGCCCGCTCGGTGGGAGTCGTACCCCAGCAGTTCAGTCTCGACTTCGGCTTCACCGTGGCGGAGATGGTGGCCATGGGACGGTACGCTCACGCCGGGCGGCCGGCCGGCTCGGGAGCAGGCGACGCACACGAGGCGGCGGTCAATGAGGCCCTGGCCCAGACCGGCCTGCGCGACCTGGCCGACCGCCTGGTCACCCAGCTCTCCGGAGGTGAACGGCAGCGGGCCCTGATCGCCCAGACCCTGGCCCAGCAGTCCCCCATCGTGTTGCTCGATGAGCCGCTCAACAACCTCGACCTCAACCATCAGCTGGAGATCATGCAGCTGTTGGTGAACCTGCACCGGGCCGGCAGGACGGTCGTCGTGGTGTTGCACGACCTGAACGTCGCGGCGCAGTACTGTGAGGAACTGGTGCTGCTCGATCATGGGCGGATCGCCGCACAGGGCGCGGCGACCGACATCCTCGATCCCAGAGTGATCTTGGAGGTGTTCAGGGTGCGGGTCGCCGTGCACCGGCAGGGTCTGCGACCCTACCTCACCCCACTCTGGTCGCGGGGTCACGAGATCCCGGCCGAGCACGAAACCCCCAAGGTGCATGTGATCGCGGGAGGAGGGGCGGCGTCGGAGCTGGTGGAGGAGCTGGTCGCCCGCGGCTTCACTCCCAGTCTCGGGGTGGTGAGTGTCTTCGATACCGACTACCTGACCGCCGAGCGGTATGAACTGGAGGTGGTTTCCGCCCCGCCATTCCAACCGTTCCCGGCCGAGACGGTGGAGGAGATGGAAGCCTTGGTGAAGGAGAGCGACGTGCTGGTGGTGGCTCCGGTCTTCTTCGGCGTCGGGAACATGGAGCCGTTGCGCGCCGCCCTGAGGGCGGCGAAGAGAGGCCAGCCCGTGGTCTTCTTGAACGCCGCCTCCACAGAAGAGCGTGACCTGGCCGGAGGGGAGGCGGTTGCCCTGGTAGGCGAGGCCCTGGCCGCAGGCGCACTTGCAACCTCGAGCGTGGCGGAGACGATCGAACTGATACCCCAGCTCGCCGTCAAAGCGCCCAGACAGCCACGACCAGGAACGGGATGACCTCGGTCAGTTCGCTGGTCGCTCCCAGCGTGTCCCCGGTGTAGCCGCCCACGCGCCGGCGCACGTACCACCCGAACAGCAGCGCCGTCGCGATCGATGCTCCCGCCGCGGCCACACCACGGTAGGACGCGCACAGCCAGCCGGCGGCGAAGACGAAGACCACGGCCCAGACCGACAGCAGGGCCGCTCGGCGCCCACCGGAGCGGAACACCGTGGCCAACCCGCCCTCGGGTCGCGCGTAGGGGAAGAGCGACATCACCAGCAAGACGGCACAGCGCCCGGCTACGGGTACGAGCAGGACCGTCCGCCAGCGCAGCGACTCATCCACCGCGGTGAAGAGCCCGGTCTTGAGAAGCAGCACGGCCACCACCGCCAGCACGCCCATGGTGCCGATGCGGCTGTCTCTCATGATCTCCAAGACCCGCTCCCGCGGCCGGGCGCTCAAGAGACCGTCGGCGGTGTCGGCCAGCCCGTCCAGGTGGAGCCCCGCCGACGCCGCCACCAACAGCAGCACCGTGATGGTACTCGCCGGGAGTGAGGGCAGGATCCGATCGAGCCCGTAGCCGATGGCGGCCACCAGCGCGCCGATGAGCGCCCCCACCACAGGGAACCAGAGCGGAGCCCCCCGCAGCCCCTGCTCGCCCCCACACCACCTCTGCGGGACCCGCACCGGGGTCAAGAAGGACAGCGCGGACAGGAACGACTTCATGGCGCGAGCGATCGGCCAAGACCGTCCTCGTCCTTCAGGACGAGCGGCAGCCCGGAGACCATCAAGACCACCGTCCCGGCGGCCGCCGCCATAACCTGGTTACAGCGGCCGAGCAGATCGCGATAGAGCCGGGTGACCGGGTCGCCGGGGATGACGCCCAGCCCGACCTCGTTGGTGACGAACACCACGACACCCTCCCGTTCCCGGCAGGCGCCGGCGAGGTCCCGACAGGCGGCGGCCACCTCGGTCTCGCTGAGCGTTGGGGCCGGTTCCACCCGATGCGCGTCCTTGCCGGCCTGGCGTTCCCACAGGAGATTGTTCACCCACATGGTGAGGCAATCCACCAGGATGGTCGCCGGAGACGGGCAGGCCCGGATGGCGGCGGCCAAGTCCAGCGGCTCCTCCACTGTCGCCCAGGAGCCTTCGGCGCGAGATGCGGAGCGAGCCTCCCGATGTTTGGCCACCCGCTCCGCCAGCTCACCGTCGAATGGGATGGTGGTGGCGATGTACACGCGGGGGCCGGGCAGCTTCTCCGCCAATCGCTCCGCATACGAGCTCTTGCCGCTCCGTCCGCCCCCGGTCACCAGGACTATCTTCGCCATACCCACCCCTGCTGCCGCCCGGAAAGGTCCTCCCCCGGGCGAAGGCCGACCAACACCCCCCTCCCCTCCCATAGCCGGAGGGTAGTGACGGAGGCGGGGGTGATATCGAACAGGAGGTAGTGCCGCAGAGGAAGCCCGAGGAAGTGGCAGATGAGCGCGC
>CAYNPL010000057.1:0-2803 GCA_964399135.1 uncultured Gaiellales bacterium
GGAGGTCTGGGAGGCGCATCAGGAGGCCAAACGCCGGCTGATCCAGGCTGTCCGGGAGCGGTCCGGGGTGGAGCTGCGGCCGGAGGTGCTAACGATCGGGATCGCCCGCAGGGCCGCGACCTACAAACGGGCGGACCTGCTGTTCTCCGACCTGAAGCGGCTGCGCGGGATCGGGGCGGGGCGGCTGCAGATCGTCTATGCCGGCAAGGCCCACCCGAACGACCAGGCGGGCAAGGAGGTCATCCATCGCATCGTCCAGTCGCGTCGGCAGCTCGGGCCGGGCATTCGCCTCGTGTATCTGCCCAACTACGACGTGTCGCTCGGCCGGATGATCACCTCGGGCGTCGACCTCTGGCTCAACACGCCGCAGCCTCCGATGGAGGCGTCGGGGACGAGCGGCATGAAGGCCGCGATGAACGGCGTGCCGTCGCTCAGCGTGCTGGACGGCTGGTGGATCGAGGGCTGCGTGGAGAATACCACCGGGTGGGCGATCGGGCAGGACGGGCGTTCCGCCGATCCGACGGGCGACGGCTCGCGGGACGCGGCGTCTCTGTATGACAAGCTCGAACGCAAGATCCTGCCGATGTTCTACAAGGACCGCGTCGCGTACATGGACGTGATGCTGCACTGCATTGCTCTGAACGGCTCGTTCTTCAACACCCAGCGCATGGTGCAGCAATACGTGCTGAAGGCGTATTTCGAGTGATCGGGGGCTTGCGGCGTTCCGAGGCGGGCCGTATCGCAGCGTTGATGAATAGGTGATTTTTCGCACCGCCGGGGTGTCCGGAGGGGGCTGGGATCCCTTGACCGACCGGAAGGTACGGCCCGGGGAGGGCTTCCGAGCTGGAAACGGGAAGTTTTTTTTCTTCGCGGGCGGTTTTTTCTTGACGGATACGGATAAGTGTGATAACTTATCCATATGAAGGTCCCCGATCACCCGACGCTGATCCGCCGGATGCGGGATGCCCGCGTCAAGAAGCTGGTCGCCGAACGGCCCGTCCTGGCCGGCTCCCTGGTTCGCATCGCCAAGCACTGCGGCCGGCCGGGCTGCCGTTGCCAGACGGGCGAAAAGCACGTCGGCTGGTATCTGACGCGCCCGGTGAAGGGGAAGACCCAAACCACCTACGTGCCGCTGGGGATGCTGGAGGAGGTCCACGGATGGACGCGGGAGTATCGTCGACTCAAGAGGCTTGTGGCCGAGATCTCGGAGCTCAATCGGGCGCTGATCCGGACGTACGTGACGGAACGCAAGCGTCGCGGGACAAGGTCGTAGCGGTCGGACGGGCGTTGGCCCAGACGGTCCGGCACTTCTGGCCGGACTTTTTCCCCTGGCTCGATGGTCTGCCGGATACCCGGTTCCAGCCCTTTGTCACGTACCACCGGCGGTTCCTCCTCTGGTGGGGGCTGCTGCTGTTCCTGTGCAAGCTCGGCCGGGTTCGGCAACTGGACTATGAGTTGCGGGACGCCGAGACCTGCGTGCTGCCCAACGTCAACGCCCTGGCCGGGACCCGGCAGGAGACCTTGCCGGTCTACAAGACGCTTTCCCACTTCCTGGAGCACGTCGGCCCGGAGGCCCTGGGGGACCTGCGGACCCGGATGATCCGCCAGTTGATCCGCAACAAGGTCTTCGACGAGGAGCGGCTGTTGGGGGCGCTGGTGGTCGCGATCGACGGCAGCGGCCACGTGTCCTTCCGCTCCCGTCACTGCGACCACTGCCTGACGCAGACCCACGGGGAGGATACCTACTACTTTCACGAGACGCTGGAGGCCAAGCTGATCACCGAGTCGGGCCTGGCCCTCTCGATGGGCAGCGAGTTCATCGACAATCGGCATTTCGACGATCCCGCCCCGGCCGGGGGCGAGCGACGCAAGCAGGATTGCGAGTTGAAGGCCTTCCTCCGCCTGGCCCCCCAGATCAAGCGGGATTTCCCGCAGACCCGGCTGTGCCTGTCGGCGGATTCCTTGATGGCCTGCGGCCCGGTCTTCCAGACGTGCCGGGACAACCAGTGGCACTACGTCCTGACGTTCAAGCCCGGACACCTCCCGGCGGTCTGGGAGGATTTCCAGGGACTCCTGACGCTCTGCCCGGGGCAGGTCCGCCGGATGGAGACGCCCGACGGGCGCCACCTGGAATACCGCTGGGTCAACGGCCTGTCCTATGTCGATGACGAGGGGCGGCGCCACACCTTCGACGCCATCCAGTGCATCCAGACCCGAGACGAGGAGCGGACCACCTTCGCCTGGGTGACCGATTGGACCGTGACCGCGGAGAACGTGATCCCCATCGCGCAACGAGGAGGACGAAACCGTTGGACCATTGAGAACGAAGGCTTCAATACCCAGAAGAACGGCGGCTATGAGCTGGAGCACGTCTACGGTGCCCAGGAGGACGTGCTCAAGTGCTTCTACCTCCTGCTGCAGATCGCCCACATGATCCTGCAACTGGTCGAGAAAGGCAGCCTCTTACGACGGGCCGCCGGCCAGTACGGCAAGACCGTGGCGGGACTCTACGGCAGCCTCCGCAACATCGCCCGCAGGCTCCTCGACTGCCTGCGATACCGGCTCATCCCCGCCGAGGCCTTCGCTCCCAACCCCCGAATCCAGATCCGACTCGACTCCTCCTGAACCGACCCGCCGTTGGCGCCTCCAGCCTCCGTCGCCGCTTGTTCTTCTGGCACAACTCGCTCTCCCCTCTCCGACCCCGATGCCCATCGGAAACCCCCGCCCTGCGCCGATAAACCCGCCGCCACCACCCGGAACCCCCGCCGGCCGCCGCCGAACGTCCTATTCATCACCGCTGCGG
>CAYNPL010000058.1:0-1958 GCA_964399135.1 uncultured Gaiellales bacterium
TTCCTGAGGGAGGTTCATCATCATCCGCGGCGAAGCCGCGTCTGCGTGACGGCGTGAATTCGGGTATGGTCACGCCCTCAGTAAGAAGCCTCGGCGGGTGCCAGCCCGACCGAGGCGAGTGCGACAAGCGGGTGTGGGTGCGACGCTGGGAGCATCGCACCGTCGGGCCGGCTTGTCCACCCTCCTGGAGGATGTTTGGGCAAGCGGCTCTTGGTCGGCGTCGTCCTGTACTTGCTGACGTGCGGGCGATGCTGGGCGCCTTTCGCGATCTGCGGATCGTGCTACCGCGGTCACCGGTACTGCGGGGCGGGGTGTGGCCGCAGGGCAGGCGCTGCGCCTGTCGCCTGCGTCACAGCACGCGATGCGATCAGCTCTGGGCCGTACCGCGCTTGAGTCCAGCCTCCTTGACTTCAGAGGCAACGGCGATCAGCCAGTGGTAGATCGAGGGATGAGTGCCGAACACCGGGTCGGGCTCCTCCTCTGCGGAGAGCTCCACGACCTCCTCCTTACCCGGTCTGATGGCCACTTCGTACTCAACATCCGTTGCACCCATCCCGCGGCCAAGCGAGAGAAACCCTGTCCTAAAGGTTGAGGGGCCGATCTCCGAACGGCGCACGTACGTGATCTGCCCCTTCGTGGTCTCCACGCTGGCCCACTGCTCAAAGAAGCCTCGTAGCAGAGGCGGCAACCCTTCGGGCATCGGGGTGGTGTCCGGCGATCGCACGCCACGCAGCAGTTCGCCGCGGTCCAGCAAGTCGGCCACACGCGTCATCGCTTCTCTTACCGGCAGTCCTTTGATCTCTTCGAGTTTGGACAGGGCGGCCGCGTATTCGCGCTTGCCCATTGAGGTGAAGTACTGTGTCACAGCAAGCGCTACCATGAACGCGATGACAACGAAGGCAAGGAAGAACAGGAGCCGAAGCATCTGCCTAATCCTGCGAGAACATCCAGGCTCCCGCCTGGTAGATGCGCAGTGAGGTCTGGCCCGGATTCACGAGAGCCACTAGGTAGCCTTCGTGCCGACTCAGCGCCGCATGTGCGCGTGAGTGCGCCGCCAGCCCCAGCGAGCGCGTGTTGAATCGCGAGTGACGGACCGCACGGGGCAAGGCGGCGGTTGGAAAGAGCCCCGACTTCAACGGGTTCGAATGGTGCACGACGGAAACACCCTTCACACCATGTCGGGCGCCGGCCCTCGCAGCACTCTGACTGATGCCTCTCGCTGCACCTCGAAGGCCATACGACACACCGGTGAGGACCACCTCAGCGCCAACTTCCGTGTACACACCCAAGGCATAGCCGGTGCCGTCGTAGTCGATAACGTCGTCTACTCCCCATTCCTCTCGGATGATGCGCGGCAGCCCAAACCAGAGGCTGTCTCCGAAGCCGGCGCAGAACTGCGCGGCGCAGTAGAGCGGATCCGAGAAGACCATCGGCTGACTGAAGGGCGTCGGTCCCCTGGTTGGCGCGGATGGAGGGCCAGGGGGTGGAGGAGGCGGCGGTTTCGGCGGCTCTGAGCCTCCACTTGGCGTCGCCCCGGCCGGCGCACCAGTCGGGTGGTCCGGTATCGTGACGCCTCGGTCTTGCGGCGGTCCCTGTTGCGGCAGGGCCATGTTGGGCCCTGTGAGTGTCGAGCCTGGAGTTGGGCCGCAGAACGCACCGAACAGGAAGCACCCGATCGACTTCAGCGTGTCGATGACGTCGCCGCTGGTTCCGGGAGGCGGCGAGCCGTAAGGCCAAGGAGAACCGGGTGCAGAGAAGCCCCCACCGCCTGGGCTCCCGCCTCCGCCGCCGCCCGCTGCGCACATTGGCCAGGGGTAGCAGAAGACGAAGTTCGGATCGAGGCCGCTCCGGTCAGCACCGTTGATGGGATCGCCGAAGCCGTAGCCGTACTGGTTGATCCCCCCTTCCACCCCGATCGGGTCCGCACTCAGGAACGTCCCCAGCTGCGGATCGAAGTA
>CAYNPL010000059.1:0-1925 GCA_964399135.1 uncultured Gaiellales bacterium
CACCGGGATGGAGAAGTTGCCCGCGTTGTCCGTGGTGGCCTTCGCCTGCTTGCCCCCTGGCAGTTCGGCATGTACCTCGACGCCGGCCCACGGTCTGGATGCCGTGCCCGTGTTTTCCACCACTCGGCCCGCGAGCGCTGCCACCTCGAACACCCGACGCAGCATGTCAGCGGTCAAAGGGGCCGAGTCCTTCTCGGCCGGAGGCAGCGGCACCAGCCGGGTGCCGCTGCCTCCGGCTTGAGGGGCCGCGTCCTTGCCGACGGTCACGGCCGGGGCGACCTTCTGAAGGCGCAGCGGCTCGCGGTGCTCGAGTACCAGGCCCGTCTTTCGGTCCAGGGTCCAGCGATCCGGCTCGATGGTACCGTCCACCAGGCCTTCGTTCAGGCCCCACACGGCCTCCACCACAGCTTGAGTGTCGTCCAGCGGACTTTGGGAGAAGGCGATGCCCGACACCTGTCCGGTCATCAGTTCCTGGACGATCACAGCCATGTTGCTGGAAAGGATGTCCAGCCCGAGTTCCTGGCGGTACAGAAGGGCGCGGTCGCTCCACAGCGAGGCCCAGACCCGGCGCACCGCGTCGAGCAGGGCGGGTACGCCCCGCACGTTGACGTACGACTCATGGAGCCCGGCGAAGGAGGTCGCCGCCGTGTCTTCGGCCGGGGCGGAGGATCGCACCACGGCCGGGCGCCCGTCGGCGAAGTGCGGGGCCAGGGCCACCTCCAGCACCGAGATCGATTCCGGGTCGGCAGCGGCCCGCAGAAAGAGATTGCGTATGCGCAGTGAGGCATCCCACACTTCCTCCCAGCGCATGTCGGCAAAACGTTTGCGCCCGAGTTCCAGGGCGATGGCCTGGCGCACGCCGGCGCGGTCGACGAAGTGGTCGTACGCCCCGGTGAGGATGCACAGCCCCTCGGGGACTTTGAGGCCGGCCCGATGGAGCGCTCCCAGGGCGATGGCTTTGCCTCCGGCCTCGTGGCGCCGGTCGGGGCCGAGGGAGCGCAGATCGGCCACCCAGGCCGTGGCGGGTGGCTCCCCGGCGCGAGGAGGTCTAGCTGCCATCCGAGAAGCCCGGCATGTGCAGTTCGACCACGTTCTGAAAGCGGGTGACCACGTAGTAGGTGTCGACGGTGACCTTCACAAGGGCGCAGCCGGGCGAGGCCAGGAACGAGGCCAGGTGGGGATGCTTGGCCAAGAAGTCGGCTGCAGCGGCGGTCCGCGTCGTCCCGTCGGTGATCTCGGCGGCGGTGCCGGTGGCGGTTACGGCCATGGCCTGGCGGATGTCAACATCACTGTTGGACCGGTTGTCGAACAGCAGGGAGACCCGGGGGTCGACGGCCAGGTAGTTGAACTTGCGGGTGGCCCGCATGGTGGCGAACACCAGGTGGCCCAGATCCTCGGCCGCCCAGAAGGCGATGAGGCTCGAATACGGCCCCGTCTCGGATCCCGTCGAAAGTACCGCGAATCGCTGCGAATGCAGGAGTTGCTGCACCGATCGCCGGGTCTCTTGCAGAGTCTCCATCCGTACCTCCGGACTCGCTCGCTCCAAGGAAGTGGCCCTTTCTGAAGTACCATGTCGCGAAAGGCGCGAAACCCTGAATCACAATAAAGCGAATCGTGTTTAGGTTTATACGGCTGGGGGTACACACGGTTCAATGCTACATGGGCGGAGGCCGGCTCGGGGTTCGAGCGGCCGAAGTTCGAAAATGAGGAGGGGTTCTTGCAATGGTAAAGAGATTGGTCCTTACCCTGGTGCTGGTCGGTCTGCTCGTCGTCGCAGGCGTGGCCGTGGTGGCCTGCGGTGAGGAGGAGACCACCACGACGACAGCCGCGCCGGCCACCACGGCCCCGCCGACGACCGCGCCAGAGGTGGCGGACATCGTGGACACGGCCATAGCCGCCGGCAGTTTCAACACCCTGGTGTCGCT
>CAYNPL010000060.1:0-1891 GCA_964399135.1 uncultured Gaiellales bacterium
GAGATGGCGTCGCGGCAGAGAGCCTCTACCGCCGTCGTGGTGCTCGTCGCTTCGAGCAGGGTGCTGTCGATGGTCTTGGCTAACTCTTCGACTCTCACGGCGCGGCCACCTCCTTGGTCGGCCTTCTATCATACACCGCCCGGCAAGCCCCCCTCGCCGAAGCGCCGGCGCAGGATGTGCCGGTCCTCTTCTTTGCCGTAGAAATGAGGGACGAAGCGTTCTTCCACGAAGCCCGCGCTCTTGTACAAGGAGAGGGCCTTGACGTTGTCCGGAGCCACCGTGAGCAACAATCCGACCGCTCCTAGGCGACGGCTCTCCTCCCCCACCAACCGGAGCAACTCCCGGCCGAGATGGCGGCCCTGCCACGGGGGCCTGATGTAGAGGCCGACCACGTAGAAGAAGTCCGGTTCGTCCAGCACGCGCATGAGTTGGCAACCGCCCACGATGTCTCCCTCCAGCCAGGCGGCGAACACCGCCCCCGCCTCAGCCATGACGGCGAGGTCGTAGGTCCGGAGCCCGGTGGGGCCGAAGGCCTCGAAGTCGTACGCCTCCAGGGCGGCCAGGAGCTCTTCGTCGGGGCTGCGGACCCGCTGGAGGACCAGCCCGGCGGCGGCTTCCGCAGGTCGGGAAAGGCCGCCGCTCATGGGGTCTCTCCCAGACCCGCTAGCGGCAGTGCCACCCAGCGGCCCCGGTCCTTGCAGACGAGGGGCAGACCGGGATCGATTCCGGCCAATACGAGCAGGCACTCCCGGTCGGGGATCGTGGTCGCCCCGCCCTCGGCGGCGGCGAAGGCCGCCGCCCGCGGTGCAGCGCCGCCCGGGCAGGCGGCGAAGGCGGCGGCCGCGGCTTCAGCCGCGGCCGCGCCGCATCCCACGTACACCGCTCCGTCCGCGGTGAGGATGGCCACCGCGGCGGCCGCGCCGGCGCCGGTGGCCGCCTTGGCCGCGTCGATGAGCCTGCCCATCTGGGGGGTCAGTCTATCCTCGTCCACCGCTCCTCCGCCCCGCTCAGGACCACAGCTGGAAGATCAAGGTCGTCACCACCATACCCAGCAGCGCACCCAGGATCACCTCGAACAGGGAGTGTATACCGGCCTGCACCCGGCTCTGGGCGGCAAGCACCGCGACGATGAACGTGATGGCACTGACCAAGACGCCCTGGGGGGAGCCGACGACCACGAACGTCACCGCGGTCCAGCCGGCGAACGCAACGGCCGCGTGTCCGGAGGGAAGGCCGCCCGAGAGCGGGGTCCCTCGTTTTTGGGTGGCCTTGACGATGATGACCAGAAGAACGACCACCGCCAGGGCGACCATGGTCAGGTGGGCGGGCGTGCGCCTGATAGAGGTGAAGAGATCGAGGGACAGGAGGGCCACGCGATCAGCGAGCACGAAGTATGCGACCACCAGGGCATTGACCGCCGCCACAAGGACCGCTCCCGCCGCCATGTCCTTGGCGAGCTTGGCCCGAGGGTCGAACTCGTCGGTGACGATGTCGACCACGGCTTCCACCGCCGAATTGATCATCTCGGCCACGAGCACGAACGCGATCGCCAGGAAGACGGCGACCAACTCCAGGCGGGACACGTTCAGGAGGACGCTGCCGATGAGGACCAGGAACGCGACCACCACGTGGATGCGCATGTTGCGCTGGTGACGGACCGCGTAGACAAGTCCCTGGAAGGCGTGGTTGAAGCTCTGGAGCAGCGAGATCCGGCGGCGTCCTTGAGCCATCCCAGGCCTCCTGAGTGGTAATGCCTAGTCGCGCGCCGCGAGCGAGAGAGCGCTCACCAAGGCCGGCGACTCCTTCAACAGCCGGCGTTCCCGGCTCCGCATCTCCCCCTGGTCCGCCTCGTGGTCATAGCCGAGGAGATGCAGGACCCCGTGCACCAAGG
>CAYNPL010000061.1:0-1717 GCA_964399135.1 uncultured Gaiellales bacterium
GCTCCTGCGCATCGACCTGAGCGATCCTTCGAACCCCGCCCTCCAGACCACGTTGATCGCACCCCGGGGGAGCGAGCCGGTCGAGTTCGTGGGTGTCGCGGGCAACGGGCCGGGCGACGTCTGGGCGGTGGGCACCAACGGCCTGGCCTACCACTTCGACGGCCGGGAGTGGCGGCCCGAGTCGCTGCCCACCGGAGATGACCTGAGGGCGGTCTGGGGCGCCGGGGAGGGTGAGGTCTTCGTGGCGGGCGCCCGGGGGACCCTGCTCCACTACGCCCGCTAGGGAACGTCTGAACAAGTAGCGGCCGAGCGGAGCGGAGTCGTTGGGAGCGTCTCGGCGAGCGCACCGAGCACCCGGTTGCCGTTTCGGTACTGTTGCCTATGCCGCTCGGCGGCGTTTTCTTGGTACTCGGGACACCCTACGCCTCCTGCAGGCGCAGCAGATGTCCTCGGGCCATGAACAAGTTGGCCAGCGCGCAGGTCACAAAGAGCCGATGGGCGTTCTTCGCCAGGCCTCGGTAGCGGACCTTCGCGAACCCAAACACCCGCTTGATGACCCCGATGGAATGCTCGACCTTCGCTCGCACTCGGGACTTCGTTCGGTTCTTGGCCTTTTCGACCTCATCGACCACGCCGCGATGCTTGTAACGCCGATTGGTGAAATCCTTGGCCTTGGGCGCGCACTCGTGGATGACTTCGCCCTGGCCCCGGTAGGCCTGGTCGCCCCACACTCGGGTCTCCTTCCCGTGCAGCAGATCGGGCAGGACAGTCGAGTCAGCCACATTGGCCGGGGTGGCCGCCACCGTGTGGATGATCTTGGTCTTGCTGTCCACCCCCACATGCGCCTTCATCCCGAAGTACCACTGGTTGCCCTTCTTGGTCTGGTGCATCTCGGGGTCGCGGGCCTTGTCCTTGTTCTTCGTCGAGGACGGCGCGTTGATGATGGTGGCGTCCACGATGGTGCCTGTGGAGACCTTCAGGCCCTGAGCGGCCAGGTGCCGGTGCACCTCTTCAAAAAGGGCTCGCCCCAGCTCGTGGCGCTCCAGCAGATGGCGGAACTTACACACCGTGGTCTCGTCGGGCACCGGCTCGCGGCCCAGGTCAATGCCCACGAACTGGCGCATCGAGATCGACTCGTAGAGGGCCTCTTCGACGGCCGGGTCGGAGAGATTGAACCACTGCTGAAGAAAGTAGATGCGCAGCATCCGCTCCAGCCCTACCGGCGGGCGCCCGTTGCCGGGCTTCGGATAGACCGGCTCGACAAGGGCGCACAGCTCGGCCCACGGCACCACCCGCTCCATCTCGGCCAGGAAGGCCGCCCGGCGCGTGGTCTTGGCGTAGCGCTCAAACCCGGCTGTGGCCAGCGTGATCTGCTTCATTGCCCACCCCCTCGTGTGTCCGGTCGATTTCCCTCATAACGCAGGAGGGAGGGCTTTCGTCTACAAAGTTTTTCAGAGTCTCCTTAGGCCATTCAAGGCCGCCTTTCTGTTAAGGAGCGGAAGCGCGGATTACCATCGGGGCCAGGAGTACATGCTCCAGAGGCCGGATACGTGGCAGCATTCGATCCTTCAGCCAGACAGAGTCTCTGTTGACATCGGCGCGGTCCATACGAGTTCCCCTATGGCTTCGCCCCCAAGCCCGACAGCTACGACTACCTGGCCGAGGTCCGCGAGCGGCTGGCCGGGCTGCCCGTGGCCGTCGAGCTGCGCAACGCCGC
>CAYNPL010000062.1:0-1644 GCA_964399135.1 uncultured Gaiellales bacterium
CGGTGATGCCGTCCTTGTAGGCCTGGTGGTTGTCGGGGCGGATGTAGACGTACCCGCCCGGGCTGGGCATGAACAGGCCCTCCAGCATGGCGATGATGGCCTCGTCTTCGGGCCAGCCGCCCAGGAGCCTGTTGGCCCTCTCGATGGCCAGGCGGACCATGTGCATGCCGGTGTAGGCGCCCTCGGCCATGGTGTTGGGATACTCCTTGAAGCGGTCGTAGAACTTCTGGACGAAGGAGGTATTGTCCGGCCAGCGGTTGCCCGCGGGATAGCTGAAGTAGTAGTTGGCGTGCACCCCGGCGATGATCCCCTCCGGGTGGTCCTTGGGGATGGAATGGGGCGCGCAGCCGAAGGCGATGGTGGTGGTGCACTTCATCTTCTTGAAGAGGTCGTAGCGCAGCGCCTGCTTGTAGAAGGCCAGGTAGTCCGAGCCCCAGAGCGAGGTGAACAGCAGATCGGGTCCGGCGCCGATGGCCTTGGTGATGTGCGGGGTGAAGTCCGGCGTGGCCAGCTTGGGCCAGGCCTCGGAGACGATCTGGATGCCGGGGATGAGCTTCTTCATGACCACGTTGAAGTGGTCGTAGGCGTTGCGGCCGTAGGCGTAGTCGGGATGGATGTGGGCGACCTTGCGCACCTCGGGCCAGGCCAGGGCCGTGGCCACGGCGGCCATGATGCCGTCGGCGGACTGGATGTTGGTCACGCGGAAGACGTACTTGGGATTGGGGATGGCCTTGTCGAAGAGGAAGTCGGTGCAGCCGTCGGTGAAGAGCGTCAGGACCTTCAGCTCCTCGGCCACCGGCCCCAGGGCGGGGGTGTTGGCGCTGGAGGTGATGCCGCTGAACATGTCGATCTGCTCCGACAGCTTCATCCGCCGGAACTCCTTGACGTTGGCGTCGGTGCCGGCCGCCTCGTCGGCCTTGAGCGTCTCGATCTTGCGCCTGCCGAGGAGACCGCCCTTCTCGTTGATCTCCTCGGCGGCCAGCAGGTGGCCCTTGTATGACTGCTCGCCGAAGACCGCCCCGAAACCGGTGAAGTAGGTCATGTGGCCGACCTTGAACGGCTTGGAGGGAATGGCCCCTCGGGGGGACTCGGCGGCCTGCACCTCGCTCAGCGAGGAGACCACGCCGGGAGCCGCCGAGAGGGCGGCGGCCGTGGTCACGGTGGCCCCGAGCCTGTTGAGGAATTCGCGGCGATTCACCTGGTCAGCCATGGCTCTGCCTCCTCTGTGGACGGGGCCCGCTCCCTCGCCGGCCCCTGCCGCGCAGTATACGCCAGGCGTATGCCCGCTTCCAAGAAGAACCTTGATTCCTCAAACTCCGGCTAAGCGGTCGGTCGCCTCTTGAGTGACGACACCACCCGGGTGCACCCACGCGGAGGGGCAGGCGCGCTGAGCCGGAGATTTGGGCCGAAAGGTTCCGCTTGACACCCGGGGGCAATTTCAGTACCGTACCGCTCTGTTCCGCGACCCCCCAGCACCTCCCGAGCGGTCCCCGGCCACGCAGCCATTCCCTCTCGGCACGCGGCTCTCGGCTCTGGAGCGGGCGCGCGGATCTCGGCCCTCCCGTCCGGAATGGGCAGGTAGCTCAGTCGGTAGAGCACGGGACTGAAAATCCCGGTGTCGGCAGTTCGATTCTGCCCCTGCCC
>CAYNPL010000063.1:0-1607 GCA_964399135.1 uncultured Gaiellales bacterium
CGGTCGTCGTCTCCGAGCTGGCCGTGTAGCTCGTCGTGCTCGTCCCCGAGGCCGGAGTCGTCACGCTCACGACACCGGCGGCGGCGCAGGCTTACAGCGCTGAAATCGACTGATCCAACTTCAGCGAGCACGGCGGACCACTTCTGACAAGCGGCGAAGTCGTCAGCGAGAGGAGGCAGCAATCATGACAAGACCCAGCAGTGCTCCCAAGCTGATCAGGATGCCAAGGACGAGGTAGATCTGCTGCATCTGTTCTTCAGTGGTCGCCAAATTCGGATGGCGGCGTACGTATGCGGAGCCACCCGCCTTGCGACGGATGATCATGCTTAGGCCGACGGCGAGGGCGGTCAGCGCAACCCAGAGCATTTAACGGCACCCGCCTTTGATGACTGGCGCACTCCGTCGCTGCGATGCGTACGTGGCTGTCACGTAGAGCCCTCGGCTGCTGCCAAAGGTGAGACCGCCTTGGCCTGAGATGCTCCCCTTGCGGCCGTCAGCGGCGGGGCTGATGTTCACCTGGAACGATGGGCTGACACCAACCTCGCCTGACGGCAGCGGTAGACCTCCACCGCCGACGGCATAGCCGAGTCCCCCTGACGGTTCCTGAGTCATACGCTGCGCCGATAGCGCGGGCCCGGGGGCAATTTGCAGCGCCGGACCCGCGTACCAGTGATAGCCATCCTGGGCCAGTTGTATTCCTCCGGTGAAGCCGATCGCCGCCGGCACCGGAAGGGAGCCCACCGGGATCACAAATGGGATCACGGGGAAGGAGAAGTTGATGTCCAGACCCTCGTCCCCGAGCAACGCGCAGCCAACCGAGTTATCGACGTTGTTCGGCCCGACATGCAGGTCTTGGGCCAGCTGAGAACCGGTGGGTGGCATCCCAAGGGGCAGTGGCGGCTGCGGCCTGGGCCCCGGCGGAGAAGGAGGCGGCGGCTTCGGCGGCTCTGAGCCTCCATTTGGCGTGGCCCCGGCCGGGGCGCCGGTCGGGTGGTCCGGCATGGTGACGCCTCGGTCTTGCGGCGGTCCCTGCTGCGGTAGAGCCATGTTGGGCCCTGTGAGTGTCGAGCCTGGAGTTGGGCCGCAGAACGCACCGAACAGGAAGCACCCGATCGACTTCAGCGTGTCGATGACGTCGCCGCTGGTTCCGGGAGGCGGCGAGCCGTAAGGCCAAGGAGAACCGGGTGCAGAGAAGCCCCCACCGCCTGGGCTTCCGCCTCCGCCTCCGCCCGCTGCGCACATTGGCCAGGGGTAGCAGAAGACGAAGTTCGGATCGAGCCCGCTCCGGTCGGCCCAGTTGACTGGATCCCCGAACCCGTACGCATACTGGTTGATCCCCCCTTCCACCCCGATCGGGTCCGCACTCAGGAACGTACCAAGCTGCGGATCGAAGTACCGGGCATGGAGGTACGTCAGCCCCGTCTCCGGGTCGTTCCTCTGGTCGATCCAGCCGCGCGACTCCGTGTGCGAGCCGGCCTGGCCCAGCGTCTGGCCGTAGGGACGGTAGGTCCGCCGTGAGATGGCCGCGCCGTTGCCGTCGAGGACACCCTGCAGCGAGCCGAGATGGTCGGAGAGGAACCAGTACGTCCCCGGCGACGAGCCGCCCG
>CAYNPL010000064.1:0-1553 GCA_964399135.1 uncultured Gaiellales bacterium
TTTCCGCCTTGACCTGTCCGGGTTCGCCGACGACGAGCATCTCGTCGCCGACGATCTCCCCCTCCATCTGCCCGTCAATGCGGACGGCGCCGGAAAAGCTGAGCACCCCCTTGAACTGCGTTCCTTCGCCCAGAAAGGCGCGAATCTCGCCGAAGTCGGCGGGTGTCCGCTCTTTTTCCCGTTTCAGCACGGCAGCCTCCGAGAAAGACGGCGCGGCCTCCACGGGAATGGAGGCCGGCAGCAGGGCGCGACGTCGACCGGCGGCACGCTACCAGAGGAGTCGAGTCCTGTCAATTCGAAAGTGCCCGGCGCGTCGGCCGGGACGATGCCGCTTGACTTCGCTCTCTAGTCGCCTTACGGTGATCTACCCGCCGAACCGCGTGGGCTCGGCAGGGCCAGGGAGGACAGGCCATGCAGACACTGGGCGTCAACCCCAGCCAGTACGGGATCGAGAAGCACGGCATCCAGAACGTCAATCAGGCGTTCTGGAATCTGGGCACCGCGGCGTTGGTGGAGAACGCCATCCGCCGCCGCGAGGGGCTCTTGGCGGCCGGGGGTCCGCTGGTGGTGCGGACCGGCCAGTATACGGGCCGCTCCCCCGACGACAAGTTCGTCGTCCGCGAGCCGTCCACGGAGGGACGCATCTGGTGGGGCCCCGTCAACCGCCCCTTCGATCCCGCCCGCTTCGATGCCCTCTACGGCCGCCTGTTGGCGTACCTGCAGGGCAACGACCTCTACGTCCAGGACTGCTTTGCCGGGGCCGATCCCCGCTACCGTATTCCCATTCGCATTATCACCGAGTACGCCTGGCACAACCTGTTCGCCCGCCAGCTCTTCGTCCGGCCCGACTGGACGCAGACCGGCACGCACGTCCCCCGGTTTACCATCATCGACGCGCCCAAGTTTCACGCCCTCCCCGACCTCGACGGCACGCGGTCCGAGGCCTTCGTGGTCATGCACCTGGAGAAGCGATTGGTGATCATCGGCGGGACCAGCTACGCCGGCGAGATGAAGAAGTCCGTCTTCACGTTCCTGAACTTCGTCCTGCCGCTGCAGCACGTCCTCTCCATGCACTGCTCCGCCAACCTGGGCCTGCAAGACGATGTGGCGCTCTTCTTCGGCCTGTCGGGAACGGGCAAGACCACCCTCTCGGCGGATCCGGACCGGCGCCTCATCGGCGACGACGAGCACGGCTGGAGCGACACGGGCGTCTTCAATTTCGAGGGGGGCTGCTACGCCAAGTGCATCCGGCTCTCCCGCGAATACGAGCCGCAGATCTGGAACGCCATCCGTTTCGGCGCCGTCCTCGAGAATGTCTCCATCGACACCGACACGCGGCTCCTGAATTTCGATGACGGGGCGTTGACCGAGAATACGCGGGCGGCCTATCCGGCCAGCTTCATCCCCGGCGCGGTGATCCCCGGGACGGCCGGGCACCCCTCCCACATCTTCTTCCTCACGTGCGACGCCTTCGGCGTCCTCCCCCCCATCGCCCGCTTGAGTCCGGAGCAGGCCATGTACCATTTTCTCTCCGGATATACCGCCAAGGTGGC
>CAYNPL010000065.1:0-1528 GCA_964399135.1 uncultured Gaiellales bacterium
CTGGCGCGTTGGCCCATGTCTGGGTTGCTTGGTAGGCTCCGTAGGTGCCGGCCAGCAGACCGGCTCCCGCCAGCGCGGCCGCCAGCACGGCCGCCGCGGACGCGGACACTGCGCCCACACACATGAGCACACCTGCCGCTGCGGCGGCCATCGTCATGCCCACAACGGCTCCCTGGGCAATCAACTTGGCCGTCTGGCCGGCGCAGTAGCTCTGCGAGCCGCCCGCGTCAAGACAGGCCATGTGGATCGATACGATACTCACCACCGCAAGAGCACTCCCTACGGTGGTGCCGACTCTTCTTGCCGAGACATCCTTCGAGAAGAAACCGGGCTCGGAGGCGGGAGGGGTTGCGGTGCCCGGTGGCCTCTGAGCAGCCGGCTTCTGGCTTGCGGGCGCAACCTCGCCGGGCGTCGAGCGCGTGGGATCGCCGCCGCGACCCGTGGTAGCCGGCGGACCCGCCTGCTCCTGATCCGCCGGAGGCTGCGGGCGGTAAGGCACGGGGAGGTTCTGGCTCGATCCTCCGCTACTGCCCGCCGGTGCCGCTGCACCGGCCGGCCAGTTCGCCTCCATAGTTTGCAGGTCCTTTGCAATCCCAGCCTGGACGTCCCGGACCATCGCGGCTGGGTCGAGGCTCCGGTGGGCCCCCACGCCCTGATCGACCCTAGCCGCTGCGGCCCGCATCGACACAAGCGCTGCGGCGCGCCCCAGGTTCTTGGGAGACGAGGGATTTGCCGGCGGAGCGCCTGTAAGAAGCTCGGTTTGGCGATTGATGCGCCCCAGTTCCTGCATGAGCAGGTCGTGGGTCTGCTGTGGAGGAACTCCCTCCCGCGCAAGCCCCTTGTAAAGATGGTTCCACTCTGGGGGGGGATTTACCCCGGGCGGCGGCCACGCTTCCCAAGATGGCGCCGGCGGAGGTGAAGGGGTTGCGGGCAATGGAGCGGATATTGGGGGCGAAGGACTGCCGGCCCGGTTGCCGAGTAGCTCCATCTCAAGCTGTTCGGGAGACTTGAGGAGCGCGCTCCAAATGTCGAGCCCAAGGGGATCGCGGTGCCGGGTCGGCTTGTTGGCCGCGTAGACGTACGGGTTCAGGTCGGACGGATCGCGTCTCGCCACGCGCATCGGGTCTTCGGTGAGGAACCGTCCCAGGTCAGGATCATAGTAACGGGCCCGGAAGTAGTACAGGCCGAGCTCGGGCTCATACTCGCGGCTCGTGAAGATAAAGCGGTTAGGCAGGTTGCCTGGCTCGCTCCGGAGCGCTCCGAATGCGTCCGTGTCGTAAGCAGCATGACTGACTCCTCCGGCATCCACGAGCGCGGCCACGGAACCAAGCTCGCGCACGATGTAGAAATAGTCCGAGCCGTCCTTTGACATCATCAGCGGCCGATCCAGACCGGGTCCGTGCAGGTATGAGGTGATCGGCCGCAAGTTCGCGTCCAGTTCGGCCACCAAGTTGGACCCGTCAGTAACAAAGTAGATCTGCCCTCCAGCATCTCTGCGCCAGATGCGCTCGCCCGTCGGACCGTAGCC